>CAILJB010000135.1 GCA_903834465.1 uncultured Pseudomonadota bacterium | reverse complement strand
CGAGGGTATTTGCACCGTTCACGCCAGACATGAAGGGGGTTAAGAAATCGAAAGGTGATTACGATGCCACGCAGACCGCCGCGCTCATGGATAAAAAAGAGATTACGGCGGATATTGTTAAGCATTGGTTAGCGTCCGCAATCGACCGCAAAACCATCGTATTTGCTTCGTCGGTAGCGCATTCAAAAAATATCGTAGCTGAGTTCATGGCGGCGGGAATATCAGCCAAACATCTTGATGCCAATACCCCTGCAAACATTCGAGACCAAACCTTGAGCGAGTGGCGCGACGGACATTTTACCGTGCTGTCGAATATGGGATTATTCATTGAGGGCTTGGACGTGCCGGCGGCGAGCTGTTGCATATTGGCGCGTCCGACAAAATCGCTCACGATTTACTTACAAGCAGTTGGTCGAGTGATGAGACCGCATGAAAGTAAAAATGATTGCGTGATATTGGATTGCGCGGGGCTGACGTATGAGCATGGTTTTGTTGAGGATGCGCGAGAATGGACATTAGACGGCAAAGCCAAGAAACCCCGCGAGGAAATGTCAGCCGTTTATACCTGTTTCGAATGCAGTGCTGCTTACTCGAAAGCACAATATCCCGATGAATGCCCTGAATGTGGCGCGAAAACACCCGCAGAGGCAAAAGAAGTTGAACACGTCGATGTTGATATGATTGAACTCACGCCAGCGATTATGGCGCAATTACGCGCGAAACAGATTAAGCAATTGGAATTTAAACGCTGCAAAACGCTCGATGATTTTATCGAGTTGGGCAGGTTGCGAAAATATAAGCAGGGTTGGGCATATCACAAGTGGAGTGAGCGTAAATCGTGGCTACAAGCAAATGGCTATCCTGTGCCTGCGGTGTGAATATTGTGTTAGTAAAGTGCTTTAATAAATTCTTTTAACGCTAAGTTATATACTTTCGCGCTCAATCAACAATGATACGGAGTAATGCAATGGCGGCAGATTTAATTGCGGATATGCGCGAGATTATGATGACGAATGAAATCGAACCCTCGACCGTAGAGAAAATCATCGATGAATTAGCGGCATCATGGGCAGGCATCAATGTTTACTTTTCAAAACGTCATGCTGAGAAATCCAAGAAATTGCACGCCGATATTTTAAGTGATTACAAAAATGGCATGACCATCAACCAACTTGTTGTGAAGCATGGTGTTTCGCAAATGTCCGTTTATCAGATTATCAAAGAGAAAAATAAGGCTTAATTTACCGCAATAATTACCGCACCATTGCAACCATCAAAGGCAAGTGTGGCGCGTGATTGCATGGGCATTGCAACATAAATTACCGCACTTTTACCGCATGGGTTGCAATCCTTTTTGCAAGCCCGAAACTTAAACCATAACAGCGTCGCTCAACGTTTCACTTGCCCATTGATTAAGACTTTTGCCTAAAGATTTCGCCTTGATTTGTGCCGCCGCATGAATATCGGGCGAAAGTCTTAACAACAATTTGCCGCTCACTGTTTTGTCAGGAGATTTACCAATAGCAGCGCAAGCCTCTAAATAATCGTCAACAGATTCTTCAAATGCCACGCGCAAATCGGCGACGTTATCAGCATGAAATGCTATCACGTCCTTAATACCTAGCAAACGACCAACAAGAATGTTGTCACGGTCATCAAAATCAATTCGGGCTGTATAGCCTTTGTAGGTCAATTTGTTCATGGTTTAAATCCGATTGTGGTTAGAAAATCCCGCGCCTGTTCGATTTGATAGGGCTTTGCTTCTTTGGCGGGGTGTGGACGATGAAAGGCGGCGATTGTGCCATTAAATTCAAATCTCACGCGAGAGCCACGCCCTTCAATGACGTTACAACCTAATGCGATAAGTAACGATTCAACCCGTGACCATTCCAACGTTGCCGTTGTCGGTTTGGCAAAAACAGCGTGCAATGTTTTGGTATGTTTTGAGTTCATGCGCGGCATGATATTAAAAAATGATAGCCGCTACAATGTAAATTACAGCACTTTCTTACTGGCTATATTTAGGCGCGGTGTGGTTTAGCGGTATTTAGGCGCGGTGTGGTTTAGCGGTGGTTTGAAATTTGAATTACAGCAGTGGGGGAGCAAATGCGAGTAAGCCTTAAACAAACGTTATGAGACATTAAAACTTTGGTAGTTTTATAAACTTAGCTGTAAGATAACCCCAAAAAGGAAGCTCTGCGACTGGACGTTGTGGGGCTTTATTAACGTTTAAATTCCCGATAATTACAAATAAGACTTTAGGATTCTAACTGAATGACGACAAACGTTTTAGATTTAGTGGTTGGTGAAATCGCTACAGATTCTCAATGGTCTGCTGAAAACGATAAATATATCGTTTTTGTTGATGACGTTGAGTTAGATAAGATTTCCATCTTCGACGAAGATACTGCATTTATGTTTGCAGGCGATGGTAATTTAATCCAAGAATGGAAAAACAAAATTGCAGATGAATCGATATTCGATGACGAATTAAATTATGGAAATGACGATATAGTTATCGAAGTATGTGTTGTTGATATGGAGAGTAAAGAGATACTTGCAGTAAAAGGTGGGGAATCTCATGGCGATATTGCTAGATTCGCAGGAACAGGGACATACTTTGCTATGCCATGCTGGAAGCAAAATAGTTGTGCTAAAACCGCGGTTAGAACTGCTATTAAAAACGATAAATATAGCGGTGGAGAAGTGAAATACATCGAGTTTGATTCTCGATTAAATAACATTAAAAATATGAAAACTATCTCTGATGTCAATAGAGAAATACACAAGAGGGGAACAGTCATGAACAGAAGTAATGGCACTATAATTGGCAAATTAAATGATGGTGTAATTGTGAATTTAGAGAACACAACATCTGCTAACGATGCTCAATCTTTCATTGATGATGTTGTAGCAGGGAAAATTCATGTTACTGCACCATCCCCATCTATGTACGCTCCTTGGACAGAGGATGAAAAAGCAGAACTTTCTTCTGCATTAAAGAAGATTTTTGCTAAAAAACAGGCTAAAAGAGGAAAAATGGCTTTGATTTAAATTGGTATTTCAAATTAAAAAGCCCTGTTGATTAAAAACAACAGGGCTTTTTTACGCCCCAAATTTCTATTTAAACTGCCACACTTTTCCACACATAAAACGCAACACTGTGGCGCGTTTCATGAGAAATAGCGTTTGTTTTTCCACAGTAAAATGCAACAGTTTGAAATGTTGCATTGCCACACTTTGCCACAGTCTAAATACGGTATTGGTAATGGTTTCACGGGAAATATAAATTTTAATTCCACAGTAAATGGGGTAAATGTTGCAATCGAAAATGTCACAAACAATGTCACAACGTATTGTAGAAATGGCGCATGATTGAGCTGGTTTTGTCACAGCATGATGACCGCATTGTGACCGCTGGAATTCAGCAATCAAAATAGGTGGCGCGTCATTGTGACCGCATGATGAACGATAAAAGTTGTACAGGCAAATTCAATAAATACGAGGGTAATGAACGAAGTTGTACAAGATTTTTGTACGGAAATGAAACAGTAAATTGATACAGGCGCGTTGCTTTACCCGTTAATAACGGTGAAATACTTAGCACTGGATTCCACTAAATCCCCTAAGGAACAACGCACCCTCGCTAGTGGGCTAATCAATGAAGCTAAACCGAACCACCGCTAACACTAGGACAGACATTGTTAGCACAAAGGATAAAGATGACACAGCTAGCTTTATCAGTGGTAATCACACTGCCGATAAGTCACTTTCGCATCGAATGCGGAGCAGTTATCAGCTTCAAAGCGTGGGCGCAATCAGTAGAAGGCACAATGCTTCAAGGAGGCATTCCCACGCCATGAGCAAAAAATGAGCGCAATCAGAAAGGGTACAATACCCGATGGGTGCTTTTCCCAAATTCAACTCACGGCAGAATTATAACGCTATTTTCGCCGTGTTCCATTATCATCTTTTGGTTGATAATGGAATCGTGAAACGCGATTCTGTGAATTCAATCGGTAAAAAATATCAGGTGGTTTTTATCAACGAATCAAACCTAATGCGCCTAATTGTGAAATCAAAATTACCTGTAAACAAATTCGCTAGCGTGAAAAATCCCCCTGCCCTACTTGACGATGAGCCGGTCACAAAATGTGAGAGCTTGAAAACGGACGATGAGCATATTGTCGAGGCAAAGCGGATTTTAGATTTTGTGAGTGAACATTCTCAAGAACCGAAACAAGAAGTTGTCGTAAATCCAAAAGTTATGCTTTCGACTGAAATTGCAGCGTTGACCGGAAAAGAACATAAAAACGTCGTGCGTGACATTCGAATAATCGTTAAACAATTAAATGAGGACGGCTCAAATTTGAGCAGTGGTTTTAAATCAACAACATACGTCGCTGGAAATGGTAAAAATGAAGTTTGCTACGAACTTGACTACGAAGCAACAATGATTGTAATGACAGGTTACGATGTTGTAGCCCGTGCGAAAGTAATTAAGCGTTGGCAGGAACTTGAGAAAATAGCGAAGTGTGAACAACACTTCAAAACTAACGAACAACCCGAAGCAATCGAAAACAATCTCAGTAATTGGAAAAAAAAGAGGGCAGCAACGCACTGTCGGGGGTATTTATGGGGGTATATTTAAAGTGCAGAAATAGGAAAGCGTTATTTTATGCCGCATGTATAGCCAGATATTGCGGTCTCACTCCCAATAATTGTCGTTGTCTTACTTTTTTGTTTTAACATTCTATTTTCCAAATCATGCAACATAGATGAACGAAATTCATATTCTTTCTTAATCGCTCCAAGACTACTAAACAAATAAGAAAAACAAAGCAATAATTCTTCGTAAATTGAATATTCATATTTATCTGATTTCGTATCAGAAAAATATGAATTTGTAGAATCAATAAATTTACGAATTTTCTTTTGTCGCTCATCTGACGACAAGTGATGTGCAAAATCATTTCTCACTGAATTTAAGTCGAAAATAGCCTTCCATATCCCTTCTTCTGGATGGTGTAAGTTTAAAGCTCTTACTAAATTAACTTTTTGAGCAAAGCTCAAATTTGCCTTCTTCATGTATTGGGGATTTGCTGCCCACATTCCAAGCATCTCGTCCAATAATTGCTCAATGTAAAGATGGGCGCGTAACACCACGTCCAGTAAATCATCTTTTTCTTCAACAAGAAAACGCATCTGTTCTGGTAGTTTGGATAAATTCGTTTTATTCATATTAGCCATTTTTACTCACTCCGCAAAAATTTCTTTCAAAGTCGCCCCGCACCAGTTTCCCAATTAAAATCAGCGAAAGGCAGATTATTTTCGGTAATCATATTAACACTACAGTCAACAAACCCTAGAATGGTAGCTGCAACATCAAAAAATAGAAAGGTATTGACAACAAATGGCGTACTCAAAAGAATTCAGAGAAAAAGTTATGCTAAAAAAATCGAACGTGTCGGAAATGATAATTCTATTTACCAGACCTGCAAATTTAGCAATGGCAGAATGGAGTGAATTTGATTTAGATGCCGCTGAATGGCGTATTGCCACCGAAAAATGATGCAATCGTGGGCGGATTATTTGGACAGTTTGAAATCACAGCAATAACTCAGAAAAACTAAAAATAAAGTGCAAAAAGGATTTGATACCATGATTTTCAACTGCAACAAACCCTATAACGAATTACCACTATTGCCGCCTAAAACAGAGCTGGAAACTAAGGCAGTGCTAAAACAGGCAATTGCCGCTAATCGTGTATTGGCTAATTTACGAGGCTTGGCGGCACGAATTCCAAATCAAAGTATGTTGATTCAAAGTGTCGTGTTGCAAGAGGCTAGACTATCGTCTGAAATTGAAAACATTGTAACGACCAATGATGAACTTTATCGCGCGGCGGCTGACCCCGATAGCAAAACTGACCCACAAACCAAAGAAGTATTACGTTATCGTCAGGCGTTGAACACGGGTTTTCAAGCATTAAAACATCGACCACTTTCAACCAATTTGTTTATCGAAATTGTCCAAGAAATTAAGGCTATTGAGATTGGTATTCGTAAAACAACAGGCACAACATTAAAAAACGCCGCTGGTGAAACTGTCTACACACCCCCAGAAGGTGAAAGTGTCATACGAGATAAATTAAGTAATTTAGAGCAATTTATTCATGCGGATGATGACCTTGACCCACTTGTTAAAATGGCAATTATTCATTATCAATTTGAGGCTATTCATCCTTTTGAAGATGGCAACGGTCGTACTGGACGCATCATCAATATCCTATATTTGGTAGAGCAAGGATTATTAGATATTCCCGTGCTATTTTTATCGCGGTACATCATTGCTAATAAATCTGATTACTACGAAGGGTTACGCAAGGTTACGGAGGAGCAAGCATGGGAACAATGGATTTTATTCATGTTACGCGCGTTAGAAAGTACAGCGCTGCAAACCTTTGAACAGGTGACGCGCATTTTAGACTTAATGAATCAAGCACAGGAAAAAGTGCAACTCCACGCGCCAAACATTTATAGCAAAGATTTAATTGAGGTTATTTTTCGTCATCCTTACACAAAAATTCAATTCTTGATTGACGCGAACATTGCCAAACGACAAACAGCTTCGCTTTATTTACAGATATTATCTGATTTAGGTATTTTGCGCTCACACAAACAAGGACGGGAAGTGTATTACATTAACGATGCGCTTTTTGATGAATTGATATGTTGATTAAATAAACATGACAACAGAATATGTTTATTTTTTCCTCGAAAATAAACATATTTTATTAACGTGTCGATTTATTCGACAAATATCAGAGTTAAAATTCTTACAATAATTTGCTGATTTTGCAGTCAGCATTACCCAATAACTAAGCCTAGCTCGACGGGGCGATAAGTCGGATATGCCTTAACCGATTGGCTTAGTTTCTTTTTTAAGGTACAACATTTAAAGGCGGTGTTTATGAATGATTCTTATAACATTTATGAAGGTTGGAAACTTAACAATTCTTATCTTATTCAGTGCAGGAAGCAGCAGCATTGATTGCTGATTTTGAACCAAATAAATTTTGGTATTCTGACAATGATAAATTGCATGACAAAGATGTTTATTTCGCAATAAATAACGATTCGGTTGCTGGTGGAACTGAATATAAAACCAGCCTTAAAGAAACGGTTAAAGTACAAACAACTTATTCTGCTTTGAAAAACTCAATCAAAGACAAGTCGCTTACTGCTCAATTGAATTACTTAACTTATTCAGCGTATGAAATGCGATTTAAAAATGCAAATCAGGGTGATAGAAACTCACCACTAGAACCAATAACACAAGATGAGTTTTTCTCTAATCCTATAATTGACTGGAGAGAAACAACAGTTACATGCGAAGATTTGAAACAATGGTTGTTATCAAGAAATTTCAAACCTGAATTTTTCTTTGGTAAGCAAGAAAACAACGAACCTGACTACATGAATCCGAATCACTCCAGGTATTCACCAAAACTTGCGGCGGCTGTCAAAGTTTGGCTTGCGATGGAAGATGAAAATTTATTACTTGGAAAATCATCAGAAAAAAACGCAATGATTGACTGGCTGGAAAGTCGATATAAAGAACTTGGTTTAATTTATGAGGGCAAAATTAGTAAAAAAGGACTTGAAGAATGCGCGTCTGTCGCAAATGGGAACAGTAAAATAGGGCAATAACCAGCGAAAACATGAAACCTATCCACCCCCATTACTGACTTTTTAGCAAAATTAAACTTATAACCTATCTACCCCCTTAATGCCTAACCTATCCCCCCTTTTCGTAACCTCTCTACCTATTCAAGCGGTAAAAAATACTAATAATGTCCCACCATGTTTAACGAAGTCCAAAGGGGACTAAATACATGGCTGCATTATCAGACAAAGGTTTTTTAAGAATCTGGCAAATCGTAGGCGACCCTAAAGCAGAGCCGCCTATTCCAGCTCTAATCCCAATCGGCAAATCAACTTGGTGGGCTGGTGTGAAATCAGGAAAATTCCCGCAACCTGTGAAATTAGGTGCAAGAAAAACCGCGTGGAAAGCCAGTAGCATCCAAAAGCTGATGGATAGCTTTGCGGAGGCAGCGCAATGAGCAATCAACCAAAATATGAAATCGTAAATGTAAAAGACGTTGACGTGATGGTGGACGTTTCATTGCTCCAGAAAACCGATGATATATTTTTCAACGCGACAGAGGTTGCAAAACAGTTTGGGAAAAAGCCCGATGATTTTTTGAGGCTAGAAAGCACGAAGGAATACGTCAACGAAATTACGCAAGATTCTCAAGTCGGGAATTCCCGACTTGAAAACTTAGTCAGAATTACGCACGGTGGAAAATATCGTGGCACATGGTTACACAAAGAATTGGCTTTTGAATTCTTTGGGTGGTGCAGTGCAACGTTTCGACGCGCCATGCACAAATGGACTGAACAACGACTTAATGACGAACACTTGCGCCAAGAACACCGCCTTAAACTTAAAACAGATTTCCCAGCATTGACTAAGGCTATTCAATCAGCGCACAAAGAAGTAAAGCCACATCATTTTATTTGCCCCGATAGACACAGCCAACGCGGCGTATGCGGCAATTCATTTGCTGGATGATGTTGATGCGTACCTGAAAGCATTTTCAGATTCTCAAAACCAATAAAAAAACCACTTAACCAAAGATTAAGCAGGGCTTTTATTGAACACGAAACGATTTCTGTCGAGGCGAATTATAGCCCTGTTTGGTGATGCCACCCTGCAAGGAATGAAAAAAATGAATTATCAAGATTCAAAAAATCATGCGGAAAAACTAACCCGTGAAACTGGCACATTGCACGAAGTCTACGAAGTCGCTGAGGGCTTTTTTCAGGTTATGCCAATACAACCTAATAACTCGCCACCTGTTGACGTTCGTCATCATGACGAGCCACCCGTGCCAACAATCCCCACGATTTTACTAGCTGACATGATGGCGCGTGAATATGTGGCAAATTGGTTAATTGACGGCTTAATTGAGCAGTCAGATTTAGGCTTAATTTTCGGTTCAAGTGGCGGCGGTAAAAGTTTCGTGGTGCTTGATATGGCGTACTGCATTGCGGCAGGCATTCCGTATCATGGCAGAAACACAAAAAAACGGGCGTGCTTTATGTTTGCGGGGAAGGTCACAGCGGATTGCAAAAACGTATCAAGGCAATTCATATCGACAAAGGTAGTGACGATTCTTTGCCGATTCACATAACCGAAATCCCTGCTGCATTTATCGATATAAACAGCACTATTGCAATTCAAAACACGATTCTAAAAATCGGCAATATCGGCTTAGTGCTGGTTGATACCTTTCACAAAAACCTAGGCAATGCGGACGAAAATAGCGGGAAGGATAGTGCAAAGTTTCTGCAAAACATCGACCTGTATTTACGTTCAAGTAGCATTGCAGTTGTTGTGGTACATCATAGCGGCAATGATTCAAACGGGCGTAGTCGTGGCTCAAGTTCAATTCGCGCGGCAATGGATGTTGAATATGAAGTCAAAAAAGATGCCTATAACGAAGCCCCACGCATGTGGGGAAGACCAGAACGCTTTTGCAACGATTATCAATGTCGAAGAAACACCCCCACGCATGTGGGGAAGACACAAGACGGTGTAACGCGACCTGTAAGACCTAAGAAACACCCCCACGCATGTGGGGAAGACATATACGGCTGAAATTGGACTAAATCGACGATATTTGTTGCCATTATTTTACTCAACGATTTGCCAATCTTCGGCGAGAACATCAGTTTGAGAAGCAAGCCACGGAACTAACTTGTTGTCTGCCGTTTTCATCGAAATATAGTCAAGATATTGGAGTACGATTCCAGTTTCTTCATGTGTAAATGAACCACCTTCTTTATGTAGAGCTAACCACATGCCCTTACCATTCCAACCAGCACGCGCAACTTTTTTGCCTTGTTTCAATGCTTCAATCGCAAGACCGAATGTCATGCCGTCGATTGGTCGAACATTATTACGCTCGAATTGCTCAACTGGTTGCCATTGAACATAGCCATCATATTCATCGGTGTTTTTTTCGCCGCCAATGATTTCGGGTGAACTACCAACCACTAAACCGCTATCGCGGCTCTAGTGGTGGCTTCGACTGACCCGAACTGAAGAATATCAGCACCTTTCGCATCTCCACGAGCTT
>CAILJB010000134.1 GCA_903834465.1 uncultured Pseudomonadota bacterium | reverse complement strand
TTGGTTCTCGCCATAAGATACAGTGCCAGCAAGTGCATTGTACGATGAATTTTCATTAAAAACAACGCATTGATATTATTAACAAATGTTAGAAACCATTAAAGAATTGGATACTATGTGTCAACCCTATTCTTTTACTTTTCTAAGCTGCCTATTCGGCAGAAAACGACATAAAAAAGCCCCACTTGATTACCAAGCGATTTCTAAGCTGCCTATTCGGCAGAAAACACTGCGAAGGCACTTATGGCGAAGGCGATGATGTTTCTAAGCTGCCTATTCGGCAGAAAACCAAGTGGTAGCACTTCCAGTGGCTCTACAAGTTTTCTAAGCTGCCTATTCGGCAGAAAACGACCTAGAACCTTCGTAAGTTTTCTTTAAAAATTTCTAAGCTGCCTATTCGGCAGAAAACAAAGGGTTGTATTTTTATAGCCCTTTTTTTTATTTCTAAGCTGCCTATTCGGCAGAAAACCCGGAGTAACTGAAAAACTGCCATGGCTATAATTTCTAAGCTGCCTATTCGGCAGAAAACTTTGTCCAATCTCCAGACCGACAGTTCTGTTTTTTCTAAGCTGCCTATTCGGCAGAAAACCGTTACGCTTTACCATTTTTTTGTCGCAGTTTTTTCTAAGCTGCCTATTCGGCAGAAAACCACTCGTACACCACGCCTTTGTTTTTTTGAAATTTCTAAGCTGCCTATTCGGCAGAAAACCGCAAAATGAAACGCTTTGGCAAATTGGTTATTTTCTAAGCTGCCTATTCGGCAGAAAACGAAGACGTAATGTGGTTGGCTAAGGCATTACATTTCTAAGCTGCCTATTCGGCAGAAAACGACAAGTAATATCGCCTGCTGCATCAACTGTATTTCTAAGCTGCCTATTCGGCAGAAAACCACCATCTATCGTGTCCGCACCTCCGCCACCATTTCTAAGCTGCCTATTCGGCAGAAAACATAAACAACAAGTGTTGCAAGCATTAGAACGTTTCTAAGCTGCCTATTCGGCAGAAAACATGTCAACATAAGAATTTTGATTAGCTGATCCTTTCTAAGCTGCCTATTCGGCAGAAAACATTCGCCAGCCGAATAAAACGGAATTTCATCATTTCTAAGCTGCCTATTCGGCAGAAAACGTTGCTTGTCATAAGCTGTAAAAACATCAAAATTTCTAAGCTGCCTATTCGGCAGAAAACTAAAAATTCGGGGGTCGGCTTTATATCGGATTTTTCTAAGCTGCCTATTCGGCAGAAAACCTTTAAAAATTCAACTTCTTTTGCATCAACACTTTCTAAGCTGCCTATTCGGCAGAAAACTGGTGATGGTGATATGTCCATTTTAGGCGGTTCTTTCTAAGCTGCCTATTCGGCAGAAAACGTGTAGGTAATGATTTACTTACTATCGATGGTTTTCTAAGCTGCCTATTCGGCAGAGAACTGTTGAAGAACTAAAAATACTGCCGTTTCTTTTTTCTAAGCTGCCTATTCGGCAGAAAATAAATCAAAAAATCGGAACGGTACTTTCACCACTCAAACCATACGTTCCAAAACCCGCCGCGCAATTATCGTTTGCTAGTTCGTTATAAACAACAAACAATTTGAATTTTTCGCCGTTGCTCGCACTTTGAATCCACACAAAAGGTGGCATTTTTAATTCTTCAACACGTTGAAAATTAGAAAGTACGCTTTCAACATCGATATTTTCACGTTTTGCTTTGCGCCGCGCTAATCGTAAATTACTTGTTTTGAGTTGCAAGCGTTGAAAACAACCATATTTCACATTCGATGGCACGTTACGAATGTTTGTAACGTGAACATAATCGATAAATTTTTTAAGCGTTTGTCTCGCATTAAAACGTTCAAGGATTTCAAAATCGGAAGCAAACAAACGAATATTATCGCCGAGCGTATTTGCCTTCGCATCATAATGTGGAAACGAAACACCAATGGGTTGCAAACTCCCCCCTTCGAAGGGGGGCGAGGGGGATGTGCTTTCATCTTTCATTTCAACAAATTTCAAATGCAATTGTTGATAAACTTTTTGCCAAAGAAAATTGAATGAAATGCTCGCCTCGATGTCTGGCGACAAAGTGATTTCTACATAAAATTTCATGTTGATTACTCTTTGCCGCTTTCGCCAAACACGCCACCACGCACTAAAACCGCCATGACATAATGTTCACAATCTTTGTCGTCAAGCGTTGCGCCACGCGCAAATTTATCAAATAACGTAAAAAAATCGACTTTATCTTTTGGATGTCTAAAGGCTTGCCCTAAATTTGTCACCGCGCCATAAGGTTCAATCGCTATAGGTTTTGGGTTGCGGCGGTCAGCAAATTCGGGATACCAAGTATCGATGGTGCGAAGTGCATTACCAATTTTTTGAGAATGTAACGCCGCATTATTTTTAACGTGATACAAAATTTTGCTTTTTTTAGGTTTACTGTTGCCTTTATCAAGCACCAATTCTTCGCTTGGATAAACATCTTGAGCGCGACCAATTTGAGCATAAGCATCAATTTCTAAAAGTAAAAATTCTGTTTTCCCCGATAATGCCTCAGCGATTTTTGTCGCTAAATCTAAAATATCAGGATGCGTTAAATCGAAATCGCTGATGCCAATGTCTAGTGCGTCAAATGTCCACGCAGTTTTTGTATTAGATATTTTTACATGAACTTCAAGCTGTTCAACGCCAACACGGTTGCGCCACAAAAAACGTCCGTTTGCGATGTTAATGGCATAACGTTTAGCCAATTCCGTAAAACCTTCGTTTTCAATATAGTTTCTGACAGCAGTTTGATAACTTTCATAAAACGCCGCGTTGTTACATGCCGAAGGTGTTTCAACGCCACTCAACACTTTCAACGTAAAATGCAATTTCAGCGTATCGTGTTCTGGCGATAACGAACAACTATCAACGGTTTGTAAGTTAGGTTTTTGAATTTCTGCATCTTTTAAAATCCCGCCTTTTTGGCGATTTGAAATCGTGCCACGCACAGATTTTTCGCGTAATTCGAGTGGTTCAGCTTTTGTATAACGTTCATCCCACGTTGTGCCATACAAATAACCGTCTGAGGGAACTAACTTTTTTTCAAACGCCAAAACAGACGCTTTATCATCTTTTTTCGTAGCCATGATATTTTTCCTTATTTTGAAATAGGTAGGTTTTTACAGAGGTACAAATCATTTTCTAAATCGACGTGATACTGCCAAAGCATTCGGTCTAATGTTTTAATGCGATGCGGCATAATAAATTCACCCAGTGTCACAACACTTTCGGCAAAACGATGAGGTGTAGTTAAATCACGTTGATTTTCGGCTTTGCCCAACGCACTGATACCCTGAAAACCTGTGGCAATTGGCACAATCCAACCCGAAGTCTTACGTTTTTGCGACCATTCGCCGCCCGATTCTGTTTGAATGCTTCGATGCTTAACCGTCAAATAATCCAGCAACATATCAATTGCATCGATTTTTCTCCCCCCTTCGAAGGGGGGCTGGGGGGGATGTGCTTCAATCATCAATTCGCGTCGCTCAATAATCACATAACTGGGCATTAAATTTCGCATCAAAGCGCGACGTGTGGCTTCATCATCAATTTTGAATATATCCACTTCTGAAAAATCCAAAATATCGCCGCCCGCAATTTTTAATCGATGCAAATGCGTTGGCAAAGCGTGTAAAAATTCAGATTCATCGCAAGGTAAATTTTCACATTCAACAATTAACGAAACATCCAAATGACAACGTGCTTCTTCAATAAAAGCGGGACGCGAACCGTCTTTATCAAGCGGATTGCCTGTGCTGATAATTGAATGCACATAATCACCGCGACCTTTGTGTGTTTGCAGATTCAAATCGTGGCACGCGACCCCGACGCTTTTAAATTTTAGATTTTCAAAACCTGCTTGATTGAGTTTTCGTTGTAGCGCATGAACTGCGCCGAGCCATGCGGTCATCGCTGGAAAACCGATGGTGTAAGGACTTGAAAGCGCGTTGGCATTTTGAATTTTTAAATGCGGAATTAACAAAATGGTTCTTAAATCACTCATAGCAAGTTGTCCCTGTTTTCTTCAATGGTTGATTTGATGCGTGTTAAATCTTCACTTGCCAATTTTTGATTGTGTAATTTTTCATAGCTACTAATAAACCAACGCGCCAATTCATCAACAATTTTCTCTGACCATTCATCACTGTTTTCGCGCTCTTCGATGAATGCGTTATCGAGCCAAACTTTTTGATAATGTGGCAGATTCGTTTTGTCTGACCAACTTACATTAAGTTGTCGAAATGCCCATGCACGCACAATGACATCATCGATGACCGCGCAAATAATTTCGTCACGTTCATCACGGTTGTCGATGTTGTTTTTCACATATTTAAATTCAGGATTAACCAAATAATTAAACCTGTTAAAACTCGCTTTATACAATTTTGGATAAATGCTGTTTTTGAAAAAATCGGAAGTAGGCGGTTGAATGTCGCGGGGTTTGAGTGAAGGCGGAACACTGAGTAATAAATACGCTTCGCCGTAATTTTTACTGTTTAGAACGCTGATGTTTTGGGGTTTTGTGCCACCAAATCCAATAATCGTTAAATCACGCAATTCATCAAAACCGTGTTCATCGAATAGGTTGTTTTTTTCAGCTTCTCTAATTTCTTTCGTTGGTCGAATCGCGTGGAGGCGTTCTTTTAACTTAAACATCAATCCAGACGGTGTTAAAACAGAAAGCAGGTGATAATCGTCAGCGACAGGAAAATAGACTTGTTTGATTTGTCCGCTGGTATGAACTGTTGAAAATTTATCTTGTTTGATGGCTAAAAAATTGGCGCGTAATTCTTCAAACGGAACAGAAGGAAAGTTGAATTGCTGTTGAATAAAATCGGTGTTTTCTTCTAAATGCGTTAAAACCGTTTTGCCATCACTTAAAACAAGTGATAGAAATTTATAAACATCCATGGCTGCTGCGTTGCCAAAAACATCAAGTTCCAAATCAACATTGCCTGAACGTAAAAAACCATCTGTAAAACATTTACCTTGAAAAATAATAGAACTCGTTTTTGCACTTGGGTGAGTAAATTTACTTGGATGACTAACCAATGATAATTGCCCTGCACGTTTTGCTGCATCGGGTAGCCAGTTTTCAAGATTAAAAGAGTCTTCGATTTTTTTGATTTGTTCTTCATTGCTGATGCCTTTCAACTTAATTTTTTTACGCTCTGATAAAAACGTTACGATTGCTTCTTCGTCTAACATTTTTGCCGCCTTTAGTTAATTACTGAAATTTTGCGGGAGTATAAACCGATTAAAATAAAAATAAACCTGTATTAACTTATTTGTTTTTAATTTTTAAAACTCAATTTTTAAATATAAAATTTTGTTTTAAAGTAAAATTATAAAACTGCTGAATAAGTAGCTTAGAAATGTATTAACTCATTTGTATTAAGTTGTTCTCTGCCGAATAGGCAGCTTTTAGAAAAACAAAAAACAGACCGTTATTCTGTCTGTTTTTTTGTAATCATTCCGAATTGTTCAAAATACACAAAACCATTCTCGCGAACAGGCAAACTAATTTCACCGTACTGCAACGCTGCATCTCGCGTTGTCATTGCTTTTTTCAATGCTAACGTTTCAATCAATTCTTCATAATCTCGATGTAACCATAAACGATTTCGTTCAGTTTCGGTTAAATCATCAGCACGTTTAATACGATAAATGGCTTCTCTATCAATGGATTTTCTTTTGTTGTCTTTTTCGGAAAACTTCCATTCTTCATTATCAAGAACGAGATATAACTTAACCTGCTCTTCACCTTTACGAAATTCATTAAACGCTTGCGGCAACGCCGTTAAAAACCAACAAGAACTTAACCAGCCCTCCAAATTCTCAGCCCCTTTCTTGTCGTAAGCGGTTAATAATTCGCGGGTAACGTGATGTTCTAAATCAATCAAACTGGTTTCCGGTTCAAGACTAACGCCACATTGAATACGAGGAATTGCGTTAATCGAATACGTAATGCCCGATTCATCAATGAGCTGTTTTAAATCGTGCGAATCTAAACGATGATGTTCTGATTCATAACCAGGTCTGTGAAAAACAAGATCGTCATCTTTTGAACTGAATAAACCTTTCAAATTGTATTGCAGCAATCCAATGTTCGGTGTTGTGGGAAATTTTTCAAATCGATGACGCAACACACGTCCCGCAATTTGAATAATCGAACGATAAGACGATGGTTCAACAATCGCAAAATCGAAATCATGATCACGTCCGACTTCTTCAACAGGCGTTGCGACAACAATAAAAATAACGTTTTGAGCTGAACTTTCTGTTAAGTGTTTACGAATAATGGGATTTTCAAAAATAGCGTGAGGATTTTTGCTATCGCGTTTCAAAACTGCATCGAGATGTTTTTCTTGTTCATGACGCATGAGCAAAATTTGTTGACTGTGATATGCCATGATTCTCACGTCAACATCATCTTGCCATTCACGTTGCAGCAAATATCTTGTTAATTCGACACACGGCGAAATGTTTGCGATTCGCACCACACCGAACGACACTTGTTTTTGTGTTAGCGTGTCGATTTCAAAATGTCGTAAATGCTGTTGCACAATCGATTGGGCGATAATTTCAAAATAGCCGTTTTGCTTATTTTCGTCGGTATCGGTTGAGGCTTTGAGATTGTCGAGCGAGATAATTTCGCCGATTCGTTGAGGTCGTTTTTTGGTGAGTTCTTGAACACGTTTGGTAATAAATTTGGCGTGATGTTTTTGAAATTCGTGATAACAACCGTCTTTGGCAATGATGGATTCGGTGTGCGTGGTAAATTCATCAATCCACGCACAACCCACTGTTTTTTTGATTTCTCGAAACGTAGCGAAAATCTGCCAACCCGCTTGATACGCATTGAAATAGCCTTCGGCTAAATCAGGTGGAATAGTTGCCGAGGAAATCATCACTTTTCGTCCCAACATTCCCGCCAAATGAATCAGCCGACCAATTGCCACTAAATCGCTGCCATTAAAATCATCAATTTCATCAATAACCAAATCTGACGACATTAAACGCAGCGATGGCAAAATATATTTTCCGCCACGTTTTGTTTCTGTTGCGCCCATCAAATGGTCAATCGTGCAAGCCAAAACAGGTGCGTACAAAAATTGTCTATCGCGTTCTTGTTTAAGAATTGTGACGAAACCTTCTGTCGGAATGACATCGTAATCAATTTCACTTTCTAACAATGCGTCCTCAGAATTAGAACCGTTTGGATTATCAGAATCGTCGTCACGCGCTTGTTGTACATTATTGAAGTGATGCAAATCCATAATGGCATTTGAACCGATTAAAACCGCCAATTCCGAACTATCCAAACCGATTCGATGACGATATTCATCACCTGTTTGCAACGTCAAAGCTCGTAAACCTAACGCCAAAACATACCGCAAAGTCTCCGCATCAGGTGATAACGCTCGCATGACTTTGGCATTCGCAAACGTTTTACCACAGCCTGTACTTGCCATGTTCACGGCAAAAAAACCGTAATGCTGTAAATTTTGCGTTGCTTCGGTTTCGCGCCACGCTTTTAGTTTCGCAACGGCGGTATCTTGCCATTCAAAACCATCTTGGCTTTTTCGTTTGAGGCGACGAACATCTTTTGCATATTCCAATTTTTCTTCAAAAAAAGGCAGAATTCGTGCAGCTTTCAAAGCATTTCTTGTTACACCAACTAAATGTTCATCGAGTTTTTGTTTCGGTTCTGGTTTAGTTTGACCTGTTTTTTTATAGGTATTTGCTATCGGTTTATATTTCGTTTGCCATTTCTCATTCACCTTTTCTGTTGAAGAAAAAGAATAATCACCCAGCATCAACGCTAGTCGAGCATGATGCAATATCAATCGCCATGTGCCATTTTCAAGCGAAAATTTTGCTAAGGCTTCATTGGTTTGTGTTTCTTCAGCCCATCTTTTCGCTTGTTCAAGCCACTGCGGCGATTGATTTGGCAAACCATCTGGAAAATTTAAACATTCTTCAATGTCACCAGCATTTTGATAACCGAACTCTGCCGTAATCATTTGAAAAAGCGTATTGAAATTTTTAAGTGTTTTACCTTTTTCTTTTTGTAGTCGTTGTTTGTTCTCTTTTTTTAATGACGACAAATGATGATGCGATAAAATTAACCATACGACGAAACTCGCAATCGGCGGTAATTCATCCAGTGGCTTTTTTATTTCAGATAAATTTTTAAATTGATTTTCGTTAATTTCGCCCGTGGCTAAACGCGCTAACCATTGTGAATCCTCTTCACCATTCACAAACGCATGGAGCAATAAACAAGAAACCCACTCATGGCGAAGTGGGTCACTGATTTTTGAATTGGGCTTTTTTAATTTTTTTTGAAAACACGCCGAGGCTTTGCCCCAATCATGAAATAACGCCGCCAATGCCGTTAAACATTTAATCAGCGGCAAATAATTCCAATTATATTTGTATGCGTCATCGATAGTTTCACTGTGCGTTATATTTACAGGAACAAATCCTTGTTCGTTGAATTTAGTGCGATTTCCAACAATCCAAACTAATTCACTATGCGTTCGACCGCTCATCCAATGACATGAAACCGCCGTATTTTTTGTTGCCGTTTTACGCAATAATTTTTTAACCACTTGCAAACCTTCGTCAGTAATAATGGTTTGCCAAACATTTGTGCCGATTCGATTCGCAAAACTATCCAGCACTCGACGTGTTGTATTTAGCGCATTTTTTTCGCATTGCGACACAAACGTGACCATCATATTGCACCACCTTCACGACTGATTTTTTTAACGGTATCAAACATAAAATCCAAGGCTTTATGTTTTGTGAACATTTGCAAAACTTGTTGTCGAAAATCTTGTTCTTTCATTTCTTCTTTCGCGCAAATAAACGCTTGCGGCAAAACAATCGCATCTTTAATCAAATCGGCAACATCAAAAACCAATGCGCCACGTCGTGTTTTTCCGTGCATGACTGCAAAACCGTGTGGAATTCCCAAAACCCAAAGCGTCGTTGCACCTAAACCATACGCCAAATAATTACCGTGATTTAGAAATTTGTTTGCATCATCGTCGCCGTCTCGATTACGCACAAAACCGATTAGTTTTGTGTGACTGGCTGCGATTTTGTAGAGATGTTTGGTAAATACGGCTTCAGCCGTCATCAATTTTGTGACGTTTTCACTAAGTTCGATGTCTTTTGCAAAACGATTCATTGCTCGTTCAGTTTCCATATCGTCGATATAAAAACCGTCGTTTTGTAAATCTCTATCTTTAGACCAAACTTGCCGAATGTAGGCTAAACGGAGACGTTGAAATTGTTTGGCAACGTTTAGACGTTTTGCTTCTTCAAACCAAAAAGACATCCAACCTTGCAAATATTCGGTTGGACGATATTCATTTTGTGGCGAAAGCCATTCCACTTCGGTTGCCGCAATTAACGGCGTGCCACCACTTCCGCTAAAACCGATGAGAACCCCTGCGGATGCTAACATTCGGACGGCGGCTTGTGTAATCGACGCTCCCATTCCCAGTAAAATAACGGTCGTATTTGCAATGGGAATATTCCAGTATTGTTTCTCATTTTTCGCTTCGGTCAAATAAACCACTCGACCGTCTTTGACATTCACACGACATTTTTCTAAATAAAAAATGTTGGCGCGTTTGGAGTGAAGAATTGCTTTTAAATCGGTGAGTTGTTCCATTTTTCAATAGCCTCGATTATCAATTTTTAGCCACCATTAAAACAAAAAACCGCCCATCAAGGCGGTTTTTTTCGGTTTGCTCAAAATAACATCTAAGCCACAAAAACCGAAGCGTTACGAATCTTTTTCATCGCATTTTGTTCGAGTTGTCGAATGCGTTCGGCTGAGACATTATATTTTTCTGCTAATTCTTGCAGCGTCGCTTTCTTTTCAACTAACCAACGACTCGATAAAATGTCCAAACTGCGTTCATCCAATGTTTTCATCGCTTCGGTTAATAAATCATGTTCGCGCCCTTCCCAATCAGAGGCTTCTAATAATTCTGCGGGGTCAGCATGATATTGTTGTAAATAATTAACTGGCGCGGCGTAATTTTCGTCATCGCTGTCATCATTTGACATATCAAATGACATATCGTGACTGCTTAGCCGTTTTTCCATTTCATAAACGTCGGTCACATCGACATTCAAATCTGCTGCTATCGCTGTTGCGTCATCATGTGTTAACCAATTCAAATCTTTTTTCAGTTTGCGTAAATTAAAAAATAATTTTCGTTGTGCTTTTGTGGTAGCAACTTTAACGATGCCCCAATTTTTAATTACATATTCATGAATTTCAGCTTTAATCCAATGCACCGCAAATGAAACTAAACGAACACCCATATCAGGATTAAATCGTTTTACCGCTTTCATCAAACCCACATTACCTTCTTGAATAATGTCTGGCATCGAAAGTCCATAACCACTGTAACCACGCGCCACATGCACCACAAAACGCAAATTGGTCATAACTAATTGACGAGCGGCATCTAAATCGCCCTCATCACGAAAACGCAAAGCAAGTTCACGTTCTTGCTCGCTGGTTAATTGGGGCATCTGACGAACAACGTTTAAATACGCATCAAACGTTCCAACAGATAAATTGATAGGTAGAGCTAAAGCGTTTGTCATAGTGAAAATACCTCACTGTTATTAACTGGTTGTAAAAATTTTAACATTTTTTAACGTTTTTCAATCATTTTTTCGCTATTATGATTGACATAAATTTGTTTATTTTTAGCTACTTCCATGAAAAAAATTGTTTCTTTTTTAAGTTTAATCTTTACCTTAAATGTGCAAGCTGATGACTTACGCGCCACGGGAGATTTGGGGTTAGTTATCGAACGAGAGTCTCATTCTGCATTGATTATTAACACCTCTCAACCTCGACAACTCGCTAAAATCGAAGATTTAGGCGATTTATCACACGCTTCGGTCGTATTTTCGCGTGATGAACGATTTGCTTACGTTTTTGGGCGCGACGGGGGCTTGACTAAAATAGATTTGCTCCTAGATGGGGTCGATAAACGAATAATTCAAGGGGGTAACAGTATTGGTGGTGCAATTTCTCAAGACGGCAAAATTATTGGCGTGTCGAATTATCAACCTGCTGGCGTAAAATTATTTTCGGCAGAAACATTGGAATTGATTGCTGAAATTCCCGCGATTGATGCGAAAGGTCAATTGTCTAAAACGGTTGGTTTAGTCGATGCGCCAAATCAAAAATTTGTCGTAAGTTTATTTGATGCCGGTGAAATTTGGGTAATTGATGTTAAAAATCCCAAACAACCGCGCATTGAAAAATTTACCAATATCGGGAAACAACCGTATGACGCGTTAATTTCTGCTGACGGACGTTATTACATTGCCGGACTGTTTGGTGAAAAAGGCTTAGCATTACTTGATTTATGGCATCCTGAATTAGGCGTAAAACGCATTTTGTCAAATTACGGCAAAGATGATGAACAATTACCCGTTTATAAAATGCCGCATTTTGAAGGCTGGGCAATGACTAGCGATTATGTCTTTGTGCCGGCAATTGGACGACACGAAGTCTTAGTCGTCGATAAGCACAACTGGCAATTAGTCAAAACCATTCCTGTTGTCGGTCAACCAGTTTTTGTGATGGCAAGACCTGACGGGCGACAAATTTGGGTAAATTTCGCCATGCCAGACAACGCTCAAATTCAAGTTATTGACGCAAGTACATTAGAAATTGCCAAAACGTTTAGCGCAGGAAAAGCCGCCTTGCATTTTGAATTCACACCACGCGGCGAACAGGTTTGGATTGCTTTGCGTGACGACAATCAAGTTGCTATTTATGACACGGATACATTAAAAGAAATCGCTCGCTTACCTGCTGAAAAACCCAACGGCATTTTCTTTACTGCCAGAGCGCATCGGATTGGAATGTAATGGTGCAGCTCACCGATTTACAAAAAAAATTACTCAACGATTTTCAGCGTAATTTTCCTCTCACACCGCAACCGTATGCAGAGATTGCCACACAATTGGGAGTGACAGAAGCAGATGTATTGCAAGCGTTGCAGGAATTAAATGCCCGTCAATTTATCAGCCGAATTGGTGCAATTATTCCCCCAAATCAAATCGGTGTCAGCACATTAGCCGCAATGGCTGTGCCTGAAAATGAATTAGAACGTGTCGCCACGCAAATCAATCAGTTCAACGAAGTGAATCATAATTATGAACGTGAAAATACGTTGAATTTATGGTTTGTAATAATTGCAAATGATACCACGCATTTGGAGAATATTATTCAATCGATTGAAGTCAAAACGGGTTATGACGTGCTACGTTTTCCGTTAGAAAAAGAATTTTTTATCGATTTAAGTTTTCATTTGGATTTGACCAATGCTTGATGCGTTAAATTTAAAATTACTGGCAGAATTAGCCGAAGGTTTACCGATTTGTTCACGTCCTTACGCGATAATTGGTGAACGTTTAAATATCAACGAAACGGAAGTAATTGAACGTTTAAAACAATTGCAAAATACCGGACTCATCAAACGCTTTGGCGTAATTGTAAAACACGCTTCGATTGGTTATAAAGCGAATGCCATGTGCGTGTGGCAAATTCCCGAAGCACAAATTGATAAAATCGCTCAGCAATTAGTGCAGTTCTCTTTTGTCACATTATGTTATCAACGCCCTGCCCTGCCTGAATGGCAATATAACTTGTATTGCATGATTCATGGCAAAGATAAAAAAACAGTTTTGAACCAACTTACGTTACTTAATGAAACCTGTCAGTTGCAATTGTTTAACCAACAAGTGTTATTTAGTCGCCGTTGTTTTAAACAACGTGGGGCAGTTTATTCACAAAATTAAAAACGTGAACAATGCGCCAAGAAGCATGTTGCGTTAAAATGGCGAACACTATTTCAAATTATTAGGAATTTTATGCACAACGTAACTCTTATCAAAGGCGATGGTATTGGGCCATCCATCATGGATGAAGCAGTAAAAATTATTGATGCTTCCGGCGCGAAAATTAACTGGGAAGAAACACACGCCGGTTTGGGTGCGTTTGAAGTGTTTGGTACACCGATTCCCGAAGAAACAATGGAATCCATTGACCGCACTCGTTTGGCGTTTAAAGGCCCATTAACAACACCAATTGGTGCTGGTTTTAGAAGTATAAACGTTGCGTTACGTCAAAAATACGATTTATATGCCAATGTTCGTCCGGCGAAAAGCTGGCACGGTGTTAAAACCCGCTACGATAATGTTGATATTGTTATCGTGCGTGAAAATACGGAAGGACTTTATGCAGGCTTGGAACATTATTTAACGCCTAAAAAAGACATTGCCGAAAGTTTAGCCGTCATTACACGTTCAGCTTCTGAGCGCATCATCGATTATGCGTTTCAATATGCACGCGATAACCATCGCAAAAAAGTCACCGTCTGCCATAAAGCAAACATTTTAAAATACACGCAAGGTTTGTTTTTAGACATCGCAAGAGAAACAGCGGCGCGTTATCCCGACATTCAATTTGAAGACGTGATTATCGATGCGGCATGTATGCACATGGTCATGAATCCACAAAAATTCGATGTTATTGTTTGTACTAATATGTTTGGCGACATTTTATCAGACTTAACCGCAGGTTTAGTGGGTGGTTTAGGTTTAATTGCTGGCGCAAATATTGGAAAAGATGCGGCATTATTTGAAGCGGTACACGGTAGTGCGCCTGATATTGCAGGGCAAAATAAAGCCAATCCAACCGCTGTGATTATGGCAGGCGTGATGATGTTGCATCATATTGGTGAACACGAAGCTGCTGACAGAATTAAAACTGCCGTTGAAAAAGTGGTGAATGAGGGAATTTATGTTACGCCTGATTTAAATCCAAATACCAAAGCCGGTACAAAAGAAATGGGCGACGCAATCGTTGCTGCAATGGCGTAATTCGCGCCACTTAATAATTATTTTTAACTTAGGAAAGTTATGCACGAACTTATTGAACGTGAATTATATGAAGCCTTGGAATATGCGCGTAGCGTTGATCAAGAGCAAGGAAAACACATTTTAATTCAATTTGAAATTGACCAACCGATGTTTTCACAAACATTGTTTAATATTTTCCCGTCCATTATTGGCGACCAAAGTGGTGAAGAAAAATATCAACATCTCGCCCAATTCTTTGCAGATTTATGTTTTGACGTGTTGTGTGTTTATCAAAAAGCATTTGGCAAAATGCCTAAATTTGAAGACAACACCTCGTGGATGGAAAGTCAGGCGATGTTGCTTGATAAAGAACTCGCGCCACTGTTGAATTCAAGTCATGTCAGTGAAAAAATCGCAAAAAAAATGCGCGAAGATTTTTTCAAACCTAAAGAAGGTGAATTTATCCAAACTGGTTTGGTGCAATTTTTAAACGAATCGATTGATGATTTCGCCAAAGAATCTGCTGAGGATTATCACGAATCGATGTTGGATTTAACAAAAACGATGCTATTTGTTGTCGTGCGTATGTTCAACAATCTTTATACACCTGTAAAAAAATAATCGTAGGGGGCAAGTTTTGTACTTGCCCTTTCAAAACAAATTCTATCGATAAGCAGCAGGGCAACCATAATGGTCGCCCCTACATTAAAAAATATTCATGAAAAAAATCGAACTCCTCTCGCCTGCGGGAACCATTAGAAATATGCGTTATGCGTTTGCCTTCGGCGCAGATGCCGTTTATGCGGGACAACCACGTTATAGTCTGCGCGTGCGAAACAACGATTTTTTGCACGACAATTTGCAAATTGGGATTAACGAAGCGCATCAACTCGGCAAAAAATTCTTTATTGCCGCCAACGTGATTCCGCATAACGCGAAAATAAAAACCTTCATGAAAGACATCGCCTCTGTTGTCGCGATGAAACCTGACGCGCTCATTATGGCTGATCCGGGTTTGATTATGATGATGCGTGACGCTTATCCTGAAATGCCCATTCATTTATCTGTGCAAGCAAACACGGTAAATTATGCTAGCGTGAAATTCTGGCAACGTATGGGCGTAGAACGAGTGATTTTGTCACGCGAATTGTCGCTCGACGAAATTGCTGAAATTCGCCAGCAATGCCCTGATATGGAAATCGAAGTGTTTGTGCATGGCGCGTTATGTATTGCTTATTCAGGACGTTGTTTATTGTCGGGCTATTTTAATCATCGTGACCCAAATCAAGGCACTTGTACAAATTCTTGTCGTTGGAAATACGATACAAAACCTGCTCAAGAAAATGCCGAAGGCGATTGGTTGCCAACTGAAACGAGCGACATTTTATCGATGAATGATATTAGTAACGCCAGTTGTGGTGGCGCAGAACGACATCCGTTAGCCGATGGCATTTATTTCCTCGAAGAAGAAGGTCGCAAAGGCGAATTGCTGCCTGTGATGGAAGATGAGAACGGCACTTACATCATGAATTCCAAAGATTTACGCGCCATCGAACACGTCCAACGTCTTGTTGAAATTGGTGTCGATAGTTTGAAAATCGAAGGTCGTACTAAATCGCATTATTACGTTGCTCGCACCGCGCAAACGTATCGCCAAGCCATTGATGACGCGCTTGCTGGACGTGAATTTAATCCTCAATTACTGGGTGTTTTGGAAAATCTAGCGAATCGTGGTTACACCGATGGTTTTTATCAACGTCATCATACGCACGAACAGCAAAATTATTTGACCGGTTATTCAAAAAGTCATCAACAACAATTCTGCGGTGAAATTCGTAGTTATGACAAAGAAACCGGTTTAGCAACCATTGATGCGAAAAATAAATTTTCGGTCGGCGATAAAATCGAACTGATTTTGCCAGAAGGCAACAAAGATATTGTCATCGAACGCATGGAAGGTATGTACGGACAAGCAATGCAAGAAGCCTCTGGCGGCGGTTATGAAGTAAAAATTCCTTTGCCGGAAATGGATGGAAATTACGGATTGATTGCGCGGTATATCTAACTAACTTGGAATCGACGACCATGAATATTTTTCGCTCTTTTTTTATCGCTATCATTGTGGTCTCTTTTTTAGAGCTTTATGTACTAATTGCCGTCGGCAGCATATTGGGCGCGTTGCCGACCAT
Organism: uncultured Pseudomonadota bacterium; assembly: GCA_903834465.1. GTDB lineage: Bacteria > Pseudomonadota > Gammaproteobacteria > Methylococcales > Methylomonadaceae > UBA10906. The sequence continues at coordinate 21,034 of CAILJB010000134.1, read as the reverse complement.
TTTGTTAATTATTGCTTCGGCGGCATTGGGTTCATATTTACTCAAACAACAAGGTCTGGCAACGTGGCAACGTTTTCAAACAGCATTAGCACGGCATGAAGTTCCTGCTTATGAATTAGTAGAAGGATTTTTAATTTTGCTAGGTGGCGCATTGTTACTCACACCAGGGTTTATCACCGATGCTGTGGGTTTAATTTGTTTATTGCCATCGCTGCGCCAAAAAATTATTGCCTATTTGATGCAACATTATTTTGTTACGCCTCAAAATCAAAATGACAACGTTTTGGAAGGTGAATTCCGTAAAGATGGCAAGTAACATCGTGAATGCAAACGAAGATGCCTCGATAATTAACTACCAACTGACTAGGAATTTACATTTATGAAGGTTTGCGAAAAAATTCGAATTATGCGGAAATTAAAATCGTTTTCACAAGAAGAAATGGCAGAAAAACTTGGATTATCTTTGGATGGTTACGTCAATATTGAAGGTGGTATGACCGATGCTACTATCTCAAAAAGAATTAAAGAAATTGCCGAGGTACTTGAAACAGACTTGACAGAATTGTTAAATCTTGGTGAGAAAAGCGTTGTTTGTTTAACTGGCGGTAAAAATCATACTTACAACGTTGGTATGGTGACACATACGTCGAACACATCTATTGATTTCAAAAATGAATTCGAAAAATCCCAACTCATCGTCGAAGCACAACGTTCAGAAATTGCGTATCTCAAAGAAATCATCGAATTGATGAAAAACGCGCAAGTAAATTAAACAGACTATTGTTTATGATTCTATTACGCGCCCTCGCCTGTCAAATGCCGGCACTGTTGCTCACCGTTGGTTTGGCTTATTGGCTTCCCATTTTTCATCATCCAATTGTATTTCTATTTTCGCAAAGCGGTTTAGCGGTGGGCGGTTCACTTTTATTACGTCAACCGACGTGGTGGATTCCGATACATTTGCTGTTTTTGCCAAGCGTGTTTGTTTTTTTTACGCTCGCCTTACCAGCGTGGTGGTATTTGTTCATTGTGGTGACGTTGACGCTGATTTTTTGGGGAACAATTCGTGGTGACGTACCGCTTTTCTTATCGTCATCCGAAGTCGCGCAAGCTGTCATAACCCTATTGCAACAAGAACACGCTCTCACATTTGCAGATTTGGGTGCAGGTGTGGGTTCAGTGGCTATTCCCGTCGCAAAAAATTTACCTGAAACACAGGTTGAAGCATGGGAACGTGCGCCATTTCCGTGGTTAATCAGTGCATGGCGCGGGCGAGGTTTATTGAATTACACTGCTTCGCGCCGCAACTTTTTTGCGGCGGATTTTGCAAAATATGACGTGATTTTTGCGTTTTTATCGCCTTTAGCCATGCCCGATGTTAGTGAAAAAATAAAACGTAAAATGCGTTCAGGAACGTTATTTATTTCGTCCTCATTTCCCGCACCAGATTGGCAACCTGAAAGTATTTTGCGGATGAACGATCGTCGCAAAACGGTGTTATATTGCTATCGTATTGATTGAAATTACAATATGGTTAATTCCGTATATGCCGTCAATAACCACCGTGAATCCTCTCGAAATTTAACAAATACTCGCTCCGTTTTTCCTTCCCCTTCGACATTTCCGATGATGCCTTTACCAAAAATTTCGTGGCTGACATGTTGACCTTTTTTATATTTTCCCTCTGATTGAATTTCAGGCGGCAATTTAAAGGTCGAAAAAGTGGGGGATTTAGCGGTAATGGGACGCGAGACTTCTCGTTTCGGACGAATTTCTTCTAATAATTCTTTAGGTAGTTCACCTAAAAAACGGGATTTACTCGACGAGGTTTCTCGCCCATACAAAAAACGTTTTTCCGCGTGTGAGAGATACAATTTTTCCATCGCTCGCGTAATACCGACGTAGCATAAACGCCGCTCTTCTTCTAAACGTCCTGCATTACTTTTCGATTGTTGCGCGGGGAATAAATCCTCTTCCATGCCGACTAAAAACACGACTCGAAATTCCAAACCCTTCGCCGTGTGCAGCGTCATCAATTGCACGCAATCATCAAATTCATCACCTTGTGATTCGCCCGATTCCAACGAGGCACGACTTAAAAATGCCGATAATTCTGACGCATTTTCTTCTTCATCTGCTCTGTATTTGAATGATTCAGCCGCATTAACCAATTCTTTTAAGTTTTCGACTTTTTCCGCACTTTTTTCAACTTTATCTTGATTATAAAATGCCATCAAACCGCTGTGTTCAATGACAAAATGCACTTTCTCACTTAAAGATAAACCGACTGTTTTACGTTCAAATTGCTCAAGTAAATGCAAAAAACTCACTAACGCATTCGCTGCACGATTTGGCAAACGTTGTTGCGTAAGCAATAACGTCGCCGCCATCCAAAGTGAAACCTGTTGTTCTGCCGCACATTGACGTAATTCGTCCATTGTTTTCAAACCAATGCCGCGTGTTGGTGTATTGATAACGCGATCAAACGAGACATTGTCATCAGGCGTTTCGAGTAAACGTAAATATGCTAAGGCATTTTTAATTTCGGCTCGGTCGAAAAATCGCAAGCCACCATAAACCCGATACGGCGTTTGAGTGAGCATTAACTGTTCTTCAAATTGCCGCGATTGCGCGTTGGAACGGTACAAAATCGCTACGTCGCTACGTTTATTACCAGCTGCGACCCAATTTCGAATGCGTTCCACCACATATTTGGCTTCATCCACTTCATCATAGGCGGCATAAACGCTAATCTTTTCGCCCTCCGTCATCTCTGTCCATAACGATTTGCCGATTCGTCCCTGATTGTTAGCGATAATTTTGTTTGCCGCTTTCAGAATCGTGCTGGTAGAACGGTAATTTTGTTCTAATTTTATGACTTTATGATTAGGATAATGCTGTTGGAATTTGTAAATATTTTCGATTTTCGCGCCACGCCAACCGTAAATCGCTTGGTCGTCATCACCAACCACAAACATATTGTCCCGATTCGGACTAAGCAACGTCAGCCACGCATATTGAATATGATTGGTATCTTGAAACTCATCAACATGAATTTGACTGAATCGCTCTTGATATTGGGTACGCAACGATTCGTTATCGCGCAATAATTCATAAACGCGCAATAATAGTTCTGCAAAATCGACGGAACTCGAACGTTCGCAGCGTATTTCGTATTCTCGATAAATTTGCAGAAATCGGCGCGTATTATTGTCTGTTGTTTCTAATAAATCTTTGCAGCGCAAACCGGCATCTTTTTGTTCATTGATAAACCATTGAATTTCTTTGACAGGCAATTCTTTTTCATCGATATTCAAATCGGTCAACAAACGCTTAATCAAACGTTGCTGGTCATTGGAATCGAGAACTTGAAAGTTCTTTTGCAAACCCGCTTGCTCGGCATGACGGCGCAACAAACGGTGTGCAATACCATGAAACGTGCCAATCCACATGGCAGACGCGTTATTTTCCACCAACGTTTCAATTCGTCCGCGCATTTCATTAGCCGCTTTATTTGTAAACGTCACCGCGAGAATGCTTTGCGGTGATACATCATTGACTTGAATTTGCCAAACAATGCGATGTACTAATACGCGCGTTTTTCCACTGCCTGCACCGGCTAAAACCAGCATGGCTTGTGAAGGCGCAGTGACCGCTTCGCGTTGTGCGTCATTGAGTGGAGCGATAATTGGGTTTATATCCATAATTTTTGATTGCAGATTTTTAGCAGCTGTGTATAGTTTCAAGGCAGACAAAACCGATTATTTCGGTTTGTTTTTCAATAACAATATTATACAGAGAAGGTTTTAAAATGAGTTTTGATTATAAACGTTTGTTTAAATTTGAATTGAACTTAGACGACAAACAAAAAAAATACCGTTTATACGGTGGTGTGGCTGCATTGGTAGCATCTGTCTTCACAGCAAGCATACCTTTATTGTTAATCGGTTTAATTGCCACCGCATCCGGCTATTCTGGCTGGTGTCCACTTTGTTCTGCGGTTCAAAAATAATCGCATTTTGCTCACGTTAGCGCATTATCATATCGATGTGATAATGCGTCACGTCTGACTTTTACTGACCTATCTAATCTATTTTTTGTGACCACTGTTTATCCTATTCCTGAAAATCACGCACAACGTTTTGTGTTGCACAACGAAGTTCATGCGCGTTCGTCGTTAATTCTGGGCTTGCCTGTGCGTGCCAGTCATTTAGCCTTATCGCGTTCGGGCGAAGAAAAAATCCACGAACGGCAACATTTAAGCCAGCTTTGTGAACGTTTTGGTGTAGCCGCACCGGCACTCGATGCCGATCATTTCAGTGCGACATTTGATTCGTTTCAAATTCGCTGGGAACAGCACGGCGAATTTAGTACCTATACCTTTTATGTGCAAGGTGCAGAAGAAAAACCATTCGCCTCCCCCGCGTTAAAAAAAGTACCAGTTGATTGGTTAGCAGCATTGACGGGAACAATTCTTGTAGCAACACACGCAACCATTATTTCTGCAAGCGAAAACGATGATTCAATGCTTGGTTTAACTGAAATTGCGCCGTATTTTGCGAATAATCCACTGGTCGGTTCGACGGTAACAGGTGGGGCAGCATGTGTGTTTACGGATTTTCGTATTCATGTCGATGGGTTTAGTCGTTTTTTAATTGTGGATAAAGATTTGCGTGTTGAACAAGGCGCACGATTATTGCACCGATTGTTTGAAATAGAGGTTTATCGTGTTCTCGCTTTGCTTGCGTTTCCTATTGCGCGAAAACTTTATCCCGAATTAAAGAAAGCCGACCAGCAACTTTACACGATTACTAATGCGATGACGCAATCCGCCGGCAATGACGCAAAATTGCTCGATGAATTAACTATGCTTGCGGCTGAAATTGAAAATCACGTTTCGAGTAATCACCTGCGTTTTGAAGCGGCAAATGCGTATTACAATTTAGTAGAGCAACGCCTGACTGATTTGCGTGAAGTGCGAATTCAAGGTATTCAAACCATCGGCGAATTTATCAAACGTCGTCTTGAACCTGCTGTAAATACCTGTCGCTCCACATCGAATCGTTTTAAATCATTGTCAGAACGCGTCGGAAACGCCAGCCAATTATTACGCACGCGCGTCGATATTATTATCGAACGGCAAAACCAAGGTTTACTCTCTTCAATGGCGTTACGCGCCAAAATGCAGTTACGAATGCAACAAATGGTCGAAGGTATTTCGATTGTTGCCATAACGTATTACGCGGCGAGTTTAATTCGGGCAATGGCAGAAGCCCTGCATGCTTTAAACTGGTTACACATCAGCCCAGAAATTATTGAAGGTGCATCTGTGCCATTCATTTTAATCGGCATTGGCTTGGGTTTTAAACGTATTCATCACATCATTAAAAATATGTCGTGAAAGCGGAACGGTTTAAAACATCCGCATTGCCCTTATAATGTAGCCACATCCCTTTTAAATTTAATATTTTCAATTATCAACACTAAGGTCTATGGCAACTAAAGAAGATTTTTACAAAATACTTAACGTCGATCGCAACGCGAGCGATGCCGAAATTAAAAAAAGCTATCGTAGTTTGGCGATGAAACATCATCCCGATCGCAATGCAGATAATCCGGAAGCGGCGGAAGTAAAATTCAAAGAAATTAAAGAAGCCTACGAAATTTTATCTGATCCTAAAAAACGCGCTGCGTATGACCAATTTGGTCACGCAGGCGTTGATCCATCAATGGGCGGCGGACGAGGAGCTGGTGCGGGGGATTTTGGCGATATTTTTGGCGATATTTTTGGCGATAAATTCGGCGACATGTTTGGAGGTGGTCGACGTAGCGGCGGTCAACAAAGTGGGCAACGTGGCTCAGATTTGCGTTATAACCTTGAAATTAGTTTAGAAGAAGCGGTTGCAGGAACAGAACAGAAAATTCGTATTCCCGTATTGGTCACTTGTGACGTGTGTTCGGGTTCAGGCGCGAAAAAAGGCTCTTCACCTACAACGTGTTCGATGTGTCATGGACATGGACAAGTACGTATGCAACAAGGCTTTTTCACCGTGCAGCAAACCTGTCCAACCTGTCGCGGAACAGGAAAACAAATTAAAGACCCGTGCGGTAAATGTTACGGTCAAGGTCGCGTTAAAGACGATAAAACGTTGTCGGCAAAAATTCCTGCAGGCGTTGATACGGGCGACCGTATTCGTTTATCCGGCGAAGGCGAAGCTGGGCAGTATGGCGCACCGTCTGGCGATTTATATATCGAAATTCACGTTAGAAAACATGCCATTTTCAATCGTGATGGGGCGAATTTATCGTGTGAAGTACCGATTAGTTTTATCACCGCTTGTTTAGGTGGCGAAATTGAAGTACCTACGTTAGATGGCAAAGTATTATTAAAAATTCCCGCTGAAACGCAAACAGGCAAATCATTCCGACTACGCGGCAAAGGAGTAAAACCGGTACGTGGCGGGGCAATTGGCGATTTAATTTGCAAAGTACAAATTGAAACCCCCGTCAATTTAACGACTGAACAAAAAGCGTTAGTTGAAAAATTGGGCGAATCACTCACCCACAGCGGTAAACATCACAGTCCACAAGAATCCTCATGGATTGACGGTGTAAAAAACTTTTTTGATAAATTAACGGGGTAAAGTTATGACGCGAATTGCAATAGTAGGTGCTACGGGACGCATGGGTTTGAATTTAATCAAAGCCGCTGTTTTGCATGATAAAACGAAACTGACTGTAGCAATTGCGCGGGCGGGGAGCGATGCGATTGGTAAAGATGCCGGAATATTAGCAGGAATTGGTACACTTGGTGTGAGTGTGAGCGATGATTTAGCGGCGAAATTAAATGATTTTGATGTTCTGATTGATTTTACTCGTCCCGATGTATCGCTCAAATATATCGAATTGTGTCGTCAAGCCGGCAAAAAAATTGTGATTGGCACAACCGGTTATAATGACATTCAAAAAGCTGAAATTATGAGTGCCGCTCAGGAAATATCTATTGTACTTGCGCCAAACATGAGTATTGGTGTGAATTTATCGCTAAAACTGTTAGAAATGACCGCAAAAATCATGTGCGATTCAGACGTTGAAATCATTGAAGCACATCATCGTCACAAAGTTGATGCGCCATCAGGAACAGCATTACGCATGGGCGAAGTCGTCGCAACTGCTTTGGGACGTAATTTAGAAACCTGTGCGATTTATGGTCGTGAAGGCAATACCGGCGAACGTGATAAAAAAACAATTGGATTTTCAACTATTCGTGCAGGTGATATTGTTGGCGAACATACAGTGATGTTTGCCGATGACGGCGAGCGCATCGAAATTACGCATAAAGCCACCAGTCGAATGACGTTTGCCAATGGCGCAATTAGAGCTGCGACGTGGTTGGCAACCAAAGAACAAGGCTTATTTGATATGCAAGATGTATTAGAACTGTCTTAAAAATGAAGCAAAAAAAAACGCCTGTTTAACAGGCGTTTTTTTTAACAGAAATTCGATACGCTTATGCTTCTCTATCAACAAGTTCCACATACGCCATTGGCGCATTGTCGCCTGCTCTAAAGCCGCATTTCATAATGCGTAAATAACCGCCGGCTCTATTTTTGTAACGTGGACCTAATTCGTTAAACAATTTAGTTACCATGTCACGATCACGCAAACGCGCAAATGCTAAACGTCTTTTAGCCACGCTGTCTTCTTTTGACAACGTAATTAAAGGTTCAGCAAAACCTCTAAGTTCTTTTGCTTTTGGCAATGTAGTTTTAATCAACTCATGTTTAAATAATGAGTTTGCCATGTTGCTAAACAGCGCCTTACGGTGGCTGCTGTTCATATTGAGTTGTCTACCGGATTTACGATGTCTCATGTTAAGAATAACCTAAAATTTAATGTGATATGGATTGATTATGTTCGGCGAGACTATCAGGTGGCCAATTTTCTAAGCGCATTCCCAATGACAACCCTTTCAACGCTAGAATATCTTTAATTTCAGTTAACGATTTTCTACCAAGATTAGGCGTTTTCAACAACTCAACCTCTGTACGTTGAATTAAATCACCGATATAAAAAATATTTTCAGCTTTCAAACAGTTCGCTGAACGCACTGTCAATTCTAAATCATCCACAGGACGTAACAGTACAGGATCGATAGATTCATCCGGTGAAGAATATTCAACTCTAGGTTGTTCACTCACCTTCTCAAAATCGACAAACACTGAAAGCTGATCGTGAATAATTGTCGCCGCGAGCTTAATCGTTTGCTCAGGGTCAACAGTACCGTTCGTTTCCAAGTCAATAATCAACTTATCTAAATTAGTACGTTGTTCAACGCGCGTACTTTCCACCTGATAAGCAACACGCATCACAGGACTAAAAGAAGCATCGAGTTGTAACGTACCGACTGGAAAATTAGCATCTGAATTCAATTTTCGAACACTCGCTGGCTCATAGCCGCGTCCGCGTCCCACTCTAATTTTCATATTCAGCACGCCTGCTTGTGTCAAATTAGCAATGACTAAGTCAGGATTTAAAATTTCTACAAAAGAAGGTAAGCTGATGTCTGCGGCGGTAACTGCTCCAGCACCGCTTTTAGACAACGTCAACTCTGCTTCATCTTTCGCATGAACCACAATTGCTAGTTTCTTTAGATTTAGCAAAATATCAATAACGTCCTCATGCACACCTTCAATCGTAGTGTATTCATGTAAAACGCCGTCAATTTCCACCGAGGTAACTGCACAACCTGGAATGGTCGATAAAAGAACACGTCTCAACGCATTCCCCAACGAATGCCCAAAGCCACGCTCTAAAGGCTCTATGATGATCCTTGAGTGATTTGGCGACTCGCTTACAACCTCAACCAACTTAGGTTTAAGCAAATTAGGGATAGAACTAAGCATTTGTATTCCTCGGAACTATAATTATTTAGAGTAAAGTTCCACAACAAGTTGTTCATTGATGTCAGTACCTAAATCAACTCTATCAGGCAAACTGGTAAAAGTCCCAGACATCTCTTTAGAATTAACTGACACCCAAGACGGGAAACCGTATTGTTCAGTCACGGCTAACGCATCAATAATGCGTTGTTGTTTTTTAGCTTTTTCTCTGATCGTCAACACATCACCAGGTGAAACCTGATAAGACGGTACGTTGATAAGCGAACCATTTACTTGAATCGATTTGTGAGAAACAAGTTGACGTGCTTCAGCACGAGTGCTTGCAAAACCCATGCGATACACTACGTTATCGAGTCTTGATTCTAAAAGATTCAACAGATTCTCACCTGTCGCGCCTTTTTTCATATCAGCTGATTTATAGTAATTTCTAAATTGTTTTTCCAGCACGCCATAAATTCGACGCAAGCGTTGTTTTGCACGCAACTGTGTTGCGTAATCCGAATTTCTAGCTCGTTTCGTGCCGTGTTGACCTGGTCTTTGATCCAATTTACATTTGTTTTCCAGAGATTTCCCTCTGCTTTTCAAAAATAAATCGGTGCCTTCTCTGCGGCTTAACTTACAGGTAGGTCCTAGATATCTTGCCATGTTAGTACTCCAGTTTCTCTACACGCGGCGTTTTTTAGGGGGACGGCAACCGTTATGCGGAATTGGCGTCACATCAATAATATTGTTAATTTTAAAGCCCAAGTTGTTTAAAGAACGCACGGCAGACTCACGACCAGGTCCAGGACCTTTAATTAACACATCAAGATTTTTCATGCCATATTCTTGTGCAACTGCGCCCGCTTTTTCAGCGGCAACCTGTGCGGCAAAAGGTGTACTTTTTCGTGATCCGCGAAATCCTGAACCACCTGAAGTGGCCCAAGAAAGTGCATTACCTTTTCTATCGGTAATGGTGACGATGGTGTTATTGAACGACGCATGGACGTGCGCGATACCATCGGCAACTTCTTTTTTAATACGTTTTCTTGAACGATTTTGACTAGCCATTAGTTCAGACTCTTATTTTTTAATTGGTTTACGAGGTCCTTTGCGAGTACGCGCGTTCGTTCTAGTGCGTTGCCCTCTCAATGGTAAACCTCTACGGTGTCTTATTCCGCGATAACAACCAAGATCCATCAAACGTTTGATATTCATAGAAACTTCACGACGAAGATCGCCTTCAACCGTCATTTTTGCAATAACGCTACGAATAGCTTCTAATTTATCTTCAGCCAGATCTTTGATTTTTACCGAAGGCAACACACCTACTTCGCTACAAATTTCACTTGCAGTTTGACGACCGATACCATAAATCGCAGTCAACGCGATAACAGCATGTTTGTGGTCTGGTACATTTATCCCGGCGATACGTGCCATTTAAATACTCCCCTGAGTACGGATTCTAAGGTTAAGCATATGATTATAACATATTGCAATGATTGAGCAATTAAAATTACCCTTGGCGTTGTTTGTGTCTGCCATCTTCACAAATAACTCTCACAACACCATTTCTTTTTACAATTTTGCATTTTCTGCAAATTGGTTTCACAGAAGCGCGAACTTTCATAGGAATCTCCAAGACCCTTAAATATCAATAAACGTGCTAACCATTACTTTTTAAGGTTAGCCTTCTTCATTAAACCTTCATACTGTTGCGACATAACATGCGTTTGCATTTGTGAAATAAAATCCATCACGACAACAACAATAATTAACAATGATGTTCCACCAAAATAAAAGGGAACATTCCAATAAACAATTAAAAATTCGGGTAACAAACAAACAAGCGTGATATAAAATGCGCCAATTAAGGTCAATCGCGTCATAACTTTATCAATATAAACACTTGTTTGTGCGCCTGGTCGAATACCAGGTAAAAAAGCCCCAGATTTTTTCAGGTTATCCGCTGTTTCTTTAGAATTAAACACCAAAGCGGTATAAAAGAAGCAGAAGAAAACAATTGCCAGTGCGTAAAAGATAACATAAACCGGCTGACCTGGCGAAAGCAAGGTTGCAATATCTTGTAACCATCCAAATCCTTCACTTTTACCAAACCATCCAGCAATTGTTGCTGGAAAAAGAATGATACTTGACGCGAAGATGGGAGGAATAACGCCTGCCATATTCAACTTAAGTGGTAAAAAGCTACTCTGACCCGCATAGAGCTTACGTCCCTGCTGTCTTTTAGGATAGTTAATCAAAATACGACGTTGCCCGCGCTCGACAAACACTACGAGCATGGTCACAGAAATCGAAATCAAAAATAGCAATACAATAAATGCACTACTCATTTCACCAGTTCGGACAAGTTCAAACGTGCTACCAATTGCTTTAGGCAAACCAGAAACAATACCGGCAAAGATAATCATCGAAATACCATTTCCAATGCCACGTTCAGTCACCTGTTCGCCTAACCACATTAAGAAAATAGTACCTGTGACCAATGTAATCGTAGTAATCGCAATAAAGCTAAAACCAGGACTCAATACAACAGATAAACCACCTGCTGTTTGATTTTGTAATGCTAAAGAAATACCAATCGCCTGAAATGTCGCTAAAACGACAGTACCATAGCGAGTAAACTGGGAAATTTTACGTCGTCCCAGCTCACCTTCTTTCTTTATTTGTTCCATTGACGGAATAACAACCGTCATTAACTGCATAATAATAGAGGCGGAGATGTAAGGCATAATACCCAGCGCAAACAAACTCAATCGCATTAACGCACCACCCGAAAACATATTAAACATGTCAAGGATGGAGCCACTTTGTTGTTCAAACATGGCGGCTAACGCTTTGGGATCAATTCCGGGAACCGGAATATGCGCTCCAACGCGATAAACAATGAAAGCTCCCAAAACAAAAAGCAAACGTGCTTTTAATTCTGAAAAATCGCCCGTTTTACTTGCCATTTGCGCTCTTGATACACTCACTTAAGCCTCTACTTTGCCACCAGCAGCTTCAATAGATTCCTTCGCACCCACTGTAACTTTAATACCTTTAACAGTCACTGCTTTGGTTAACGAACCAGATTTAATAACACGAGCAACTTTCGTAAAAATTGGCACAATGTTCGCGTCAATCAATGCTTTCAAATCAATCACGTCAGCCGTCAAACCATTTAGTTCGCTCAAACGCACTTCAGAAGAAAATTTCGATTTATGAGAGGTGAAACCAATTTTAGGTAAGCGGCGTTGCAATGGCATTTGACCACCTTCAAAACCTACTTTATGGAAACCACCGCTACGCGCTTTTTGACCTTTATGACCACGACCGCAGGTTTTACCCATCGTACAGCCGATACCACGACCAACACGTCTGGATTTTTTGCGTGCGCCATCACTGGCTTTAATTGTATTTAAAAACATTAAACCTCCTCAACTTTGAGCATATAAGCTACTTTGTTGATCATCCCTCTGTTTTCGGGAGTGTTTAGCACTTCAACAGTTTGATTGATTTTACGCAATCCCAAGCCTTTCAAACAAGCTTGATGATTGGGTAAACGTCCAAACCGACTTTTCGTCATCGTAATACTTAACTTGTTGCTCATCTTATCACCCCGTGATTTTATCGACAGATAAACCGCGTTTTGCAGCGATTTGGTGAGCATTGTGCATTCCAGTTAAACCGTTAATCGTTGCACGAACTACGTTGATTGGATTATTTGTGCCAATACATTTTGCTAACACGTTGTGTACACCAACAACTTCAAAAACGGCACGCATCGCACCACCAGCAATAATACCTGTACCTTCTGATGCTGGTTGCATGTAAACTTTCGCTGCGCCAGTTGTATTCGTAATAGCATATTGAAGGGTATCGCCCTTCAATTCAACTTTACGCATATTTTTACGCGCTTGTTCTAACGATTTTTGGATAGCAATAGGCACTTCGCGAGCTTTACTGACACCGTAACCGACGCGACCTTCACCGTCACCAACGACAGTTAAAGCAGTAAAACCGAAAACACGACCACCTTTAACAACTTTGGCGACCCGTCTAACGTTAACCAATTTTTCTTGTAAGCCGTCAGTCGAACCTTGAGTAGGTGCTGTAGCCATTGTATTCTCCTAAAATTTCAAGCCAGCTTCGCGAGCGGCATCAGCCAATGCTTTCACACGACCGTGATATTTAAATCCTGAACGATCAAACGCAACTTCCGTGACACCTGCCGCAAGGGCTTTTTCAGCGATACGTTTACCAACGGCAATCGCTGCCGTGATATTGCTCGTTCCCTTCAAATCAGCTTTCAACTCAGACTGATTCGTCGAAGCACTTGCCAACGTCACGGTACCGTCGCCACTAATAATTTGTGCGTAGATGTGCTGCGATGTCTTATGAATTGACAATCGAGTAGCATTCAACTTTTTAATCTGACTACGCAATTTCAATGCGCGTTTCATACGAGTTTGTTTCTTATCCATTACGCTGCCCTACTTTTTCTTAGCTTCTTTTCTAGCGACATGCTCGTCCGAATAACGTACACCTTTACCTTTATAAGGCTCAGGTGGTCGATAAGCGCGGATTTTTGCAGCAACTTGTCCAACAAGTTGTTTGTCACTACCTTTAAGGATAATCTCGGTTTGACTTGGAGTCTCAACCGAAACGCCCGCAGGAACTTCAAAGTCAACGGGGTGAGAAAAACCAAGCGACAAACTGAGAATATTCTCTTTTGCTTGCGCTCTATAACCCACGCCAACTAGCGTTAATTTCTTTTCGAAACCGACTGATACCCCAGTCACCATATTATTTACAACGGCTCTGGCTGTACCGGCTTGAGCGGTTGCATTTTTGTCATCTTTATTCCATTGCATAGAAATCACATTGTCTGTAATTTCCATACCTACTGAAGAATTAAAATCGAACGACAACTGACCTTTGCTACCTTTTACGGTCAGATTGTTGCCATTGACTTTAACATCCACACCACTTGGAATAGTAACGGGAGCTTTAGCAATTCTTGACATAACTACGCCTATGTTAGCAAACAGTGCAAATGACTTCGCCGCCATGTCCAATCGCGCGAGCAGCTCTATCAGTCATCACCCCATTTGAGGTTGATACGATAGCGACACCCAATCCGCCGAGAACTTTAGGCAATTCGTCTTTCGATTTATAAATCCGTAGACCTGGTCTACTGATTCGTTTAATACTTTCAATAACGGGCGCACCTTTGTAATACTTCAACTCAACAGTCATCTCAGTGTGAGAGCCAGTAGTTTCGGTGCTAAAGTCCGTAATGTAACCTTCCTCTTTAAGTACTTTTGCAATCGATACTTTAAGTTTAGAAGAAGGTTGTTTTATAAATTTTTTACCAGCAGACTGACCGTTTCTAATGCGTGTCAGCATATCCGCTACTGGATCTGTCATACTCATCGCTTAATTCTCCAAAATTGATCCAACAGAAGTGTTACCAGCTCGCCTTAACAACACCAGGTACGTCACCACGCATTGTTGCTTCGCGTAATTTATTACGACTCAGACCAAATTTGCGGTAATAACCATGTGGGCGACCGGTTAAATTACAACGGTTACGCACTCGTGATGGACTGGAATCTCTGGGTAATTTTTGAAGCTGCAATTGAGCAGATTCTTTGTCTTCGAACGTTGTGTTAGGGTCTCTAATAATTTCTTTTAAAGACTTACGTTTAACATCGTACTTTTTAACTAATTCTTTGCTTTTTTCTTCACGCGCAATCATAGATTTATTTGCCATGACAAATCACCCCTTACTGTTTAAATGGAAAATTAAACAACTTCAACAACGCCAAACCTTCTTCATTGGTTTGTGCTGTCGTCGTAATGGTGATGTCCATACCGCGCAACATGTCGATTTTGTCATAATCAATTTCAGGGAAAATGATTTGCTCTTTTACCCCCATCGAATAGTTGCCACGTCCATCAAAACTTTTAGGGTTTAAACCTCTAAAGTCGCGAACTCGTGGAATAGAAATGCTAATCAAACGATCTAAAAATTCGTACATTTTGTCGCTACGCAACGTCACTTTACAACCAATAGGCATATCGTCACGAATTTTAAAACCCGCAATTGATTTTCTTGCCAACGTAATTACTGGTTTTTGACCTGCAATTTTTTCCATATCGCTGACGGCAAATTGCAATACTTTTTTATCTGCAACAGCACCACTCACACCCATATTAAGAGTGATTTTAGTAATACGAGGTGCTTGCATTATTGATTTGTAACCGAACTGCTCCATTAAAGCAGGACGAACAGTTTCTTTATATACCGATTCTAATCTAGCCATGATTCACCTTACGCATCGACAACTTCGTTGGTTGATTTGAAGTATCGGACTTTTTTCCCATCGTCTAAGAATCTAAAGCCTACCCGATCCGCTTTTTTTGTTACAGGGTTATATAACCCTACGTTGGAAATTTCAATCGGCATATCTTTTGCCACGAAACCGCCCTGAACACCTGCATTAGGATTCGGTTTTTGGCTTTTTCTAACCTGATTGATACCTTCAACAAGAATTTTGTTATCTTTTAGGACTTGTGTCACTCGACCGCTTTTGCCTTTATCTTTTCCGATACGGACGATGACTTCATCACCTTTTTTGATTTTTTGCATAATTTCGCCCTCGACCCTATAACACTTCAGGTGCTAATGAAATAATTTTCATAAACTTTTCACCTCTAAGTTCACGAGTCACCGGGCCAAAAATACGTGTGCCTAGTGGTTGCAAATTGTTATTCAAAATAACTGCTGCATTACCATCAAAACGAATAACTGAACCATCAGAGCGACGTACACCTTTACGGGTACGAACCACTAACGCGTTGTAAACTTCGCCTTTTTTAACTCTGCCACGGGGAATCGCATCTTTCACACTGACTTTAATAATATCGCCAATGCCGGCATAACGCCTGTGCGAACCACCAAGCACTTTGATACACATGACCTTTTTTGCACCGCTATTATCGGCGACCTCAAGGTTAGTTTGCATCTGAATCATGATTTTTTCCTAAAATGTAAATTTAAACGTTTAACTGATTATTTGTTAGCTTGTTCTAACACTTGCACCAATTTAAACGTTTTGTGTTTAGACATTGGCCGGCAAGACGTAATCGCTACGACATCGCCTTCTTGACAAGAGTTTTCCTCATCATGCGCCATCATCTTAGTAGAACGTTTGATATACTTCCCATAGACGGGGTGTTTTACCACACGTTCAACCAAAACAGTAATTGTTTTGTCCATTTTATTGCTGACAACACGCCCCGTAATGGTTCGTAATTTAGTCGTTTCTTCGCTCATACTACGCTCTCACCATCTCGTTTAACACAGTTTGAACGCGAGCTACGTCACGTCGTACCTTTTTCACTTGTGCTGTTTTAGACAGCTGACCTGTACCCTTTTGCATTTGCAGGGTAAAACGTTCGCGAGCCAACTCAATTAACAAAGTTGACAATTCGTCGCGTGATTTTTGACGTAATTCACTTGCTTTCATTACATTATCGTCCGTACAGTAAATAGTGTTTTCAAAGGTAACTTAGCCGATGCCAATGTGAACGCTTCACGCGCTAACTCTTCGGAAACCCCTTGAATTTCATATAACATGGTACCTGGGCGAATCTGAGCAACCCAATACTCGACGTTGCCTTTACCTTTACCCATACGAACCGCTAAAGGTTTTTCTGTAATCGGTTTATCGGGAAACACACGAATCCAAATTTTTCCACCACGTTTAACGTGACGCGAAATAGTACGACGTGCTGACTCAATCTGACGAGCAGTCAAACGACCGCGACTGACTGATTTCAGACCGAATTCGCCAAAGCTCACGGATGAGCCACGAACAGCGATACCGTTATTCTTACCTTTGTGCTGCTTACGAAATTTTGTTCTTTTAGGTTGAAGCATCTCTTTGTTCCTTCAACTATTTTTTAGATTCTGAATTAACAGATGCTTTGTGTGCATCTATATCAAACACTTCGCCCTTGAATATCCACACCTTGATGCCGATAATTCCATAGGTCGTGTGCGCCTCTGCTGTTGCATAATCAATATCCGCGCGTAAAGTATGCAAAGGAACTCGCCCTTCTCTATACCATTCGCTACGCGCAATTTCAGCACCATTCAAACGACCACCTACGTTTATTTTGATGCCTTCAGCACCTAAACGCATAGTGTTAGTCACGGCACGTTTCATTGCACGACGGTACATGATACGCTTTTCAAGCTGTTGAGCAACCCCTTCAGCAACTAAATACGCATCCAGCTCAGGTTTTCTGATTTCTTCAACATTAAGCTGTACGGGTACACCAATCATTTTTGCAATTTCTTGCTTTAAAACTTCGATGTCCTCGCCTTTTTTGCCAATTACAATTCCTGGACGTGCCGTAAAAATCGTAATCTGCGCGTTATTAGCTGGTCGGTTAATTTGAATACGACTCACTGAAGCGTGTGCTAATTTTTTTCTTAAAAATTCTCTGACTTTCAAATCTTGATATAAGAAAGTTGAATAATCTTTGCTGCTTGCATACCAGCGCGAATTCCAATCTTTAACAATACCAAGGCGTATGCCAGTTGGATGTACTTTTTGACCCATGTTATCCCCTACTCGCTTTCTGCAACTTTAATGGTGATATGGCAGGTTCTTTTAAGGATATGGTTCGCACGACCTTTAGCTCTTGCCTTAAATCTTTTTAGTGTTGGGGCTTCATTTACATAAACCGTAGACACTTTCAACTCATCAATGTCGGCACTTTCATTGTGCTCTGCATTAGCGATTGCTGACTCTAAAACTTTTTTTACAATAAATGCCGCTTTTTTTGAACTGAACTTCAGAACATTCAATGCTTTTTCAACAGGGAGACCGCGAATTTGATCGCAAACCAACCGAGCTTTCTGAGCAGATAAAGGCGCATTACTTAATTTTGCTGAAATTTCCATCGTTCATCCTACTTAGATTTCTTGTCAGCCACATGACCTTTATAGGTTCTGGTGGGAGCAAATTCGCCTAATTTATGACCCACCATGTTCTCAGTAACGAGAACGGGGATGTGTAACTTGCCATTATGCACTGCAATGGTCAAGCCCAACATATCAGGAATAATCATTGATCGTCTAGACCAGGTTTTAATCGGTTTCCTACTACTGCTTTTTACGGCATCTTCAACTTTTTTAAAGAGATGATGATCAATAAAAGGACCTTTTTTAATTGAACGCGGCACGCTGATTCCTCTCTATTTTACTTACGACGTCTAATAATCATATTATCAGTCCGTTTGTTCTTTCTTGTTTTGTAGCCTTTAGTCGGCATACCCCAAGGTGACACAGGATGTCTACCACCTGATGTACGACCTTCACCACCACCATGTGGGTGATCTACTGGGTTCATAACAACACCACGAACAGTTGGTCTAACACCACGCCATCTCGATGCACCAGCCTTACCTAAAGATGCCAAGCTGTGTTCAGAATTTGAAACCTCACCGATAACCGCACGGCAATCTGCTAACACTTTACGCATTTCGCCTGAGCGTAAACGCAATGTAGCATGAACACCATCACGCGCAACTAATTGCACTGATGTTCCAGCACTTCTAGCGACTTGTGCGCCTTTCCCTGCTTTTAATTCCACGCAATGTACAGTTGTACCTACTGGAATGTTACGCAATGGCATGCAGTTACCTGCTTTCACTGGTGCAATTTCAGCGGAAATAATTTCCTGACCTGCTTCTAAACCTTTCGGTGCGATGACATATCGACGTTCACCATCTTTGAATAAAATCAAAGCGATGTTTGCAGTTCTGTTCGGATCATACTCTAAACGTTCAACAACAGCAGGAATGTCAGTCTTATTTCTTTTAAAATCAATAAGACGATAATGCTGCTTATGACCACCACCAACGTGACGGGTAGTGATACGACCGTTGTTATTACGACCACCTGTTTTACTTTTTTTCTCCAACAACGCAGCAAAAGGCTTACCTTTGTGCAATGCGTCATTTTTGACTCGTACTACAAACCGTGATCCAGGGGAGGTCGGTTTTGACTTTATAATCGCCATGTTTTTTACCGTTTCCTTTACTATCTCAATTAAGCCGTTGCGAATTCAATATCATGACCGGCTTTTAGCTTAACATAGGCTTTTTTCCAATCTGATCGTTGTCCCAACGAACGTCCGAATCGTTTTTGTTTACCTTTAACGTTCAATACGCGAACGGCATCAACTTCGACATTAAACATCGCTTCGACGGCACTTTTAACTTGTTTTTTAGTTGCATTACGTTGCACTTTAAAAACAATTTGCTTATCTTTTTCAGCCGCAACTGTACTTTTTTCAGAAATAACGGGAGCCTCTAAGACGCGCGTTAACTGATATAAATTCGTACTCATGCTAAACGCTCCTCTAACTGCTGTAATGCACTCGGCGTAACGATAACTTTATCCGCTGCCACCAACAATACAGGATTCAAATTAGCCGCTTCAACAACCTGAACATAAGGAATGTTTCTGGAAGCCAATGCTAAATTTTTATCTACGCTTTGAACAACAATTAACGTACGTTTAGAGTCAATTGCATCCAATTGTGCGCTCAACGCTTTCGTTTTAGGTGTTGTTACCATTGTTTCACTGCCAATAACTAAGCGATCCTGACGTAATAATTCTGATAGAATTGAACGGATGCCCACACGGAACATTTTTTTATTCAATTTTTGATCATAATTACGCGGTCTAGCCGCGAAAGTCACACCACCAGTACGCCATAATGGACTGCGCGTTGTTCCCGATCTTGCACGACCAGTCCCTTTTTGACGCCATGGTTTAGTACCGCCACCACTAACGTCAGAGCGAGTTTTCTGTGCTTTCGTACCAGCACGCGCTCCAGCTAAATAACGAGTAACTAACTGATGTACAAGTGTTTCATTAAACACTTGACCAAAAACAGCTTCGCTGACTTTAACGTCGCCTTTTTCGTTTAAAACAGGTATTTGCAATCCCATGACTTAACCTTTATTCCGTGCTTTAGTAGCTGGCGTAATAACGACATCGCCACCTTTGGCACCAGGTACGGCACCTTTAACCAAAATCAAGTTTCTTTCAGCATCAATAGCATGAATAGTCAAGTTTTGAATGGTAGTTTTAGCAGCACCTAAATGCCCCGCCATTTTCTTACCCTTGAAAACGCGACCAGGCGTTTGACACATACCGATAGAACCCAATACACGATGTGACAATGAGTTACCATGTGTTGCATCTTGCATACTAAAATGGTGTCTTTTTATACCACCAGCAAAGCCTTTACCAATGCTTTTTCCTTGTACATCAATTACTTGACCTTCAGAAAAAATACTTAACGGTAACTCTGCACCCAACGAAAACTCAGAACCTTCGCCGTCTTCAAGTCTAAATTCCCAAAGTCCACGACCTGCGGTCACGTTAGCAGCGGCATAATGCCCCGCCATCGCTTTGTTTACTTTAGAGGCTTTCTTCTCGCCTGCTGCAACTTGAATTGCGCGATAACCATCAACTTCGATACTTTTAACTTGCGTTACTCTGTTTGAATCTATTTGCAATACAGTCACCGGAACCGATGAGCCGTCCTCGCAAAAAACTCTGGTCATACCACATTTACGACCAATAAGACCTATTGACATTTGCCAATTCCTCTATTCTTAATTCAACTTAATCTGAACATCAACACCAGCTGCAAGATCCAATTTCATTAAGGCATCTACTGTTTTATCAGTAGGCTCAACAATATCAAGCAGTCTTTTGTATGTTCTTAATTCGTATTGGTCACGCGCATCTTTATCAACGTGCGGTGAAATCAATACAGTAAAACGTTCTTTTTTAGTAGGCAATGGAATAGGACCTTTAACTTGAGCCCCTGTTCTTCTTGCTGTTTCTACTATCTCACTAGCCGATTGATCAATCAATTTGTGATCAAATGATTTCAAACGGATTCTGATAGTTTGATTAGACATAATTTTTACTCAATAATCGATGCAACAACGCCGGCACCTACTGTGCGCCCGCCTTCACGAATTGCGAAACGCAACCCTTCTTCCATAGCAATAGATGAAATCAATTTCACTTTAACAGAAATGTTATC
>CAILJB010000133.1 GCA_903834465.1 uncultured Pseudomonadota bacterium | reverse complement strand
GTTCAAATTCGTTGCGTGATACAAATTTAATGATATTATTCTTCATGATTTTATTATCTCATTGGTAATGATTTAAAAGCCCGTTGGAGTTTGCCGCTCGCAGGGCTTTTTTCTTGCCTAAAATTTAGGGTGAAGGGCATTAAGCCACTAATTCAGTCAGTGTTTCAATCGTTTTTTCGTCAATTTCCCCGCTTTTTAGTTTTGTTTTTAACGTTTCAATCAATTCAATCAATCTGACATCAACGCGCATGGCTTTCGTTTCGTAGTCGGCTTTGGGTCGTCCGCCGCCTTCGCGCCACCCTCCGTGTTTTTTGGGGAGGTTTGGCAATTCTCGTGTAGTGTCTTTTGCCGTGTTCATTTCATTTAGTCACATTAGGGCTTTTAGGTTGTACTGGTGCTTGGTTGGCGTAGCAAAAACAGCCGCGTCCTTTGTCTTTGGCTTGATAAAGCGCAACGTCAGCGGCTTTTATCAATTTTTCAGGTGTGATTCCGTTCACAGGATAAAAGCTAATGCCGATACTCGCCCCAATTTGAACGATATTTCCACACGATAATTCAAACGGCACAGTCAAATAGGCAATGATTTCGGCGGCGACTTTTTCAGCGTCTTTGTTGTCGGGGCAATTTGCTAAAACAATCACAAATTCGTCGCCGCCATAACGCGCTAACATATCGCTCGCGCGTAATCGCGCCCTAATTCTTGTCGAGACTTGTTTCAGTAAATCGTCTCCCGCCTCGTGTCCCAATGTGTCATTCACGATTTTAAATTTATCTAAGTCGAGCATGAGTGCCGCGAATTTTTTGCTTTCTCGATGACTTAATTTGATTGAATCATTCATGTAGTCAAGCAATTTTCGGCGATTTGGCAACCCTGTGAGAGCATCACAAAACGCGATACGTTTAATTTTTCTTTCTGCTTTTCTGTAATTTTCATTGGCAACAGATAAAGATTGAACCAACGCTGAAATTTCGACGGACGCTTTTGTGTTTATTTCTGCTACTTCTGCCGCCACTCTTTCGTTTATTTCTGCTACTTCTGCCGCTGCGGCATTGGCATTCAATATGACAACATCTGCTGCCGCCTTTGCATTCGCCATAACAATATCCGCTGCGGCATTCGCATTCGTTATAACAACATTCGCCGCTGCATCTCTGGCGGTTTCTATGATAGCAACAATAGAAGCCGCCGCGTTTAAGATTTTTTTCGTAGACGTTGGCATTTTCAAATCTCTGTTTATTTGTAGGGCATATATCAACATGGTTTTAGTACAAATAACAAGGCATTATTTTTCATTGCTTTTGCTTTTTTCAAAAAAAGCGCGGCGGCTTTTTCGCCGCACCTCGCAACCGTAAGCGTAGCAGAGAGGGAGCAAGCCGCGCTTTTTGCGGCGAAGCGAACGAACAGCGTAAGCGTAGGGGGCATATTTTCGCAGGCGCGGGGTGCTTTTTCCCCGCAAGCCGTATCATAACGTGAGTATAGGAACTGGCGAATCTAGCGGTTTTATCGCGCTAAAATGGTTGGAAAATCTGAAAGTAACTCGTTGCAAATTTTATCGTGTCCCTTCGCCGCTTCGTTTTTGTCAAAAAGTTGCATTCCATAAGCCAATAATTCCTTTCTCTCTTTGTCCGAAACTGTACTTGCACATTCTTTTGCGGCTTGCATCATATCTTCGGCGTATTTGCTAAAGCCGCACTGGAATTGCCCTCTAGTTAACAATCCATGAGTCCATAGCGTTTTTTTACAAGATTCATTAACTTCGGCTGATGATGAAGGCAACCACTTTTTTTGTATTTGTTTGATATGGGATTTGTAAGCAGTTTTTAGACAGCTTGCATTGCTACATTTATTTCGTACAGTCGAATCCAGCGGATTGAACCGAGAACGATGTGACGATAAGAAGTGCAAATACTGATAACGATATTTTTGTCATTTTTAAACCTTGTTTTTTTAGGCGGTGGCTAATTCTTCGCGTAACACTTTACGCAAGGTTTTAACAGTTAATGGCGCGGCACTGTCTTTTAAATCTGCTCTCAATGTGTCGTTAATCAAGGTTTGATAGCCTTTTCCCGACGCGGCGGCGCGTTGTTTAAATTCGTTTAAAATATCTTTATCCAAAAAAATAGTGATTCGACTTTTGCCAGTGTCGCTTATTACTGCACCGCGCTTACCTGTAGAAAAATCAAGTTCTGCTTTCATGTTTTTAGTCCTCTCCGTAAGCACGCCGCTCGTGAGGCTCGGCGAGACGTGCTGAAATAACGCGAATGTCCTCATTTCGATAATGATATGAAACTGCTAATAACCGCCCAAAACCGTCTATTCCCAACGTGAAAAATCGTTCTTCGGCGTGGTCTTTGTCTTCAATCGTTATCGCGCGGTCGTCATAAAAAACGGCTTCGACCTCTGTTAAATCGACACGATGTTTTAAACGATTGGTTTTGTTTTTAATTGGGTCAAAAGTAATTTTCATGCGAGTACAATATACATATTTCAAATAAACTTCAATCTGTTTTCTTTCCATTCCGCGCCATCAATCAAGCCATCGTCATATTCTTTTTTCCAGTCGTAAAAAAATGGAATGAAGCCAGACGTTTCAAGCGTTTGCGCGTTTTTAAAACTGGTCGGTGAGAAGTGAACCCAACCCGCGCACATTAACGCGATAATTCCAGCAACAACGTACTCCCCCGCGTTTCCTGTGCGAAGTTTGCCACCGAATAAATGAAAACGTGCGT
>CAILJB010000132.1 GCA_903834465.1 uncultured Pseudomonadota bacterium | reverse complement strand
TAAGTAGATGAGCATAAGTCTTTTAACATTTTTCAGCTGAAATTGATGGTGTATTTTTTACCGACATTGGCAAGAATATCGTACAAATTATCATCAAGTGCTTTAAATGAGTCATAAGCAGAAAATGGAATCCATTCGTATTTGATTTTTCGCCACAAAATTTCAATCAAATTCAGCTCAGGCGAGTAAGGCGCAAGCCGAACAATAGTTAATCCAAGTTCCTGCCATTTTTCGATATTGTCGTTAAACTCATCACTGGTATGAATCGGAGCATTATCAATCACCAAATAAGTCGGTTTTTTAAGTGATGCTGCGAAAAAATCAATGCAGCCAACCACAACCGAACTGGTAATCCGCCCCTCAAATATCATGGATTGAAAATGACATTTTCTATTCATAAATCCCAATATATTCAAACGCTTACTTTTTGAACATGCCACTCGAATGGTGTGAGAAATAGGTTGCCATGCGTAAGGCACACACGGTTCAAGCGTAAATCCTGATTCGTCAAAATAGTACACATCAATCAGATTTTGTTTTTCCTGCTCAATCAATGTTGCCAATTCTTGTCGTGATTTTTCAAACAATTCAGGATTCTGCTTTGATTTGACCGATTTTCTAATTCTTTTCCAGCTCAATTTGTGTTTTTTGCAGAGCCGTCGAAGTGTCGCACAACGTAAACTAACAGAAAACTGTTGAGCTAATTGTTGAACGACATTTTTGAGTGAGCGTGGCGATTGTTCAACCCATTTAATTGCTTGCGTTTCCTGCTCAGACGACAATTTGCGCGGTCTGCCACAACGCGATTTATCTAGCAAACCATCTATTCCATGCTCTTCCCAGTTCCGAATCCATGTTGAAACGGTTTGCCGACAAGCCTGACAGACTAATGCAATTTCTTTTAATTTCCAGCCTTGTGAACTCATCAGTATCGCTTGCGAACGCATTCGACTGGTATGAGTTGGATGTTTTTTAACATCTCTGTGAGCTGCTTTGTTTGTGTTTCTATAAGTTCGTTGACGAAAATCATAAATCTGTAACGTATTAAAATTTAGGCTTTCGGCTCCATTTCAAAATGTTAAAAAACTTTTGTTCAACTACTTAAACCCAACAATTTATGTTTGATTTTAATGTTTTCAAATTTTCGTTGTATTGTGTGAAAAATATCGGTTTTGATTACTTCCCCACAATTTAATTTACCTTTGAAACGTCCCGCATTTATATCGGCATACACTTTGGCGGCGACTTGAACTTTTGCGGCATCGGGTTTGCGACGAGCCGACATATAACCAACGGTAACGCCATTTTTATAAATTGGCGAAATGTTGGCGCGAACCCAATAAAAACCACCCTCTTTGGTTTTGTTTTTGACCAATCCACTCCAAGTACGATTTTTAGCAATCGTTCGCCATAAATCAGCAAAGGCTTCTTTGGGCATATCGAGATGTCTAAAGATATTATGCGGTGCGCCAATAAGTTCATCTCTCGAAAAACCAGAAATGCGAACTAAATCGTCATTAACAAACGTGATATAGCCTTTTAAATCCGTTTTAGACACAATCAAATCGTATTCGGTTAAAACGTATTCTTGGTGATGCGTGATGCTCATAAGTAATAAATTTCCATAAATTATCTAAGTGATTTTGCTTAAAATGGTGGAACACATTAT
>CAILJB010000131.1 GCA_903834465.1 uncultured Pseudomonadota bacterium | reverse complement strand
TTAGACAAGATAAAACTGTCATCAACAAGGCGATTTATTTAGCTTTAGGCGTGAATTTGGAAGGACAAAAAGAATTATTAGGCTTATGGATTTCCGAGAACGAAGGAGCCAAGTTTTGGCTGCATACGCTTACCGAATTACCAATAGTTCGGACACATATTTCATCGAATGATTCCGAAATGACAAAGACCAGAATAAGCGGATGAGGATTTAATGGAATTCAAATCAAAAGCTAAGTTGCAAGAAATACGTTCCAAAAATAACGTATTGAAAAACAGACGCTTCCAGTAAGAAATGGAAATAGTCTTTCGTTTAGGTGATTGTTGTCTGTCATGCCATTTGATGAGATTCAAGGCTGAAAAAGAAGCGTTAAAATGGTTATCCAAAGCGGTTTTTGAACGTGCTTGGCAGTGTGTGAGACCAGTGAATTGTTTGGCATCACGAAATAGAAATTCGATTTGGAATCGGGCTTTGTAATAACGGAAAATGGTCTTGGCATCTAACTGCGTATCGGTTGAAAAGAGTACAGCAACGCGATTGCCACATTTCAAAAATACTAACCGAATATTGCGTTTGAGTGAAACTGAATTCACGATGGCTGTATAAATTTCAACCTGGTTCTCATGTTGTTGGACAAACTCGAGTTTGTCCACGTCGCCAATGATGATTTTGTCGCCATAAAGCTTGGGGCGTCCTTTTGGTTTTTGTTCTCCCGTGTATAAATAGCGTAAATTCGCATCAGTGCGTAATTTTCCGATTTGATGATAACCTGCTGCCAAGACACCGTTGACGAATTTTTGTTTGCTGTAATAACCATCAGTAACCAAATAGCCAATATCGTTGGGCAGACGTTTACAATCTTCTGTGAAATGGCGCAGATACTCATCAACACGAGTGCCCGCATCATCGATTGATTTTTCAGACGTTTGTCGCGTTGAAACGTGATACGCCGTATTGAAATCCACATCCACAATGGCTAATGTTGAAATTTCAAGTCCTGTCTGTGCTTTGCTGTGTGAGCTGTTATAGAAATGACCTAATCCGTAAGTCTTTTTACCGCTTTTACTCACAAAACTACTGTCTAAAGCCGCTACTTTTATCGCCGTTGCGGGGATCACTTTGTCATTTCCAAGTTGATTGAACTCAATGAAATCGAGTTTTTTCTTCGAAAACCACCGCCGATACGTTTTTTCCGATATATCACTATATCGGCTCAGGTTTGTGTAATTAGCTCGTCCTTGAAAACTCAGCAAAACGGTCAATAAGACTAACAAAATTTTTTTGTGTTTTGGGACTGGACATCTTGTTCAAAATCGTTTCTAGTAAGGTCATGGAAATCTTTGTCAGTTTGATGTTTGTTTGGTAGCTACATTTTCGCTGATTTTAAGATTTCCTTCCCCTTTTTAAAACTGTCCGGACTATTGAAGAGGTATGAATCATTTTTAGGCATGGTTTAGTTGGTGACAAAGAATAAGCCACGATGCCGCCCATCAAATTCACAATAAAATTGGCCCTAGAACGATGTCGAGAATGCTCAATTTGGCA
>CAILJB010000130.1 GCA_903834465.1 uncultured Pseudomonadota bacterium | reverse complement strand
ATTCCAAAAAATCAGGAAGTGTTACCCACATCAGCAAAATCCCCAACATTAACGTAATCGGAAAGCCAACCGAGAAAATCTGCAATTGTGGCGCGGATTTCGATGCGACACCAAAAATGACGTTCACAAGTAACAAACTAATAATTACAGGCATCGACAACACTAAACCATCTGAAAAAATCCGTCCACTCCAGGTAATGATTGACCATACGTCATTCAAGTCAAAAATCTGACCGATTGGTAATGAGGTAAAACTATCAACCAACAATTTAATTAACAGCAAATGCCCATCTAAGCTCAAGAATAATAACGTCACCATAATGACGTAAATTTGTGCGATGACGGGAACTTGTTGACCATTTTGCGGGTCAACCATTGATGCAAAACCTAATCCCATGCCATACGCAATACCTTGTCCAGCGAAAACAACGGCGGCAAAAACCATTTGCAAAATGAATCCCGTCGTTAATCCAATCGCGACTTGTTGAATGCCAATCATAATTCCCGTGTAACTCATCATTTCGACTTGTGGCAACGGTGGTAATAAAGGCATCACAATGAAAGCGATTGCACCAGAAAGAATAACGCGAATTTGGGCCGGAATAGCATGAACGCTCAACACTGGCATCGAGACAAACATCGCACTGATTCGCATCAGCGGAAATACAAACATTGCCATCGAGTTGAGTAATTGTGCTTCGGTGAAGTTCATCGAAATTAACCGATGAGAGAGGGAATATCTCGAATTAAATCTTTAAAATAATCGAGGAACATCTGCAACATGGCGTGTCCTGCCAGCAGCAAAACACCTGCTATCGCGATTACTTTTGGCACAAATGTTAGTGTCGCTTCGTTGATTTGCGTGGCGGCTTGAAACATAGCGACGATTAAACCTACAACGAGCGTGGGTAAAAGTAGTGGAATAGTGAGCTTTACCGCCATCACCATTGCGTCTTGTCCAATTGTATAAATTGTTTCTGGTGTCATGAAATTTTCGCTCCGTTAAGTCCCGACAAAAAAACTCGCCGCGAGCATTTCCATAATCAACGCCCAACCGTCTGCAAGAACAAATAGCATAATTTTAAACGGTAACGAAATAACCATCGGCGACAACATCATCATACCCATTGACATTAAAACGCTGGCGACAACTAAATCGATAATTAAAAACGGTAAAAAAATTAAAAAACCGATTTGAAATGCGGTTTTAATTTCGCTGGTGACGTAAGCAGGCAACAATAACGAAAACGGAATTTCTTCAGCATTTGCATTTTCTAATTCCGCTTTACCTGAAATTCGCACAAACAGTTCCAAATCACTTTCTCGCGTTTGTTTGAGCATAAATTGACGAAATGGAATGGAGGCTTTTTCAATCGCTTGTATTGCGTCGATTTTTTCTGTCATATATGGCTGCACCGCTTCAGCATTCACTTTGTCGAAAACAGGCATCATGATAAAAATCGTTAAAAACAACGAAAGTCCGAGCAAAACTTGATTGCTTGGTACTTGTCCTGTGCCTAACGCTTGGCGTAACAAACTGAATACAATCATAATTCGCGTGAACGAAGTCATTGTTAACAACATGGCTGGCAACAACGTCATCATTGTCATTAACGCCAAAATCTGCAACGTCACGCTGTATGTTTGCCCACCTTTTGGATTTGACGTAACGGTCAATGCTTCAATTCCCGACGGTAATGCAAACGCAACGCCACTTAAACCGAGAGCTGCAATGGTAAGCAAAATGAAAATCACGGTACGTCTACGCATCGACTTTTCCTTTCATGACTTGTTTTAACTTGTAAGCAAAACT
>CAILJB010000129.1 GCA_903834465.1 uncultured Pseudomonadota bacterium | reverse complement strand
TTTTACCAATTCAGCACCAATCCCGAAGACTTTATCACCAAAGCTACTCGCTTGATTAACGAGCAGAAAGCCACGATGGTAGTTGAGCATATTTCTTATGACCCGATTGATGAGCGTTACGGCATTGATATTTTTACAAAATCCGTGACACTGAATTCAAGCCATAAAGGTGAGCAATTAAATCGACACATTTACAACTACGTCACAACTGATTCGATAATTGAACAACAGTTTGCGGCGGAACTTGATGTGAGTTCGGAGGTCGTTGTTTATGCCAAACTCCCGAAAGCGTTTTATATTCCAACACCTGTAGGTAATTACAATCCTGACTGGGCGATTGCCTTTGAAGCTAACAAAGTGAAACACGTTTATTTTGTTGCTGAAACAAAAGGCTCTATATCGTCAATGGAATTGCGTGAAATTGAACAATGCAAAACAGAATGTGCGAGACGTTTTTTTGCGACTGTTTCAGAGGAACAAATCAAATATGGTATCGTCAGCAGTTATATCGAGCTGATGAATATAGTTAAATAAAATAACAAATGAATAATTACGATGAATTACAGAATGTTACAACTTGAATTGAAGATACCACTTGACACAACATGACATATCGTGGTATAATTGAAGATTGCTATTATTTTAATAGCTTAAAACTACCACCTCGAAAACTAATGACCGTAGGAAGTTA
This sequence comes from uncultured Pseudomonadota bacterium, assembly GCA_903834465.1. Classification (GTDB taxonomy): domain Bacteria; phylum Pseudomonadota; class Gammaproteobacteria; order Methylococcales; family Methylomonadaceae; genus UBA10906. The sequence goes on along the minus strand of CAILJB010000129.1, from coordinate 849 downwards.
GCAAGTTTTCGAGGCTCACTTAAACCAAGTGCCACGCAGAATACGAACAACGCAAAAGCACGAAGCAATGCAGAGTATCAACGTAAAACAAAAGGCTTTTTTGCTTAGGACTCTATTTTAACACACATAAAAATAGATTGACAAAAAAAATGCAAACAATTTAAAACGTTGGTACGAGCAAGGAGCAGAAAATGCAACCAGCCGTACTATCCAAACCACAAACCGCAACCGTCTTAGGTGTCCACCTTTCGACGATAAACCGTCTAATAAAATCAGGCAAACTGCCTAAAATTCAACTCTCAGATAAGCGCGTCGGAGTCTTAAAAACCGATATTGATGCTTATTTGCAGACCGCATCGAATCGAATCATGGTCGCAGGAGTAGGACTATGATTGACCAAATTTTAGACCGTCACTTTCCCGCAATCGCAAGTATAGCCGCAAATGTTGGCATTGACACTGCTGCCAAATTACCAGCGGCTAATATAACCGTCATAACCAGCACTAGGAATTTAAACAAATCAAAAGCTATCGTAGACGGCAATATAAAAACTGTTGGATTCGGTACGTTATCTGAGGGGTGTTTTGAAACAAAGTCATTAAACATTAACCAGCTCCACCAGTTGATAAATTGCATTAGCATAAACACGGCTCTGTGTAATGGCACTGTCAAACCTGAATACAAACACGTTGAAGCAATCACAACATCGAATAATCTAACCAAAAAAGAGTTTGCTGATGGTGTAAATACGATTGCGCGAAGCAAAGATTATTTTGAATATACCAAGCAAGCGGGCTGGTTATTTATCGATTGCGATAGACCAGATTTAACCTTGGCGCAATGTTATAG
>CAILJB010000128.1 GCA_903834465.1 uncultured Pseudomonadota bacterium | reverse complement strand
TTGCCGAGTTTTAATTCCACGCCGTCACGTTCTGCCCGTTCCTTTTTGGCTTTCAATGCTGATTTTGTGCGTTGGCTTATCCACTCGCGTTCCTTTTGGGCTAACGATGCAAACAAATGAATCTGAAAATTATCAGCATCTAAACCCAATTGCGCCACGATAAAACGAATTGATTTGTCATTGACTAGATTAGCGATTGATTCAACGTCACGGCTTAACCTGTCCAACTTGCTAACAATCAACGCGCATTTTTCTTTTTTGCAACGTACCAGCAACGCATTCAATTTTGAGCGGCTTTTATAATCACCTTTTGCGCTTGCCGTTTCGTTAACCGTATCAATCAATTCAATGCCGTTTGATTCGCAGAACGCGATAATGTCGGCGTGTTGTGCTTCAATGCCTAACCCGCTTTTACCTTGTTCACTGGTGCTAACTCTTAAATATGCGATTGCTTTCATGGTGGTTTAAATTCGTGTAAATGGTAAATTGTGTAATCATTATACGCCCGTTTAACATTTACACGCAATACGCACAATGCGTAATAATACGTTTCATTTAGTGACGTTTTTTCGCGCTTATCCTACAATGCGATTTTGATTTAAACGCGCCACAATCGCAGGTGAAAACATGAACGCCATTAAGATTAAATTAACGCCACAACAACGTGCAAAACTTTTGATAAGCGCAAAAATACTCGATAAAAAGGGCAATTATCATAAGGATTTTTTCAGCCCCGAAACCGTAGCCAAAAGCAAAGCCCGTAACAAAGTCACGGGGCAATAAATTGTATTCGTCAAAACCCGCTTATGTTTTTGGCTTTCACGGCTTAGATAAAACCGTTGGCAAAGATGTTTTAAATGGTAAAACCGAATTGCGCCATAGCAAAAATAGTTATGACTGGTTAGGTCACGGCGTTTATTTTTGGGAAAATAGCCTTGAACGCGCCCGTCAATATGCCGTAGATGATAGCCAACGTAAGCACTCGAAAATTAAAACACCTTTCGTTATTGGCGCGATTATCGACTTAGGCAATTGTTTTGATTTGCTGGATAAACAACATTTAGATTTTTTAGCTTTCGCTTATGATGAATTGGTGCGTGGCTTAATTGAAGCGGGGGCGGATTTACCAATCAATGCACCTTTTGGTTCAAATGATTTTGACTTTAAAAAACGCGAGTTAGATTGCGCCGTGATTCGTTACGCGATTGATATTGCCAAATTGAACGGCATTAAATTTGATTCTGTCAGGGCGGCATTTTGGGAAGGCGAACCACTCTACCCAAACGCGGGTTTTAAATCGCACAACCATATTCAACTTTGCATCATTAACCACGATTGCATCAAAGGCGTGTTTTTACCACGCGACAAACAAAACTAAATCTAACTAACGCTTAAAAACGGGTAAAAATCGTTCTTGGCAGCACCCCCGTGTGAAAAATCTTGATAATTAGCGATAGGGCGCGAGTGTTACCCACCCGTTAAACAAGTCAATCCTTTGGAGACCCCGCCATTATTGACGCGCCACCTATCGCACAGCTAATGATGCAAGAAAAATCCGCCGATATGCTAAATGTTAGCAATTCGCCCGTTCGTGAAACTTTCGTGACGTTTGTTTAAGTTCGTCATCATTTCAAACTGGTTTTAATGGAACTTTTAACAGGTGCTTTTGCTGTTCTCAAACTTTTCTGCCATAGTTAAAAATCGGTTCTGCCATAGTTCGTGCCATAGATAAAATTTTCAGGAATCCAGCAACCATGCGCCCCTGCCATAGATGCCATAGATGCCATAGTGAAAAAACCAGTTTCCAAAAAAAAAAGATGTTTTCGGGCGTTTATTACCTATTCGTTATTTCTTTTTCTTTTTTAACTTTCTTACTATGGCAACTATGGCAACTATGGCAAACCATTATAAATTAAGGTCTGTAGGCTGCCATAGATGCGCCATAGATGATGCTTTCTGCCATAGTTAATCGCAGTTTTTTAGCAAATCTGCCACGTCCAGTTTTTCAGCGGTGCAAAATGCGGTAATTGCATCAATTTGAGTTCCGATTTTGTAGTGGTTGGGACGTGAACCCGTTGTTAATAATTCGCCTTTTGAGTTTTCGCCTTTAACCATAGGAACGTTGCATCTATCTTTTACATACCATTCGCTTAACCGCCGCCCCATTTGCACAGGTGACACGATGCCAAATTGCGTAATTTTGTTTTTGTTTAGCCACTGTTCATAACCTGCCCGTATCAAATCGGTTGCGGGTTCGTTAATCCATTTTTGCAAATCTTGGTTGTTATGTTGCGATTCAAAGATAACGCCACGATGCAAAACGTCTAGCCAATACTGCCCGAACGTATCTAATGATTGCGCCCGTTGGTGTTTCAATGCCGCCGTGTCAGGTATTTTTGAAACGTCAAAATCTGAAATATCACGGTTCAACATTTCATAAAGGAACGCAGAACACACACCAATATTGTTAATATCTTTGTTCAATGGTGCGAAGTATTCCTTTTGCTTTGCGTATTTACTCGAAACATCCAACACAAAATAACGCCGTCCGTCCTTTGTTGTCGGTGCAACCCACTCATGATTTGATGCCATCATAATTTTCAAGCGGTTTGTCATAGATACAGCGTCAACGCCTTTGCGTTCAATCATCAATGATGGTTCTGTAATCAAACCTTTTTGAATGTTTTCATGTTCTTTATTGCCAGCAAAAAACGCTTCGTCTGCGAATAAAAAACAACAATCGGATAAATGCCCGTTGAAATTACCAACAAGATGTTTGGCGTTTATGATGTGCAAACCATGTTGTCCGAATATATCTTTAATGAATCGCGCTAACGTACCTTTGCCACAACCTTCAATTCCTTTCATCACAACGGCAACCTGCCCCGTTTTTTCAGGGTATTGCAAGCAACGTGCTATCCAGTTCAAAAGGTATTCAATACAGGCGTTATCATCGTTACAAATGACGTGTGTAATGTGGTAATAAATGCGTTCTAACGCGCCACGTTCGCCTTGAATTGGTGGCACGCTGTAGCCCTGCCATAAATTGAGTTTATTACCGTAGATTTGTTTTTTAACTTCGATGCCGTTTGCGTAACGCGAGGGTTCAAAAATCACGCCGTCTATGTATTTGACGCAATCCTTATGCTGTAGCCACGCATTAGCTTTTGTGCTGAGAACGTCGGTGATTTCACCTGTTTTTTTGTTTTCTTTTTCGCCCGTTTTAACCAGTTCGTTCAAGTAAAGATTGCGAAAGGCATCGAGTGTTAAATAACTACGTTCAAGCCGCCCGATTTCATTAAGCGTTGATTTCATAATTACTGTTTTAGTGCCATTCAACAGAACAAGCGCATATTCTTTGCTGAGTTCTGCAACGTGATTTTTTAGGGCGGTTTTCCAGTTGGTGGTGCTGTTTTGATTATTATTCATGTGATTTAGTTGTCCATTTTGAGTAATTGAACAACCGACAATGCGGGTATGACTTAGCGTCATTATTGAAGTTTAGGCGGATTTCGGGCATAGTAAGCACTCGAATTACCACCTGTTTCATACCGTATGCGCGGTTGAAATTTGCGAGTTAAAGACTGGGGAGTTTTTAACACTTGGTAATTGTACCGAATAATGTAAAGCCGTAGCAGAATCATTCTGTTGCGGCTTTTGCATTTGTGGCGCGTCATAAAATGCCCGTTGGTTCGCCTTTGTTAAATCAGCGTTCCAGTTCAAGGCGGTTCGATTATCGTTACCACATTCTAAAATTTTGAAGGTGTCGAAAGCATCGTGATAACGCCCGTCATTTAACAAATCGTTTCCGTGCGAGTAAGCCACCAATAAGCCGCGTTGATTTGTTGAAATAGTTACGCTTGCGATTTTGCTTGCGCTGTTTGGGTGAAGGTATCGTTTGCCGCTTTTTCGATAACCGTTGCGTTCTAAAATGTCCGTGACGATGTAATTTTGATTGAAGGCTTCAATCGGATTTGCTGACAAATTTGTCACTGGTACACGCGCCACCGTTGAAAGTGTCGGTATGGATTCATTAACAAATGCTTTCTGCTTTAATTCATAATCAGCACAAATCTTGTCAACATCAAAAGGCGGGGCGGGTTCAAACCATTCCGTTGTGTCTGTTTTATCCAGTGATACGTCACCAACGCGCCACCATGTTTTAAATAAATGCGCCCGTTCTGGTGGTACGCAAGGCATAAACCACGCTTGCGCCCAACTTGCATTTTCTTTGACGTTGGCAAGCATCACGTCATTTTTATGGAATTGCTCAAAAATCCAATCGAGTAACGCGGGTAACTGGTGGCGCGTGTAAGTGACTGGAATTAAAACGCGGTATTTCCAAAACGGCATAACGTCACATTTGCCAGCATGAAAGCCTTTGTTGCTGTGACTGGTGTAAATAAAGTGGGGTAAGTTCAAGTGATTTAACATCATGTGAACCACCAACGGATTAACTGCCCCTGCTACGATGTTGCCGTTAATGTCGTGACGTGAATCGCCGTCTAAAACGAATAAATAGGCGGTATCGCTTACGGTTTCATTGCCCCGTTTATCACCAGCACCACGCAAGTGATAACCCGAATTTAGTTTGTCGTTGTCGATTTTAGGCGTTGAAAATGCGCGGCATAATTCGGGGAATGTTGGTTGCCACGATTCAAGCGTTGTTAATTTGATGTTGCCTGTTTGGCGTGAAAGGTTAAGCGGCTTCATTTTGTATTCCTTACGTCATCACAACGTTAGTTAGTTGGCAAATCGTCACGGATAGCAACGCCAACGGGGAACTGTGGTTTATTAAATTCAGTCATGGCGAAATATCGAACCGTAACCAATTTGCCAACGTATTCATGTGGGTTTTCTGCGATATGTTTGCGGTCACTATCCGCGCCACGCATACGAACGTTGAAGCCTTCGCATTGCAAAGTACCGCCGCCGTCTTTGTCGATTTCAATGCCGATAACAGTAAATTCCGATTCTTCAAATTCCTTGAACTTGTAAAGGCTTGCGGGTCGTTGCCCTTGTAAATATGCGCCCTCGCGTCGAATCATTAAGCCTTCAAAACCTTCACTGACAAACTTATCGT
>CAILJB010000127.1 GCA_903834465.1 uncultured Pseudomonadota bacterium | reverse complement strand
GTCATCAACAAAACCATGTTCATACGTCAAGCCGGCACAATCAAGAATCACGCAATCGGTTTTTGATTCGTGACTTCTCATAACACGGCCACAGGCTTGAAGGTAAATTGTCAGGCTCTTAGTTGGTCGTGCCAATATGCAACAGCCCGCAGCGGGAACGTCTAAGCCTTCAATGAACAATCCCATATTTGAAAGCACGGTAAATTGTCCGTCGCGCCATTGCTGTAAAGTTTCGTCTCTCAAATTAGCAGGGCTGTTTGCGTCTAAGTGTCTGGCACTAATTCCGGCGGCTTCAAATTCTGAAACGATATTTTTTGAATGTTCCACCGAGGAAGCAAAGACGATTGTTTTTCTGTCCAGTGCAGACGTTGACCAATGCCGAACGATGTCCGCCGTGATTTCTTTTCTGTCCATTAACTTCGCGGTTTCGCTCGCATCGTAATCGCCTTTAGATTTGCGTACGCCTTTCATGTCGGGCGTGAACGGGGCGAAAACACGAGGTTTCACTAAATGCCCGTCGCTAATCAATTGCGCCATTGGTATCACTCGCACAATGTCATGATAGATTTCACCGAGACCTTTGCCGTCTAATCTGGTGGGCGTGGCTGATAATCCTAAAACAGTCGCATCCGCATAATGTTCGATAATCGATTTATAACTTGCGCCACAGCTCAAATGGCATTCGTCAATAATCACTAAATCCGCTTCAGGCTTGTCTCTACGCATCAACGTTTGAATACTGGCAACCTGCACCGCATCATCATTAACCCGCTGGTGGTTCGCCATAATCACCCCGTGTTCGATTTCAAAGTCATCGAGTTTCTGACTGGACTGGTTAATTATTTCTTTTCTGTGAGCAATGAACAACACCCGCTTTCCCTTCGACACCGCCAACTCAATAATCTTTGATGCAATAATCGTTTTTCCTGCACCAGTTGCCGCTTGCAATATCAAACGCCGATTACCACCGCCAATACTTGCTCGTAAATTCGCCACCGCTTCGTTCTGGTAATTTCTTAATTCAATCATAATTTCAACCTGTTCAATTCCTGCATTAACTCGTTTGCAATCGCTTTTGTTTTGTCGCCCATGTGCTTATCAGGATGACAAAATTGAATCAGTTTTTTGCGGAATTTATCATCTAAGCCGTTGCTGTTTGTTTTCAGCTTTTGGTTTTCAAATTCCAGTTGTCTTATCCTTGCTTGTAATTCAGTGTACCTACTGGAATCGTCAACAAATGTTTTATCCGCCCGTTTCATAAGTTCGCGAATATCATCACGGGATAAATTACCATCCTGTAGTTCCCATTTTAAGTTTAAAACCAGCGGGTAAAGTCTTGCGTCTATCCTAATCGCTACCGTTTTAATGCCCGACGGTTTTGCCCCGCTGTTAGCCCTTTTGCCACCACGACCGGTTTTAGTTTCGTTAATCATCGTCTGATTCCTGTACAAGTTTCAAAGTCATTCGATGTTGTTTGAACTGTGTACAAGGTTCAAAGATTGAATAGGTAGAATTGATTTTGTTTTTTTGATTCATTTTTTGGTCTCGATTTAGGTAATTCATGTCAGAAAAAACTCT
>CAILJB010000126.1 GCA_903834465.1 uncultured Pseudomonadota bacterium | reverse complement strand
TGGTTGGGCTGGAATTGGCACAAGATGGACTTGCGGCTTAATCGGGAAAATAAATTTTAGGTTTAATGAAATGAAAACACACCAACTTCCAAACGACGCACCTTACAGCGACAATCAACGTGCATGGCTCGGCGGATTTTTTGCTGGCTTGCATTCGCAACTTGTGCAAAACAGTGGCAACGCGCAAACCGCTAGCACCATCCATATTTTGTATGGTTCACAAACTGGCACAGCCGAATCGGTTGCGCGTGATGCCGTAAAAGCCGCCAAAGCACACGGTTTAAATCCTGTCATCAAAAGCATGGACGAAGTCGATGCCGACGCGCTGACAAAAATGGAAACCTTGCTCATCGTTACCAGCACTTATGGCGAAGGCGAAATGCCTGACAATGCACAAGTGTTGTGGTCTGCGGTCAAAGCTGATTCGATGGCGAAATTAGAAAATTTGCAATTCGCGGTTTTAGCGTTAGGCGACACCAGTTACGATTTATTCTGCCAAGCGGGGATTGATTGGGACAACCGTTTAGCCAAACTCGGCGCAACCCGTTTACAAACGCGCGTCGATTGCGATGTCGAATATGAAGAACCTGCCGAAGAATGGATGCACTCGGTAATTCCTGCGTTAGCGGGTTCTACTATTCCAGAACAAATAAAACCTTGGGATAACCCCCCTCTTGATATTCAATTTACAGGAATATCGTCCTCACCTGCTGTAGGTCATGCTATTGGAGAAGCAAGACAGCACTGTGATCGTAAAAATCCATTTCCTGCAAAATTGCTTGTGAATAAATTATTGACGGCTGAAAACTCCTCAAAAGAGATTCGCCATTATGAAATTTCAATTGCAGGTCCTGGAAGTTTTGGCATAAGTTACGAAGCTGGTGACGCTCTTTGCATTATTCCAACGAATTGTCCTGATTTGGTTAGCGAAATTCTGAAAGCTATCGAATGTGACGGAAACGAAATTATCAACGATGTTCCATTGCGTGAGATGTTACGCAAAGATTATGAAATCAAATCTCCGAGCAAAGAATTGTTGAGGGAAGTTGCACTTCGTTCTGATAATGCCGAACTGATTAGGGCAGTATTATCTGATAAAGAAGTGTTAAATGATTATTTATGGGGACGCGATACACTTGATTTGTTGTTGCAAAATCCACCGATAGTTAAATTTTCAGCCGAAGACTTTGTGAAGTTATTAAAACCATTACAACATCGCGCTTATTCGATTTCATCAAGCAGAAAAGCAAATCCTGAAACGGTGCATTTGACTGTTGCTAGCGTGCGTTACGAAGGCAAGAACCGTTCTAATCACAAAGGTGTTTGCTCAACATTCCTCGCCGATTTGGTTGAGTTAAATGCGACGGAAATTCGTTGCTTTGTTACTCCTAATAACGTGTTCCGTGTGCCAGACAATGATGATTTGCCAATGATTATGGTCGGACCTGGAACGGGGATTGCGCCCTTCCGTGCATTTTTACAAGAACGCCACACACGCGGCGCGAAAGGTAAAAATTGGTTATTTTTCGGCGACCGCAACGCGGCAACCGATTTTATTTACCGTGACGAATTAGAAGAAATGCAACAAAGTGGTTTGTTGAACCGTTTAGATTTAGCATTCTCGCGCGACCAAGAAGAAAAAATCTACGTTCAAGACAAAATGCGTGAACATGGTGCAGAATTATTCGACTGGCTCGAACAAGGTGGTTATTTCTTCGTGTGCGGCGATGCGTATCACATGGCAAAAGATGTTGATAAAGTCTTGCACGATGTGATTGCAACGCATGGAAGTAGAACTCTGGAACAAGCCATTGATTATGTCAATCAGCTCAAAAAAGATAAACGTTACGTTCGTGACGTGTACTAAATGACCGTTGATTATTTCGATTTGAATTGCCAAAAATGCCCGCGTCTCGCGGCATTTTTGTGTGAAGTAAAAGAAAAAAATCCGACTTATCACTGCAAACCTGTCGCGCCATTTGGTGACGAAAAAGCGAAATTAGTGATTGTCGGACTCGCCCCAGGGATGCACGGCGCAAACGCTTCGGGGCGACCTTTTACGGGAGATTATGCAGGTTTATTGCTGTATCAAGCGTTGTATGATTTTGGTTTTAGTAATTGTCCAATGTCGGAATCATTAAGTGATGGTTTAGTTTTGCAAAATGCCCGAATTACTAACGCCGTAAAATGTTTGCCACCACAAAATAAACCGACGGGCGAAGAAATTAACGTTTGTAATGCGTTTTTAGCCAAAGAATTAAAAACACTTCCTGAAAATTCGGTGATTTTGGCGTTAGGCTTAATCGCGCATCAAGCGGTTTTAAAAGCCTACAATTTGAAAGTATCGAGTGCGAAATTTGCTCACAACGTTAAACATGAATTGCCAAACGGACATTTTTTGATTGATTCGTATCACACCAGCCGCTACAACGTGCAAACCAAACGGCTGACTGCTGAAAATTTCAATGCCGTTTTTCAAACGATTATGCCGTTGTTACAACAACAATAATTCCATCTAAAGTTTGCCATCAAACAGTGTTATGATAACCCCATTCACAAGCGACTTAGCGCAATTCACATGATACTGGCATTCAATATTCCAACCTATTTAACCTTGTTACGCATCGCGTTAATTCCATTGTTGACGGTTGTTTTTTATTTGCCGTGGCAATATGCAAATGTCGCGTGTACGTTAATTTTCATGCTAGCGGGATTTACGGATTGGCTGGACGGTTATTTAGCGCGGCGGATGAATTTAGAAACACAGTTTGGTGCATTTTTAGACCCCGTTGCAGACAAATTGATGGTTGCTGTGGTGCTGGTGCTTTTAGTGCAACAACAACCTGATCCTTATTTAGCCATTCCCGCCGCAGTCATTATTGGACGTGAAATTACTATTGCATCCTTGCGCGAATGGATGGCGGAAATGGGCAAACGCGCTCAAGTCAAAGTATCACAAATGGGTAAATGGAAAACGAGCGCACAAATGCTTGCCATGACCTTACTACTTTATCGTGATGATTTATTTGGATTGCCGATGCTCTCGCTAGGCTATGGTTTACTTTATATCGCCGCCGTTTTGACGTTATGGTCTATGGTTCAATATTTGTGTGCGGCATTTAACGCTATTAACAATTCACAACCGCCGATGGAAGGTTAGAAAATATGGAACAGGAAAAAATTTTGATTCAGAACAAAAATGATACACAAGATGAAATATTACGTTGTGCATTGAATTTATTTGTTAGTAAAGGGTATTTTAATACGTCATTAAGCGAAATTGCTCAAGCCGCACAATTGACGCACACGCAAGATATTTACGAACATTTTGACAGTAAACAACAGCTCGCCGCCACGTTATATAACAGCATTGTAGACAGTTTAAGTGTGTCCATTGACGAAATTCGTCGTCGCAACAAAAAAGCTGCCGAACAATTGCACAGTTTAGTTAATTTGTTATTTAAACTCACCGAAGAAGCACCCAACGTATTACGTTTTTTATTTACGATAAATGCCGCAGAATTTTTACCAGACGAAAAACCCTTCTTACAAACTCCAGCCGTCAATAAAATGCTAAAAATGATTCAATTAGGCATTAACAACGGTGAGATTCGCAGCCTTGCGCCAATGCTAGTTTATAGTTATTTTTTCGGTATTATTAACACGACGTTAGAACTCATGCTTAACGGAACGCTCGATAAAAAAAGCGATTTATATCAATCGCAAGCATGGCTTGCAGCGTGGAATGCGATTGTGAAGAAGTAATCGTAATTAGCATACATCGGCATCAAACAGTCTCATCGTTTAGTTCCGTCTAATGAATTTCATCAAAGCTATGACAATAGAACGCGAGCAAGCAAATCTCGAATTAGAGCGGCGACAAGACGCGCTCGATCAACACGCCATCGTCAGTATTGCTGATAAGTCTGGCAAAATTTTGTACTGTAATCAAAAATTTTGCGACATCAGCGGTTACACGCTCGAAGAACTAGTGGGGCAGGATCATCGACTGCTCAATTCGGGTTATCATCCGAAAGCATTTTTTATCGATATGTGGACAACCATTACGCGTAAAAAATCGTGGCATGGGAATGTTTGTAATCGCACAAAAAATGGCAAAACTTATTGGGTGCGCTCGACGATTGTGCCATTTCTTGATGCTAATAGGGACATCGAACGTTATATTTCTATACGTACCGACATCACGGCGCAAGTGGAAATGGAAGCGGCTGCACATAAAGCAGAAGAGTGGCAAAGGACGATTTTAAATAATTTGGGCGACGGTGTTTATACGTTAGATGCGAAAGGGAATTTAACCTACTTGAATGCTGAAGCAGAACGGATGTTAGGTTGGAAATTCAACGAAATGAATGGCAAAAACGTCCACAATATCATTCATCATCACCGTGCTGATGGTGTATCGTTGCCGTTTGAGGAATGTCCAATCTCGCTTAGTATGCGTGACAATAAAGTTTATCGCTCAGACGATGAAGTATTTTTTCATAAGGATGGGCGTGCTATCCCCGTCAGTATGGTGGGTGCGCCATTGCTCGATGAAGGTGTGTTAATCGGTTCAGTGGCGTGTTTTCGTGATATTAGTATGCAGAAAATGATAGAGCTGCAATTAACCAAAGCCAAAGAAGCCGCCGAACAAGCCTCGCGTTTAAAATCAGATTTTCTTTCCACGATGAGTCATGAAATTCGCACGCCAATGAACGGTATTATTGGCATGACGGATTTATTACTCGATTCGGCATTAGATGATGAACAATTGGAATTCGCGCAAATTGTTAAAAGTTCTGCCAATGCCCTTTTAGGGATTATTAACGATATTTTAGATTTTTCGAAAATTGAAGCGGGGCAATTAGAAATTGAGCATGTTGAGTTTGCGCTCAATCAAGTGTTAGAAGGTAGCACAGATTTGGTTTCAACACGCGCTCATGAAAAATCGTTATCGTTGGTTAGTTATGTTGATCCGAAAATTCCTAATCGTTTAATTGGCGACCCAATGCGGTTGCGGCAAATTTTGTTAAATTTCCTCAGTAATGCGGTGAAATTTACGACCGAAGGCACAGTGATGGCGAAGGTCTTTTTGCAAAATGAAATAGATTCCATTGCGTGGATACGGTTTGAAATTAGCGATAATGGCATTGGTATTTCGTCCGAAGCACAACAACGATTATTTCAACCCTTTTCACAAGCCGACAGCTCAACTACGCGAAAATACGGCGGTACGGGTTTAGGGTTATCGATTTGTAAAAAATTAGTTGAACTCATGCGCGGACGTATTGGTTTAAACAGTATTTTAGGCGAAGGCTCAACATTTTGGATGGAATTGCCGTTAGAAATTGCGGCAATACAAGAAAATGACATCGATGTTTTAAAAGTTAAAAATCGCTTAATGTTCGTTTTAGGGCATCATGCGGGGCATCACGATATTTATTTATCGTATTTACAAGCATGGGAATTATCGGTGCAAACCAGTGAAGAGTTGGCTGAAACAAAAACATTGTTACAGCAAGCGCAAGCAGCGGGTAAACCTTATGAAGCGATTTTGTTAGCAGGACTTTCTGTCAACGAATTATTAAATACCGTTCGTAGCATTCGCGCTCAAGAAAATCTTAGTTCATTACCAATAATCGTTTGCCAATCCTCACGCGAATCCAGTGTACGTCATGAATTATACGATAGTGGGGCAAATCACGTTTTAACTAATCCTGTAAAACAATCAACGTTGTTTAACAGTTTGATTGAAACTTTTCAGTATCATGATACGTTCGAAAAAACATCAACACCGCATAATAATATTTTGAAAGATTCGACGACGGTTGCGTTATTAACATATCGCTTGTTATTAGTCGAAGACAATGTGGTTAATCAAAAAATTGCGATTCGCTTGTTAGCAAAAATGGGGTTTGATGCTGAGATAGCAAATGATGGTCAAGAAGCCTTTGATATTTTGAAAAATGAATCATACGACTTGGTGTTAATGGATTGTCAGATGCCAGTTATGGATGGTTTTGAAGCAACACGCGCTATTCGTCACGATGAATTTGAAGCAAAGAAAAAACATACGCCAATTATTGCCATGACAGCAAACGCGATGCTTGGTGATAAAGAACGCTGTTTAGCGGCGGGCATGGATGATTATGTGACTAAACCCATTAACACTAGCATTTTAACCGCTGCGTTGGAAAGATGGTTGCCTAAAAGCGAAGAGTCTGCTGTCGAAGTCAGTGCAAGTTGCGCCATTGAAATGAGTCGTTTGACAGAATTATTTGGCGATGATGATGAAATTATTGATGAATTATTAGGCGTTTTTTATGATTCACTTGAGCCGTTGAAGGTTAAATTAGCAAATGCGGTTCAAGAACGTACCGTAAATATTAAAATGGTTGCTCATGAAATCAAAGGTTCTGCTTTTAACGTTGGCGCGATAGTTTTAGCTTCTTTAGCAGAACAACTCGAACAAGCCGCACCCCAGCAAGATTGGTTAGTTATCGATACTTTGATGATGAAAATTCAAGGTGAAATCGGGCGTGCCAAACATTTTATCGAAACTAGAAAATAGGATTTTTATGCCTCGTGTACTAATCGTTGATGATAATGCGACCAACTTAACGTTATTTCGTCATTTGTTAAAAAAAGTAGACGATACGATTGAGTCTATTTGTTTTGATGATCCTCTAAAAGCCATTGAGTGGTGTCAAACGAGTGAACCCGATTTAGTATTACTCGATTACATGATGCCCTTCATGGATGGTTTGGAATTTATCGAACGCTTCCGTATCATTGATGGTTATAAAGAAATTCCAATCATTATGGTCACGGCGGATACCGAAAATGATGTACGGCATCGAGCGTTAGAATTGGGCGCACATGATTTCTTGAATAAACCCATTGATAAAACAGAATTGTTGGCGCGGGTAAGAAATTTATTAGCATTAAGACACACGCAACTTGAACTTTCCGATCGCGCCGCATGGCTGGCAATAGAAATTAAAAGAGCGACTGCCGAATTGATGGCGCGTGAAAAAGAAATGGTTTTACGCTTATCAAAAGCCGCAGAGCATCGTGATCCTGAAACGGGACAACATTTACTACGCATGGCAAATTATTCGCGTTTAATTGCGCGTGAATTAAACCTTTCTGAAGCCGAACAAGAATTGATTTTAGAAGCCGCACCGATGCACGATATTGGTAAAGTGGCAACGCCAGATGCGATTTTGTTGAAACAGGGGAAATTGACTGAGGAAGAGTTTGTTATTATGAAACAACATGCCGAAACGGGTTACAGTATTTTGCGTGACAGTGATTCGTTATTACTTCGCACTGCCGCCACAATGGCTCTCAATCATCATGAAAAATTTGACGGTAATGGTTATCCGCGCGGATTGAAAGGCGAAGAAATTCCGATTAGTGGACGTATTGTGGCCGTTGCCGATGTATTTGATGCGCTCACCTCAGCGCGACCTTACAAAAAAGCATGGTCATTAGAAGATGCTGTGCAATTTTTAAAAGACCAAACTGGAACGCATTTCGATCCGCAATGTGTAGACGCATTTTTTCGAGCATGGGATGAGGTTTTAAAAATCCATGAGCGTTATCAAGATGAAGAGATTGTTAATATGGAACAGTTGTAAAAGCTATGTTAGCTAATGCTTCTTTGACTATTTGTTTGAGTGCCGGCGAAAGCTCTGGCGACCAACACGCAGCAAATCTTTATCTCGAACTTAAAAAACAATTACCTAAATTAAATGCGATTGGCATGGGCGGCGCGAAAATGGCGCAAGCGGGAATTTCGTTGTGCTACGATTCGAGCCAAATTGCGGTAATTGGCGTGGTAGAAGTTATCAAACATTACGTTGAAATTCGTCGCGCGTTAAAAAAAATGCAGGAATTATTACTCAATGAACGTCCGGATTTATTGATTTGTGTCGATTACAAAGAATTTAATTATCAATTAGCAAAATTTGCAAAGTTACACGGCATCAAAGTGTTGTTTTATGTCAGTCCGCAAGTATGGGCGTGGCGCAAAAATCGTGTGAAAAAATACGGTGCGGTTATTGACATGATGGCGGTGATTTTTCCATTCGAAACAAAGTATTACGAAGCAGAAAAAATCCCCGTGCGTTATGTGGGACATCCGTCCGTTGATAAAGTCATTCCAAAATTTTCCAAATTGGAAGCTATCAAAAAATTCAATTTAAATTCTCATTTCCCCATTGTCGGTTTAGTTGCTGGCAGTCGCACCAATGAAATTAAACGATTATTACCTGTGATGCTAACGGCAGCGGAATATTTGAGGGTTGATTTTCCTAACTGCCAATTTGTTTTGCCGCAAGCCGATTCGATTTCAGATGCTTTAATTCAAAATTATTTGAAACACACCAATGTAAACGTTACGGTCGTTAAAAATCAGCCTTACGATGTGATGCAATGTTGCGATGCGATTATGACGTGTTCGGGGACTGCGACGTTGGAAATTGCGTTATTGGGCATTCCGATGGTGATTTGTTATCGTTTGAATGCGCTAACGTATTGGTTGGGACGAAAGCTGGTAAAAACGCGCTTCATTGGTTTACCAAATATTATTTTTGGTGAAAACATTGTGCGTGAGTTAATTCAAGATGATGCCACAGCAGAAAATTTAGCAAAAGAAATTCATCACTTATTGACCGATTCTGAAGCAGCCCAAAATTTACGCGCGGATTTAGAAATTGTGCGCGAAAAGTTAGGGCAGGGCGGCGGCATTCAAAATATGGCTGCGTTGGTAAAGGAAATGCTAAAACCTCAAACATAATGACTTATCAAAATTTCTTTCGTGCCAATTTTCGCAACCTACCGTTGTTGCCCCTCTATTCGACCACGTTTTTTTATGCGCTATATTACTTTATCAGTGTATTTCAATTTGACGTTCAAATTGAAATGGAAGCCATTCCACTCGATTATTTTGTCCAGTTAGTTTTTGCTTATATTCTGTACGCGCTGTCACGTCGGGCGTGGAGTTTTATTATTTTGCACGCGCTCATGATGGGGATTTTGTATGTCGGGAATCCGATAAAAATCGCTTTTTTTGGCGGTCCGATTATGCCTGACGATATTTTTGCGTTGCGCTCGTTATTGTTAATTTTATCGGGTTGGCAATTTATCGCATTGGCATTAGTTTTAGCGTCACTGGTCAGTTTAATTTTTTTCAATCTCACGGTTCGACATTGGCAAAATTATATTGGAGGGGTGTTTGCTAGTTTATTGACGTTAACAATGTTATATCAGCCGAATTTGATTGTGAATCCTATCGACACCTATATCGGCACGATGCCTTGGAATCAGCGAGCAAATTACGTTTGGCAAGGTGCGACAATGTTCACACTCGTTGAATCCGCCCGTTATTTTTTAGTTGCGGATACTGCACCAGACATTGATGATGCTCGCGAAGCAGCTGAAAAATTACACAGTCTGCAAGCGAAAAAAAATACCTTTGAAGAATTTACGCCCCGCAATGTACATTTGATTTTGCTAGAATCGTTTTGGGATGCTAATCAATTGAAAAAAGTCAAATTCAGCAAAAATCCATTAGCTGATGACTTTCGTAAATTATGGAAAAGTGCGGATAATTCAACAGCGGTTGTACCTGTTTTTGCGGGAATGACGGCGAATTCTGAATTTGAAGTATTGTGTGGTTTTCCGGTGATGAAAGACACGGTAAAATTTGAACGTCAATTAACCAATGCAGTGCCATGTTTACCCAGACTACTTGCAGATAATGGTTATAAAACGATTGCGTCACATCCCAATACGCCGGTGTTTTGGAATCGAGTAAATGCTTACAATCGGGTTGGTTTTCAAACGTATTGGTCAGAAAAAGATTTTGTTTTGGACGACCTTAATCGTGAATTTTTAGGCGATAGTTCACTTTATCGCCAAGTCTTAGAAAAGCTGCCATTAAATGATGGACAACCCGTTTTAGATTATATCGTGACATATTTTGGACATTGGGATTATCCGCTCAATGAAAATCGTCCCGTGCAAATTACCAGTAATAGCCAAGTGGAAGAGGTAAATGGCTATGCGAACACCACTTACTATAAATCGCGTGAATTTATGGATTTTGTAAAGGCTTTACAAAAACGCGATCCTGATGGAATTATCGTCGCATTTGGCGATCATTTACCATTTTTGGGTGAGAATTTTGCAGGTTACGCAGAATCCGGTGTATTAGCAAATAATCGGGGTGAATTTTCCGACGCGATGTTTCAGTTCCACGTCAGTACGCCACTTATTGTGATTGACGGGAAAAGAGGAGCGGTCAAAACAGGTCGTTTGCCACTTTATCAAGTGCCGAAATTGATTTTGAATTTATTGCATTTTAGTGAACCGACGATTATGGATTATACGATTCCGCCTGATGATAGACGGATTCGTCCGCTGGTAAATTTTCATTTTGATGAATTTAAAGATGGACGAATCAGCGTTTGCAAAGCACCACCGTATTCGCAAGAGTGTGAGCAATCTTTGGAATGGGTTAATGCGGTCAAAATTGTGAGTAATGACTTGTTTATTGGTAAACAAGTCACACGACCTGTTACAAATTGATGAATAAAATGTCGTATTTTTTTACAAATATTGTGTTATTGACGTGGTGCAATTATTATTTGCGTCCTGTTTTATTTAGAAGAGAGTTTAGTGAGAACGCTGCACAATCAAGAATATGTCTTAACCCCCAAAGATTTGATTATTTCCAAAACCGATTTAGAAGGTAACATTACTTACGTCAATAACGATTTAATTCGTATTAGTGGCTATACTCGAGAAGAACTAATTGGTATGCCACACAATATTTTTCGTCATTCTGATATGCCAAAAGAAGTGTTTGCCAGTTTATGGCGTGCAATCAAACAGCGAGTTTTTTGGTCAGGCGTGGTTAAAAATAGAACAAAACACGGTGGTTTTTATTGGGTTCGTGCAGATATTACGCAAATTTACGATGAAAATAGAAAATCTATTGGTTACATGTCGGTCAGAAGACACGTTTCCCCCAAAGAGATTGAAAAAGCAAAAAAATTATATGCGGATATAAATGCAGGAAATTCTTGGAGTTTTATGCCTTTTAAATAAGCGACCCTCATAAGAAAGTCGCTTTATTTTTGAAATAATATTAACGTGATAACGCGACTTTCAATGCTTGCAAAAACGCCTGATTTTCTTCAGGCGTGCCAACGGTCACACGCAAACAATCGGTTAAAAGTCCGCCTTGAGGATGTACATTTTTAATTAACACGCCCTGCGCTTTAATCGCTTCAAAAATTTTAGTGGCTTGATTTTCAGGTGTTTTAAACAAAATAAAATTTGCGGCACTGTCATAAGCCGTAATGCCATTAAGTGAATTTAACGCAGACAACATCACTGTCCGTTCTGCACAAATCGCACGAGTTTGTTCTTCAAAAACATTTTTATGTTCTAACGCGAATTGCACGCTCGATTGCGTTAAAACATTGATGTTGTAAGGCAAACGAATTTTGTGCAGTTGTTCAATAATTTCGTGTTCGCCAGCAATATAACCTAAACGCAAACCTGCTAAACCTAATTTTGAGACAGTTCGCATCACTAAAACATTATTTGCCACACGATTCATAAAACTCGCATTCGCAAACGGTTCGTAGGCTTCGTCGATAATCACTAAACCATTTGCTGCGTCGATAATCGTGTTGATTGCATCCGAGCTAAATAAATTTCCGGTCGGATTATTGGGATACGCGAGAAAAATAATTGCCGGATTGTATTTTTCAATTGCGTTTAACATCGCTGGTAAATCCAAATCGAAATTATCGGCTCGCAACGAAACGCCGTGATAATTCAAACCTAAATAATCACTGATTTGTTTGTACATCACAAAACTGGGCGTGGTGCTTAAAACGTGCGAATTTACTGGTAATGCCATGAGTAATAATTGAATAATCTCGTCTGAACCGTTGCCCAATAACAAATCGATATTGTCAGGAAGTTGATTTGAAATTTTCAATGTTTGCGTAAGTTCACGCGCTTCTGGGTCGGGATAACGATTTAACGGCGCATCTTTTAGTTTTGCCAACCACGATTGTTTAAGGTCTTCTGACCAAGTGTAAGGATTTTCCATGGCATCGAGTTTAATAAAACCTTGCGCGTCGGCGACGTGATAAGCTGATAACGCTAAAACTTCGGGACGAAACAGCGTTTGTAAATTAAGTTTTGTCATTGATTTGTATTATGAGATTTAAAGAATGGCTCACATTTTAACTGAAAACCAAAATGAAATTGATGAAAGCTGGATGCGTTATGCGATTCGCTTAGCGCAACGTGCCGAAACCGCTGGCGAAGTTCCTGTCGGCGCGTTGCTGGTGAAAAACGAAAAAGTGATTGCCGAAGGTTGGAATGTAGTCATTGAAACGCATGACCCTAGCGCACACGCCGAAGTGGTTGCCGTTCGACGCGCGGGGAAAGTGCTTGAAAATTACCGTTTAATCGACACCACGCTTTATGTCACGTTAGAACCGTGCGTAATGTGTATGGGGGCGATTAGTCATGCACGAGTAAAACGGTTGGTTTTTGGCGCATTTGATGAAAAACGTGGCGCAGTTTGCAATGCGTTAAATCTTGCCGCCGCGCCATTTTTAAACCATCGGGTTGATTGGCAAGGCGGCGTGTTAGAAGATGTCTGCTCACAATTATTAAAAGATTTTTTTGCTGCGCGGCGGAAATAAAATTTACACACATCGAGCTATAAAAACTTACTCAAAATCGCCGCTTTTTTACGATGTAACATAACGATATAACGTTTTAGGTTCAATATCGACACAACCGTTTTTAAATTCTAAACAGCCCCATTCGTTATCAATTCGCGCAGTTTTTAACTCATTTAATTCGACGTAATGACCAATTAGATTTTTCAAATCAGCATTTTTAATTTCGCCATTTTTAAAAACTAACTCAAATCGATAACCGTCTTGTTGTGTGAAATTTTGAAGTTTCATAATTATTCCAACGGTTCAATACTATGAAAATTTTGGCTATTCCACATTTCAATCAATTCAGCTTGATGAATTTCTGCCCATTCGCGTACTAATTGCCGACATTTTTTAGGTAACGCCCCATCGATGATATTTAGATTTGTTAATTCCATATATTTTATGTGAATATGTTGTGGCGGATGTTCGTTATCAATCAAATACATTCTGATGATGATTCCATAAAATTTACAAATTTCTGGCATTTTATCCTCCATTATAAAAACTTACTCAAAACTGCCGTCTTTCTACTCACCGCGCCATCAATCACTTTTTGTGCGTCGTCGATTTGTTTTTCAAAGGTTTCAATTTGGGTGACTAGCGTTTGTTGGTTTTCAAGAGAAATAAGTGGCAATTTAATTTCCTCAATCGTTTGAAGTGTTAATTCGATTTGCCCAGTTGAACCTTTTGCCATTTTTTCTATATTTTTAAATCCAATGTGAGCGAGGCAATAAAGGGCGTATCGAGATAAAATTTCGCTGTTCGGTCTAAAAATTGTGATGTGACCATCTGCTACAAAATGACCATCTAATTCAAAAAGTGTTACTCGACCAGCCGTGCCAACTCCTGTGGAATTGATAAGTAAATCTCCTTTTTGTAAATTTCTTTCGTCCGATTGAAAAGTATCAATTGCAAAATGTCGTTCAAAAAAATCAAACTCTGTATAACCTCGTGCTTGTCCAGACTTAATAACTTGAACGGTTGATCCGCCGTATTTTGTCGATTTTCCACGCTTTAACAATGTGTGAAGATTGGAAATTTTTGTTTCCTTCCCTTCTTTAAATACAGCTTGAATTTTGTTACTAATTTCACTTAGCGTTTGTTCAATACTGGATTGCGCCGTTTCAACTTCCAAATCAACCGCTTCACATTCGCTCACGATTTGCTGTTGAATTTCTAAAGGAGGAAGGGGAATTTTTATATTTTTAACTCTGTCGATATTCAAATTTTTTACAATTCCACCTAAAGCATTATCAGAAAGTTGTTGTTTTGCACCGTCATAATGCGATAAAAGATAATAAAAATAATCTGGCGTTAATCGATTATCAAATTGACTTAATAGTAACCAGCCGTCATGAATACAACCCGAAATTTTTAAAATATACGGTCTGCCTGAACTCATTGAATTGGACAGAATAAAATCACCTTCTTTCACAAATCGGGATTTTTCAGCACCTTCTAGTGTTATTTTTTCTGCCGTTTGCGTAATGTACTTGTCGCCTTCTTTAACATCTCCTATTTTTATCCAATTGATACCACTTAAATCATTAGTTAAAAATTTGTCTATTGGTCGCGGTGATGCTCCTCTAACGATAGTCATTAAATTTTCTAACTTCATTAAATCCCAACGCGATTCAATTTCTACAAATGCTTTTTTATCCATCAACGAAATCGTTTTATCAAAATCCTTGCGAGAAAAATCAAGCATATCAACTAAATTCGTAAGTGATGCGAAAGGCTGTAACACTTCGGGAATGTCGGTTAATTGACCTAAAAAATTCTGCGTGATTAAAGCGTTAATTTTTTCGGGATTGTTGCGGCTGGTTAAGTCATAAAGCGGCGTTACATGGTTGCCGTTTGAATCGGTGGTTAATTTAATGCCTTCATTGCCTTTTGCCGCACTCCATTCATAACCTAAAAATGCTTTTTGTTCTTTGTTGTCGGATGGACTTTTGATAATTAAGACTTTTTGCAGATTTTCAGAAGCCAACGCGAAATAAAAGAGTTTGTCTTTTTCGATGGCGCGAAGATACGTTAAAAAACGTTTTTCAAGCTCAATTTGTTTTTGTTCAAGTGTGAAATCTTTGAAAAATTTTTGCGTTTTCAATTTTGTGATGTCGCTCGAATTATCAAAATCTTTTCGATAATCCACAAACATTTCAAGCGAGAGTAATTCGGCAGACGGTTTGCCATTTAAAAGCGTTTGATAATGGTCAAATGAAATGCCGATATGTTGGCAATAATTTCTAACAAAATGAATATCTTTATACGCGCCACCTTCACAATTTAATTCTTCTTGCCAATTATCAAACCAATCATTGACGCGGTTCAAATACTGCTCTGCTTCGGTGGGTTGTTTATGTTTGCGTCGCAAAAATAACACAACGGTATGTGTTCCTGTTTTGCCGAATGTGCCAGAGCCTAATTCAACTAGCGCAATAATATCGAAATGTTTTAACAGAATTTCACGACTGCCAACGTGCGTAGCATCCGAATTTGAAAGTACGGATGACGGAACAATAATGGCTGCCATGCCGTGTGGTGCGAGTAATTGCACGGCGCGTTCAATGAAAAAGCATTGCACATTACGATTATTCATCACATCTGAAACTGTTTTTAACAATTCATAATTTTCACGGTCTTTTTCATCGAGTGTTTCTAAAAAACCTTCCACCGCAAACGGCGGATTAGCCACTAAAACATTAAAACTGTCAGGTTTTATATTTTTGTGATTTGCCAGCGCGTCAGCATCGATGATTTGAATTTCGTCCTGTCCGTACATAAAAGCAGAAACTTTTGCGACTTTGGCTAAACGGTCTTCTTTTTCGATACCAACGATTTTTTTGTAAAAATCGTTTAAAGGTGTTGAGTCTTTATGTTGCGAAACAAACGGGCGAATTTGCGCGGCATATTCATTTAAGAAATGTCCTGCTCCACAGGCGTAATCAATGACGTGTGGTGGATATTCGCTTTCTTTAATTAAATTTTCGAGTGGCAACGACATCAAAATAAAACGACAAATCGGCATCGGCGTGAAAAATTGCCCTTCGGATTGTTTGATACCGTTGTCTAAAAAGTATTCAAACATATCGCCTAAAAATTGATTTTGCTCGTGCGTTTTCAAACGTGAATCCTGCCACATTTGCACGATTTCAATTAAAACTTTGGCGTTTTTCTCGAACAACTCTTTGTTGTGAACTTTGATAAAATCGAAATCCAACCCTTTGTAGAATTTCAATTGTGTGAAAAGTTTTTTGATGGTTTGTTTCGTAGCGTTTTTGTCATTTTTGAACGCCCAGAAAGCATTATCGATTTCGTCATTACTGATATAAATGATGTCTTGATTTAAAAATCGTTCCATGCCAATTTTGTAAAGGCTTTGCAATCTATCAACCAATTCAAAATAACTGTCATACGCAATGCCTTTCCAATAAAAATGTAAATCGCGTGGATGCTCGGTTTCATCAACAATTTTGCACAAAAACAAATTCACCAACACTTCAAACGCATTTTCACGTCGCGCCACGTTGTGCTTGCGTAAAATAGTGCGAAATTGATGATATTTGCCTTCTTTATCACGACCATCAATTTGATTTAAATCATCAAGTTGGTATTTGTCTTTGCCGATGGTGTAAGTGGCAATGTTATTTTCAAAAATACCTTGTCGTGTAAATTCGAGTTTGTAAGTGTCGCGCCAAACGGCGTAACGTTCTTTGACACTTTGAGCGTCTTTGAAACTTTTTAAATTGTTATCATCGGCTAGAATTTTTTCATTATCGCGGTGTGGAATGATGTGCGAAATGTACGTTAATTCAGTCGTGAAATCGGATGTGTATAAACACAAGAATTGCGTAGCTGGAATTTGTTGTGCGTAACTAAAAAGCTGGTCGCCATCGAATTCGGTCGCTTTCCATGCTTTATCAAATTCTTTGCCCGCCGTTTTGCATTCGACAATTAACAGCGGATTATTCTGTAAATTCTTAACCAAAATATCCGCACGTCCACCGCTTGCACCACGTCCGAGTTTCCATTTTGGTTCAAGTTCAATCGATTCAGGTGCATAGCCTTTTTCAAGCAATCGATGAACGCATTCAAACACCACAAAATTCTCACTTGCTGAAAAATTGCAGGTTTGCTGTTCGTTGATTTTCAATCCATTGGGATAAATCAGTTTTTTATTTTCAAAATCGACCGCTAAATTTGTACCATTCGCAAAAATTTTGCTAAATTTTTTGTTGCTTTGTGCTGTGAAATTAAGCGCGTGTAGTAATTGTTTGAACGTGGTTTCTGTAATCATTCGGTTTTAAATAATTTTTTAAATCTATAAAAATATCAGTATAACGGATTCTACCAATCACTCTTGAACGGTTTGCTAGCACAAGCCGTAATTTTTAAAGTAATTTCAAAACTAATTCCGCCACGTTTAAATCTAACGCTTTTTCAATGCCCACAAATGAAGTCGTTAAACGCGGATTGATTTCAAGAACAAAACAAGCATCGTCAGTTTCAATCAAATCAATGCCGACATAACCAAATAAATCAGGAAATGCCTGTGCGATTTGAGACGCAAGTTTTTGATAACGACCATCGTCGGATTTGTAATTTACTTCGATAGTTTGCAACGCATAGCGTTGATTTTTGATTTCAAAAATCTGCAAATTTACACACAACAATCGCGCCTGACCGTTTTTAAATACACACGACAAACTGGTTTTATCGCCGTATAAATGCGGTTGAATAATGCAGGGATTTTTAAACGCGGGTAGGGCAGACCAGTCTTTTTCGGACGTAAGCAAATAAGTATTTTCTGCGCCCACGCCGTCAATGGGTTTAATAATCCATTCTTTCGTTACATCGTAAGGCAACGCAGGATTAAAAATTGCTGTCGGTACAGTTTGAATTTGCGCGGCATGTAAAATCTGAAAAGTCGTTAATTTATTTGCCGCTAATGCAACAGCTTTGGCGGGTGAAGTAAGTAAATGTTTGCCCGCTTGTTCAACGTAGCGGCAAAAACGTTCCAAAATGCCATTAGATTCGGGTGCAATGACCCATACGGCATCCACTGTTTCAACTAATTGTTGAAATTCCGTTTCTAACGCAAATCCCATTACAACCACTTTAATATCAGGTAATTTTGCAAAGTTAGCCAACAGTGCATCCACCATCATTCGCCCTTCACTGGCTAAACTTTCGGGCAATTCTTTGGAATTACAACCGCCACCGGTAATGTATTCAAAAATTAAAACTTTCATTCGCTCACCAACGCATTCCATAACGGTAAAAATTGTTCACATTGTCGCTCAAAATCGTCATTCAAAACCCGTTCAATTGCCGCCTCATCATTCAATAGACGTTTAATTTCCGGTTCAAAATCTTGCTCAAGTGCATTGATTAACGCATAACGCGCTGTTTGAATAGCGGGAATTTTCGCTCGATTATCCGCCGCTAATTTCCACGATTGTTTCAAATACGCAAATGTCGCTTCGGTAAAAAAGGCTTCGGGATGTTGCAGCCCATTACGGTAAATATCGAGTAAATAGTGTAATAACTCACTTGTCGCATAAACAGGTAAAAAAACTAGCTCGTTTAACTTAGGTTCTTTCGCATCATAGCTAAACAAATACGTCGATTGAGATTGCACTTGGTTTATCACCAAATGATGTAGCAACGCGCTCATAAAATCTTTGCCTTTCAAGCTGGTGTAACGATAATAAAGTCCACCATTTTCATAACAGTGCGCCAATTTTCCGACCAATCGATAACCGTCCACATGCAAATCAATTACTACGTCTTCAATGCGTTCGCCCAAATTTTTTGCATTGATTTTGGCGGCAAATTCCGAAATGTTTGCGCCTTGTCGCTCAAATTCCAAATCCCCTAAAATTCCTGAAAGCCATAAACCTTCGGCTTTTAAACGAGTTACCGAAATCGTCTCACCTTGCAAATGTTTTTGTAGCCAATCGTGTTGGACTTTGTATTTTTCCAATTTTTCAATCCGAAATGGTTCACGTTCTTCAATTACACTATCTAACGTTTTAAGACGCACGGCGAGTTGGCGACGCAGAAAATGTTTTTGTGGATGACGGAAAAAATCAAACACATCACTCAATTCAATAATGGATTCAACTGTAGGAGTTAATGCGCCTTGCCACCATTGTTCAGTTGGCGACTTGGGCGAACTTAACGCTTGTGCAGTGTCGTAATCACGGGATGAATAATTGACCAATTTTGGATTTGAACCGTCAAAATAACGCCGACTAAAACCATGCAACGGATGAAAAATGGTTAAATCTTTAAGCGAATACGATTCGCTTAACACGTCAAGTAATTCGCTGATAATCACAGATGGTGGGATTTTTTCATTGTGATTTAACGATTGCCCAAGATACGTCAAAATCAATTGTTGGCGCGTGGATAATAAAATTTCTAAAAACTGATAGCGGTCATCATTTCGACGTGAGCGATCGCCTTTGCGGAAATATTGCGCGATTAAATCAAAGGTCGGCGGACGGTCTATTTTGGGAAATTCACCGTCGTTCATACCGAGTAATGCAATAATTTTGAACGGAATCGAACGCATCGGCAGCATTGAACAAAACGTCAATTGACCACGCAAAAAACCGTTGGCAGATTTACGTTCTTCGACGCGACTTTCTAACCAACTGATAATGACTTGCAACGCAACTGTTGCATCGGCTAAATGATTTAATTGGTCAGGTAATTCGTCGAGTAATTCATTGACTTGTTGGCGTTCTAAACCTTCTGCATTGCTCAATAACGTTTCAGCGTAATCGTAAAGACAGTTTCGCCACGCATTCAGCGATTTAGCGGTTTTAAATGCGGTGCTGGCATCAAAAAGTAATTTTAAGAAATCATGCAATCCACCTAAAGCCAACGCGCTAGAACCTTCGATATGCGGATAAGGCAAAATATCTTGCACAAAATCATCGTCATTGCCGATGGCATAGCCCATAAATAAACGGTTTAACATGGCTTGCCAAGTATTTGCATCCAAATTAGGCAAATCTAATTCGGCTTTGTGTTCGCCCGATTTTCCCCAACGCACTTGCGTATCCGAAACCCAATGATGAATTAACGCCAAATCCGTTTCGGATAAATCAAAACGGGTATGCACCATCGGTTGCATGAGTAAATCCAACACGCTTTGCCAACCAAAACGACTTTGTGATAAATGCAAAAAGCGAATAAAAATATCTAGCGCGTGATTACTCAAACGTAAACTTCTATCGGCAATCGTGTGGTGAATATCATCAAAAACCGCTGAAATAAACGGCTCGTAATTTTGAATATCAGGTGCCATCACCACAATGTCGCGCAATTCCAAACTTTCGTCGTGTTCAAGTGCGTGAATGAGCTGATTTTTTAATACTTCAACTTCACGCATTCGAGAATGGCAAGCGTGAACTTGAATGGAATCGTCTAAAGCACATCCCCCCCGCCCCCCTTCAAAGGGGGGAGCTAAGTCAGGGGAATGTACTTCATTATTTAACAAGTCATTTTGCAAATGCTGCAAATTTGTCACGCCTTCTGCCTGTTCAAACGTATCCAAATCTAAATCAATATCCAAATTCTGTTCGAGCAATAAGGCTTGAAATTCGCGTCCCTGTTGCCCTAACGACGAAAGTAACGGATGAGAGTCGGGCGTTTGTTTTAAGCGCGTGCGTTTGCTGGGAATATCCGCCCAATAATCTTGCGACGGATTGAGCAAAAATAAATGTAACTGACAATGTTTTGACAGTCCGTGTAAAAACGCCAGAAATAATGGCGGCATCGTGTTAATCCCAAACACAATCACACGTTCAGGCAATTTGTTGGCGTAAAAACCGTCGTCTGTTTCCAATAATTTATCAATCACTTTTTGCCACAACGCGCCACGATGTTGAAAGCCAATTTGCGCGGTAATGTTGCGCCACAAGGCTTTTTGCCAACGTTCTGCAGGCGTGTCGTAAAGCAATTTATTTTCCTGCCACGCCGCGAGTAAATCAGGGCGCATCATTTGATATTGGTCAAAAAGTTGCGCTAATTCTTGAGCGAGTTGATAACGTTTTAATTCGGAATTGTCACCAGATAAATAATATTGCAATGGCAAAAAATCCTCGTCGGTCAATTCGCGTAAAACACTTTCAATGCGCCATATCATTTTATGGCGGTCAAACGCGGCATCCGTTAAACGACTGTCTAAACGTTGCGCGACGGTGCTAAAAAATTTCGCCGGAAATAAAAACTCGTAATTCGCCCACACCTGAAATTGTTGCGCTAATTGCTGCGACAACCACCGTTCCATGCCTTGGCTTTGAATTAAAAACACTTCTTTGCTTAGTGGTGAACTCAGCGGCAAGGTTTCAATCACAACGCTCAGTTGCGTTACTAAATTTTCGGTTTTATTTGAGCTGTGTAAAACAAACATAGGGTAAGGTCAAAAATATAAGTGAAAGATTCAAATTTTTAGTCATGTTTGACCGTCAATTGATTGGCATTTTTATAATTTTATTAGTATAACTAATTGTTAAATTTATATTTTAAAATAATTGGTCTTTATTATGCTTATGTATTGGCAACTGGTTTTTCGCAACAATTTTTTAGCGTCGCACTAGCGTTTTTTGTTCAAAAATGAACGGCTAATTAAAAAGATTGTCACGCGACAATTGATAAAAACATTTTGGCACATTTTGACAGCATTGAGACGCTCGCACGCTTTTTATTTAGGGTACTTACTTTTTAAAAACTTTTTGGAGGCAACATGTCGCTCATAATCAATACAAACTTAGGTTCAATTAACGGACAACGTAATTTAAGCGGTTCAGCTACAGCACAAGCTACCGCTATGCAACGATTATCCTCAGGTTTGCGTGTCAATTCGGCAAAAGACGATGCAGCGGGATTAGCCATTGCAGATCGTATGACTTCGCAAATCAATGGTATGACTGTTGCGACAAGAAATGCAAATGATGGTATTTCATTGACTCAAACAGCAGAGGGTGCGTTAGGTTCATTAACCGATACTCTGCAACGGATGCGTGACTTGTCAGTTCAAGCGTCTAGTACAGCAGGTGTTTCTGCTTCTGATCGTGCAAAAATGCAAACAGAATTCAAAGCCTTAAACGAAGAATTAGTGCGTGTTGTTGGAAGTAGCGAATTTAACGGCAAAAAAATTCTTAATGGCGATTTAGCCGGCGGTTTAGATATTCAAGTTGGTGCAACGACGGATACAAATAGTCAAATTAGTGTTGCCATTTCTAACATGAGTTCATTATTAACACCTGTTACCCAAACCACTTTATATCCAAACGGTGAACCTGTTGATGCAACATTGGCTTCAACAGTAACAAATAGTGCAGCGGCAGCGGCAAATGATCCACAGTTAAAAGCGGCGAATGATGCCGGAAAATTGGCTAACGCCGCTGTTGTTGCAGCGAAATTAGCGGCAGCATCGCCAAACGATGTCGCATTAGCAAAAGCCGCCTCACTTGCAAATGTTGCAGCGGCAAAT
Source organism: uncultured Pseudomonadota bacterium (assembly GCA_903834465.1). GTDB lineage: Bacteria > Pseudomonadota > Gammaproteobacteria > Methylococcales > Methylomonadaceae > UBA10906. The sequence continues at coordinate 17,617 of CAILJB010000126.1, read as the reverse complement.
GCGATTTCTGCATCATCGACAAATATTCTAGCAACAAGTGTTGCGAATAAAGCAAATTTACTTGTTCCTGACGCATTTTTAAATTCTGTGACAGCGGCAAATGGTGCTAGTGTAGCGGCGGCAACAGCCATTGCTAGCACTGACGCGACACTACAAGCGGCGACCTCGACAGATGCCGCGCAAGCTGCCTCATTGATGACCACTGCAAACCAACTAGCGGCAGCGGCTAATGCTGATGTAGCGTCTGCGGGTCAAAACGTTTTAGCAACCACGATGAATACATTGACGGGTGATAATTTAAGTGTCGTCGATTCAACCGGACAGTCAACAAATGCGTTAAATACAGCTGTTGCTGGCTACGCCCCAGGAACATTTGGTGCAGATAGAAATGCTCAAAAAGCATTGGCAACGTTGGAAGTATCGAAAGCCATCGTCGCTGCCTCTTACGTTAATGATCCAACTAAAACCCAAACAGCTAATGATACCGATAAACTTTCATTCATTAACAACAGTAAATTGGTCGCGGATTCATCAATGGCTGTTGATCATGTTGGTACTGATTATGCTTTGTCATCGATTAACGCAATTGATAATGCGATTGCAAGTATTGATACCGAACGTTCTAATTTAGGTTCAACACAAAACCGTTTTACAACCACCATTTCTAATTTGCAAAACGGTATTGAAAATCAATCTGCCGCGAAATCACGCATTATGGATGCAGATTTTGCTCAAGAAACAGCAAATTTAAGTCGGTCGCAAATTTTACAACAAGCCGGAACAGCGATGCTCGCGCAAGCAAATCAATCCGGTCAAACAGTTATGACATTGTTGAGATAAACTCTACAAGTCATTGCCATTGATTTAAATATGAGGTGATATGTGGGCTGAGAAGCCACTCAACCTTCATATTGAAAATCTAAAAACTCCAAGGGAAAAGGACGGATTTTATAGCCCCGTCCTTTTTTTATTTTAAAAAATGCCATGTAACGCGATAAATAATCCGCTGGGGATGAGTGTGTTTGTAATTTATCCCATAAAAATACAGCGTATTTATTTAATTTAATTCATTTTGGAGGCTGACATGGCACTCGTAATCAATACAAATTTAGCTTCAATTGACGGGCAAAAGAATTTAAGTAGTTCTGCTGCGTCGTTGGCTACTTCAATGCAACGCCTTTCTTCAGGCGTGCGAATCAATAATGCTAAAGACGATGCCGCAGGTTTAGCCATTGCAGATCGTATGTCATCGCAAATCAATGGCATGAATATCGCCATGAGAAATGCCAACGATGGTATTTCGCTAACGCAAACAGCGGAAGGTTCGCTAAGTTCACTTACCGACACATTGCAACGGATGCGTGATTTAGCGGTGCAATCATCAAGCACGGCTGGTGTTTCTGTGACAGATCGTGAAAAAATGCAAACTGAATTTAAAGCATTAAATGACGAATTGCAGCGTGTTATTCAAAACAGTGAATTTAACGGTAAAAAAATTCTAAATGGTGATTTGGTCGGTGGTTTGGGAATTCAAGTTGGTGCAAATACCGACTCAACCAGTCAAATTTCTGTTGCTATTCCTGACATGACTTCTTTGTTGAAACCTGTGGCAAATGCGTCATTGAATCCTAAAAACGAATCTGTGGACGCGACATTTTTCGCCGCGACAGTGGCAGATACGTCAATAACAATTAACGCTGATCCACAACTTAAAGCGGCAAATGATGCTGCAAAACTCGCTAATGCGGCTGTTGTAGCGGCTAAATTAGCCGCCGCTTCACCGGCTGATCTTGCTTTAGCAAAAGCGGCATCTGCTGCAAACAAAGCGGCGGCAGATGCAATTTCAGCATCGTCCACGAATATTTTGGCAACGACTAATGCGAATAAAGCCAATAGCCTAGTAACAGACGCATTTGTAGCGTCAGTCACAACAGCAAATAGCACAAATGTGGCGGCAGCGGGTGCAATTTCCACCACAGACGGAACAATCCAAAGTTCGACTTCAACAGATGCGGCTCAAGCGTCTGCATTACTCACAACAGCAACACAACTTGCTACCGCGGCGGCGACTGATGTGCAATCGATGGGGCAAAATGTTTACGAAAATGCGATGAATTCGATTACCGGCGATAGTTTGGCTGTTCCCGATTCAAGTGTGACAGGCACGACGAGTATTTTAAATTCAGCCGTCTCAATTGCAGAAAAAGGTTCGTTTAAAGCAGACAGAGTGGCACAAAAAGCCATGGCAGCGTTAGACATTGCGAAAGCCGTAGCCGGCGCGGTATATGTCAATAATCCCAACGCAACACAATCAGCAAATGAAGTCGCCAAATTATCATTTATCAACAATAACACGTTAGTTCAGGCAGCATCTTCTGAATCCGATGCTGTTGCCACAGATTATGCTTTGTCAGCGGTGAATGCTATTGATAATGCAATTGCGTCTATTGATACGGAACGTTCAAGTTTAGGTTCGACGCAAAATCGTCTTACAACTACTATTTCGAATTTGCAAAACGGCGTTGAAAACCAATCTGCTGCGAAATCACGCATTATGGATACGGACTTTGCTGCTGAAACCGCTAATTTAAGTCGCGCTCAAATTCTGCAACAATCTTCAACAGCAATGCTCGCGCAAGCAAATCAATCGGGACAATCTGTCATGACGCTGTTGAGATAAATGCACTGACGCATTTTTTTGTATCTTAAAAAATTCATGAAGAAAAAATTAAAGTAACGAAAAAGTGAGCCGATAACCTGTGCGAGTTTCGAATTTACAAACTTTTTTGCGATATAAAACTTTTCTTGGTTGTTTTTAATTTAAATCACTTTTGGGCAATTCCGCTCAAGAGGCTTTTGGAGATAATATCATGTCACTCGTAATCAACACTAACCTTAGCTCAATCAACGGTCAAAAAAATCTAAACAATTCAGCATCAGGTCTTTCGACTGCAATGCAACGTTTGTCTTCAGGTGTTCGCGTTAACAATGCGAAAGACGATGCGGCGGGTTTGGCAATCGCGGATCGTATGACTTCACAAATCAACGGTATGACCGTTGCGACAAGAAATGCAAATGACGGTATTTCATTAACGCAAACTGCTGAGGGCGCATTAGGCTCATTAACCACTACATTGCAACGTATGCGCGACTTGTCAGTTCAAGCGTCAAGCAACGCGGGTGTGTCTGCAGGTGACCGTGCTAAAATGAACACAGAATTTTCTGCGTTACAAGACGAATTAGGTCGTATTGTTCAAAATACACAATTCAACGGTAAACAAGTCTTAAATGGTGATTTGGCAGGTGGTTTGAGCGTTCAAGTAGGCGCAACCACTGATACAAACAGTCAAATTAACGTTTCTGTATCAAACATGTCAACGTTATTGTCACCTGTTACGAAAGCAACTTTAAGCCCTAATGACCAACCATTGGATTCAACATTAGCGTCAACTGTTACTAACTTGGCAGCAGGTGCGACAGCAGCAGCTGAACCACAATTGGGTGCCGCAAATGCAGCCGCTAAATTAGCGAATGCAGCAGTTGTTGCTGCAAAAGCCGCTGCAGCATCGCCAACAGACATTGCTTTGGCTAAAGCAGCTTCAGCCGCTAACTTGTTAGCTGCTAACGCAATTTCTGCATCATCAACAAACATTTTAGGCACAACAAATACCAATCTTCAAGCTGGTCTTGTGTCAAACGCATTTACAAATGCGGTTACTGCAGCAAATGGTTCTAACGTTGCAGCAGCAACTGCTATTGCTACTACTGATGCGAATGTTCAATCTGCAACATCAACAGATGCAGCACAATCTTCTTCATTGTTGACAACTGCTACACAATTGGCAGCAGCAGCGGCAGCTGATGTGGGTTCTGCTGGGCAAAATGCTTATGCAACAACGATGTTCACATTGACTGGTGATACGCTTAACACAACAACAGGAAATGTTGATCCAACAACTGGAAAAATTGCAGGTGGTAACACACTTAATGATGCAATATTGAGAGCAACTCCAGGCACATTCTTAGGTGACAGAGAAGCTCAAAAATCATTAGCTGGTTTGCAAATTGCTCAAGCTATCGCTGGCGCGTCTTATGTTCAAGATCCTTTGGCAACAACTACTGCAAATGAAACAAACAAACAGTCTTTCATTAACAACAATGCGTTAGTTACTGCTCAAACAACAAAAACAGACGGCGTTGCGACAGACTATGCGTTGTCAGCAATCAACAATATCGACGCGGCAATTGCTTCAATCGATACAGAACGTTCTAACTTAGGTTCTACTCAAAACCGTTTCACAACAACGATTTCTAACTTGCAAAACGGTATTGAAAACCAAAGTGCTGCTAAATCACGCATCATGGATGCTGATTTTGCTGCTGAAACAGCGAACTTGAGCAAATACCAAATCTTACAACAAGCTGGTACCGCAATGTTGGCACAAGCAAATCAATCAGGTCAAGGTGTAATGACTTTGTTGAGATAAGGTTCTATACTTTAGACGCATGGTCGGTGATTTATTAGCATCGACCTGCATCGTTAATTAGAAAGTTCCTAATCAAATCCGAGTGAGTGTTTCAATAAGGATACTCACTCGAGATGAAAAAACGAGGGTGTCATGAGTGATATATCAAATATAACGCCTGCTACTAGTCCAATTTTTAAAAATCAATTGGGCGAACAACTTGCTTACACTTCAGCGGTCAATCCACTTCCTGCAATACAAACCAATAGTTTGAAAGAAAGTAGTAGTCAACCGTTGAATGCAGAGGCTGTGAAAGCTGCAGCTGTTGCCGGTAATGCAATACTTCAAGAATCGTCAAACAAAGATTTACAGTTTCAAGTGGATGACGTGACAAAGCAAGTGATAGTGAAAGTAGTTGACAGTAAAACCGGCGAGGTTGTTCGCCAAATTCCGACTGTGGAAATGCTCGATTTTATTCGCGCAATGAAAGAGCAGGAAACCAATAGTGGTAAGCTTTACCAGGCTAAAGCATAGTTTATTTTTGAGAGCGGAGATGAGAAATGACGGGGATAACAACTACACTAGGTGTCGGTAGTGGCATCGATATTACGGGTACCGTAAGTCAGCTCACCGCTGCTGAAGGTAAACCTCAGCTCGACGCAATCGCAACTCAAACAACTAATGCACAAACTACGCTGAGTGGACTAGGCACATTACAAGGTGCCTTGTCCTCTTTTCAAAGTGCAGTTCATGTACTTAATCAAAATACAACATTCCAAGCACAACAAATAACATCAAGCGATACAAAAACTTTAAATGTGACGGCTGATCCTACGGCAACGGCGGCATCACATACAGTTAAAATAACAGCTTTAGCTACAGTACAAAAATCGGTTTCTACATCAGAATTTAAAAGCACAGATGTTGTTAGTCCTGGTACGCTTGTTTTTAACGACAATAAGGGAGCTGCTAAGTTTTCTGTTGTTATTACGGCAGGTACAAACGACTCATTGGTAAATGTTCGTGATGCAATTAACAATGCTAAAGGAAATAATAGCGTTGTCGCAAGTATCATGAATGTAGATTCGACAACGTCACCAGGAACAACTGTTTCTAAATTGGTGTTAACATCCAAAACACCAGGGGTTGCAAATTCATTTTCTATTGATGCGTCACAAGGTGATTCTCGATTTAATTTGAATTCTACGACACCTACAAATTTTGGTACAACGAACGCGACGGACGCGCATATACTTATTGATCCACAAGCTACTCCAGCGACCCCTCAAAGTTCTATTGCGAATGTTGAGTTTGGTAATTCAGATGTTGTCGCGCCTGGATCGCTTTCTTTTAAAAATGCACAGGGTGCTGTAAATTTCTCGGTTAATATTGTTGCTGGAACTAACGATACGCCTTATGAAGTAATGAGTGCTGTCAATAACGCGCCGAACAATAATAGCGTTGTAGCGAGTGTTATTAACGTAGCATCACAAACAAATCCTGGGACGACTGTTTCTAAATTAGTTTTTACGGCTAAACAGCCTGGTGTCGCTAATCAATTTTCAATCGATGCGTCTCAAGGTGATAACCGTTTATCGTTAGGCACATCGCCCGCTAATGCACAACAATCTGTCTCTAACACAGTATTTTCAGACACAGATAAAGTTGCGCCAGGTACGCTGACATTTAAGGATGCAACGGGAACAGCTAAGTTTTCTGTCACGATTACACCAGATACCACAACAACAGTGGATTCAAATGGTAATGCTATTCCAGTTGATGCAAATGGCAACCCCGTTATCCCTAATGATGCGAATGGCAATCCGGTTCCGACGACAACACAAACTGTTAGTGGGAATAACACATTAGCACAATTACGGGATGCGATTAATTACAACCCACAAAATAAATTAGTTGTAGCGAGTATTGCTAGTACAACAGTTGCCGCCACAACGGTAGATTCTGGACAAGTTGATTCGTCAGGTAATCCCATTATGACTCCTGTTCCGGCGCAAACCACATCAAAACTGGTTTTAACTGCGTTGAATTCGGGAACAGATAAAGGATTTTCGGTTGACGGTAGTGCGGGGGATACACGTTTCACGCTTGATCCTGTTAATGCCCCCGCTAATTTTGCTACGACAACAACGGTTGGAGATTATAACACTACTAATGCGACAGATAGTGGTGATGGTGGTCAATCCGTTACTCAAAGTTCAAATTCAATTAGTAATGCCTTACCAGGTGTAACACTGAATTTGGTCGCAGTAGGTTCAGCCGACATTAATGTTCAGCTAAATCAATCCGCTATTGTGCAACCGGTTAGTAACTTTGTTAGTGCCTATAACACGTTAATTAGTTCACTTAATCAATTGACGAGTTATGTTGGTCCTGGTAGTAGCTCTAATGGACCGTTACTTGGTGACTCGACTATACAAACAGTTACGTCTCAAATAAAAAATATAATCAATAGTCAGGTGCCTTCTGCAACAGGTGGATACAGTTCTTTAAATCAGCTTGGTATTACCTTCGATAAAACTGGGGTAATGTCTGTAGATACCACGATATTGCAAACAGCCCTTTCGACAAATCTTACTTCTGTAGGCGATGTATTTTCATCTACCAATGGTGTTGCTGCACAATTGGATTCTAAAATTACAGGATATTTAGGGGCAAAAGGTCCCATTAGTACAGAGCAAGCAAGTCTAAATCAAACGCTTGCAAGTTTGAAAACGCAACAAGCGGATGTTCAAACACGTTTAAGTGCAACACAAGCAACCTTACTCTCGCAATTTACGGCGATGGATAGTACAGTTGCTCAGTTTAAGAATACAGGAACTTATTTAACACAGGCATTTGCTCCCAAAACCGCCTAATTCCGACAACCTAAAATTAAGAGTAAATCATGGCAGCAGTAATGAATAACAGACGATACGCAAATCAGTATGCTTCTGTGTATACAGAAAGTATTGTTGAAGAATCGACCCCACATGCGTTAATTCAAATGTTGATGGGGGGATTTTTGATGCAGGTGAACGCTGCGAAAGGTGCAATTGTTCAAAACAATTGGGAAAGTAAAAGCACCCATATTTCTCGTGCAATTTCAATTGTTGGTGGTTTGATTGATGGCATTGACATGGAACGTGGCGGTTCAATTGCCGAAAATCTAGCGCAGCTTTATGAATATATTAGTACAAAATTATTTCAAGCAAGTGCTGAAAATAATATTGAAATTTTGGATGAAGTGAGCGATTTAATGCGTTCTGTAAAAGAGGCATGGGACGCAATTCCTGAAGAACACCATTGAAATGAGAGAACGGCTATTACAAGAGTTGAATGACTTTTCGTTAAGAATAACACGAGCCATTGAACTGAACGATTGGGAACAACTTTCTAGTATTTTGAGACAACGTCAAGAATATTTGGAAATATTACTAAGTTCGCCTTTATCAGTTGAAGATCAACAAACTGTTCAGGGTATTTTAGAATCTATCAAGGCAATGGATGAGTTGTTTATTGACGCAGTTCAGTTGAAAAAAACTGAACTGCTTAAACAGTTCAAATCTATTACTCACGGGAAAAAAAGCATTCGTGCTTACTACACCACTTAAATAGATGGTTTAGTGTCTTTTTCTTTTTGCTCAATCGGTTCAGCAGGCGGTAATAATGATTTAGGTTGTAGCCAATTATTCACTTCTTGAATGTTTTGCTCCGTAATCATTCCTACTGAACGCATAAAACGCGCTCGGTGCTTAATATAAGCATATTTTGCTTGAGATAAATCTCGTTTTGCTTTGAACTCTTCTTGTTGAGCATTCAAAATGTCTGTTATCGTTTCGACCCCACGTTTAAATCCACTTTCTGTCGCTTCTCGAGATTTTGTCGCGGATGCTAACGCTTTACGCGAGGCATCAATACGGCGTACGCTGGCATTAGAACTTAAAAATGAATCACTGGTTTCTTTAATCAATGCTCGAACTTTTGCTTCATTTTGATTTTTTGCCAATTCCAACTTGTGTTCAGACTCAAACAGTTGATGAATACTCACGCCACCGTCAAATAATGGTACAGAGACGTTAATTGCGCCCACTTGGGTAGAATACTGTGTGCCTAAATTCGAACTTTGATAACCCGTATTTGTGTCGTAGTAATTTAACTGCAAATCAACTTCGGGTAAAAATTTTGATTTCTGCATTGTAACGCCATCATGCGCGGCTTCAATGGCTTTCAATTGCGCGGCTAAAGTCGGATTTTCACTTTTAGCTACTTCTATCCATTGATCTAATTGACCCTCTAAAGGCTTATAATTCACCTCATCTTTCAATTTATACAAATCTTTAAAAGGTGTATTTGTTAATTCTTTTAAACTTTCTCTAGCCGTAACGACAATCGTTTCCGCCTCAATTTCAGAGGCTCTTAACTGATCCACTCGCGCTTCGACTTCATAAACATCGGTAATTTTAACCATTTGTTTGGCAAATTGATGTTGCGTCTGTTCTAATCGCTTCTCCATCGCCTTTTTTTCAGTTTGGTAAAAAAACAACTGATCTTCTGCTTCTAACACGCCAAAATATTTCTCAATAACGTTGTGCATCAAGGCGTGTTGAGCACCTAGATTTTCGGCACTATATTGTTCCTCGACAGTATTCGCCCGCCGCCAATTCCAAAATTTGGCAAAATCAAATAAAGTCTGACTTAGTGATACATAATAGCGCGTACCATCATATTTACTTGTTGCCGCTGCTCTTCCTGGGGTTGCTGTCGTATCTTGACTATTTTTAGACCAGTTGGCACTACCACTGATTTGCGGTAGCATTTGACCAAGGGCTTCTTGCGTTTGTTCTTTACTGATGTCTACATTTATCGATGCGGCTTTTGATTCCGGATCTGCCTCTAAGGCTTGTTGATAAATAGTGAGCAAATCCTCGGAATAAGCATTAGGAGCTTGCGCCAAAATCATGCAGGCGACTAAACGTTTTAATTTATTCAATTTCTTCATAGGTTAGTCTTCAATAAAGGCACGCGAGAAAGCGTTCGTAATCGGTTGCATCAAGTATTCAAACACCGTACGTTCACCTGTGTTAATTAACACATCAGCAGGCATACCTGGCAATAATTCCAAATCACCTAATTTAGTGTAACTTTCCGGTGTGAGTTCGATTTTCGCTTCATAATAGGGCTGACCAGTGCGTTCATCAGTGATTCTGTCTGCCGACAATCCGATTAACTTGCCTTCGGTTTTAGGTGTTAATGCCTGTTTAAAAGCACTGAATCGTACCTCTGCTAATAAACCAATATGAACACGGTCAATATCCATCGGCGAAACACGCGCATCGATAATTAGCTCTTCACCTTGTGGCACAATGTCAAGGATAGGTTTTCCAGGGGTAATTACACTGCCAACGTTATGGACGGACATTCCCATCACGCGACCTGCTGAAGGAGATTTAATTTGAATACGATTGACTTTGTCATTCGTCGCTGCTAAACGTTGATTGACATCATAGAGTTGTGCTTGGACTTCGCCAAATTTATCGGCGACTTCTTCTTGGAATTGCTTTTGTACTTGCATAATTTGCAAACGGGTTTCACCAATTTGCATTTCACTGCTAGCAATTTCTGATGTTAATGATGCAATTTCACCCGTTACCGATGCTAAATTACGTTCAATATCACGCAAACGCTGCTTATCAGCAAAACCATCTGCAACCAATTCGCGTAAATCTTTCACTTCGTCGGTGTAAGAGACTTTAAGTTCTTGTTTGCTGCTACGTTGACCTTGCAAACCTTGAATACGCGAACTTAATTGACTAATACGTTGATTTAAAACTGAAACCTCACCTTCATGGGCATTTTTCCGGGCATTGAAAATTTGGTTTTCACCTTGTCGTGCTTCCACAACACGCGCATCATTCATATTCTGAACTTCTTTAGGATAAACCACTTGTCCTAAACGATCACGTTCTGCGCTCAAACGGGCGGCTTGTGCTGCGAGAGTAATTTGTTGACCGCGTAAAATTTCCAATTGCGCTTTAATGTCCGTCCCATCCAAAATCAATAGTACGTCACCTTCGTTCACAATGTCGCCGTCTTTGGCAATCAATTCTTTGACAATACCACCGTCCAAATGTTGCACCGTTTTGCTGTGTGACTTAACCGTCACAAAACCAGGGGCGGCGGCAGAACTACTAATGGGCGCGAAATAACTCCACGCCCCTAAAATACCTACCGTACTAATCAAGACGGCCATACCGATTGCGCGAATTGGCATATCGTTCGTGACGAGCGACACATCTGCTTCTTTTTTTAATTGCTCAGGATGAATTTTTGCTGTTTCTACTTTCATAATTTTGCCGCCTTAGTTAGCGATTGCAGCAGATTGTGCCGCTTGAGCTTGTGCTTGCTGTTGTTGCAAATGCGCGATGACTTGATCTTTTGGTCCGTACACAGAAACTAACCCATCATTTAAAATGAGCAATTTATCGACGTTTGCCAGCACATTGTTCCGGTGTGTGATAACGATGACAGTGGTTTGTTTTTGTTTTAAACGTTGAATTGCATTACCTAACGCCGCCTCACCAAGTTCGTCCAAATTCGAATTAGGTTCATCTAACACAACAATGCGTGGCTCACCATATAATGCGCGTGCTAAACCAACACGTTGACGTTGACCACCTGATAAGTTACCACCGGTTACACCAATCATGGTGTCATAGCCATCTGGTAAATGTAGAATCAAATCGTGTACGTCTGCCATTTTTGCGGCATTGACCACTTTTTCAGGATCAATTTCACCAAAGCGGGCAATATTTTCGCTAATAGTACCTTCAAACAGTTCAATATCTTGCGGTAAATAACCAATATGTGGTCCCAACTCATCGCGGTTCCAAGTAAATACGTCTGCACCATCCAAACGAATTTTACCATTGGCTGTTGGCCAGATACCGAGCAATGCTCTAGCAAAAGTAGATTTACCTGCACCACTGGGACCAATCACACCAACAACATCCCCTTTGGCAATATTTAATGTAATGCCTTTCAACACCGCAGATTTTGCCCCTGGTGGTGCAACAACAGCAGATTCAAATTGGAAAGTACCTTCTGGTGCGGGTAGTGTCATGCGCTCTGCATCAGCAGGAATTTGACGTAACAATTCATTTAATCGTGAATATTGTCCTCGCGCACTAATAAACCCTTTCCATGAACCGATGACAATATCGATAGGGGCTAACGCACGCCCTAATAACACCGAGCCACCAATCATCAAGCCAGAGGTAATTTCGTTTTCAATTACGAGGTAAGCACCGACGGCGAGAATTAACGATTGCGATGATAAACGGATGAGTTTAGACACTGCACTAATCAAACCCGCGCGTGAACTGGCAGTGGCTTGTAATACTAAAACTTGATTGGTGCTTTTTAACCAACGTTTTTGAATGTTGTTTAACATTCCCATTGATTCGATAACTTCAGCATTGCGTAAATTTTTATTCACCAAACCGCGTCCAGCCATTGATAAATTATTGGCTTCACTGAGCATTTTGCTGGTCGCTTTTTCTTGGACAATAGCAACAATAATCAATAAAATCGCTGTACCGACTGCCATCCAGCCATACATCCAATGGAAGACAAACATTAACGCAATATAAATTGGCAACCACGGCGCGTCAAAAAAAGCGAATAAGCCGTTGCCTGTCATAAATTGACGCAATGCGGTTAAATCATCAAGCGGTTGCGAGGAAGCGCGTTGTCCACCAGTGTAAAGAGCTTGTTTGTAAGCAACTTTGAATAAACGTTCATTAAGTAATGTTTCTAAACGGGTACTGACGCGCACTAAAATTTGCGAACGCACCCATTCCAACGTACCCATCGTGACAAACAACACCATCATAATCAGCGTCAGCATTACTAAAGTCGAATGGTTGCCGGTTGGTACGACGCGATCGTATAGTTGCAACATGTAAATAGTTGGCACGAGTTGCAAAATGTTAATCACTAGACTAAAACCTGCCGCAGAAATAAATGCGCCTTTACATAATTTTAGTGCTTCTTCTAAATCTGACTTGTTGATTGTTTTCATGTGTACGAAGTTAGAATTTACTTTCAAAGTTTATTATTATGGCATATTTCATAAGGACTTTCTATAAAACAACCGCTTATGAAACCGACCAGTTATTACCAATAATGGTGTGTATTTCAGTTAAAACAAGGGCATTATTTGGAAAGTTACATCGCCCAGCTGATTAAACTATTTCATTAGTCTAGGCGATTTTGACCCTATGTAATACGTCATAATAAAGCAATATTCACGCCATTTATTGAGAAATGCTAGGTAATCTTAAACACACCGGTAAAAAACGGCTGTCCGACATCAACTTTTGTTAGCATAAAAAATTAAGCGTTTAAAATCTGCAACGCCTCATTTTCAAAGGAAATACCTGACCAACCGTGTTGCATAAATTGGCGAATATTTTGATGGTCTGTACCGTCAGGATGCGCCAAAACATCGACACGGTAATAGTCATCAAATAATTGCAATGTCTGTGCTTCAGTCAAGTTATGCAAACGCGCAAAAGTGAAAATTTTGCATGACCCTTCGTTTTGTCCTGCCGTATTTTCAAGTGTGCCGTTACGAAAAGTTGTAGGGTGATAAGTGTAATTTTCGGAAATTACGGTCATTGTATCTGCAAAACTTATAGGCGTATTTGCTTTAACTTGTGTCAGAAAATCATTTAAAGTCATCGCACAATCTCAACGTAATAAACTAGAAATGGTTTTGAAATCGGGGTGATTTGCATCGCGCAACCACTCGAATAAAACAGATTCATAATTAGTAATCACCACATTTTGCGTTTGTAAACGTTGCAGTGCGTAAAATTTATGTTCGGCTTTTCGTGAACAAATCGCATCTTCAACTACATGCACTTGATAGCCGAGCGCGATTAAATCTAACGCCGTTTGCAAAACACAAACGTGTGCTTCTTGTCCGACGAGAATAATTTGTTTACGCGCAATTAAATTCAACGCCGGAATAAAACCACTCGCGCCGCAACATGAAAAAGCCGTTTTTTCAAAAACTTGCGCGGTGTCGGGCAAGGCTTCACTGACTTTCGATTCAGTTTGACCCAAACCTTGCGGATATTGTTCTGTGACAAGCACTGGAATGGCTAAATTTTTTGCCGCTTCGAGTAAGCTAATCGTATTTTCGTGCATTGCTTCGGCATCACTTTCAGCCATGACAGCCGACAATTTGCCTTGCATATCGACAACGACAAGAACGCTATCTAAGGTTTTTAAGAGAGTAGGGTGTGTGTTCATAAAAAATAATCCAATGTATAGCTATAAAAAAACCGCCCGTCATTCGCATTCGGGGCGGTTTTGTAAAAAAGTGATTGCTTAGGCTTTAGCAGTTTCGGCAATTTTGTTAAACGCTTCGATACGCGCTTTGCCAGTGTTGACTAAATCCATGCCGATTTCGACAATCAATTGGCACAACGCAGGCGTTTTGTAGACCATCAAACCTAAATAGCCAACGGCTGGAACAGCGATAATTGCACCGATAACACCGCCAAGACCGAAAAGTGATAAGAATTTAATCAACATCACGACAGCATCTAAAGGGAGGAGAATCATCGCAAATGTGTAAGCCATCACCATAAAAGTGAATAACACAAAAACGACAAATTGAAACAATCTAATTAAAGCGACGTTAATTTTAACTTTGTTCATGTGATCTAATGTTCCTAATGGGCATTGAAGCGATTTTTATGAAATCAGCACGCGACTGATTGCTTGTTATTGTTGTGTTTGACGATTAAAAATCCAACCTCTAACGGCAGATTTTATCTGTTAAGTTTAATTCATTTTGCTAATGGTTAAAAGGCAAGCGCGTGCGTGTGTCATACTTATTTCACTTTCAAATGGTAGAGCGCGGAAATATCACAATCACCCAAACCGTCCGCTATTAACTGTTCGTAATCTAAACGGGTTTGCGTTGTCAGCGGCAACGCCATCTTTGCGTTTTCGCCCATTCGCTCACAAATGGCTAAATCTTTATGGTGCAAGGCAACTTTAAAACCGGCGGGATAATCCCCTTGGGTCATACTTAAACCACGATGTTGTAAAAACCAATTGCCTGACGCACCACCCGAAATCACATCAATAATTTTTTCTATGGGCAAATTCTGCGCTTTGGCAAAGGCTAAGGCTTCAGTGACAGCTTGATTGATGCCTGCGCCCATAATTTGATTAACCGCTTTTGTGGCTTGACCGCTTCCTGTTTCACCAATATGCACAATGCGTGTTGCCATGGATTCTAAAATTGGACGCACTTTTTCTAAAACAGAAACCTCGCCGCCTACCATCATTGCCAATTTTCCCGTTTTCGCACCTTCCACACCACCGGAAACAGGTGCATCGAGAAAATCTACGTTATGACACGCTAAAATTGCTGCCGCTTGTTTGGCGGTATGACTGCTAACGGTAGACATATCAATGACTACGCTGTTGGCTTGAATAGTTTTAGTCAGTGCGTGAACAACGTCCAATACATCTTCGTCGCGTGAAACACATAAACAAATAACATTAACCTGTTCAGCGAGTTCTTCGGGCGATAGCGCAACGAGAACACCTAATTCTTGTCCGAGTGTTTGCGCTTTTTCTGTGGTGCGATTGTAAAGAACGGTTAAAAATCCGGCGTTAGCTAAATTTCTTGCCATGCCTTGACCCATTGCACCTAAGCCTATCATGCCGACTGTGAACATAGATTTTCCTCAAGAGTTATTAAAATGGCGTTGATTGTATGTTAAATTTGCCAGCAATTCGTTGAAACTTGGAAAAATGCACGGCATGAAAAAAATTTTGATTTACACAGCTCATCGTTGTGGCTATTGCGTCATGGCAAAACGCTTACTGGATAGCAAAAATGCAACGTACACGGAAATTAACGTCGATGAAAAAGAAGGGGCGCGTGAAGAAATGATGCAAAAAACAAAACGCCGAACAGTCCCACAAATTTACATTGACGATTTTCATGTCGGCGGTTTTGATGATTTGAATGCGTTGAATAAGGCAGGGAAATTAGACCCGTTGCTTAACGGTTAAGTCCTCGCGCCAAATCCGCTTTAATATCGTCAATGGCTTCTAAGCCAACCGAAATCCGCACTAAATTATCGTTAATGCCAGCTTTAGCGCGGGCTTCTGGCGTTAAACGGCCATGCGTTGTTGTAGCAGGATGAGTAATCGTGGTTTTGACATCACCCAAATTTGCCGTAATCGATAACATTTGCGTCGAATCAATCAACTGCCATGCGGCTTCTTTACCGCCGACCACTTCAAAACTCACCACGCCACCAAAATGACTTTGTTGTGTTTTAGCGAGTTCGTGTTGAGCGTGCGAGGTGAGGGCAGGATAATTCACTTTTGAAATATTGGGCTGTTCGACTAACCATTGCGCCAACGCGGTGGCGTTATCACAATGCGCTTTCATTCGCACAGCAAGCGTTTCCAGACCACCTAAAAATACCCACGCATTGAACGCACTCATGGTCGCGCCACCCGTGCGTAAATAGGGATAAATGTATTTTTCAATAATTTCTTCGCTTGCGACAACTGCGCCACCGACACAACGACCTTGTCCATCGATATATTTTGTTGCTGAATGCACAACAATATCTGCGCCTAATGTGAGTGGCTTTTGCAACGCGGGTGTACAAAAACAATTATCAACAACCAACAACGCACCGTGTGCATGAGCAACATCCGCTAACGCGCGAATGTCGGCAATTTCAATTAACGGATTCGACGGTGTTTCTAAAAATAATAAACATGTATTGGGTTTAATTGCCGCTGCCCACGCATTCACGTCGGTTAAATCTACGAAATCGGTTTCAACTCCAAATTTGCCAAAATAATTTTGGAACATTAAAACCGTATTGCCAAACACCCCACGCGAACAAACGACATGATCGCCTGCTTTGAGTAAGCCCATGCCAACTGCCATAATCGCCGCCATACCTGACGAAAAGGCTAAACAACGTTCGCCTTTTTCCATTAACGCTAAACGGTCTTGAAATGCGGCAACAGTTGGATTGGTAAAACGCGAATAAATGTTTCCTGCTTGCTGACCGGTGAAACGTAACGCCGCGTCTTGTGCGCTTTTGAACACATAACTGGATGTCGCAAAGATGGGTATACTGTGTTCATCTTCGTGCGTGCGATGATGACCTGCACGGATGGCTTGCGTTTCTAAAGCGTATTCATTCCAGTCGATGTCGTTCATAGTTTTTTTCAGTAGGCTATAAAAAGAAAAAGCCGCAAGCGGCTAATTTTAAGGAAACTATTTTTGTTGTCTGGAGACGCTGCGTGGCAACGTCTCTACAGGTTTGAAACTTAGGCAGCTAAAACTAAATTTTTAACTTTTAAGTTCAAACGGCTTTTGCCGCGAGCGGCTTTATTTTTATGAATGATGCCTTTTGTTACCGCTGAATCTAAAACAGATTCTGCAACTTTATATGCTGCAACGGCTTGTGTTTTGTCGCCCGCTTTAATTGCGACTAATACTTTTTTAACAAAAGTGCGTAAGTTGCTGCGTTGGCTAGCATTACGTTTACGGTTGTCTTCTGCTTGTCTTGCGCGTTTTTTTGCTTGTGGTGAATTAGCCATGATGTCTCTTAGGAAATAATTTAAAAAGGATTAGAATGGTTCGAAAGGGGCAAATTATGTTAGTAAATGCTATGATTGTCAATCATTTAACTACGATATAAACACTTGCAGGCGGCGTATCTTTTGAGTCAAACGCTTTCAAAATCAACCTTACTGGTCAGTGGTTTAACACTCTTTTCACGTTTACTGGGCTTTGGGCGCGATATGCTCATTGCGCGTTACTTTGGCGTGAATGCGGAAACAGATGCTTTTTTTGTGGCATTTCGTTTTCCCAATTTTTTACGACGCTTGTTTGCTGAAGGCGCATTCGCGCAAGCCTTTGTTCCGCTTTTGAGTGAATATAAAAATCAAAATCTTCAATCAATTATTAACAAAATCGCGGGACATTTAGCGTTATTACTCGCGTTGCTAACAGTGGGCGGCATGATTATCGCGCCACTTTTGATTTGGCTGTGTGCGGCGGGTTTTGATTGGCAAAGCGAGCAGCA
>CAILJB010000125.1 GCA_903834465.1 uncultured Pseudomonadota bacterium | reverse complement strand
CTCGGCACAACGATAATGAACTTGCTCCAGCCATACTTTTTGTTGAGTTCAAACGCCGTCTTGATGTAGCAGTAAGTTTTCCCAGTACCAGTTTCCATCTCAACGTCAAGATTCACGGTGCAGATTTTAGTGCTTTCCAGTTTAATCGAACGCGGCAAATTCTGTTGCTGTTGCAGGTTTTGGATATTTTCTAAAATCTGAGCATCGCTGATTTTAATGTCGCCATTTTTAAACCCAGATTCCTCGAATAATGACGATTGGTCGGCTTGACCTGCAATCAACCCTGTGTCGATTCGGTAGTTGATGCCTGTTTGATGTGGCTGACCTGCGAAGCAATTTACGACGGCTTCAACAGCGGCGGTTTGATAGGCTTGTTGTTTAAATTTGAGTTTCATTGTCTGTCATTCGTTGTGAACTAATTGTCGAGGAAAAATGCTTTTCCGTCACTTCGCCGTTCTTCCAAACAACCGCGTAATGTCCTAAACGCTGTTTTTTATCTAGGGTTTTCGTGACTGCAGATTGCAATGCAGAAAGAACCATCAACGCTTCTGCGCTGGGTGGTCTATGGGTTATGTTCATTAGTGGCATTCCCGATAAGGAGCTGATAAAAGTCGTCGTGGGCAATGTTGCATTCGTGTTCTTGTTGTTCAAACACTAATTCAGGCGTTTCCTCGCTATTGAGAAAACAAAAGCAGTTATCAACGCAATGACGATATTCATAAAACAAGTTGTACAAACTTCGAGGAAAGCGACGTTTAATCGCTTCAGTTGGGATATTGTGACCACCGTGCGCTACTCGTTCAGCTACACGTTTGATAGACATTTCAACGTTTGGCAATGCCAAGTACAGCAAATTAACTTGCCAGTTTTCATTGTGTAGTCGTTTGATTAGCTTCAAATAACCGCGCCCTGATAAGGTCGTTTCAAAAGCAAAGTTTTCGCTGCGTGAAATTCGAGTTTCAATTTCATTCAGAAAGATTCGACTGGCGGCAACTAATTCGCGTTCTGGAGCAAGCGGCGACAATCCTGCCGCAATTAAATCTGCATTGATAAACTGCTGACAATCCGTAAATTTTGACAAGTATTCAAGCGCGAAAGTAGTTTTTCCCGCACCATTAACGCCTGCAATAATCCAACACGTTGGCTTTTGATTCATTGGAATTAAATCGTCTTAATTTCAGTCATTGGCGAAATCGTTTTAAAAATCTGCTCAACGTTAATTTTGACGCTATCGTTTGCAAAACCACCGTCACAGAACACAGCGCGTAGCGGTTTAATCTTCGCCAGTTCTTTGATGAACGATTCACTCACGCCTTCGGCTCTATCAAAACACGCCACAATCGCATCAACCGCCACCACAAACACCGTTTTGCCATCAATCGTTTGGCGTTCAATTGGCAACGTTAAATCCACGCCCCAATCCAGCAACACTTGAAACAATAAATCCTCGTCGCTACGGTCATCTTTGATGTTGTTGATGAACAAATGCAAATCGTCTTTGTTAATCGCATCAGGCGAATAATAAACCTCGTTCATGTTTGAACTATCGACTTTCAACACCCGAAAACCAATGTCTAAATCTGTCGCGGTGAGCGCGTTATCCGTTTTGATTTTTTGACCCGCACGACGGATACGTTCTTTGCCAATGTCGGCAATGGTTTTGTAACCCGCTTTGAAAGCCTCTGATTTTTCGTCACACGCTTCGGGGATTTGCACCATGATAAATTTGCGCTTGCCGCCGTCTTCGGCGTTGAGTTGCATCACAGCGTGGGCGGTTGTGGCTGAACCTGAGAAGAAATCTAGGATTATGTCGTTTTCTTTTAAGATAATTCCAGATAAATGATTCACTAAACTGACTGGTTTAGGATTACTGAAAATGTTTTTGTTAAAAATGTTTAATAATTCGTCACTACCATCACCCGTAGTACCCTTATCTAAAATTAAACTTCTAGGTTTTTTTCCTTCTGGCATACGTTGTTTGAACATCACGCTCCAACTTTCATCTGCTTTTTTTTCAAATTTTATTTCACCAGCTTCTAAATCTTCTTTAAATCTATTTTCTGAACGAAGCCAGCTTAATGGATTTCCAAATTCATCTTTACTTAGAACCTGCCCATCTGGACAAGTAATTGCGTAGTATTGCTTACCTGATTTTCTTTTGAATGTATCCCAAAAGTATCTACCCTCTGAATCTTCTTCTTTGTATCGCTTTGCATATTCATCACTAAACGATTCAAAAAGCCTTGATAAATAGACAACATTCTTTGCAAATAAAATTACATACTCATGTTCAATAGCGCAGTATTTAGCATCATTCCCTCCTCCTTTTTTGTTTTGCCAAACAAAAGTAGCAATGGCGTTTTTTTCTCCAAAAACCTCGTCAAGAATGCGAAGCGTATTACCTAATTCTGCTTCATCAATCGAAATAAAAATCACCCCATCATCACGCAACAAATTCCTAGCCAACCGCAAACGCGGATACATCATCGAAAGCCAATCCGAATGAAAACGCCCGTTGGATTCGGGATTCGCCGTTAAACGACAGTTGTCATCGTCTCGTTGGTTGGAACGTTGCAAATAGTCAGCGGTATTTTCAGCAAAATTATCGTTGTAGATAAAATCGTTGCCCGTGTTGTAAGGCGGGTCGATATAAATCATTTTGATTTTGCCCAAATACGTTTCTTGCAACAGTTTGAGCGCGTCGAGGTTGTCACCTTCGATATAAAGATTTTCGGTGGTGTCGAAATTTACCGATTCTTCGCGGCAAGGTCGCAAGGTTTTTGCAATCGGCGCGTTGGCAGTTAAAAGGGCTTCGCGTTTGCCTACCCAGTTGAGTTGGTAGCGTTCTTGCGAACCGTCGATGATTGAATTGGATAATTCTTGTTTGAGTAACTCGAAATCAATTTTGCCTTCGCTGACGCAATGCGGGAATAACGCGGCGATTTTGGTCACGTTTTCGTCGGTGATGTTTGGGGTGTGGAGTTTGAGTTTTTCGGTCATTTTGCTTAACCTTTTTGATTTTTAGAACAAAATGCTTCAAATGTTAATCTTTCTTCCTTTGCTTTTTTCAACTCGTCTAATGAACTGAATTTGTATCCATCATCGATTAGTTTGTATTGTTCATCAGTTATGAAATTACATACCCAAAAATTTAAAGCCTGAATGACATCTTCTGTTGAAATGCCCAATTTTTCTGCTATTTCATCTGGTTTTGTGTTGTTACATAACTCTATAAATACTTCCATTACAAAATCAGACGGTATTTCTCCTGTTATTCCATGACCAGTTAAAAAACTAATAACTACATCTTTGTGATTATTCATTATCATTTTTGCATCCTAATATGCACGGCATAAAAAAACCCCTCGTGGTGCGCTTGCGTAGAGAGGCGTAAGGGGCGTTGTTGTTGACACTGTAATTACCCACGTTGTTTTTGTCAAAATTTACCGTCTGCATAATTTTTTACCAACGTCCTTGTGCTTTGAGTTGTTCAATAATTTCAGATGGAATTGCACCTGCTGGGATTGCATCACCAAACCGTTTTCGCATTTCTGCAAAGTGGTCGAGGTTTTCAAGTTTTACAGGTTCAGCTTTTGCCTTTGCTTTAGTTTTTCTTTTTGACTTTTCAGGTTCAGGCGGTTTTTTCTCACTGAATTCAAAAATCAAATGTGAAATGCTTCGACCTGCTTTGCGTTGTGTCCATGATACGTTGAAGTTTGAGTTTTTGTTAATATCTTCAACGGCTGGGTCTATCACTCGTGCTTTGAAGTTATTCATCCTGTCGTAACTTGCATCAAGCTGAAACTGTTCTTTTAACCAATCCAACTCTACTTCTCTTGTACCAGTTCCCTGCCATTGTGCAAGTAATTCATATAACCGAATGCCATAAATGCTGGTCATTTTGCCAACATTTTCGAGTTTATAACGGGTAAATTGCCCTTTTAGTTCGCTAAGAAAAGGCAACATATCTTGAGCGAAACGTAACATTATCTTTCCTTCTTCGGGCAAGTAATTGATTGAGCTAATCCAGCGAGTTTCTAATTTTTTTATTTTGGGACGCTTAGGGTCTGGATTATGAATTGTAACTGAACGCTGATATAGATTTTTAGCCACCTCAATCAGTGCTTGATATGCGTTTTCATCAGAAACAGAAAACATTTTAGAAAAATCCTTAGCCGATAATTCAAATTCATCCGTTTTCAATAATTCTTCCATAGAGTTCACTTGACCAATGCAAGCTAAAACTACGCGCTGTTCATTCAAACTCAATTTATAACCCGCTTCGACTATTTTGTTTGCTTTGCAAACGACCAGATTTTTATGTTCCATAATTTCAAATCAGAAAAAGTATCAATTTTAGGAATGCTAACATGGCTACATTGAATCTAAAAGTAGCTTATTAGACGACTAACACCGATTTTGTAGTTTTATATACATGGAAATTTAATGTAGCTTAATACTAAAATTTTGTAGTTTTATATACATAAAAAATCAATGTAGCTTAATACTAAAATTTTGTAGCTTAATACTAAAATTTTGTAGCTTTATCCCCTTGCAACATATTGAAAAATAACGCGAATTCGTCTCTTAAAACAAGTATAAAACAAGGTTAAAAAATACATAAAAGAAAATTTAAAAAATTTTGGCTAAAAATCGGGGAAAAAACACGACCAAATTTGACTAATTTTCGAGCTGAGAAATCGCAATTTTCAAAATTCGGATTTGGGCATTAAGTTCAACTTTGCGATTGAACTGTTTTTCTTTTTGCAAACGCGATTCAAGTTTTTGGAGTTCGGTTTGTTTTTTCTGTAATTCACCCAATCGAGAAACTTGATCGTTCAAACTTTCGGTCGGACGTTGTGAACTTGGCAACAGTGATTGAAGCATTTGCTCATACAAACTTTGCAAATTGAGAGCTATCGGCAATGGTTCGCAAGGAGAATCAACATGCAACCAGTCAGATGAAAAATAACGCTCAATAACCAATTTTTCGTTAGATGATTCACTTTGACGTTTAAAAGCTGTCGTAAAACGCACAGAATCGCCGTTTATTAAACGAAAAAAGATATTGAACGGGATAGCCGCATCAATGCAACGTAAAACACTTAAATCGCATTCTGAGCCTTTTAATGAAATGTCAAAAATTTGAATTTCAGTCACAGATTCTGTTGCTGGTAAATTTATCGTTTCTGGTGCAAGTTTGTATTGCCACACAATGTTGTCGATTTGACTGACAAATAATTGCTTTACAGCAGGGGTAGGAGAGGCGAATTGATAAATTTTAGACTTGGGTAGCGGTCTTCCTAAAAACGCTTTCTGGGGAAAAATAAACACGTTAATCCTGAATGACTAAAAATGAAATCAATTCAAAATCATCAAGCCCGTTAATCGTGTCAAGTAACGCCGTTGTCTTGCCACCTGAAAACAAACTGTCGATGTCCTTTTCCTCTTTCACGTCAATGATTGAGCGAATGGCTTGGTCAAGCAAATTTGAATAAATGCTCATGTCACGTCCATCTTTTGTGATGTCGTTAAATTTCGTGCAAGCATCAAAAATAGGCTGATGTTGTCCTTTGCAAGCAGACCGTGCTAAATCAAGCAAACGCTTCACTTCTGAGTGATTGTTAATGATTTCACCGTCACGTCCAATGTAGACAAGATAATACGGATGCAAACGATTTGATTGGCTGACATGAATGCCATGATTCAGATTTCGCAACGTGAAAATAACTCCCGCAGTTAAACCCAATGCAGGATTTGCAGAAACAACCGCGTGCATTCCATTCGGTACACTGGGTAATTCTTTGTCATTTTTGGCGTGATTGAGCAAGTCCATTCGGAAATCGTTTAAACCTAAATCCGTAATCGAAACGCCTGTTTTAACATCTTCCATTTCAATCACTTCGTCTTGCAAACGGCGCAATTGTTCTTTGCGATAAGCCGCTTCATGCTTTTGACTGCTAAGTACATTGTCATCACCCGTCGCAGTGACATCAGCAATAATCATGCGGTTTTCAACACGTTCTTTGAGATTGATATATTCATCGAGCGAAATATCCGCCCAATAATTTACCAGTTGGATTTGAGCATTTTTTGAACCGATACGGTCAATTCGTCCAAAGCGTTGAATAATTCGTACAGGATTCCAGTGAATGTCGTAGTTAATCAAGTAATCACAATCTTGCAGGTTTTGACCTTCAGAAATACAGTCAGTGCCAATTAAAATATCAATTTCATGTTCGTGCGGTAATACCACGGCTTTGTTTTTGGATAGCGGTGAGAACAGTGTCAGAATCGATTGGAAATCATAACTTTTCTTGAGCGTGGATTTAGGCGCATCACTGCCTGTTACTTTCGCGGTATGCAAGCGGTAATGTTGGTGTAAGTCATGCGCTAAATGTTCATACAAGTAACTGGCGGTATCTGCGAATGCAGTAAAAATTAGAACTTTCTTGTTTCCATCGTTGATAGGGTTTTCTAATTTGTGCTGAATTTGAGCCTTGAGGTGTTGTAGTTTGGCATCGTTTTCAGGCGTGACTTTTTTCATTTCAGTCAGCAACGATTCAATGACAAATAAATCGGTAGTCAATTCACGCTTCCATGACGGTAAATCCATATCAGCCAATTTGATTTGAACTTTCGTACCAATCGTTGCATCGTCAGGTGTTGGTAGATTTTCATCGTCATCTTCGACATTTTCAAATGCCGCTGCAACATCAGAAAAACTTAAATCCGCACCACCATCCATGAACTTATCAATTTTTGCTAATGTGTTTTCATGGTTTATTTGAAGTCGTTGCAATGTCAAACGAAAAGATTCAACAGAACTTTCAAGGCGTTTGAGTAAATTTGTCGTCATTAACGCTTGCAAACTTTTCTCGCGGTCAACTTGTTTAAAGTGTCTTTTACCATCGGCAACTATCGTGTCGTAAAGAGCTTCGTACTTTTTCAACCGACTAGGTAAGATGTAGGTAATCGGCGCGTATATCGCCAAACTGAGCGAGGAAAGCTGGTCAAAAATGACATTGAAACCAATCACGTTTTCTTCGTGTGATAAGGGACAGTGAAACGATAGCGGTTTTAATCGTTGTGGAAATTTGCCAATGTCGGTAGTGTCATAAAACGTTTCGATATGTTTGCGTGAACGAGCAATAGTTACGCTATCTAAAAGCTCAAAAAAATCAAAATCTAACGTACCAAGAATAGCTTGCGGTGTGCGTTCTAACGGTGGCAAATTTGACCAAGCGTTGAATGCCATTTGAGCGCGTCTGAAGATAGTTTCAATATCTTTTTCTATTTTTAGTTTGTCACTTAAATTCGTCGATTCACCTTCGTAAGCTAAGGCAAGTTGATTGCGTAAATCATTGAACCGATTATTAACAGGTGTTGCCGATAACATCAAAACTTTGGTTTTTACACCTTGCTTGATGACTGAATTCATCAGCTTTTGATAGCGCGTTTCTTTGTCTTTGTAGGCTTCGTTATTGCGAAAGTTGTGTGATTCATCAATGACGACTAAATCATAATTTCCCCAGTTAATGCGATTTAACGGCATTCCAAACGATTCACCAGACGTGCGCTGTAAATCTGTGTGGCATAGGACATCATAATTGAATCTGTCTTTGGCAAAGATATTCGTGGTGAGATTGCGATTATAAGTGAGCCAATTATCGGCTAACTTTTTTGGACACAGTACCAGCACCGAGCGATTTCGCAGTTCGTAGTATTTCACAACCGCTAATGCAGTAAAGGTTTTGCCAAGTCCTACGCTATCAGCAAGAATGCAACCGTTAAACGTTTCGAGTTTGTTGATGATTCCTGTGGCGGCATCTTTTTGGAAATTGAACAATTTGTTCCAAATCAAACTGTCTTGATAGCCCGTGCGGTCATTGGGTAAAACATCTTCAGTTAAGTCTTCTAAAAACTCGTTGAAAATGTTGTAGAGCATTAAAAAATAAATGCGTTCAGGTGAATTTTCTTGGTAAACAGACGCAATGTGATTGCAGAGTTTTGATGTGACATCTTCTAGTTTTTCAGCATCGTTCCAAATCTGGTCAAATAGATTGAGAAACACCATCGTGTTTGACGGTTCATCGAATTT
Organism: uncultured Pseudomonadota bacterium; assembly: GCA_903834465.1. Classification (GTDB taxonomy): domain Bacteria; phylum Pseudomonadota; class Gammaproteobacteria; order Methylococcales; family Methylomonadaceae; genus UBA10906. The sequence continues at coordinate 3,444 of CAILJB010000125.1, read as the reverse complement.
GTTGACGATGTTGGAAACGGCATTGCCTAATTGATAGCCCAAATCGACGGCTGTAAATCCATGTAACGGCATATAAACTGCCGAATCATCTTTGTTTTTAACAACTGCGAATTGTTGCATCGGGGCTTTGCTGCGATTGGAACGAAAAGTTGCTTTTTGTCGAATCCACTCCGCACATTCTTTAGCAATGGCTTTTTGATTAAGTTTGTTTTTTAGTTGAATTTCAAACTCACTGCCGTAAAAACCACGTTCACGGTTGAATTTAGAGATATGAAATTCGCGCTGTTCTTTCTTGAAATTGTCGCTGGCTTCGTGCGGAACGAACGTTGGAGATGTGAAAATGAATTCGAGTTGTTCAAGATTTTCGAGTTCATTTCGTAACGCTTCAAAAGCATAAATTGAAAAACAAGATGCAGCTATTTTAAATTTAGTCCCTTTTAAAATAGATGACTTCAGATTATCACCTAGTAATTGATTGATATTGTCTATTATTTCCATGTTTAATTTTCTATATTTTTTAACATAAATTATTAGCAGCCAACTACCGAGTAGAAATAGGGAAATAAGAATACCCATTTTCAAATTTTGACCAACATAATTTCCCGCAGATAAGTAATGCACACACAAACCTGAGAATTATCATCACAGCAAACTTACCAATAACGTATGCTTGCGAACACCTTTTAACGTTTAAATACCTTTTTCCACAACTCACTTGCGTCGGATTTTTGTTTGGGTTCTTGCCAGTGTTCCAAAATTAACGTCAATCGTCGCCTTTCATCATTCGCATTATCAAGCTGGTCGAATAGCCGTCTATTTATTTCGCGTTCCCGTTCTAATTGCTCTCTAACTAGCTCTAATTCACGGTGTATAGTCGCAGTCGAATCGACTGTTTCAGTATCTAATTTAGACGGTATCGGTGGATATACTCTAAACAATTCAGCAGGGTCTATTTGATACTGTCCTTTATCGTCTATACCAGCAGAAAGCCTACCGCGCTTGATAGCATGAGCAATGGTTGTTTTTGTTTTACCTGTTTCAAGGGCAGCTTTACCTAGTGTAAGCATCATAGTTTAACGGCGTAGTATGTAAGAGTCTTATAGGACTCTAACATAAATTTCTAATTTGAATTAAGTGGCGCGTCAATTTAGGGTTAAGCAACTCGTTTCATAATGTTACTTACTTGCTGTGCCGTCCAAGTTCCACCACGGGCAGTTTTTACTTCGTTATTATTTAATTCTTTTGCAATAGCGTTCATTGACAAACCTTTATTTTTAAAGGCTTCAATCATAGATTTTCTTTTTTCGGCAAAGGCATCGGCATTATTTTTCTGCGTTAAACGCCCGTTAGATTGCGCTATTTGCTGAGTGTTCTTGCCCCACCATTCAATTCCTTTAGCTTTATCAATAATTCGTTTTGCTTGTAATGCGCTTTTTGTTCTTGCGCTAATTACTTTGCGTTCATGTTCTGCAAAAACACCGTGTATGCCTTCAATCATTTCGTCAGGATTCAAACCTAATTGAATGTTAATGATTGTTACGCCCGATTCCTTAACATTTAAACGGTCGGATTCTTTTCTAAATGCTCTATCGCCTTTTGCTACCACAATAGGTTGTTTGGTTTTCTTAGATAATTTAATTGCGTCTTGCATTAACGGACGACCAACAAGACTTGAACCAGAACCAGTTTCTTTGAATGTTGTTGTTATCACTAAATCGTTTGAATCGCAGAACTGTTTAATTTGTGATAATTGCGCTTCAATACCTAATCCACTTTTACTTTGTTCGCTGGTGCTAACTCTTAAATAAGCAATAACATTTGTTTTCATTTTGAATCCTGCTAACGGTGTATTTGTTAAGTTGCAGGCAGTTTATCAAATTGGTAGACGGTCGTCCACTGTTTTTAAACGCACTAAATAAACAATCAACTTGAATTCACTGCACAGTTTTAATCAAATTTCACAGCCGTGGTTACATCAAGTAGCACTAACACCTGTAATGTAAGCATCCAAAATCACACCTAAAATTGATGAAACTACCCGCATTCGGTGTAATTTTATCTGGTGTGCCGCCTTTGAGTGTTCCAGTGCATACACTATTTAGGTTTTCAGATTTTCGTAGTACGCCCACCCTACCACTTAGCCGTGCTTTGAGGTAATAGGGGTCGATAGGGAATTCGGAATATAAACCCCGTTAAGGAATTTTGAGTAACTTTTTACCATCGTTCCTCAATTCACCATTGGGTGAAACATGACGATAAAGTGTTTGTCGTGTAATTCCCAATTCTTTACATAACTGACTAACATTCGTTTCACGTTTTTCCATCGCAGCTTGAGCTAACCGTAATTTTTCGGCTGTTATCTTGTAAGGTGCGCCACCGTTTCTACCACGGCTGCGAGCCGCATCTAATCCTGCTTTAGTTCGTTCAGAAATTAAATCACGTTCAAATTCGGCTAATGCGGCAAAAATTCCAAACACTAATTTTCCATGCGAAGTGTTGGTATCAATTTGTGCGCCTTGCCCCGTTAATACTTTCAAACCAATTTCTCTATCCGACAAATTATGAACGGTATTAACCAGATGGCGTAAATTACGTCCCAGACGATCTAATTTCCAGACGACAAGTGTATCACCAGCTCGAAGTGCTTTAAGGCAGACGTTAAGTCCATTGCGATCGTCATTTTTCCCAGAATCAAAATCTTGATAGATTTGTTCCAATAAAACGCCTGCTTTCAACAATTCATCTTTTTGTAAATCCAAAATCTGTGAACCATCAGATTTAGAAACGCGCATATAACCAATCAACATAGTGTCACCTAAACGACCGTTTATGTGACATGGAAATAATGGCTGAAAAACAACCTATTTTATGTCACTTAACCCGTAAAATAATCTATGTAGTATAAAGGATATTTTTTGAGTGACAATTTAAACTATGGCTCGTCGATCTATCCTTTCAGTAGCTGAACGTGAGAGCTTAATAGCTTTTTCACATGGTAATTTAATCATCCAATTTCATACATTGAGTGAATCCGACATTGCAATCATCAAGCACCGTCGAGGTGCAGAAAATCGTTTAGGATTTGGAGTACAACTTTGTTATTTACGTTATCCAGGAATCATTTTAGGTACAAAAGAAAAAGCAAGTTCAGAAGTCATTGAATTTGTTGCTCAACAATTAGAAATATCACCGTCTAATTGGGAACTTTACGGCAATCGTCAAAATACCATTCATGAGCATTTACGCGAGCTACAAAGTATTTTCGGTTTTAAATCGTTCACGATGCAAATATACGCTGAAAGTTTAAAATTTCTTGATTCAGTGGCGATGCAAACGAACAAAGGAATTGTTTTAGCCACTACACTTGTTGAACATTTACGAGCTAAATTGATTCTGTTGCCTTCAGTCAATGTCATTGAACGCCTGTGTTCTGAAGCTATTACG
>CAILJB010000124.1 GCA_903834465.1 uncultured Pseudomonadota bacterium | reverse complement strand
GCATTTATCGCCAACGAGTAGCGAATCACATTGCGTATAATTTCGGGCGTTTTCGGCTTTGCTGGAAATTTTGACCAAACCGCGATAAGTGTTTTGCGCTTTGCCAGCGGAAATGCCTTTGGAAATGATGGTGCTTTTGGTGTTTTTGCCGACGTGAATCATTTTTGTGCCTGTGTCGGCTTGTTGCAAATTGTTCGTGACGGCAACCGAATAAAATTCACCGACCGAATTATCACCTTTCAAAATGCAACTGGGGTATTTCCAAGTAATCGCCGAACCTGTTTCAACTTGCGTCCACGACACTTTGGAATTATCGCCCTTGCAATACGCGCGTTTGGTCACGAAATTATAAATTCCGCCTTTGCCTTCTTTGTCGCCTGGATACCAATTTTGCACGGTTGAGTATTTGATTTCGGCATCTTTCAACGCGACCAATTCGACGACAGCCGCGTGGAGCTGGTTTTCGTCGCGTTGGGGCGCAGAGCAATTGTGAACCGCTACACCTTTGACTAAATAACTGTGTGTATTTTCAACTTCAATGTTAAACACTAAATCTTCAAATGGTTCATAACTGACTTCACGAATTGGCACGATAAAATAATCTTCCGTTTCACGAACCATGTCCCACGTTTTATCCGCTGTGTAACCAACGTGATACAAAGGTTGACGATTGATAATTCTGTCTGATTGATTTGAAAATTTCGTTTCGCCGCCAGCGCGTGTTTGAATCCACGCAAAAATACCAACGTAATTCAAAAGCATTTGAACTTGCTCGGCTAACTTTTTTGACGCAGTACAGAAACGAATCATTTTAGAATTACGTCGTTCGCAGATATTTCCATCACCTGCCAAATAAGCATCCAAGAAAATTTTAATTTGCGCTGGTGGCAAACTCATTAACGCATCGCTCAAGATTTTATTTGTCGCACCTTTGCCAACGTGTTCGATAAACCAATTGTGATAATGCTCAGAATAAAACGACAAACTCGCGCCATTTCTATCAATTTGTTCCGTCAAATAAACAGGTCTGCCAGTGACTTGCTCGGTTAATTTTTTAACGTGTTGCACTAACAATTTTTCATGCAAACCAAACGAAAGTTGATTTGTATATTGTTTGTTTGCCGTATTGAAATAGGAACTACCTTCCGCTAAGTAATAGCCTAACAATTCGACTTCGGCATCTGTAAATTGTGATTCAATTTGATGCGCCAATTTAGACACAAAAATAAAATCTCCAGCTTCCAATTCTTTTGCAGACAGCCATGCAGGTTCTGCTTCCAGCAATTTTTGCGTAGAAACTTCGGGTAACCAATTTGGATTACGCGACGCACGTTTGACTTGCACAACTTCGCGTTTAATCGCTAAAACGGGATGCTCTGTTGTCAAACGAAACGTGTTGTGGCGCGAAACAGGACGCACAGTAATCATGTCACCGTGATAATTTCGCACCATCAACGATTTCACTCTTTGTGGGTCGCCGTTGTGGTCATAAACGGTATCACCCGATTTTAAAGTTTGAATTTCTTGCCAACCTTTTGGCGTTAAAACCTGTTCACCCGATGGATGACAGCCTTCCAAATACGACACATAACTGCCTTCATCGGCAATAATCAACGTCCGTTCAAACTGCCCCGTGTTGCTGGCATTGATACGAAAATACGTCGAAAGTTCCATCGGGCAACGCACGCCTTTTGGAATATACACAAACGAACCATCGGTAAAAACGGCTGAATTTAACGCCGCAAAAAAATTATCTCCAACCGAAACGACTGAACTTAAATACTCTTTCACCAATTCAGGATAATCACGAATCGCCTCAGAAATCGGGCAAAAAATCACACCTACATCGTGCAATTTCCCTTTGAAAGTCGTGGCAACTGAAACGCTATCAAATACCGCATCAACCGCGATGCCTGCTAATTGTTCTTGTTCGGCAAGCGGAATACCTAATTTTTTGTAGGCTTCTAAAATTTCAGGGTCAATTTCATCCAAACTTTTCGGTTTGTTTTTACTTTTGGGCGCGGAATAGTAGCTAATCGCTTGATAATCAATCGGGTCTATTTTGAGTTGCGCCCAATCAGGCGATGGCATTTTTTGCCAATGACGAAAGGCTTTTAACCGATATTCCAACATGAAATCAGGTTCGCCTTTCACTTTCGATAATTGAGCAATTACGTCTTCGTTTAAACCTGCCGCAAACGTATCTGCTTCAATATCGCTTACAAAACCTTGTTTATATTCTTGATTTAAAAGATTGTTAATTTCAGCGTTATTTGCGGACATGGGTTTTCTCGATAAGTTAATTTAACTGGTATTTTAGAGAGGTTTAATACCCTAGTAAAGAAGTAGGTTTTTTTATAGCAGCGGATGTTGTGATAAATAAGTGCCACCCAAAATAAATGCCATAAAGATTAAATAAACCACAGCGGCAACGCGCCGTGCTGTTTTGCTTTGTTCGTAATTATTCATAGAAATTCAATTATTCAAATGTGTTAGAACGTTTTGATTCAACGATTTCAACGCGCGGCGTAATGCCACAAACGAGTGTGTAAGGAATGGTGTTAGCGCAAATGGCGATTTCTTCGACCGGTAAACTATCGCCCCATAAAGTGACTGAATCGCCTGCACGCGCCGTGGAATTCAAACCCAAATCAACCGTAATCATATCCATCGAAACCCGTCCAACTAACGGCACACGCTGACCATTAACCAAAACCGGCGTACCGTTTTGCGCGTAACGCGGATAACCGTCACCGTAACCAATCGCCACAACGCCTAATTTCGTTGCATGTGGACTTGTCCAAGTGCCGCTATAACCTACCGTTTCGCCAGCCGCCACATCGCGCACGGCAATCAAACGTGAATGCAAACTCATCAACGGTTGCAAACCCAATTGTTTACCGGTCGAATCCGCAAACGGCGAAATGCCAAACAACATAATGCCGGCGCGTACCCAATCGGTTTGTGAATCTTGCCACGCTAAAATGCCTGCTGAATTCGCCATACTTTTTTCACCTTCATAATTCGCGGTGAGCTGCTTGAATAAAACGATTTGTTGCAAGGTTTTAGCATCATTTTTATCGTCAGCATTCGCGAAATGCGTCATGAAATTGAGCGGTTTTTTGACTTGTTCACAGCGTTGTAACTGTTCGTAAATACGATTCACGTCGGGCGATTTAAAACCCAAACGGTTCATGCCGGTGTCTAATTTTAGCCACACGTTTAACGGTTTAGGTTCGCTTTGACGACTTAAAATTTCCAATTGATGCGGCGAATGCACTGAGGCTTCTAAGTCGTAATACAATAAATCCTGCAATTCTTCGCATTCGGTAAAGCCTTCTAAAACAACAATACGTTGTTGCAAACCGGCTTTACGCAGTCGCACCCCTTCTTGCACACGCGCTACCGCAAAACCCTCCACCAAACCGTCTAACGCATGCGCGACACGCAATAAACCGTGTCCGTAAGCATTTGCCTTAATAACCGCCATGACTTTTGAGTATGGCGCAGCGATACGCACTTGTTGCACATTGTGTGCAATGGCTTTGAGATTGATAACGGCGTAAGCGGTGCGAATCATGTGGAATTAACGGTTATTTCAATGCGTCGGTGACGTGTGGTTCAATCAATTGATACATCAATTGGTGCATACGCGGACTGCCTGCGATGACGTTACCCGATTCTAAATAACCATCTTTGAATGAAAAATCTGTGGCAACACCGCCAGCTTCTTTGACAAGTAAAATTCCAGCCGCCATGTCCCATTCTTTCAATTCGATTTCCCAAAACGCATCTAAGCGTCCGGCGGCTAAATAGGCTAAATCCAGCGCGGCAGAACCTGCACGGCGAATGCCAGCAGAATCGATTGTAATGGCGCGGAACATTTCTAAATACGCATCCAAATGTTGCGGCACTTTGAACGGAAAACCAGTTCCAATTAACGCACCTTTCATACTGGTTAAATTGGTTACGCGAATCCGGCGATTATTGAGCATCGCGCCACCGCCACGTTTTGCCGTGAATAATTCATCGCGCAACGGGTCATAAACGACACCGATTTCCAAACGTCCTTTGACTTTCAAAGCAATGGAAACGGCGTATTGCGGAAAACCGTGAATGAAGTTTGTCGTACCATCGAGCGGGTCGATAATCCAGACAAATTCGTTGCCCGCGTGTTCGCCACTTTCTTCGGCAAGAATACTGTGGTCAGGGTAAGCGGTTTTGATAATAGAGATGATTTCGCGTTCGGCGACTCGGTCAATTTCAGTGGCAAAATCGTTTTTGCCTTTGTTTTCGACTTGTAAATGCGTGACTTTGTCAGCAGAACGAAGCAGGATGTCGCCAGCACTACGGGCTGCGCGAACTGCGATATTAAGCATGGGTTGCATAGAATTTTCTTTTTTAAATGAGCGGATTAAAGGCTATAGAATAACAAATCTTTGGCTAAACTTTGTGCTTTTTTAATTTCATTCGTCTCTCTTTTCGCATTCCATCATAAATATAAAAACAGTCTGTTTCCTATTAACAAACTTATCATTACGAAATTTTTATATTAAACGCTATAACATGCGACGCATGATTTTGGTTGTGTTGACAGGTTATGCGTCATGAAAATTCCATGGAATATTTTTTTTCATTTACTTTTAAGCCTTCTCGTGCCACTGGCATTAACGCTGGTAGCGTGGTTTTTTCGTGACATACTCATTCCTAGTAACGTTCTCCTGATTTATTTGTTGGGTGTATTTTTTGTTGCTATTCAATTTGGTCTTTTTTCTTCCGTTTTAGCATCGCTAATCAGTGCAGCAGCCTTTGCATTTTTTTTCGCCCCGCCTATTTTTTCTTTAAAAATTGCCGATTTCGATAATTTGATGGGACTGGTCATCATGCTTATCGTGGGAACTGTCACCAGTAAATTAACTGAAAATCTGCGCGTCAAATCCAAACTCATCGAAAACAAAGAACGTAAAGCCTCCGCACTTTATGGATTAAGCAAAGCCTTAGCCGAATCGCGTTCTGAAAAAGAAATTATCCATGTCGCGGTACATCACATTTATGCCGAATTTAAAAGTTTGAACACGTTTTTATTCCCCGACAGGCAACGGCTTGTGCATTATCCCGACGAATCGCCTTTAAACATTTCATTGCAAACCGTTGATTTGAATGTGGCAAATTGGGTATTTCAACATGGGCAAATGGCAGGGAAAGATACCGATAATTTACCGAATGAATCTTGCGTCTACATTCCGCTGAATTGTTCGCTTGGAACTATTGGCGTTTTAGCGATGAATCCGATTGAACTTGTCGAAGAACAACAGCAATTTTTAGAGACGTTTGTCACGCAAATTATTCACGCCCTCGAACGCGCAAAATTAGCTGAACAAGCCAAAGAAGCCACGTTAAAAATGCAAACCGAAGCCTTGCGTAATTCGTTGTTGAGCAGTATTTCTCACGATTTGCGAACGCCGTTAGCCACGATTATCGGCGCAGCAACAACCTTAGAAACCGATGCTGAACGCTTAACCGAAAACAATCGAAAAAAACTCGCCAACGCGATTGCCGAAGAAGCGCAACGCATTTCGGATCTGACGACAAAAATTCTCGAAATGGCAAAACTTGAAACGGGCGAAGTTGTGTTAAACAAAGAATGGTATGCGCCCGAAGAAATTATTGGCAGTGCGCTTCGTTGTTTAGATAAAAAATTGAAATATCGCCAAATCAATTTACACATTGCTCAAGATTTGGCATTGATTCATGTCGATGCCGTATTGTTGCAACAAGTTATCGTGAATTTGCTCGACAATGCGGATAAATACTCGCCTGTCGAACAACCGATTGATATTTTTGTCGAGCCAAACACTTCGAATTTAACCATTTCCATCGCAGACCGTGGTTTGGGTATTTCTGAAAATTTGTTGGAAAAGATTTTCGACAAATTTTTTCAAATTCATACCGAAAGCGCACAAAGCGGCGTGGGGTTAGGTTTGTCGATATGTCGCGCCATTGTTGAAGCGCATGGCGGTGAAATTCATGCGCTGCTTCGTGAAGGCGGTGGTTTAGAAATGAAATTTAATTTACCCGTTTTGGAAAAACCGCCTGTGATGGATTTAGAAGAAAATGGTTTAACGCTATGAAAAACACATCGCCCTTGCTTTTAGTGGTTGAAGATGACCCACAATTTCGGTCGTTACTCACCACGACACTCGAAAATCAAAATTATTCGGTTGTTGCCATGTCAACGGGTCGAGATGGATTAGTCGAAGTGCGTAGTCAACGCCCGAATTTGTTAATTCTCGATTTGGGATTGCCTGATATTGACGGGCAAACGCTGATTTGTCGCTTACGCACTTGGACGGATTTGCCGATTATCGTGTTGTCGGCGCGAAATCAAGAAAGTGACATCACGTTAGCGTTAGACAATGGCGCGGATGATTATTTAACCAAACCCTTCAACACCGCTGAATTGTTATCGCGCATCCGCGCGTTGCTCAGACGCACGGCTAAATTACCCAACGCGATTCAAGAGATTTTTCAGGTCGATAATTTGAAAGTGGATTTAACTAAGCGGCAAGTTTTTGTAGCTGAAAAAGAAATCCATCTCACGCCCATCGAGTTTAATTTACTTTCAATTTTGGTTCGCAATGCGGGTTTTGTGGTCACGCACAGGCAATTACTCGAAAAAATTTGGGGCGCATCCTACGTTGAACATAGCCATTATTTACGAATTTATATGCGGCAACTGCGGCAAAAATTAGAAATCGATTGCGCTCGTCCACGCTATTTACTCACCGAAGCAGGCATTGGTTATCGCTTGTACGATGGAGAAAATTAAACACTCAAAAATTCACCAAAATATTTTAATTTTTTAGGAGATTCACATGAAAAAGGCACTCGTTAAGAGCGGTCTGGGGCTTTATTTTGTCTTATTTTTGCTGTTGCCATCACTTAGTTTTGCAGAAGAAACCGCGCCACCGTTAGATTTAAAGAATCATTTTGTTGGTTATTTTGCTGTTGCAACCACTGTTCTCGCGTACATTATCGCCATGACAGAAGATATGCACCAAATGAGCAAAGCAAAACCGATGGTTCTTGGTTCGGCGTTAATTTGGTTTGTGATATTTTTTCATTATTACGTCACATACGGCACAGCAGAAACGGCAGTCGTTTCGTTTAAAAGCAATTTAACGGCTTATGCCGAATTATTTTTGTTTATCACAGTATCGATGACGTATTTAAACGCCATGACCGAGCGTGGTATTTTCGATGGTTTGCGAATTTTGCTTGTTAATCGGCAATACAATTATCGGCAATTATTTTGGATTACAGGCGTGATAGCGTTTGTATTATCTTTGGTTATTAGCAGTTTAACGGTCGGATTATTGATGGGCTATATCATCTTAGCTATCGGAAAAGACCAGCCAAAATTTGTCGGTTTAGCAGGATTGAATGCCGTCATCGCGGCAAATGCTGGCGGAACAGTCAGCCCTTTGGGTGGTATTTCGACCTTTTTTGTTTGGCAACAAAATATGTTGCACTTCACCGAATTTTTCGCATTGACCATTCCTTGCATCGTTAATTTTTTAGTTCCTGCGGCGATTATGCACTTTTCTGTAACTGAAGAAACGCCGACTTTTGTGAGAGAAACACCGAAATTAAAACGCGGTAGCAAACGTGTGGTATTTATCTTCATTATCACATTCACGGTCACGATTTTATCAAACGTCTTTCTTGAAATGCCAGCTATTGCGGGGATGATGTTTGGTTTAGCTTTATTGCAATTCTTTTGTTATTACTTAACCCAAACCGAAAAAGTAGGTTGTGACGAATCACAAAAAGGTTTCGATATTTTCAAATGCGTTGCTGGCGTTGATTGGGATACGTTGTTATTTTTCTATGGCGCGATGATGATTGTGGGCGCATTAAGTTTTTTGGGTTATTTAGATGCAATGGCGCAGTATTTATTTGTGGAAATCAGTCCTACCTTGGCTAATACATTGATTGGTTTGTCGTCAGCGGCGATTGATAACGGCACATTGATGTTTGCGGTATTGAATATGCACCCTAATTTTCCAAATGGACAATGGTTATTACTGACCTTAACGTTAGGGGTTGGAGGGAGTTTGCTTGCGATCGGTTCTGCGCCTGGACTTCATGTGTTGGGGTTGATGAAAGGTGTTATGAAAGAAGGCGAAGGTTATACGTTCACGTTTCATTTACGTTGGATGCCCGCTGTTTTGTTGGGGTTTTTCGCCAGTATTGGGGCGTTATTTTTGGTCAATGGCGGACAATTCTAATATTTACTTGGAAAAAAACCGCGAGGTTTTCCGAAAATCTCGCACACCAAAAGCGGCTGTACCTGTTTATACGAAACACGCCGCTAACGTCATGCACACTAACTGACTTTTCTTGAAAATTTAAATTCCCAAATAAATGTTGCAAAACATCTATTTTTTAGCCGAGTAAATTATCAAGCATCATCATGATAATAAATCCCCCCATCAATGCAAATGTCGCATGACGTGAACGCCCTTTTGAATGCGTTTCTGGGATAATTTCTTCGCTAATAACAAATAACATCGTGCCTGCAGCAAAACCCATTGCAATCGGTAAAATCGGTTCGAATACAGTGACCATCGTAATGCCCAGCAAACCACCGACGGGTTCAACTAAACCTGTTAATGTTGCAATGCCGACCGCTTTCCATTTGTTATAACCTAAACCAACTAATGGCAACGCGACCGCTAAACCTTCGGGAATATTTTGTAACGCAATTGCACTAGATAATAGGAGTCCATTTTTTAAATCGCCCGAACCAAAACTTACACCTACTGACATGCCTTCTGGAAAGTTGTGAATCGTAATGGCGATAATAAATAGCCAAATCTTTTTCAACGAATTGAGTTGTGCATCAGACAACGAATCGAAATGAATGTGTGGTAATTGTCTATCGGCATAATGTAAAAATAACGCACCAATCATCATGCCAGCAGAAACAATATAAATTCCCTTCCCTGCCCACATCGCATTGCCATACGCTAAACCTGGAACGAGCAGTGAAAATGCCGTGGCAGCTAGCATCACACCTGCTGCGCCACCGAGTAAACTGTTAAATAAGTCGTTAGAAATATTTTTAAACCACAACGCCGGCAACGCGCCCACGCCAGTTGCTAATCCCGCTAAAATACTGGCTAAAAATCCGATAACGACAATTGAGCCAAATAACAAATATAACGCGCCAAAAATGACAATTTGGCTAATTAAAAATAATCCCACCCATGTCAAATTACGTTGCAGTGCTGGCAGAGCCTGCACTCGTTGATATTGTGGGCAATTTTTAATTTTGGTAATGGCAGTTTCGGAATAAGATTGCAATTTTGTGATAAGCGTGGTGGTAGACATGAGTTTTCCTTATTCAAGTAAAAAAAAAGAGCGACCGCCTAATGTAGCGGTCGCTCTAATATTTTTCAATAACTAACGTTTTAAACGCGAATTAGCCAGTTGGATTTGACCATTTCCAATTTTGAATTTCTGGCATATCTTCGCCATATTTCGAAATATATTGTTTGTGATCAATCAATTTATTACGCAACGCTTGTTTAAGATAAATCGCTTGGTCTTTCAAACGTGGCACACGGTCAATTGCATCCATTGCCAAGTGATAACGATCCACGTCATTCATCACTACCATATCGAATGGCGTTGAAGTTGTCCCTTCTTCTTTATAACCACGAACGTGTAAATTCGCATGGTTAGTGCGGCGATATGTCAAACGATGAATCAACCAAGGATAACCGTGATAGGCAAACACAACAGGTTTATCAGGCGTAAACAATTCAGTGAAATCCGCATCGCTTAAACCGTTTGGATGTTCAGTTTCAGGTTGTAATTTCATTAAGTTCACGACGTTAATGACGCGAATTTTCAAGTCAGGTACTTCACGACGCAAAATATCAACGGCTGCTAAGGTTTCCAATGTTGGCACATCGCCCGCACATGCCATGACGACATCTGGTGACGTGCCATTGTCATTACTTGCCCATTCCCAAACACTCACACCCGCTTCACAATGTTTTGCCGCAGCGTCCATTGATAACCATTGTGGTGCAGGTTGTTTACCGGCAACAATCACGTTTACATAATTACGACTACGCAAAACATGGTCGGTCACAGATAACAAGGTATTTGCATCAGGTGGTAAAAATACGCGAATCACTTCGGCTTTCTTGTTCACGACGTGATCGATAAAACCGGGATCTTGATGTGAAAAACCGTTGTGATCTTGTCGCCAAACGTGCGAAGTCAGCAAATAGTTGAGCGATGCAATCGGTCTGCGCCATGGAATATGATTCGTGGTTTTGAGCCATTTTGCATGTTGGTTAAACATCGAATCGATAAGGTGAATAAACGCTTCGTAGCATGAGAAGAAACCATGACGACCGGTAAGCAAATAGCCTTCTAACCAACCTTGGCAAGTGTGTTCGCTCAAAATTTCCATCACGCGACCATCTTGTGATAAATCGGTGTCTTCGGGTAAAATCTTTTCCATCCAAACGCGCGATGTCGCCGAAAATACGTCGTCCCAACGGTTTGATGACGTTTCGTCTGGGCCAAAAATACGGAAGTTTTTTTGCTCGATGTTATTTTTCATCACATCACGCAAGAATGTTCCCATCACGCGTGTGGCTTCGGCTTCAACCGAACCCGGTCTTGGCACTTCCACCGCATAATTACGAAAATCTGGGAGACGTAAATTACGCAACAAACTACCGCCATTTGCGTGCGGATTATCACCAATACGACGATTACCTTTCGGTGCAAGTTCGCGTAATTCCGCTACTGGCGTACCATTTGTGTCGAATAATTCTTCTGGTTTATAACTTTTTAACCAATTTTCAAGAATACCCACATGGTCAGCATTATTGGCTAATCCTGACAATGGCACTTGATGTGAACGCCAAAAATCTTCGGTTTTTTTACCGTCAACACTTTCAGGACCTGTCCAGCCTTTTGGCGTACGCATAATAATCATCGGCCAACGCGGACGTTTTAACGCCGAATGGTCTGACGTGCTACGCCATTCATGTTGAATCGCTTTAATATCGGCTAAACACGTTTCTAACACTGCCGCCATTTTTGGATGCACGATTTCAGGATCGTTGCCTTCTACGAAATGCACGTCGTAGCCATAACCTTCAAATAATTTAACTAATTCTTCTTCGCTGATACGACTTAACAAAGTAGGATTTGCAATTTTGTAACCGTTCAAATGCAGAATCGGCAACACCGCACCATCACGCGCAGGATTTAAAAATTTGTTTGAGTGCCATGACGCTGCCATCGGGCCAGTTTCCGCTTCACCGTCACCGACGACGCAACAAGCAATCAAATCAGGATTATCAAATACGTTACCGTAAGCATGTGAAACCGCATACCCTAATTCACCGCCTTCATGAATTGAGCCTGGTGTTTCAGGTGCAACGTGACTTGGAATACCACCAGGGAATGAAAATTGGTGGAATAACGCTTTCATGCCATCTTTATCTAACGAAATGTTTGGATAAAATTCACTGTAAGTGCCTTCTAACCAGCAATTCGCCACCATCGCTGGGCCGCCGTGACCAGGACCACAAATAAATATCATGTTCAAATCGTGTTCTTTAATTAACCGATTAACGTGAACATGAATAAAATTCAAACCTGGTGTCGTTCCCCAATGTCCGAGCAAACGGGGTTTGATATGTGAAACCGTTAAAGGTTCGGTCAACAACGGATTATCAAGCAAATAAATTTGCCCAACTGATAAATAGTTTGCTGCACGCCAATAAGCATTCATTTTGGCTTGTAATGCGGGGTCGAGTTTAAAATCGTACGTTTTTTCCATAAAAAATCCCTCGTAGGTTGGTGAAAAAAGGTTGGTGTTACTATTATCTTTTATTTCAATCAATGAACGTTCGCAATTGCTCCGATCACTTTCCATATCACAGCAAGAAGAAAACCATAACGAGCTATATTAAGGTTTCTTAATGAATTTTGATGAGCAATCTTGCTTGCTTGCAAGACTTTTTCAGACCTTATTCGCTGTCTTCTACCAGGTAGAAGTATGTTTAATATTGTTTCCATACTTTCATTCCTTAAAAAAATAGCCCGAATATAGCAGAAGCAGCAAACCAAAATATTGCTTTCGAATTATTATGTTCTGTCTTAAGTTGTAAAGTCGCTGCATCATCCTCATTGCGTTCTTTTTCTAAGTACCATATAAAGGTCAATAAACTAGTCATAGAATTCTTCCATTCTCAAAGATTATGAATACATTATCTGTTGCGCGATTTCGCGCTCTTCTTCAGCATGAATCACTAAAATACGCGAGCGACTTGAAGTGTCACTAACGTCGATATTACTACTAAACCGTTGCGAATTTAAATTAGAATCCAATGAAAAGCCTAATCCTGTTAAATCGTCTAAAATTCGTTGGCGAATTGCAGGGGCGTTTTCACCAATACCGCCCGTAAAAATGAGTGCATCGACTTTGCCATTCAATATTGCAAAATATGCCCCGATGTATTTTTTAACGCGATAACAAAACAGTTGCAATGCCAATTCACTCGCATTATCGCCCTGCTCTGCACGGCTTAAAATGGTTCGCATATCTGTTTCGCCACAAATGCCCTGCAAACCACTTTGTTTATTAAGTAAGCGGTTAATATCGTCAACCGTTTTACCTTCGCGTTGCAACGTAATGGCAATCATCGGGTCAATATCGCCACAACGGCTTGCCATGATTAAACCTTCGGTTGGCGAAAACCCCATTGATGTGTCAACACTTATGCCATTTTTAACTGCCGTAGCACTTGCGCCGCCGCCTAAATGCAAAATGATGACATTCAACGCATCAGGGGATTTATTTAGCAGTTTTGTTGCAGCATTGACACTGTGTTGGCACGAGATACCATGAAAACCGTAACGGTAAAAATCAACATTGGCGGATAATTTTTCAGGAATGGCATAACGCCCAGCATAACCTGGAATTTGCCGATGAAAGGCGGTGTCAAAAACCGCAAATTGCGGCACGTTGGCAAATAATTCTTCTGCCATTTCAATGCCTAAACGATTCAGCGGATTGTGCAATGGCGCATAATTATCGAGCTTTGCAATTTGCGTTAAAACGTCAGGCGTGATGCGCGTAATGCTTTTAAACATCGCACCACCGTGAACCACACGATGACCCATTGCAGACAGTTCTAACTGATTATCGGCGAGCAATTGTTGCCAACGCTGAAAAAGAAAGGCGAGCGTGTTTTTAGCATCGTGAATCGTTTCATCGTGATGAAGAATTTTGCTACCTTGAACATTCACGCCTTCAACAGATAACCCATTCGTTGCGCCGTAATCTGCGTTTAATATGGCTTTAACTTGTAAAGCGTCATCGAATAATTGCGTTTTGACTGAAGTACTGCCGACATTAACAATGAGTTTCGCCATAATTTTTCCGTTAAAAGTTAAGAATTATCGATGATAAAAATGACAATGTGGTGACGTTGAGAGGTAATTGTAAAGCTAAGGGCATTTCCCACACATTCGCGTGGGAAATGATGGAAATGTTTAAACTGCCGCGAGTCCCATAATGTTGTAGCCACAATCAACATAAGTGAGTTCGCCAGTAATACCCGACGCTAAATCAGAACATAAAAATGCCGCCGCATTGCCGACTTCTTCAATGGTGACATTCTTTTTCAACGGTGACGCATCAGCCGCTTTACCAAGCATCGCTTTGAAGTCGTTAATACCTGAAGCGGCGAGCGTTCTAATTGGCCCTGCCGAAATTGCATTGACGCGCGTTCCTTCTGCGCCTAATGCCGCTGCCATATAACGCACATTTGCTTCTAAACTTGCTTTCGCCACACCCATGACGTTGTAATTAGGAATGGCGCGTTCTGCACCCAAATAACTCAGTGTTAATAACGAACCATTACGTCCCGCCATCATTGAACGACCTGCTTTGGCTAACGCCGTGAAACTGTACGAACTAATATCGTGTGCGATACGAAAATTTTCGCGTGTGGTTGCTTCAACGTAATCACCATCTAAGGCCTCACGCGGCGCGAAGGCGACTGAATGCACGATACAATCCAAACCATCCCACTGTTTACCCAGTTCGGCGAAAACGTGGTTAATTTGTTCATCGTTGCTTACGTCACATTCGATGGCAATAGACGAATCACATTCAGCGGCTAATTTTTCTACGCGCCCGCGAATTTTTTCATTTTGGTAAGTAAACGCAAGTTCAGCACCTTCACGGCGCATGGCTTGGGCAATTCCCCATGCGATGGAACGATCACTGATTAAACCAACGATTAAAACCCGTTTGCCTTGCATAAAGGCCATAAACGTTACTCCTGTAAAATCCAACGATTAGTGATGATGTCCACCGGCACCATGAATGTGACCATGCTCAATTTCTTCATCAGTCGCAGGACGCACGTCAACGACTTCAATTTCGAAATTGAGCGGCATTCCCGCTAATGGATGATTGCCATCAATAGTTATGTTCTCACCATCCACCGCAACAACCGTAACAATTCCAGGTCCTTCACTCACGTCTGCATGAAATTGCATTCCAACTTCAACCGTATCAATACCTTCAAACATTTCGCGTGAAATCACTTGCACTCTGTCTTCAAATACTTGTCCATAAGCCTCAGACGCGGGAATATTTGCAGTGAATTTGTCGCCAACACTTTTACCATCTAAGGCTTTTTCTAAACCAGAAATAATGCTGCCTGTACCATGTAAATAAGAAAGTGGTTCGTTATCAACAGAGCTATCGATGACTTCGCCGTCATCTTTGGTAAGTGTATAGTGAATGGAAACGGCGGTGTTGTTGCTAATTTGCATGATAAAACCTTTAAAATTATTCAAATAAATATACGAACGAATATGATAAAGGCTAAAGTGAGTTTTGTCTGAAAAATATCGATTTTTAAATTGTAGGGGCGAACCCTTGTGGTCGCCCACATTTCACAAAATATAGACAAATCAACATTTCATGTATTTTGTGCATTGAAGGCAGAAGGCAGCATATACAGGGCAGGCACAAGGCACTGCCCCTACATTCAAAAGCATCTAACACAAACCATGTGCGTGTTCGTCAAATCCATAATCCAATTCAGCAGACATTAAAAAATTTCGTTTAGCATGACGACGTTGTGAATGAAGTAACGCGATGATTTCAGGACAAAAAGACGGCGTTAAACTCGCACAGTGTTCGTCATCCATTGTAATGTCAAAAACATTCAAAAAAGTTTCAAGATTCATGACCGCAATTCCTCAAAATTAAAATAAAAGTAACACTCTGTTTATCGGCAGTTTTGCAAAGAAATAAACTTAGCATGTAGTTTAAGGAAGTTGTGTGAAATTTTAATGACTTGCGCTAAATTTTGAGCAAAAAAAAAGAGAGCTTTCGCCCTCTTTTTTTTGTTTCGAATTTTACTTTTTTACGACAATCTTAGAAACCTAAGCCTAAATAACCACCAGCTGTTAAGCCGTTAGTATTTACGCCATCAACGTTGTCAAAAGATTGATGCCAACGAACATCCGCACCAGCATAAACATCTTTCCAGATTTTATAGTCAGCACCTGCGCCGAACATCATACCTGGGTTTAATACGGTAATCGCATCAGATGGAGGACTGATAACAGTCAATTCAAAACCAGCTGGAATCAACCAAGGACGGAAGTTGCTGCCTTTTAAGAATTTAATTTTTGGTGAAGCTGCTAATGACAATGAATTAACAGTTGCTGTTTGTGTATTAACACCTGGAACAGGCAATTTTTCTGCTGTACCTACTGCAGTAGTAATACCATTTGGTTTTCTTTCGCCTAATTGTTTGTAATCGAACATCAATTCAGCTAACACTTCTGTGCCTTGCATCATGCCGAATAAATTGTCGTTTATACCAAAGTCAAAACCGGCACCAAAGTACCATGCGCCATGATTACCAATAGCACCGTTTAACGCGCCAACACCATTTGCTGCTGTTGGATCCAATGTACCACCGCGACCATCAACGTTATAGCCATAACCACCACGGAAGAATACCATGTTGTCTTTTGCGCCTTTGCCAGCATGACCTTCTGCTTTAACAGAATTTGCCCATGTTTCTAACTCTTGAACTTTTGCAGTATCTGGGTCGATTTGTGGACGATTTGCAGCGGCTCTTAAGCTACGAATTTCAGCTTGCATCGCTTGTAATTGTGACTCTAACGCATCAACTTTTGCGTTGCTGCTGTTTGAGTGTGAAAACGATGAAGAATGTGTTTCAACAGTTTCGTAAGTGTGTGCTTTTTTAGCGTGTTTTTGTGCTGCTTTTTTAGCGTGAGCTGTCGCTTCGTGTGCCGCTGAAGCGGTCGGTGCAACAGTTGCTGCCGCGAAAGCTACTAATGCTGTTGTTAGACCTAAAGCTAATTTAGTTTTTGTCATATTGTTATCCTCAGTAAATCGCTGTGGGTTAAAAGTTTAAAATTTGTTTTTATGCAACAAAACTCATTTCACGGTGGCGATAATAACAGCAAAATTATTTCCATACAAGTTTTAACGCCATTTTTTATAAAAAAATATTATCTTATTTATCAATAAGTAATGCCCAATAAGTAATGAAAAACAAAAACAATAAAATACTGTCGATAAAAAACAACATTTTTTTACTTTTACACAGAAAGCGACAAATCATTTTTCTTCTGAGAACACGTCCACACCGCTTGGAGCTTTAAATTCAAACAAATCTGGATTAACTACTTGATTGAGTTTTACGTTGGAAAAATAAATGCGCGTTAATTGCCCAAAATTATCATTGAGCTGCATGCCGCTTAAAACGCCTTTTTCCAAACCAATCAATACATATTTAAACGTGCTGTCTTGGCTTTTCGGCACAAGTTTCACCCAGTGCATATCGCCTTCTGAACCTTGTTGCTCGATATTGTAATTATCTTCTAACGGCACATCGCCACTTAACAATAACGCTGGCGTTGAACCCACCGACTCCTCTAATTTTTTAATCGTCACTTGTTCCAAATCGGTATCGTAAAACCACACTTTGCCCGTTGTGGAAATAATTTGCTGTTGAAACGGCTTGGTGTAATCCCAACGAAATTTCCCCGGACGTTGCAAATAAAATAGCCCTGAACTGGTTTGAAAAGGGTCGCCCGCTTCGTTAATTAACACCTGTTTAAAATTCGCGGTAATGGTTTTCGTCGAACTTAAAAAGGCTTTTAACTGTTTCACCGGCACATCTTCAGCCGCGGCAATCAAACTGGTCACACTCAATAACGCGGCAACAAGCCAACGTGTTTTTTTCATAAACTTTTTCTCAAATAAAAACGGTTAAAAATTGTCGGGCAATTCGTCCACAGACGAATCAACGGGTGCGGTAGAATTCCCCATATCGGGAACGAAATACCCCAGCCCTTCATCACAACTTGCAGAGCGGGGTTCAGAACCCGCGATATAAGGATAACGGCGAGAGCTAGAACAACTGTTTGCAGCCGCCATTTTGATATTATCTGGGGCAATCAAATTCACCGGCTGCGTCGAGATTTGTTTCATGAGCGAAAGCCAAACCGGCAACGCACCGGTCGCGCCCGTTAAACCGGCGGGTTTATTATCATCACGCCCCACCCAAACCACAGATAAATAATCGCCTGAATAGCCCGCAAACCAACTATCTTTTGCGTCATTAGTCGTGCCTGTTTTACCGACTAAACCGTAATTTTTCGGAAAAACGTCATAGGCTTTGTGTCCTGTGCCTTCGGTCATCACTTCTTGCAACATGGTGTTCACAATATACGCGACCGCTGGGTCAACCGCTTGTTTGACAATAAAGGGATAACTTTGTAAGCGTTCACCTTTCGCAGACACCACGGCGCGAATAGCTTTTAAACGACTTAAAAATCCATCGCCTGCAAGCGTTTGATACATTTGCGTGACATCCATCGGTGTGAGTTGCGCTGAACCGAGTAAGAATGACGGGAATGATTCCACTTCTCGCGTCACGCCCATGTTTCGCAATGTTTCAATGACGTTATTTACGCCGACATCCATACCAATTCGCACGGTCGCTAAATTGTACGAATGCGCCAAGGCTTGATGTAAACTGACATTGCCGTGTTCACGGTGATCATAATTTTTCGGAATCCACGGTTCACTGCCTTTATTTGGCACGACAATTTCCGTATCACTGACAGTTGTGGTAATGGTGTATTTTTTCGGGTTACTCAATGCGGTTAAATAAATCACCGGTTTAACCAATGATCCAATCGGGCGCACCGCATCTAAAGCGCGATTAAAACCTGACGACACCACTTCGCGTCCGCTGGTCAATGCCGCAATTTCACCGCTGTCACGGCGTGTCACAACAGCCGCCGCTTCCAATTCGCTGGTATTGGGTAATTTTTCAAGTTGCGTAAGTTGAGTTTTCACTGTTTGTTCGAGCGTATCTTGAACGCGCGTGTCGAGCGTGGTGAAAATACTCAATCCTTCCGAGGTTAAATCTTCTTCGCGGTATTCTTGACTTAATTGCCGTTTCACCAAATCCATAAAATACGGATACGCATTCGCTGAACGGTTTGCATTAGTAATTACGCCTAAAGGTTTAGCTTTTGCGTCAGTGGCTTGTTTAGCGGTAATTGCTTGAGCATTCGCCATTTCATCTAAAATCAAATTACGGCGTTGCAATGCTCTGTCTGCGGCGCGACGCGGGTCGTAATACGAAGGTCCGCGCACTAACGCTACTAATGAAACGATTTGATGCAACGGTAAATCTTTGAGCGTGCTATTAAAATAAAATTCACTCGCCAAACCAAAACCATGCACCGCACTGTTGCCGTTTTGTCCCAAATAAATTTCGTTCAAATAGGCTTCTAAAATTTCATCTTTGCTGTAGTGATATTCCAAAATCAACGCCATAAACGCTTCGTTAATTTTGCGCGTTAATTTACGTTCTGAACTGAGATAAAAATTTTTCACCAATTGCTGTGTAATCGTACTGCCACCTTGCACCATGCCACCGGCTTTTAAATTCGCTAACATCGCGCGAGCAATGCCGCGTGGTGACAACCCAAAATGGTGATAAAAATCCCTATCTTCAGACGCAAGCAATGCCTTAATCAACATTGGTGGAGCTTCTTGCAATTTAATTAGCACACGATCTTCTTTAATGCGTGGATATAACGTGCCAATTTGCGCCGGATCCATGCGTAATAACGCAATGTCTGTACCTTGTTTTCCCAAATCGGTGATACTTTCCACACTCGATTCATTAAAATTTAAGCGAATCAAACTGCTTTCTTGTGGCGAATCCCAGAAATTAAACGGGCGCGTTTTAAGCGTAATTTGTGAATTCTTTTTAACGTAAGAAGCTTCCGCTGTTAAGTTCGTATCATTTCGATAATGCAGGGTTTTTAGCACCGATTCAAACTGCGCGGCATTCATATTATAGCCCGCGTAAAGCTCAACTGGACTTGCATATACTCGCGCCGGAATTGCCCAACGTTTGCCTTCAAATTGTTTGCGAACGTGATAATCTAAATATCCCAAATAACTAAACAAAAAGAAGCCACCAATTCCCAGTGCAATCAAAAATAGACTGCTAAACCAAGGAAAGGAACTTCTTTTGTTTTTACGTTGCCGCGACGCTTGCTCGTAGCGCGAACCACTGCGTTTTCTTCTTTCTGCCATAAGGACACATAATTGTTAAAATTGGCTAATCATAGCATTTTGATGTAACCGCTACCAAACCGCCACAAGCAAAATCAAGTTGATTTCACTGGTTAAAATTACAAACTTAGGTAAAATTCGCGCCTTCAATTAACTTTGCGTGGATTCTTACCCCATGAAAATACTCATTCTCGGCGCGGGCGTGACAGGTTCCTCTGTTGCCGAAGCCCTAGCCAGTGAAGAAAACGATATTGTGGTCGTTGATTTTC
The DNA here is from genome assembly GCA_903834465.1 of uncultured Pseudomonadota bacterium. GTDB lineage: Bacteria > Pseudomonadota > Gammaproteobacteria > Methylococcales > Methylomonadaceae > UBA10906. The sequence goes on along the minus strand of CAILJB010000124.1, from coordinate 19,483 downwards.
GGACTGATTTACTCGAAGCCTTAAAAGAGCGTTTCGATATTGCTACCGTAACCGGTAATGCCGCGCATCCTAGCGTATTAGAGCAGGCTGGGATTAGTTCAATGGATATGGTGATTGCCGTTACCGATCGTGACGAAACCAATATGTTGGCGTGTTTAATCATTAACGCGCTGTATTCTAAACCCAAAACCATTGCACGGGTTCGCGCCATTGATTATCTAAAACATCCGCGTTTGTTCAGTCCAAAAGGCATTCCGGTCGATATTGTCATTAGCCCTGAACAAATTGTGATGAATTCGATTCGCAACCTCATCGAATTTCCTGGTGTGTTGCAAGTATCCGAATTTGCGAACGGTTTAGTGCGTTTGTTTTCGGTGAAAGTCGTTGCGAACGGGATTTTAACGGGCAAAAAAATTAAAACCCTCAAAGAACGTTTGGTAAATGGTAAAACGCGCGTCGTTGCTATTTTTCGCCAAGGTGAACAATTATGCGTGAATGGCGAAGCGACGATAGAAACCGGAGACGAAGTATTTTTTGTCGCGCCCCGCAAAGAAGTTCGACGTGTTTTAGAAGAATTAGGCAAATTAGAAGCTCCCATTAAACGTATCATCATTGCCGGTGGTGGTCATATTGGCAAACGTTTGGCATTAGCATTAGAAGATAAACATCAAGTTAAAATCATCGAAAAAAATCCCCGTCGTGCTAAAAAAATCGCCAACGATTTAGATAAAACCGTCGTTTTACTTGGCGACAGTGCTGACGAAAAATTGTTGCTGGATGAATCGATTAAAGAAACCGATTTATTTTGTGCGATTACCGATAACGATGGCGTAAATATTATTTCTGCGTCTTTGGCAAAAAATCTGGGCGCACGAAAAACCATTTGTTTACTTAATCATAATTCTTACCTCAAATTATTAGCAGGTACGAATATCGACGTAGCGGTTTTACCAAATCAAGAAACATTGGGCAGTATTTTAAAACATGTTCGTAAGGGCGATGTGGCTGAAGTGAGTTCGCTTTGTGGTGGCACAGCCGAAGCGATTGAAGCCGTCGCGCATCATAACGGACGTGATGATTCGGTTGTAGGTAAACGGGTTGATTCCATTAAATTTCCTGACGGTATCGTAATGGGAGCTTTAATTCGTGATGAAGAAGTGATTGCCATTCATCACGATACGGTTTTCAAAGAAGATGACCATGTCATTATGTTTGCGATGGATAAAAAATTGATTCCTTATATCGAAAAATCTTTTCAACCGATTAAAAATTAAGGCTATCCGATGAGTTCAATTTTTACCATTGTGCATATTCTCGGCGTTGTCATTATGGGGTTTAGTGGCTTGATGGCGACTTGTTTAATAACTTCAAAAATCGCTGAAGACGGTGCAACATCTGCTTTTTATGAAGGCACAGCGATAACACTGCTTACGGGTTTTTTGATGTTTTTTGTTACCCAAAATGCGCCCAAAAAAGTATCTAAACAAGGTGGCTTTTTATTAGTCACAATGTGTTGGTCATTAGCGTCTTTATTTTGTACATTGCCATTTATGTTGCAATTACCTGAACTTAAATTTGTTGATGCGTATTTTGAAGTCATTTCAGCACTGACCACAACAGGTGGAACTATTTTCAGTGGTATCGATAACTTACCTATGTCAATTAACCTCTGGCGACATGAATTAACATGGTTTGGCGGTATGGGAATTATTGTTTTCGCTGTAGCAGTTTTACCAATATTGGGCGTGGGCGGAATGCAATTATTTAAATCCGAATCGCCAGGCGCGGTCAAAGAATCTGATATGTCTCCACGCGTCGCGCAAGTCGCAAAATCGCTATGGACTGCGTATGTAATCATTACAATTATCTGTATTATTTCGTTGAACTTAGCGGGAATGAGTTGGTTTGATTCCATTTGTCACGCTTTTGCGGCGATGAGTTTAGGTGGATTTTCAACACATGACGCGAGCATTGGTTTTTTCAATTCGTTGCAAATTGAAATCGTGTTGACCGTATTTCAATTGATTTCTGCGATGAATTTTGCCACGCATTTTTTGGCAATGAAAAAAGGTTCTTTTTCGCCTTATGTTAAAGACATCGAAGTACGCGGCGTGTTATTTGTCATTCTCAGTAGCTGTGTACTCGCGGCAGGCGTATTGTGGCACAATGACACTTATCCTGATTTTTTCACTTGTTTGCGTCATGCCACGTTTAATTTAGTTACCGTTGCAACTACTTCTGGTTTTATGACTCAAGATTTTAATCAGTGGCCCATTTTTGTGCCGATGTGGATGTTATTTTTAAGTTGTATTTCGGTATCGACAGGCTCTACAGGTGGCGGTATTCGTATGATACGCAGTATTATTTTAATGAAACAAGCGCGCTTAGAAATGTTCAAATTCATTCACCCTTATGCCTTCAAACCGTTAAAAATTGGCGGCAATGTTATCAATGAAAATATTGTGGCTTCGGTAACGGGATTCATTTTTTTATATTTCATGTGTATTGTGGCATTAGTGTTCACAATGTTATTTAGCGGATTGGATTTTATTACCTCTTTTTCGGCAATCATTGCGTGCTTTAATAACGCTGGCCCAGGTCTTAATTTAGTCGGTCCTGCCAGTAATTACGGTGTATTAAGCGATTTCCAAACGGCTGTTTGTACGTTTGCTATGTTACTTGGGCGCGTGCAAATTTTCTCAATTGTCATTTTGTTTGTGCCTGAATTTTGGCGTAAATAACCTTTCCTCCATTTCAAACTTTAAACAAAAATTATGCAAGAACACGATTGTTTACGACGTTTTTTATTTGAACAGCACGGTATTCGAGGTGTATGGGTAAAACTCACCGACAGTTGGCAAGCCGCAAAACAACATCAACACCAGCCAGAAATTGCTTTAAATCAATTAGGACAATCCCTCGCTTGCGTGTCAATGTTATCGACAACCATCAAATTCGAAGGTGCGCTCATTATGCAGGCACAAAGCGATGGTGAGATTTCAACGCTTGTCGCGCAAGCTACCAATCAACGTAAAATTAGGGGCGTAGTGAAATGCAACGAAACCGTTACAGGTGATTCATTAGCAGATTTATTCGGGCAAGGACGATTAGTCTTAACAATTGACACCGGAAATGGAAAACCCTATCAAGGCATTGTGCCATTGCAAGGTGAAAATTTAGCCGCCGCGCTGCAAATGTATTTTGAACAATCTGAACAATTAAAAACTCGTTTGTGGTTATTTGCCGATGACAAAAACGCCGCAGGTTTATTATTGCAAGAATTGCCATCGCAAGAAAATACGCCAAACGATTGGGAAACGATTGAAATTTTAGCGAATACTGTGACCGCAAAAGAAATGTTTGAATTGGATTGCCACGAATTATTGCATCGCTTGTTTCATGAAGAAGATGTGCGACTTTTTGATGCTGAAAACGTCGAGTTTGAATGTGCCTGTTCACGCCCTAAAATCGAAAACACCTTACGCGCGATGGGAGCGGAAGAATTGCATGCCATTTTGAATGAACAGGAAATCATCGAAGTAACCTGTGAATTTTGTAACGAAACGTATCGTTTTTATAACGCGGATGTCGATTCACTATTAGCATCACAAGGTTAATCAACAAAGAATGCGTTTTCCCGACTCAATCCAAAGCGGTCGATTTTTTTATACAGTGTGGTGCGCGTAATGCCTAATGTTTTGGCGGCTAAAGAGATATTGCCGCCACAATTTTTGAGCGCAGATTTTACCGCATGACACTCCCAATCCATTAAGCTCATCGCTTCCGGCACTGTTGAGATAAACAGGGGAGGAATTGGATTTTCTTTCGTTTCGTATTCTTTCAACTCAGAAATAAAATCTAACGGTAAATCTTGAACCGTAATAAATGAACTGCTTGCCGTGTAAAGCGTCGCTCGAATAACGCTAATCAATTGTCGAATATTTCCCGGCCACGGATGTTGGTCAATTAAATGAATGACCTCTGAACAAATTTCAATTTCGCCATCTGGTGCAATTGCATTCAATTCTTTTTGCAAAATGCTATGAATAATAGAATGTTTATCCGGTCTATCGCGTAACGGTAGTAAATGAATTTGTGCGCCATTTAATCGATAGTAAAGGTCTCTACGAAAACGTCCCGCCTCAATTGCTTCCAATAATCGCACGTTAGTTGCCGCTACAATTTGTACATCAACACGAATCGGCTTATTTCCACCAACAGGGGTAAATTCAGACGATTCTAAAACACGCAACAACGTCGATTGCAAATCAAAACTCATATCACCGATTTCATCCAAAAATAAAATACCTTTGTCCGCCAACACGAATTTCCCTGCTTTGCCACTCGATTTCGCGCCGGTAAAACTTCCTGCTTCGTAACCAAATAATTCACTTTCAATCAAATCATGCGGAATGGAAGCACAGTTAATGGCAACTAACGGCGCATTTTTTCGAGGACCTGCATTTTTAAGTAAATTCACAAAATGATCTTTACCCACACCCGATTCGCCTGTGACCAAAATGGGGATTTTATGGGTTTGCAACTTCACCGCTTTTTGAAGTAGCTGGTCTAATTCTTTGGAAATGGTGGAATTATTAAGTGGAGGTGGTGATTTTTTTGTCGAACTAAAATGGATTTTTTCCAATACACGTTCTTGCGCGGTCGGATTTTTTGCTAATGGCAAATTAGTATTGACCAACACACAAATTAAATGCAAAAACGCAAATAACGAATTCATCCGTTCTTGATGATCGCTCACTAAACCCAAGACAGCTCTTAATTTACCGTTTTCGTCAAGGAGCGGATAACCAACCGTCGTAAACGGATGCAATACATTTAAAAAATGCTCCATGCCTTGAAAAGCAACGGGGTTTTTAATCACCGCTGCGGTGCCAATACCATTATTACCTAAAACCGATTCCGACCAATTTGCCCCTGCAACATACATGCGTGTTAAAAAAGAACTCGGTAATTTTTGCTCGCCAATGACGCAAAGTAATCGTCCATCAGAAGCTGTCAAAACGAGCATCACGCCAGCTTCTTTTAAAAATGTGTGAAAGTTCTCACTGAGATGTTTAATCAGTTCTTCAATATTTGATGCAGGGTTCGTATTTTCAACAGCAGATTCAATAACCGGATAATTATCCCAATTCGCATAATTTCCCAATGGCAAGCTGTAATCTTCAAGACAACGCCGCCATGCGTCACTGACTTCTGGGCGAACCCAATCACCTTGCTCGGGAACAGAACGAGTTTGATTCATCCATTGCCACGCCTGAATAGGACGATCGACTTCAAACTCAATGGTGTGCCGAAGCAATAAAGTTTCGTGACTTAATTTAACTTTGTTTGGAATATTAATATTTACGTCCATCTTTCTATTAACTTTCTATATCGAATGGTGTCGATTGCAAACCAAAAAGTTACAAAAATGATTGATTTTGAATGCAATTTGAATAAATCGACAATGAGAGCGACACAATAACAAATTCAAAAAAAGAGGCAATGCGACATAGTGTCGCACCGCCTTTATTTCACGCTGGAAATAGAAATGCCCCGTTTAGGAGAGCAGGTAGGATGAAGCTGATTTACGCTTGAATATTTTGAATACTCGGGAACAACTGAAAAATTTAAGAGCGTGGATCTTCGCGCGTTGCCGCAGCCCATTCGGGTGAATAACCGTCCATAATCGATAAATCGGGAACATCCATTACAATGACCTCTGTTGTCATCATGGTGGTGACAACGCTTACGGCATTGCGTAACGCGATACGCATCACTTTCACGGGATCGATGATACCGATGTCTAAAAAATTACCGTAATGTTGATATTGCGTATCGACGGTAAAATGAGAGTCCTCAGCGGCATTTAATTTAGAAATTACAATTTCCGGATTTAAGCCCGCATTGCGCGTTAAATTTTGCAATGGCGCAGCAAGAGCGGTTTTCATAATTGTAATGCCTTGTTGCTGCTCGGCATTTTCAGCGATGACGGTATTTAACATTTGGATGCAATTAAATAACGCTACGCCACCACCAGGTAAAATGCCTTCTTCAAGTGCGGCTTTTGCCGACATATAAGCATTTTCGATGCGAACCATGCGTTCTTTGATTTCAAAATCTGTTGTGCCACCGACACTGAAAACGCCTGTTTTGCCTGATAGCAAAGCAATCCGTTCTTCTAATTCTTCGAAATCGTGTTTATTGCCGGTTGCCGAACCTGTACCCGGTTTAATAGCGAGAATTAAATCTGCTTGCTCACGCAAATTTTTAATTCGTTCTTTAACAAGTTCGTCATCGCCTTTTGCGCCAATAATCGTAGTCGTCGTTTCAGTAATCACGACGCGCTGAGCTTGACCTAATAAATCGAGTGTAACGTGTTCGAGTTTTGGACTGCTGTAATCGTCTAAAATTGCCTGTCCGCCCGTTAATAACGCTAAATCTTTAAGCCGGTCGATGCGTTTATCACCAAAACCAGGGGCTTTTACGGCAACGACGTTGAAAATCCCTCGCACATGATTAAGCAATAATCCCGTCAAGGCTTTATCAATTACGTTATCTGCAATAATCAGCAACGCCCGACCTTGTGCTTTGACTTCTTCTAAAATCGGAATTAAATCCATTAAGTCATGAATTTCACGGTCATATAACAAAATATACGGATTATCGAGTACCGCTTCGGCACGGGTTTTATCGGTGGCAAAATACGGCGATAAATAACCTTGTTCGTAATGCACACCATCGACAATGTCTAATTCATCTTCACGTCCATTGCCGAGTTGGAATGTTAGCTGCCCCTCTGAGCCAAGCTCTGCAAGAGCTTGAGCTAATAATTTTCCAACTCCTTTTTCATCCTTGGTGGCGACAGCAGAAATTTTTTCAATCCAATCTGTGGTAACGTCTTTAACAGAGTTATCTAGCAAATTTTTTTCAACCAATGTTAATGCCAAATCCAATCCTTTTTTCAATTGCAATGGATGAAAACCGGCGGCAACGCTTTTCAAACTTTCTTGCGCCAATTTTTGTGCGAGAACAATGGCGGTGGTTGTGCCATCACCGACTTGTCGAGAAACTGCACCGGCAACATCGCGCAACATCCGTCCGCCTAAATCCGCAATTCTGTCTTCAAAATTGATTGACCGCGCCACCGTTACGCCATCACGAGTGAAAATTGGCATAATTCCATCGGTACGGTGTTGAATCATCACCGCAGGCCCTGCACTTCCCATCGTGACAACCGCCGCTCGCGCCACGCTATCAATACCGTGCATCAATCGTAAACGCGCTTGCGGGTTGTAAATAATTTGTTTTGTCATAACTGTTCTCGTTTTAACCGTTATTTATAAGTAGGGATTTCATCAAGCTATGTCCGACTTCGGCGCGAGTGTGTCGAATCCGTTTAGTTCGCGCCCAAATTTGAATCAGCTTTTTATCCCAATAATCCATCGTCATTCTGAAAAATCGCTCTTCCTCTTCGGTCAACGCTTGCTTCCAAAACTCGCGTAATTCTTCAGCTCGCACGTTGCCAATTCGGTCTAAAACGTCTTTTTCTTGGATAGCCAATTGTTTAATAGATTCATCGAATTGCTCAACCATGCCATTAAGAAATTCTCTATCCGCAAGTTTCATGGGCATCGCACCGACTTTAAGAACCGCTGGGTAAAAATTTTTCTAAATAAATACGTTCTTTTGGAATGCCAAGCTCATCGCAAACAGCAAAAGTCGCATCCACCATTCCCGGCGGACCGCACAAATATAAATCCGGTTTTGCACCGGTTTCCGTTAAATCGCGGCGTAAAATATCAACCACACTGCCCTTTTCGCCGTGCCAGTCGTCAGTGTATTTCCAGACGCAGATTCGCAATTCCAGCGTTTTCATGTCCTTGGCTAATTTTTCCAATTCCTGTAAAAAAAAGACTTCTTCTTGCGTATTCACACCAAAATAAATCACACATTTTTGCGGCTCTTCCCATTCGTGCATCCGACGAACCATTGATAAAACAGGAGCTAAACCTGTTCCGCCCGCCACAAAATAACGTGGCGTAAAGCCATTTTCTTTTAAACCAAAAACGCCCGATGCACTTTTAACTTGGATTTTTTGCCCGACTTTCGCATCATTTTTCAAATACGTTGAAAATTTACCCCCGTCAACAATGCGAATTAAAAATTCTAATTCGCCTTTTTTATTTGCCGTATTGGCAGGTGAATAAGAACGTGTTGTGGTGGTATTTGGGATTTCTAAATCGAAAAACTGCCCCGAATCAAACTTAATTTGTAAATCATCACCGGTTCGTTTTAATAACAAACGCATGACATTACTTGAAATTTGCGAAATTTCAGTCACTTCCGTTTCAAAATATAAATCTTCTGGAGAAAACGAAATGCGGTCATAAGTGTAAGGCACTTCAACTTCAATATCCGTGGTGGGGTAACAACGACAAAGCAGCACTTCGCCAGCGGCTTCTTCTTCATCGGGCAGAGCTTGAAAGCTGTATTTGCCCATAATGTAATCGCCTTTCGCACAAAAACCTTTGCACGTCGCACAACCGCCTTCACGACACGAAGCCATTAAATAAATATCTTGGCGTAATCCCGCGCTAATAACATCTTCATCCGAACGGCATTCAAAAGTAACCGATTCGTTATCTTGGGTAATAATTTTTACTTGATGCGTGTTTGCCATTAACTACAACTCCTGCTTTGCCTTTTGGTTTTTATTACTCATATTAAAAAATGCTAGCACATGATTTACCGAACGTTGCGAAGCGTCGAAAGTTAACGAACAACCTTCTTGAATCAGTTTATTGTCTTGATAAATCGTCCATCGCCACATAAATTCCAAATCTTCGGTATACGCTGTATAGCGTTGTGAATCATAAAGTTTGGTCAGTTCCGAATTGGGGTTGCTTTTTTCTGGATACGCCGAAGCATTTAATGTTTCTAACATGGTTTTAGTATTTTGATGAGAGAGAGGAAAAGTGCCTGCCAGCACAATCGAACTTGGCAGACACTTCAACGTTTTATTGCAGCGTAATCACTGTCACACCACGCGCCTTACGCAATTCTGCTAATGGCAAGGCGTAATAATCGGTGTTTCTAAGTTCCATCAACTTAGTCCCTAAAATGCGATCTGTATCCATAAATACATTCACTGGCATAATCGGTGGCTTGTTTTCAATTCTGAAATTGATATGAAGTTTTTCTGCTTCATATTTATCCGTACAAGCCGCCATTTTCGCCACAACCGCATCCGCAACCGCTTGTGCATTCGCGCCACAAACGTTGTTGTTAAGGAATTGTTGGTCGTTTAGTTCGGCATGTTTGAGCATTGCCACTTTTTCTTCGATTTTGCATTCAATCCAACCCCAATCGAGTTCGAGTGAATAATCTTGACGAAATGGTGTGGTGTGTTTTTTACGAAAATCGACCAAAAACGCCGAACCTTGTGCTAAGGTTTTTAGCCCATCAATTTTTGCTGTCCACTCATCGCGGACAGGATTATCATGAATTTTGTAATTAGCCATAGTGAACTCCTAAGATTGTAAATCTTTCAGTTTGGTATCAAGCCCCATCAATTCTGAGGTGATGGTGAAGGTATCGCCCAAGGTGTAAGCACGACCAATCGTTGACGACACGTCTACTAAAAAGTCATAAACCGAGAAGTTTTTACCCAACAATTCAGCAACTTCCGAGCAATCGACTTCGATTTTGCCGGTTGCTTTTAACCACCAATAACCTGAACGATCTTCAATCACTAAGGTTTTATTATCATCGGCATGATCACCCAACAAATATTCATCAACAATTACGTTGATTTCGTCAGATTTTTTTAATACCAATACCACTTCGTTACTTTCATGGACAACTTGGTTTTCTTCAGCAAAATATTCATCGGCAAACGCTTTGCCTGTTTTTGCCATGATGCCTGCGCCATAAGAATTTGAACTTTTAGACATTTGTTGTTCCTTATTTAAGACCAGAGAGAACGGTTTTAATGAGTACCGCCGTGTCTACTTTGTAACTGATAGGGTCAGCGTAATCACGTTTCCAATCATCAAAAACACGCTCAAGCGCGGCTTCGATAGCATCTTTACTGGTCACGCCTTCGATTTCAGGAATTTTGGCGAAAATACCCATGAAATCTTTTAATGCGTTGACCGTTCTTGGCAACCATTTGTCATTCCATGCACGCAACAAGCGTTTGTTGTAATCACCAAATTCAACGTCATCTGCCAAACAATGGAAGAACATATCACCTGTAATGCCTTTGGTTTGTGAATGGTACAACTGCATTTGATTGATAAAGAACGGCGTTAAGTTGTCGCCAAAATATGATGACAACCGCAAGAAGAATTCACGACGTACAAACTGACCGAATAAGGGGTCATAAACCATGTGACCAGACCACAAAATTTCGTTCCAATCGTAAGTGGCTTGCCAAATGTCTTCAACGGTTTCACGCGCACTTTTATAAATCGTGCCTTGCGTCCATTCTTTTTTCGGTTCGTCCGTTGATTCAGGAAAACCAGGAACTAATTTTGCCAAGAATGTTCTTTCCAATTGAATCATTTGGGCGTTATCAACTTTGTCCAAACCGATCATGGCAATACTCATCCGCAACGTATCACCTAAACAATCACGCGACGCGGAAGAATGGGAATTGAACAAACCGTATTCGCTAAAGCAGAATGCACCTAAATAATCGTTTAACACTTCGTCGCGCCACACAGGATCGATAGAACGCACTTGACCGTCGGCTGAATAGGCTTTTAAAAAACGATCGGTATAACGCCATTCTTCGGCTTTATCTTTGACATAAAGCGCGTGCCAGCGATTTGCGGGGTCACGGTGTTTGTGCCAATCGGTGGTGTGTAATTCTGTGGTTTCGTTGCCCCACGACGGGCGACCACCATGAAATTTTTGTGTCCAATCGCCCCAATCCAAACCACCTGGAATCCAATCCGGTGTGGGTTGCGCGTAGCAACATAAAATTTCATATTCTGTTAAACGGCGACCACGCGGTTTAACAAAATAGTTCATTTTGTTGTTGGAATCTAAAGGTTGAGCAGGCACTGCATCGGCAATGATTCGCGCCATATCTGGATCGGTTAAACCTCTTTTACCGCTTTCTACTTGAATACCCATTTATTTATCTCCCGCTTCGAATGATTTCAAAGGATCAGCAAAGACACAATTTAATTTTTTGATGTCGTCGAGTGTCCACAATCTGCCATCTTTAGAGGTGTGTGGTTGAGCAATCAACGTTTTGCCATCGCTACGAACACCGTGCAATTCTGCAATGACTTCAGACAATTCACGTCCTTCATATTGTTCAAAGATGTTTTGGCATTCATAACGTTCAGGTTCAGAAAGCCACATGCGTTCGCCCCAATCGTCAGAGAATGAATGCAATTTGCCGTTCCATTCATGAACACGCAATGTGCTTGCGCCTTTGCATAAACTTGGGCAGAAAGGCACTTGTGAAACGCGGTCGATATAAATTGGGTGATTGTTTTCGATAAACCACATCAAGGGAATGAAACCGCTGCTTGGGTCTTCACAACCTCGCGCACGCCATTCTTCGTAAATTACGCCGTAATGGTCGTGCCAGCCGGGGTAATTTGCTTCAAACCATTCCGCTTCTTCAGCAGTTGGCAGTGTTAAACGGAAGAAACCGGTTGGCCATAACGCATAAGCGATTAAAAATAAATCGTGGTGCGCCCAGTAAGCGTCTTTTTTCGCGTCACGCAAACTGGCTGGTGATTCCACACCATATTTGCCTAAACGACCAATCCAAATACCACCCCAATCTTCATATACCCAGCGATTCCACGTTTTCACCCACGGTTCAACTTTGAAATGACTGCCGTATTCAAACGCCATTCCTAAAACAGGTGTGAAGTATTTTTGTTGTGTCCAGAAAGCGTTGTTTAAATCGGTATTCAAATATTTTGAAGCCGCTTCGTCATTAGCAATCGATACAACCGTTTGATAACCGTTTGCCATGTGGCGCAATTCGTCGGTTTCAATGGAGAGGAAAACAGTCGGTGTAATTTCATCACCGTTTGCCGCCGCCCATTCTGTTACCGCTACAATTAACGGATTGGTAAAACACGCTTCGCCGACTAATTGCAAGTTAATCGAACATTCAACCGCGTCACCTGAAATAAAGCCGTCTGAAAATACGCGCTTCATGCCTTTCCAAAGTGGCCCGATGGTGCGAGTACGACGCGCATCGTTGTGACCGGCTGGGTCTTGACCATTTTTAGAAAAATAGTAATTCACATAACCACATTGGTTTGTGTGACGAATTTCATCGAGCGTTTGCGCTAAATAACCATTTTTTTGTTCAGGAGCAGTCGCCGAATCCCACAGCATACCTGTTGCCGCAATCGCGTTGTATTCGCCCACTTCCAAAAAGTTAGAAACCACTTTCATGGTTTCATTCCATTTTGGATGCACCCGCTTTGCCGCATCAACACGCGCTAACACGTCTTGTAAACTACCAAATTGACGTTCGTCTTTGACCGATTCCATACGCGCATATTCTTTGGCGATGAGCTTGAATTGCTCTTTGGTATCGTTAGCCATTTTGTATTTGGTCGGATACTTCGTGCGATTTTTCTCAAAATCCCAAGTAAAACTTTGTAACCATCTATGCACTTCTTGAGCATTGACACTGGTCGGCGCACGATTTACCGCGAGTGCGTCGGTTGCTGCTTTTGTTGCTGCACTTATAGCCATTTTTGACTACTCCTCATTGTTTTATTATTTAAAAAATGATTTGAACCTGTCGATGCTATGCAAATTTTTGGAGGTCTGTCGTGACACGTCTTTAGTACCGCTTCCATACAGAGACGACAGGTTCGCGTTAGATAGTGCAACGGCTGTGCCAGCAAAAAAAGAAAAATATTTTTCTTTTAAAACAATGAATTGAGTATTTTTAATTTTTAGAAAAAGTGTGTTTAATTTAAATTTAAACGTCTAGTTATTGAACACTGTTTACATTTTAAACATAACAAACGTGCATAAAAAAAGGCGGATTCAACTGAGTTGAACCCGCCTTTTTAAATCCTTCTCTCTCATCCCCAGTTATTCTCAAATAATACCGATTCAAGCGCATGACGACTTGCCCAGTTTTCTTGTTCTAACATGGGTTTTTCGTAAAACTTCTCAACATGCCCCAAACACAAAATCGCTAACGGTTGACTGTCATGAGGCATGTTGAGCAATATTTTTAACGCTTCGGGTTCAAATAACGACACCCACCCCAGCCCTAAACCTTCGGCGCGTGCTGCTAGCCACATATTCTGAATCGCACACGAAAGCGAGGCAATATCCATTTCCGGCAATGTCCGTCGTCCAAAAATATGTTGTTCACGCTGTTCGCACAACGCGGCAATCAATAATTCGCCACACTCTAAAATTCCTTCAACTTTTAACGCCATAAAATCATCGCTGCGTTCACCAAGTGCTTGCGCGGTTAAAATCCGTTCTTGTTCAACAAGTGCGTGAATTTTCTGACGTAATTCTGGTTCGGTAATGCGAATAAATCGCCACGGCTGCATAAATCCCACACTTGGCGCGTGGTGCGCGGCGCGAAGTAAGCGTTGTAACATTTCAGGTTCGATTGCATCTGGCAAAAAATGACGCATATCACGACGCTCATACATTGCACGATACACCGCTGCAATTTCTTCGCATGAATAAGCATTTGCACTCATAACATTCCTATCAATAACAATAACAGCGCAATATCTAAGCATTGTCGCAATGCTAACGCTTGTTTTATGGTGGCGTGCGTAATGGGTTGCAGCGCATCGCCCAAATGTGGTTTGTGTTTTAATTGCCCGTGATAGTAGGCTGCGCCACCCAACGCACAAAACAAACTTCCCGCTAATGCCGCAATCGGATAACCGGCGTTTGGACTTTCTAATTTATGTCCGTCGCGCCACAAAATTTTCCAACTGTGTTTTTTATTAGGCATCACTAAAACAATTAACAATGCGGTTAAACGCGCCGGAATATAATTTGCGACATCATCTAGTCGCGCTGCGACTTTGCCGAATTTTTCATAACGCGCAGTGCGATAGCCAATCATGGAATCCATCGTGTTAATCGCTTTATAAATCGCAATGCCAGACAATCCAAAACACGTTAAATAAAACAACGGCGCAATTACGCCATCACTTAAATTTTCTGCCCATGTTTCTAATGCCGCTTTATACGCATCGGTTTCGTTCATGTTTTCTGTGTCACGACTGACTAATTGACTAACCGTTTTTTGTGGCGATTCGCTGATTACGACATTCGCAACGCTTGAGTGCAACATATTCATCGCTAAACCGCTCGAAGCAAAAATGGCTAAACCGAAAAATTGTAAATGTTCCGGAAAAAATGAACTCAGTTGAATCAATGCAAAACTGCTTAACCCTGTTACGCTAATTAAACTGATGACCAATAATGCGCCGACCAAAATACTGTCTTGATAAAAACGCCGTTCAAACGCCGAAATAAAATCGCCCATAAACATCACCGGATGTTTACACGGTAATTCGCCAAACAGTTTATCAATGAGGTAGGCGGCAATCGCTAGTTCAGCCATAAATTGTCTCTAAAGCGTGCGCTAATTGTTCAATATGTGTTTTAGATTTCACTGCAAAACGCACGTCTTGATTATCCAAATCGTCAAAACTTTCGCAGTTACGAACCAAAATCCGAAAACGCGCAAGTTCTGTTTGTAAATTTTCACCATCAATAGTTTGCAAATGACCTAAAACAAAATTCGCTGAACAGTCATAAATTTTTTCAAATAAGTTTGAATCGATTAAAACTTGTTTCAACATGGCGCGTAAACGTGTGGTTTCATTTTGAGTACGTTCAATAAAAGCAATATTTTTCAAGGCTTCTTGCATATACGCCATGTCAAAACTGGATAATTTCCACGCCGGTTCAAAAAAACGTAATTTTGAAATTGGCTCGATTTCTCCCACCACAAAACCTATTCGAACACCCGCACACCCGTAAAATTTACACAGTGATTTCACGATAAATAATTTTTCGTAATCAGCGATAAATTCACTCATCGACGGCGCATCACAAAAATCTAAAAATGATTCGTCAACAATTACCGTGCAATTCGCTGCTTTCCAATGTTGGAAAAGTTCAGACATTTCGTAACATTTGCCATCAGGCGTTGAGGGATTCACAAAAATAACAGTGCTGTTTTCTGGGACAGGCGCAGACAAATTATCAAATCGGTTAATCGTATGAATAGTCGTGTTTAATTCTTTGGCAACTTTTGCATATTCGCCATAAAGCGGCGCGTAAAACACGAGGTCATTTGGCTTTAAAAATCGAAGTAATGAAAAAATAGCCGCACTCGCGCCGTTAAAAATTTCTAACTCAACGTTTTCAGTCAACGCATAACGCCGTTTTATCGCCTGTTTTAAATCAGCGTAATGCGGGTCAGCGTAAGGGATGAGATTTAAATTCGACAAATCACGCCAATTAACGGCTTGTTCAAAGTGAATATTCGATGAAAAATCGATGATGTCGCTCGGTAAACAGTGCAATTGTTTTGCGAAAGCGTAAATATTACCGCCATGTAAACTCATAAATAAACAGGGATTGAAAACAGGAAAATCAAGCGACTCACTTTTGTGAGCCGCTTGTTATTTTTGAAATTAAGCGATTTTACGCGCCATTAACGCAGGGAATAATTTAATTACTTTCACGGCGGCATAACCTAAAACCACATACATCAACGCATAGCCGGCATAAGGCGGATAATAATGCACCGCACGTTCAACATATTCCGCAAAGTTTCCATTCGGATGACGACCCGACAACCAATAAAAACTACCATTTGACATTAAAAACGCACTAGACGTGGCGGCTAATAACGTTGCCATTGCGGGAAGAGATAATGTTAATTCATTGCCTTGCATAGAGTTGAATTTTGAAGTCAAACGTCCGCCAAACCACATCGCAAAATACGCTGGCACGAGGAAAACGTAAGCTGGCGACACGCAAAAATCACTCACCCCAAAATGACTAATCGCCACATAATCCAGCAATCCCGCTTCAATCAATAATGCGACAAACAAACTACGCTGATTGAAAAATAAACCCGCTAAAAAAAATGTTGCCAATGACGCATCTGGCAATGAAAACGCATCGCCAAAATGATGCACGCGCGTTGCTGCCATCAGCGCAACTAATGGTAAAAAAGTTTTGTAATTCATGGAAAAACTCCTAAGTTAATTGTTGTAATGAATCGAGAGAAAAAAGTTCCTATCCGCCATGTTGTAAGTATTCACGGTTTGGTAATATTTATCCAGCACGTTATTAAGTTTCGCACTTAACATCCAATTTTTGTTGAAATGATACGCTGAGCGCAAATCCATTGTGACAAAACCACCCAGAGGCGTTTTATTCGCCACATCGTCAAAACGATTACCTTGAGCAATCACCATTGCGCCAATATCAACGTCATCAAATGACTTTGATAAATCAAACGCTACCGTTTTATCAGCTCGACGAGGTAAACGTAGTCCGGTAAGTTTATCTTTTGGATTGAGTAAATTTAGATTGAGTTTGGGTCGCCAACCGAAAATCTCTGTGCCGATTTCAGCTTCAATACCTTCAATTTGTGCTTTGTCGATATTTTGCGGCGGCCAACTCGCAATTAAATTATCAACATCTGTATGATATGCGCGTAATTCCCAATTTCCCCAATCATGGTTGCCAGCTAAACCTGTTTCATACGATTTAGATTCTTCAGGTCTCAAATTAGGATTACCTCCACCATAACCTGTATTTGGCCAATAAAGTTCGTTAAATGTTGGGGCTTTAAACGCATTACCAAAATTGGCTAAAACGCTAATGCCGTGTTTCCAGTTATATCGCCAGCCCACACTCCCCGTCACATAATCGCCAAATGTTTGATTATCATCCCAACGCACGGAAGCATTCACAAAATGGTCATCAAATAATCGGCTGTGTAATTCACTAAATACGCCCACGTCATAACGAGATTTTTGTTGGTAAATCGTGGTGCTATTCACTTCATCAAATCGGTAATCTGACCCCATTATCAATTGATGATTATCGGCAATATTAAATTGATTTAGCCAACTTGCATTCCAGCGGGTACTTTCAAATAAACTGGAAAATTTGCCATCGGGTGTGAAATTTCGACCTTCATCATTCGTTTGACCTAAACGCAAGGTTGAACGCCAATTCTGCATCAAATCCATATTGCCTGCGAGTGATATGACCTGATTTACAAATTCGTTTTTATTTTCAGAAGTTGCGCTGTAACCATCAAATTGATTTATGCCTTGCGCTCGCATAAATGTCGCTTCGATGTCAGCGTTATTATCAAAGCGATAACCTGCCCGCGCATTCACCGCTGTGTTTTGATAACCATCTTTATCTTGGTCAGCAGGTGGACGTTGTGCTGAAAAACCGTCACTCCCCAGATGCGCCGCGCCAATGTTGTACCACGCATTTTTATATTTTCCATTAACAGAACCTGCCGTGCGGTGTGTGTAATACGTTCCGCCACCTGCATCTAAATTATATTTTGGTGTTTCGCCGTCACCACCTTTTCGGGTAAAAATTTGAATGACACCGCCGATAGCTTCCGAACCATATAAACTTGATTGTGGACCACGAATAATTTCGACCCGTTCAACTTGTTCCATTGGAATAAACTGAAATGCAGCGGTTCCTGTCGTCACTGACCCCATTTTTATACCGTCGATTAAAACTAAAACATGATTAGCATTTGTGCCACGCATAAACACACTGGCAGGTTGCCCGTAACCACCATTTTGCACAACATCTACACCTGTTGTACCACGCAATAATTCTGGCAAGGTGCGAACTTGCAAACGGTCAATATCTTCACGGGTATAAACCGTTGCGGCGGTGGAAAGTGTGTTTTTAGCTTCTGCACCGGAACGTGTTGCAGTGACAACGATTTCTGGCAGGTTTTCGGGAAGGTCTTGCGCGTACAATGTACCGCTAAACGCGATTAGAACTGAAGGGAGAATAATTTTTTGCATTTTGATATTGTCCTTAATGCGCCGCCCGCGCATGATTGTTGGTTAAACAACGAAGGACAAAAGAAGACAACGAATGGCGAAAAAAGTGCAGTCTACTCTCAAACACAGCCCTCCGCTGCTCCGAATAAACTTTTAGGCCGGTCTCCTGACTTATAAGCGGTTTTAAAAAAAACCTACATTCTCTGTCTTCCCGTGAAAATTACAGTGACGCTGAAGAGAATGCTTAACTTATTTACAGTTGCGGGGGCAGTGTTGGCATTTAACCAACTTCCCGTTTAATCGACATTTGAAATGCCGACACCTGAAAGCGAGCGCGAATTATAGGTGGCTTTAGGTAAAAGGTGCAAGGTTTCAAGGTAAAATGCCGCTCAAATTACGAAACCGACACCACAAGGATTTTTATGAAAACCGCTTTACTCGCTGGCACGAACTCAAGCTGCGGCAAAACGACGTTAATGCTAACGCTATTACAATATTTTCAAAGTAAACAGCAATCCATTGTCGCCTTCAAAGCAGGGCCTGATTTTCTTGATCCACTTTGGCATCAAGCCATTACGGGTAAACCTTCATACAATTTGGATACGCGAATGATGGGGGCAGAAATGTGTCGCCAACAATTACAACAAGTTGAGCAAACAGATGTTGCGTTAATCGAAGGTGTGATGGGCTTATTCGATGGCGTAAGTGGTGTGGGTGGCGAAGGTTCGAGTGTTGATTTAGCGAAAGAATTGCAATGCCCCGTCATCTTAGTCGTTGATGCAGGTGGTATGAGTGGCACAATTGCGCCATTAGTCAGTGGGTTTTATGAATTTGCCAAACAAAAAAGCGTGCGAATCTCAGGGATTATCGCCAACCGCGTCGGCAGCGCACATCATGCTGAATTATTAACCCATGCGTTACAAAATTATCAATTGCCGCCATTGATTGCATGGATAGAACGTAACAGCGAAACATTGGGGAGTCGGCATTTAGGTTTGAAAATACCGAAAAATTCTGCCGTTCCGAATTTTTTGCCATTTTTTCATGTGAATGAAACAGCATTTACCGAAGCCTTTTCGGAAACTATTTATCCAAGTGTTTTATCGGCGAATAATCCGCCATTGTTAAAAAATGTAATTATTGCAATTGCCAAAGATGAAGTGTGTTGTTTTATGTATCCCGCGAATTTAGATTGGTTAAAAGCGCAAGGCGCGGAAGTTATCTTTTTTTCGCCAGTGGCTGGTGATTTGATTCCTGAAAATGCTACAGCAGTTTGGCTAACAGGCGGCTATCCCGAATTATTTGCCGAGCAATTATCAACATCAAAAACGTGGCAATCATTAAAAACATTTATTGAAGCGGGAAAACCTGTTTTAGCCGAATGTGGTGGTTCGATGATTTTGGGACGTGAAATAGTCGATTTGGAGGGT
>CAILJB010000123.1 GCA_903834465.1 uncultured Pseudomonadota bacterium | reverse complement strand
TTGTAAATCACGTCCGCCCCTAAAATAGCTTTTATTATTTCTTTATGTTCTTCTGGCATTTTACATCCGAAATATATTGTCTTAACCGCATTGGTTACTATAAATCTACCGTGCGGGTAATGGTCTGGTTCTTTTAAATCAAGTGTTAAAATTAGCCGCCACTCTTTTTCATAAGCCCAATCTTCGTATTTAGTAGTAAATAATTTATCAAATTCTTGATATTCATCCTTTGAGTTGTACATTTTTTCATCTGTCGGATTTATGTAAAAAGAAAATTCTTCTTTTTCATAAAAAACTTTTTGAAATAATTTGGGGTCGCAAAATAGCTCGCTATTCTTATCAAAGCCAACGCAAAAACCTTTATGAGAATCCGCATAATGAGACCACATTAAAATGCTATCGTGCTTTTCTGAGAAACAACAAATAGCCTGTTCATTTTGGTGTTTCTCAATAGTGTCGCTCGGACTACCCATGAGATCAACTTGAAAAACGGAATCAAATGGATCATTAAATTTTGATGGATGTGAAACCCATAACTTTTTACTAATTAAAAAACTCAGCGAATTTTCATTGAAATTAAAATATCTGTACACCATAGCCGTTGTTCTCCTCTCATAAAATAAAAAATATATTTTTTCAATTGTCAAAAACGCCCAAATAAGCCTTAATTATCAAGTTAAGTAAAAATCAAAAAAAGCTAAAAACTCATGAAAAATCACAATAACCCGCGAAAATAAAGGCTTGTAGCGGTTTTAACCGAAAAAATATGTAGAAAATGCAACATAATTTGTAGGAAATACGCACCAAACAGTAGAAAATGCGTCACAAGCGTAGAAAATACGACATATTTATAACGCAAAAAATCTTAAAAATTTGCTGTCAATTTCATGATTCGATAACGTTATCTTGCTTGTTCGACTTCCCACCCTTTGCACGCCAATGAAACAGTGCGAGGTACTGGACGTTTGCCCGTTCGATATTGGCTAATTGTTCGCCGTGTTAAGCCAATCGCTTGGGCGGCTTGGGTGAGCGACAAACAGTTAGCGTTTTGCCAACGTCTGAAATGCGCGTTGGCAATCATACCAGCCTGTTCCAATGCCATTTCAAACAATTTGTCTGAATCCAACGATACTCCGCACGACCATTCAAGTGTAAAACCAAAATCCGTAATCGCCGCACTGGCAAATTCTGTCGTATTTTCCAACGATTCAAACGCTGCTAACGATTGAATAAGTGGCTCTAAATCCACCGTGATAACGCTTTTGTCGGTGTACTTAATTGTGAGTTTGTGCGGTTCAAAAGGCGTTACGCTCTCTAAACGAAAAGTATTTTTTCTCATGATGATTTGCCACGCGGATTATTCATTTTTTGCCATTCTAATTTTATGACCGTTGAATTTGCTTTTATCCAGTCAACGGCTTGTTTAATAACTTTGGCGGGTACGCCAGAATTTTTAACATCGCCATCAAGCGTAATCAACGCTTTGCCGTTTGGATGTAAAACGTGAACATGAACAGGCGGATGCTCATTGCCTTGTACACGAATCAACCAACCATTTTCAGTGTAAATTTTTCCCATTGGCGGATTATAGTGGGGAAACAATTTCTATATTTACGTTTTTTGCAGAAAAATAACGACATTGGTTAAAACTTGAATTCATGTAACGCGTTTTCAAGTTTAGTTTAGCGCATTTTCTCCTTTCGCTAGGTCGCTCGCAGTCGCTCCTACGCTCAAGTCGGCAACGCGCTTATTCATAGTTCGCAGTTTAAACCTTTGCAATTCTCGCCAATAACGCTTGCACAATGCAATACTCCACAATTCGTATCCAAGCGTCATCTTTACCGTTGATCGCGCAATAGTTATCGACTTCCTTGCCTAACCAAGTGGGTAAATTATCAACGCCTATTTGCTCTAATGCTTC
Source organism: uncultured Pseudomonadota bacterium (assembly GCA_903834465.1). Taxonomy (GTDB): domain Bacteria; phylum Pseudomonadota; class Gammaproteobacteria; order Methylococcales; family Methylomonadaceae; genus UBA10906. The sequence goes on along the minus strand of CAILJB010000123.1, from coordinate 2,047 downwards.
AATGTAGAAAGTACCCAACGCAATAACTTTACGCAGTTTACCTTTGGGTTCGGTTTTATCGGTAATATAAAAAGCCACGCGCTTAACCTTAGTTAATTGCAGAGGTTCTTTTATTGCTGGAATTGGCTTTTGTAGTGGTTGTTTTGGACGGTTATTTTGTTGACGGTGCGTTTGTTTTTTCATAATTCAGTAATGCGGTTGTTTAATGCAAATTTAGAGTTTTAATTAAACGCCAAGCCTGTAGAAAATGCAACATAATCTGTAGAAAATACAACATAAAACGACTGACTTAAAATTTCTCAAAAAACGAAAAACCACTTATTTTTGAGAAAAGTCGTTAAAAAATTATCTTTCACGCGTAAAAAATCGTTCATATATCAATTTGTTATATGAATTAGTCAAAGTGGCGGAACTTTTCGCATGTCTTAACGAGAAAAACCCAATTTTTTACCCATCAAAAATAGGTGGGTAAGCGCCGCTTTTGAACTCTTTTCTAACATATCGTCGAACCGTTCTTGAATGATTAAAGACGAAATGTAAAACGGCCTTCACCGTTTCTAGTTCGTTTTCGTCGTCAATTTTGTCTTCGTCGATGTGAACCAAATCCCCTTCGAGTCGCTCTTCTTTAATAAACATTTTTAATGTGCCGCTAACATCCGTTAATCGTACTCGATTCATTTGACGAATATATTCAACTGTCCAATCAACATCGACCAATAAGTCAGCGGCTTTATTGGGATACTTGGTAACTTCCATTACCGCATCGTATAACCCGCCAAAATTATCGTCCACGCCTTTTTTGGGCTTCACCGCTCTTATGTCCACAACAGGCGCATAATCTAAACCAGCAGCTTTCTGCCATAGTTCTGATAGCTTTTGTTGCGTAACGTAGTTGTCTTTCTCAAAGTACGATTCAGGTAGATGCAATAAAACGTGAATGTGAGGATGGGCGTAACCTTTGCGTTCTTTTTCTTTGGTGACTTCGAGAGCTTTGTAATAACCCGCAACAACATTTCCATCGTCATCTTTTGCCGAGGCGCGACGAGGATCTAAATATTGAGCGAATTTTGCCCCGCGCACTAATTTTCTGAATGATTTGTTTAGATGTTTGCAGGTTTTATTTAATTCTTCGATTTTGCAATTTTCAACGGTCAACGTTGCCAATACCCAGCGATGAGTTGCGTGTGTTTTGAAAATGTTAGGTAACGCATGAAACCATAACGACCGCCATTTCATAGTTTTACGCCAATTCGATACGGGATCGTGTCGCCAACGACTAAACCACGCACGTTCTAACTTCAATTTAGATTCGCCCGTTTCTAAATTATCTACCCATTTGAACGTTAAATGATCTGCCGTGTCGCGCAAACATTGGACTTGTTTTTCTAATTCGATAACGTCCGATAAAAAATCAGCCAACTTTACGGCATCGCGCTTATGCTTATCCCAAATTTTATCTTTTTTGGAATAATCGCCAAGAAGGCATAAATTCGATTCAAACGGAATTTGAAGAGTCATTTTTTATTTTTCATATAAAAAACGACTATCATTTTGATTTTTATTGTTTTTCATTATGCTAGTTGCTCAAATTTTCTGAATTAGGCAACCGATTTGCGGTTATAGCTGATGCTATATTTTGAAGTTTGGGCGGATTTTGTGCATAATTACCGCGCCGAGTTCATACCGTTTGTGTCGGTTGAATCAATGATTAAACGTGGTCGAAAACGTTTAATCGGGGCAAAGAATAACGCTTTTAAAGATTTATCGCAAAACCCGTGTTGTTAATTCAATACGGGTTTTTGTGTTTTTAGCTTTCATGCTAAGAAAAAATGCTATGCGAAGTAAGCTTTAATAGGAAACTTAACTTTCAACTAATGCAAATTTTCCACTGTTAATGTTCATATTTTTGTAAATCACGTCCGCCCCTAAAATAGCTTTTATTATTTCTTTATGTTCTTCTGGCATTTTACATCCGAAATATATTGTCTTAACCGCATTGGTTACTATAAATCTACCGTGCGGGTAATGGTCTGGTTCTTTTAAATCA
>CAILJB010000122.1 GCA_903834465.1 uncultured Pseudomonadota bacterium | reverse complement strand
TGATTTAAACGAATGGATACCCGCAAACCGTCACAGATTGTTAAGCGCGGCATTAACCGTGTTACGCGCTTACATTCACGCGGGCAAACCGTTAGCGGGGCAAATCACGCCTTATGGTTCATTTGATGACTGGAATAATTTAATCCGTGCGTCGCTTTTATGGTTAGGCGTTGATGACCCAATGGACACGCGCCAACGGTTAGAAAGTAGTGACCCGATTAAGCAAACATTAGGGGCAGTGTTGCCGCTATGGTTTGCGGCTTATGGTTCAAGTGGCAAAACGGCGGCTGAAATTGCCGAATCGTGCGAATTATCACAAAACGCGGATTTAAAACACGCGCTTATGGACGTTGCAATTAGCAAACGTGGCGATTCAATAGACGCTATGCGGTTAGGCTTATGGGTTAAAAAGTACCTAAACCGTGTTGTTGATGGCTATAGGTTTGAAAAAGCTGGACAGGATAGCAACACACATAAAATCTTTTGGCGCGTGTCTAAAATTGCGAGTAGTGCGAGTAGTGCGAGTAGTAATTCCAACCTTCGCGGGGAAAATGGCAATCAATTAGTTAATGCCATTTCAACAGATATAGGGCAAAACATTACTCGCAACTACTCGCACTATTCGCAAATTACCCCCGATTCTGACATTGAGGAATTCTAAAAATGGACGCGAAAACTATCTTGAATCAATGCTTATCTATTGGCGTAACGCTTTACACGCAAGGCGGCAAGCTACTCGCACGCCCCGCGCAATGTGTGACACACGAATTACGGGCGGCTATCAAATCGCACAAAACCGAATTACTCGAATTACTCACGCCAAAACAAAAACGGGCAATTATTCGATTTAGGTTATTGAACGGACAGGGCGGCGTTGTGATTGGTAGCGATACTGACACGCTCGAATCTTTGATTGATGACTTACGCATTAAATATGGCAACCGATTAGCCACAACAGGAATCTAAAAAATGACAATGAAACACGAATGTGCAAATTCGTGTTTTTTAATAAAAACGCATTAAATTCCACTATTTTTACTAAATTTAGCCAAAACGGGAATTTAAAGAAAATGGCATAAATACGCATTAAACCTAGACGTGGCGCGACTTTACGCTGTTTTGTTTTGTCGCAAAATTTATTCGTGGCAGCCTATCAATCAGAAATTTTTAATAATTAGCGAGACATAGCGATTGCGTTTCACTGGCTGTAGGTTTGACGCTGTAGAGACCCCGCCATTGTTGACGCGCCACCTATCGTGCGTGCGATGTTGAACATTGTGAAGGGGGTGCGTCTGCGCCACCCCCGCGCCCGTAGCACCAGCACCAGCACCAGCATTTAGTATTGAGTTGGAACACGCGCCACGCCCGAACTGTGACGATTGCAGGGCGAAACTTCACACGCGCCACCGTGAATTAAATATAATTCATGTGTATAATTGAGTTAAATATAATTCAAATGGAATAACAACATGACTGAATACGACGGCGCAACATCATTGCAAAAGGCGTTAGAACAATTACACGGCAAAAAATTATCGTTTGATGCAATGGCGAAAATAACGAATAAATACCGCGAACGCTTGAACGTTCCAACAGGCAAGGCGATAAAAAGCCCTGTCGATAGATTGAACATTTACGAATGGGAACGTGGCGCGATAACACAAAGTAGTTTGATTGAATTGCCGCCATTGATTGAATCAAACCTTGAACCGTTACCAACTGAATTAAATAACACTCAATTGGTTAATGACATTGTGCCAACAGTCGAACCCGTTATTGAGTTAGATATAATTCACACACAAAGCGATTCTAAGCCGTGCGATAAATTTATCAGTATCAATTACAGACACGCTGATAATTCGCGCCATACGGTTCAACTTGAACAGTTTTACATTGATGCACTTATCGTTATTGGTATTACTGACATTTCAAAATTTGTTGCTGAAAACGCGGGGCTTACGACCGTTACCAAAAACGTTAAGCGTTCAATCGTGAATGCGTTGGTTAATCGCATTGCACCATGAATTAAATGTAATTCATAACATTGATGCTGAATTGAACCGCCGATAACAAGGTGGTTTTTTTATGCGTTCAATTTTGCCCGATATGGCGCGTTTAATTATTCGGCAATGTGATTGTGTGGATTGAATGAAATCGAGTTTAAACGGGCAGAATTACGAAAAAAGCGTGAATGTTACAAACTGTGATTATGGTGCATTCGATTAAATACTTATCGACTACGAAAATGTATTGACTTGTTGGCGCGTTACTCTATACTTATCGGCAACGAATAAATATAATAAAACAGGCGGCTAAAATGCGCGGCGCAAATCCTTTAACAAGACAACAAATTAAAGAAGTTTTAGGCGTGACAACGACAATCCGTGAAAAATCCTTGTTGGTAGTCGGAATGGCAACGGGCTACAGAATCAGCGAGTTGCTATCACTTAAAGTGTCGGATGTTTGCACAAAAACAGCATACGGCGTTAACGCCATTCACTCACATATAAATGTGAAGGCATCGAACACTAAGGGGGGCAAACAAGGTAGGTCGGTATTGCTTAATTCTGACTGTAAAAAAGTATTAACTCTATTGGTGACGTGGCTTGAATCAAAAGGTTTAGATGCAACCGCGCCATTGTTTGTAAGTAGAAAACACATTAACGGTTATGCGGCTATCACCAGACAACAAGCTGGCAGATTATTAAAAGCACTCTTTGCTTTAGTTGGCTGTGTCGGTTCAAGCTACAGCACCCACACGATGCGTAAGACCTACGCAAGCATCGTATTCATTGCTACAGGTAAGAATTTGGCTTTAACGTCTATTGCCCTCGGTCATCGTTCTATTTCGTCCACGATGAGTTATTTATCTTTTAACACGTCTGAAATTGATGACGTAATCAACGCTATGGAGTTTTAAACATGACAGAACAAACTAAAAAGAAAATGGGGCGACCTAAAAAAGAACGCACTGGTAAGCATATTTGGTGTCCTGACTTTTGCCTTGATATGGTTCAAGCGATTATTGAAACCGCCAAACAACAGCAATCGCGCCAAAAACAGGCGGCATAATGTCTGCAATACCGTTTGATTCTCACGAATTTTATAGCGAGTTAGTGCAAAGTGGTTTAGCTGAAAAAACCGCCGATGCACTCACGAAAGCCGTTGTGAAAATCGAAAAGGCAAAACTTGACGAACTCGCAACTAAGCGCGACGTAAAAGAATTGGAATTGAAAATTGCAGAAACAAAAACCGATTTAACCCGCCTGATTTTGTCGGTGGGTGTCGGTGTCGGTTTAACGCAATTGGTGGCTATTTTTCTGTTGTTCATGCGAATGACGGGCAAGGCTTAGTTATGCCAAAGCAACAACGCGCCACGATTGTTTTAACCACAACGCCCGAATTATCGCGCCAACAGCACGATGATTTTATGCGCTTACACGTTGGCAAATCAGCATTTGACTTGATGTTAGAACAACAAGCAATGCTGAATAATTTTATTCAACGTCAAAGCCTAAACTTTGGCTTTCACGACATTTTTTTTAAGAAGTATGCAACACCGCAACATATTTTCTATTTGAGTAATACGGTTGCATCATCAAAAGCAATCAAACTGCTATCAACTGTCACGCATTCAATTTTCAATACACGAACTACCCTTTATGAATTGGCGCGTCGATTTGCCGCGTTATCACTCCATGAACTGCGAAAGCAGAACAACATCAACGACCGCGTAATTATCGCTATGACTGAAAAATTTACACCTGTTCAATTGAGCAGTGCATTTTTTCAGTTATCGACATGACGCGCCACACAAACCAGCGCATTAGATACAGGAAAACCGCCTTGATAATTAAATCGTAGCGGTTTTAGAAACTGTTAAAATCACTCTCAATTGAACGGATTGCCGTCTATTCAATTGCAAAAAAACATCCGACCAACGGGGTTTTAAGAATGATTTAGCACACCAACATTGTGTCAAATTATATCAAAAAATCAAGCGTGACACACGTCACAATTCAAGCCCGTTAGTTGGTTTTAAAATCCTGTTTTAAGGAAACAACCAATTATGAAAAACTACACCCACAACGACATTATTCACGCATTCACTAACGCATTAGCTGATTTTGGCATTGCGCCCCGCGAATCAATTGTATTCGATACATTTACCCGCTTTCATGTTGAAGGCGATAGCAAGGGCAGTAAAAACGCCTTTTACATTTTGCACAGTAACGGCTTACCAGCGGGGCATTTTGGCTGTAACAAGCGCGGTATTGCTGAAAACTGGTGCATCAAAAACGCCAACGAATTAACTGATATTGAACGCGCCACCTTTTATGAACAAATGGCACTGGCAAAAGCTACCCGCGAAAAATCCGACGCTGAAAAACACCATGCCGCCCGTATTGATGCTGAAAAACGTATTGAACGCGCCACAACACACACACCCGACAATCCACACGCTTATTTAATCAACAAAAACGTTCAAGGCTACGGCGTTCTAATTGAAGGCGAAAACTTGTTAATACCTGCCCGTGACGTGAACGGCAAAGTGTGGGCAGTTCAAACAATCGCGCCAAACGGTTTTAAATGCAATCAAACGGGCGGCAAAAAACAAGGCAACTTTCACTTAATCGGCAAAGAAATCAAAGATAACGGCTTTAATCAGTTGGTGATTTTGGCTGAAGGTTACAGCACCGCCGCAACAGATTATGACGCGCTAAACAAAAAATACACCGTCGCGGTTTGTTTCGATAGTGGCAATTTAGAACCCGTCGCGCTTGCCTTGCGTGAAAAATACCCGCGCCTAAAAATCTTAATCGCTGGTGACAATGACGCTTTCACAGAAAACAACGCGGGCAAAGATAAAGCACAAAAAGCCTGTTACGCCTTAACAGGTGGCGCGGCTTATGTGTTGCCCGATTTTACGACCGTTACACAATCTGAAATTCAAGCGGCAATGTTAGCGTCACAGGGTAGCGGTGATGACTGGGGCAATGAAAAAAGCGCGAAACGAAAACAACAAATTGAACGATTGAAAAATGAACGTTTAGCCGAATACAACGACCGCAAACCTACTGATTTTAATGATATGGCGGCATGGTTAGGCGTGGCGCGTGTGTGTGAACAACTTGAAAACGCCATTGAACGAATCGGATTGATAACGGTTGAAGGCGGCAAATTACCGCAAATCGTTAAACAGATTGAAGGCGAAATGCTTTTTAACGGTGGCAACTTGTACCAACGGGCGGGTTCGTTAGTTCGCGCCATTCACACCGAAAAGGCAATTGAAGAAAAAGGCGTGACGATACCTGCCAACTCGCTAACCATTCACGCCATAAATGAATCTTATCTTTCACACCATTTCACGAAAATAGCAACGTGGCAAAAGTACAACGCCCGCGCTAAATCATTTTCCCGCGTTGATGCCCCGTCAATATATGCGAATACCTATTTTTCACTTGTTGGCGATTGGGATTTGCCCGTATTGCGCGGCATTACAGAATGCCCGACATTGCGCCGTGACGGTTCATTGATATTCAAATCGGGTTATGACAAAAAAAGTGGGTTGTATGTGGATTATCAAGGCGAACCCGTGAATGTGTTACCGAATCCAACAAAACAAAATGCTTTAGACGCTTTAGAAATTCTCAAACAACCGCTTAAAGACTTTTCGTTTTTAGCTGAAATCGACCGCGCCGTAATCCTAGCCGCAATGCTAACCGCCGTTGTGAATTACTCGATACCGACAACGCCGTGGTTTGCCATTGACGCGCCAATTATGGGAAGTGGTAAATCGTTACTTGCTGACATTGTTTCGATGCTTGCCACTGGACGTAAAGCAACCGTCATTTCACAGGGCAATGACGAAACGGAAGACGAAAAACGTTTAGGCGCATTGCTTATGCGGGGCGTGCCATTGCTGAATTTAGACAATATCGAACGCCCTGTAAGTGGTGACATGATTTGTAGCATGACCACTCAAACGCAAGTATCGGTTAGACAATTAGGGCAATCAAAAATGATTGATTTGCCTACCAACTGCACAAAATTAGCCACTGGCAACAATATCGTTTTTAAAGGCGATATGACCCGCCGCGTTTTACTTTGCCAACTTGACCCGCAATGTGAACGCCCCGACGCGAGAAAATTCGATATTGATTTAAACGAATGGATACCCGCAAACCGTCACAGATTGTTAAGCGCGGCATTAACCGTGTTACGCGCTTACATTCACGCGGGCAAACCGTTAGCGGGGCAAATCACGCCTTATGGTTCATTTGATGACTGGAATAATTT
>CAILJB010000121.1 GCA_903834465.1 uncultured Pseudomonadota bacterium | reverse complement strand
GCTGATATAGATTTGAAGTCTCTACTAACTGGTAGCGATATTAGCACAAATACGAAGAATATCGCCACTGTGAAGGCGGTCGAATTGAGCCGCTTACATCCTCGCCCTGAACGGCGAGGTTTTTCGCTACTTTAGGATAAAAAACGCAGTCGATGCAATAGTTTTGCATCGACTGCGAACCTGAATAATTTATGTGTAACTATATAAATATCTTTCTAGGTTCGTTTTTCATAGCGGTTTTTCATATCACAACTCAATGATTCAACAACAACGTCCCCACGCCCTGATTTGTAAACAATTCCAGCAATACCGCATGTTCCACACGACCATCAATAATATGCACGCTGGTGACACCACCTTTTAACGCATCGATGGCACAACGAGTTTTTGGAATCATGCCGCCCGAAATCGTACCATCCGCAATCAACGCATCAATATCGGCGAGCGATAAGCCGGTTAATAATTCGCCTTGTTTATCTAAAATTCCCGCCGTATTGGTGAGTAAAATCAGTTTTTCAGCGTTTAATTCTTCGGCAATTTTACCCGCAACTAAATCCGCATTGATATTGTACGAATGCCCATTTTCTCCCACGCCAATTGGGGCAATCACAGGAATAAAATCACTTTGACTGAGCATATCAAGCATACCGGTGTCAATTGCACTGACCTCGCCGACATAACCTAAATCCACAGGTTCACCCGTTTCGCTATCCACGGCGTTCAGTTTTTTAGCTTGAATGAAATGCCCATCTTTTCCGGTCAAACCAACGGCTTTACCGCCGAGACGGTTGATAAGATGGACAATTTCTTTATTTACCGAGCCACCTAACACCATTTCCACCACATTCATGGTTTCATCGTCAGTGACGCGCATGCCGTCGATAAATCGGGTCGATTTGCCCAATTTCGCCAACATCTCGCCAATTTGAGGCCCGCCGCCGTGAACCACAATAGGGGTCAAACCAACGGATTTCATTAACACGATGTCACGCGCAAAACTGCGTTTCAATGCGTCATCAATCATGGCATTACCGCCAAACTTCACTACGATGATTTTGTTTTTAAAGCGTTGAATATAAGGCAACGCTTCGGTCAGAACGCTGGCAATTTGATGAGCCGTTTTCTTTTGCATAGTCATTTCAATTAACGATGTTGAGGCGGTAAATCACGTTGCGTTGTGCCGCTATACAATTGACGTGGGCGACCAATACGTTGCTCTGGGTCGGCAATCATTTCATCCCAATGTGCAATCCAACCAATTGTGCGTCCCATGGCAAAAATTGCCGTAAACATATTGGTCGGAATACCCAGCGCGTGTAATACGATACCCGAATAAAAATCGACGTTTGGATACAATTTTTTCTCAACAAAATACGGGTCTTCTAAGGCAAAACGTTCAAGTTCTAAAGCGAGTTTGAACAGTTTGTCATCGTGTAAACCGAGTTCTTCTAATACTTCGTAACACGTCGCACGCATCAATTTTGCACGCGGATCGTAATGTTTATAAACGCGATGACCAAAACCCATTAAACGGAATGGATCGTTTTTATCTTTCGCCCGCGCAATAAATTTGGGAATATTAGATTCATCGCCAATTTCTTGCAGCATATTCAAAACGGCTTCATTCGCGCCACCGTGCGCCGCGCCCCATAAACATGCAATCCCTGCGGTAATACACGCATAAGGATTCGCGCCGCTTGAACCGGCTAAACGCACGGTTGATGTCGAGGCATTTTGTTCGTGGTCGGCGTGCAAAATCAAAATACGTTCTAATGCCCGAACTAACACTTCATTGGGAACGTAATCATCGCACGGCGTAGCAAACATCATTCGCATGAAGTTTTCAACGTAGCTCAATTTGTTGTTGGGATACATGAACGGCAAGCCGATACTGTATTTGTAACACATCGCGACAATCGTTGGCACTTTGGCAATTAAACGAATCGCGCTTAAATCCCGATCTTTTTTAGATTTTATATCTAATGCGTCATGGTAAAATGCAGATAATGCGCCGACGACACCGACCATAATCGCCATCGGATGCGCGTCACGGCGGAAGCCTTTGAAGAAATTGGTCAATTGGTCATGTACCAAGGTGTGCATGGTGATTTCATGTTCAAATTTTGCTAATTCTTCAGGGCTGGGCAATTCGCTATGTAGCAATAAATGGCACACTTCTAAAAATGTGCAGCGTTCCGCGAGTTGCTCAATGGGAAAACCACGATATAACAAAATGCCTTCTTCGCCATCGATATAGGTAATCGTTGATGTGCAGCTAGCTGTCGAAGTAAATCCGGGGTCGTAAGTGAACATCCCTGTTTTTTTATACAGTGCTTGAACATCGACAACATCAGGCCCGATAGTGCCTTTCAAAACAGGTAATTCACAAATCGTTTGTGAATTCTCATTTATTAAAGTAAACGTGCGTGTTTGGGTCATGATTTTTCTCGATTTAAATTTCAATACGCCGTGGAAATAAGAAGGTAAAACAAATCTTAGCGGTTCACACCGGCAATGGCTTGTTGAGCAAGTTCGGTCACTTTGTCCCATTGTTTATTTTTAACAACATCGGCAGGTGCAAGCCATGAACCACCGACACAAGCAACGTTGCTGAGTTTTAAATACTCGTTATAGTTAGCCAATGAAATGCCACCTGTTGGACAGAACGTCACTTGTGGGATTGGTCCTGCAATCGCTTTCAACATGGGAACACCACCGGCATTTTCTGCTGGGAAAAATTTGAAATGGTCTAAACCGTATTCCATACCAAGCATCAATTCAGACAAACTCGAAATACCGGGGATTAACGCGATGGTGCTTTTTTGTGCGGCGGCAAGTAACGTTGCCGTTAAACCTGGGCTAATCGCAAAAACAGCACCGGCTTCTTCAGCGGCTTTGAGTTGTTCAGGGGTTAAAATCGTGCCAGCACCGACAATCGCTTCAGGAACTTCTTGGCTGATTTGACGAATTGCCTCTAACGCAATTGGTGTGCGTAAAGTAATTTCTAAAACGCGAATACCGCCAGACACTAAGGCTTTCGCTAATGGCACAGCGTTTTCTAAATCCTGAATCACCATCACAGGCATAACAGGACTTGCGTTTAATACTTCTTTAGGTTGAATTTTCCACTGATTGTTGTTCATTTTTAACTCGTTTAGTTTGAGTGATAAGAGGGAAATTATTGCGATTTCGAGGCACATTATCGCAGAATTCGACTATTTTTGCAGTCACAATGCACAGATGAAGATGTTTTTACAACGCCAACAAATCTAAATCTTTATCGGCAACCGCATTCGGTTCACGAAATAAATTTACAAAATCAAACAAATTTCTGTCAGCTAATTGCGAAGGCGCGACATTTTGCAAGCTGGTGAAAATGGTTTCTAAACGTCCGGGAAATTGTTTATCCCACGTTTTCAGCATGTCTTTCATGGCTTTGCGCTGCAAATTTTCCTGCGAACCACATAAATTACACGGAATAATCGGAAAGTTTTTAAACGCGGCATAACGTTCAATATCTTTTTCTCGCGTGTAGGCGAGGGGACGAATGATGATATTTTTTTTATCGTCGCTGAGTAATTTTGGCGGCATCGCTTTGAGTTTGCCGCCATAAAAAATATTCAAAAAGAACGTTTCTAAAATATCATCACGATGGTGTCCGAGCGCGATTTTGGTGACATTATTTGCTTCAGCATAACCGTACAACGTGCCACGTCGCAATCGTGAACATAATCCGCACGTTGTTTGCCCTTCCGGAATCACGCGCTTGACGACGCTATAAGTATCTTTTTCGATGATGTGATACGGCACGCCAAGCGTTTCAAGATAGTGCGGCAAAACATGTTCAGGAAAATTCGGCTGTTTTTGGTCTAAATTCACTGCCAGCAATTCAAAATCTACCGGCGCAGTTTTTTGTAAATTGAGTAAAACATCGAGCAACGTGTACGAATCTTTACCTCCAGACAAACACACCATAATTTTGTCGCCATTTTCAATCATGTTGAAATCGGCAATTGCATCGCCAACGCTGTGGCGTAAACGTTTTTGGAGTTTGTTAAATTGGTAACGTGTTTTTTGATTTAAATCGGAAACTTCAGGCATTTTTGAGGGGAATAAATAGGTGAAAATTCAAGGCATGAAATTTTTAAATTTCATGCCTTGAACTTAAAAAAGCCGTTTTTAATAACGTTGGAAAATCAACGTCGCGTTTGTGCCGCCAAAACCAAAACTATTCGACATAATCGTGTTTAACGTGATGTTGTCTTGACGTTCAAGGACGATGGGAATACCTGCTGCGCCTGCGTCTAAATTGGTAATATTTGCCGACGCGCTTAGGAAATTGTGTTGCATCATAAGCAGCGAATAAATAGCCTCATTTACGCCTGCTGCCCCCAGTGCATGACCGGTTAACGATTTTGTCGAACTGACCCACGGCACATTTGTATCCGCAAAAACTGTCCGCAATGCTTCTAATTCTTTGGTATCGCCAACGGGGGTACTTGTGCCATGTGCATTGATGTAATCAATTTTACCGTCAACCGTCGCCATTGCTTGCTGCATACAACGCACTGCGCCTTCACCCGATGGTTGCACCATGTCATAACCATCCGACGTTGCGCCATAACCGACGAGTTCAGCGTAAATTTTTGCACCGCGTGCTTTCGCGTGTTCCAATTCTTCGATAACTAAAACGCCGCCGCCACCTGAAATCACAAAGCCATCACGGCTTTCGTCATAAGGACGTGAGGCAGTGGTTGGCGTGTCATTGTATTTTGACGACATCGCGCCCATCGCATCGAAAAGCACGGACATACTCCAATGTTCTTCTTCACCGCCACCGGCAAATACAACATCTTGTTTGCCCATTTGAATCAATTCCATCGCGTGACCAATGCAATGTGCGCTGGTTGCACACGCGGACGTAATCGAATAATTCACGCCTTTGATTTTGAAGGGCGTTGCTAAACAAGCGGTGTTGGTGCTAGACATGGCGCGTGGCACCATGTATGGACCTACTTTTTTAACACCTTTTTCACGCAAAATATCCGCTGCTTCAACCAAATTAGACGTTGAAGGTCCACCTGAACCCATCACTAATCCAGTTCTAACATTAGAAATATCTGCTTCTTCTAAACCCGAATCTGCAATGGCTTGTTGCATGGCAATGTAATTAAATGCCGCGCCATCGCCCATGAAACGTTTAATTTTTCTATCAATAAATGCGTCCAGGTCGATGTTAATCGCCCCATGCACATGACTACGGAATCCCATTTCTTTATAAACTTCAGCAAAGCTAATCCCTGAGCGTCCTTCTTTTAATGATTCGAGGACTTCTTGTTGATTATTACCTATGCTAGAGACAATCCCCAAACCAGTAACTACCACGCGCTTCATTGTTTTGCCCTTAAAAATTTTCTGTAGAAGTAAATAAGCCAACTCGCAAATCGGTGGCTTCATAAATGACTTTGCCGTCCACTTCCATCGTCGCGTCAGCAATGCCCATCACTAATTTACGCATAATCACTCGTTTTAAATTTACGCGATAAGTAACTTTTTTAGCGGTCGGCAAAACTTGTCCCGTAAATTTCACTTCACCAACCCCTAACGCACGACCTTTTCCAGGGCCGCCCATCCAGCATAAGTAAAAACCGACCAATTGCCACATCGCATCTAAGCCTAAGCAACCTGGCATGACGGGATCGCCTTGAAAATGGCAATCGAAAAACCATAAATCAGGCGTAATGTCGAGTTCGGCGATAATTTCGCCTTTACCATAGTCGCCGCCTTCGTCAGAAATGTGAATAATGCGATCCATCATCAGCATATTCGGTAATGGGAGTTGCGCGTTTTCCGGCCCGTATAATTCACCTCGACCGGATTGAAGTAATTCTTCACGGGTGAAACTGGATTGTTTCTGCATGAGTCTTAAAACCTTGTTGTAGTTATTCTTATGAGTTGCGCTTCATTATCTAACAGTCACTGAAAAAAATCAGCTCAATTTTTACGACAAGATTAAGCAAACACAGTAAGTAAACCGGTTTAAGCAGAAAAATACTGTAAAAATCCGCTTATCACCAAAACTTCGAGTAAACTAAGTACAAATTTTAAATAAAACCTAATTTTTTTGAATTATGACCCATGCAATCGTACAAGCCCTCATTTGGACGGGCAAAAGTTTAGATGTTCTAGATCAACGGCAATTGCCTGAACAGACGCATTATGACCGTTACACCGATGCAGCCGGTGTTGCAGAAGCCATTAAGTCAATGCGTGTGCGGGGTGCGCCAGCCATCGGCATTGCCGCTGCGTATGGCGTGGTGTTATCGGTGCAACAACATTTACAATCCGAACAATGGCGCGACAATGTTGCCGCCGATATTGAAACCCTCGCGCAATCACGTCCCACGGCAGTAAATTTGTTTTGGGCATTAGACAAAATGAAAGCCGTCCTTGCTGAAAATAGCGATGACGTTTTAAGTGCTGTTACCGAATGCGCGATAAAAATTCATGCCGATGATAAAGCGGCAAATCAACGCATGGGCGATTTAGGTGCAGCTTTACTCACTGGTGCAAAAGGCGTGATGACGCATTGCAACACCGGCAGTTTAGCAACCGGTGGTTACGGCACGGCATTAGGTGTCATTCGTAGTGCCGTGGCACAGAATAAAAATTTAAATGTTTACGCAGGCGAAACTCGTCCGTGGTTGCAAGGCGCACGTTTAACCGTTTGGGAACTCGCGCAAGACGGTATTCCTGCGACATTGATTGCTGACAGTGCGGCGGCGTGGCTCATGAAATCAGGCGCAATCGATTGGATTATTGTAGGCGCAGATAGAATTGCCGCAAATGGCGATACTGCCAATAAAATTGGTACTTATTCCTTAGCAACATTAGCAAAACAACATGGCGTAAAATTCATGGTCGTCGCGCCGACATCGACGATTGATTGGACATTGGAAAATGGCGACGGTATTGAAATTGAATGCCGCAATCCACTTGAATTATTACCCGCTTGTTATGACACACCCAATTCGTTAGTCAGTGCATGGAATCCCGTTTTTGACGTAACTCCTGCCGCGTTAATTAGCGCAATCGTTACAGAAAAGGGCATTGTTTTAAATCCCTCTGAACAAACAAATGGTATTCGGAGTTTGCAAGCATGATTAACGTTGTTTCGTATTTGTGGAAAGGGTTGAAATTATTGACTACTCCTGCATTACGTCCGTTTGTTTTAATACCGCTGGCTATCAATTTTGTTTTGTATAGCGGTGCGTTAGTTTTAGGTTATTGGTATTTAGATTCGTGGATTACGCAAGTCATTCCGGATTGGTTACATTGGCTAAATTGGCTTATTTATCCCTTGTTTTTTATCAGTTTTTGTCTGATTGGATTTTTTACATTTAGTTTATTAGCTAATTTAATTGCTGCGCCGTTTTATGCAAAATTGGCGGCAAAAACATTGATTGTCATTAACGCGCCCTCATTATCAACATTTGAGCCGAGTGCAATGCAAGTTTGGCGAGCAGAATTAAATAGGATGCGTTATTCATTAACACGCACCTTGCCGTTGCTCGTGTTATTTCTAATTCCGGTGGTGAATTTAATTGCGCCACTACTTTGGTTGGCATTTAGTGCATGGTGCGTGGCGTTGGAATATTTTGCTTTCCCATTAGAAAATCGGGGTATTTTATTTCCACAGCAAAAAGAACAATTGAAAACGATGCGACTGAGTGCTTTAAGTTTTGGTGGATTGGTCACGTTGGGACAATCGTTACCGGTTATCAATATTATCATTGCACCAGCCGCCGTAATTGCCGCTACGCTGTATACACAAGCTCGTACGATACAAAATTAAATGCGTATAATCATGTTCGTTGCGGCGAAATAAAAATAAGAAAAATAAATCATCAAGGAGAAAAAAGATGTCCAAAAGTCAAAATTTACAAGATAGTTTTTTAAATATTCTTAGAAAAGAACACACGCCAGTGTCTATTTTTTTAGTGAACGGAATTAAGTTGCAAGGCAAAATCGATTCGTTCGATCAATACGTCATTATGTTGAAAAATACGGTCAGCCAAATGGTTTATAAACATGCGATTTCAACGATTGTACCGAGCAAAATGGTACGTTTAGGTGGTAGCAGCGATATTGACGAAAGCGATGATTAAAACATGCAAGATTTAGTTTCAGAACGCCCCGATACCGGTGAACGTGCAATTTTAGTTCACATGATTTTTCATCATGGCGAAGCGAATTTGCCCGAACTTAAAGAGCTAGCAAAATCCGCCGGCACTGAGCCTGTTCACGTTGTTACCGGTGGTCGGCAACGTCCTGATCCAAAATATTTTATCGGTACAGGAAAACTCGACGAATTAAAATCTGCTATTGAAATGTTTGAAGCGGATGTGGTGCTGTTTAATCACGCGCTTTCCCCTAGCCAAGAACGTAATTTGGAACGTTTTTTAGGCGTGCGCGTGGTCGATAGAAACGGACTGATTCTGGATATTTTCGCGCAACGGGCGCAATCGTTTGAAGGTAAATTACAAGTCGAACTCGCACAGCTCAAACATTTATCAACGCGCTTAGTTCGCGGTTGGACGCATTTGGAACGCCAAAAAGGCGGTATCGGAATGCGTGGACCAGGTGAAACACAACTTGAAACCGACCGCCGTTTACTTGCGGTGCGTTTAAAACAAATTCAACAGCGGCTCGACAAAGTAGATAAACAACGCCATCAAGGTCGTAGTCAACGCAAAAAAAGTGAAACACCTACGATTTCATTGGTCGGTTATACGAATGCGGGAAAATCGACGCTGTTCAACACGTTGACGGGTGCAGAAATTTACGCCGCCAACCAATTATTTGCCACGTTAGACCCAACGCTACGCCGTTGCCAGTTGCCGAATAATACCGAAGTGGTTTTTGCGGATACGGTGGGCTTTATTCGGCAGTTGCCGCACGAATTAGTTGCAGCCTTTAAATCAACGTTGCAAGAAGCCTTAGAAGCGGATTTATTGCTGCACGTTGTGGATACCGCTGCCGAAGACCGTGACGATTTAATGCAGCAAGTTGAATTGGTTTTGGAAGAAATTGGTGCGGCAAAAATTCCACGTTTAGAAATTTTTAATAAAATTGATTTACTTGACAATATCGCGCCGCATGTCGATAGAGATGATGAAGGCAATGCGATTCGCGTGTGGTTATCCGCGCAAACAGGGCAGGGCGTGGATTTATTGTTTGATGTTTTGGTTGAAAAATTCGCCAATACGAAAGTTCGCCACCGTTGTTTTTTAACGCCGCAACAAGGCGGTATTCGTGCCAAGTTGTTCGCTCAAGCGCAAATTTTTGAGGAAACGATAGATGAATTTGGCGATACCAATTTGCTCATCGAAATTGACGTAAAACATTTGGGCTTGCTCAAAGACGTGCAGGTTGAAGAAGTTTAAAACCTCGCTCCAAATAACGCCGTTCCAATTCTCACCATCGTCGAACCTTCCGCAATTGCCGCTTCCAAATCATCTGACATGCCAAATGAAAATGTAGTTAATTGTTCATTTGGCAGAGCTTTTACCGCCGCCACTAATTTTTGATAGGGTTTACGTTGCAATGCAAAATTATGTTGAGGTGCAGGAATTGCCATCACACCACGCAATTTAATATTCGGTAAATCTGAAATCTGCGAAATCAAATCTGGCAATTCTTCTAAATTGACACCTGATTTACTGTCTTCATCGCTGATATTCACTTGCACACAAATATTTAACGGCGATAAAAAATCAGGACGTTGCGAACTCAATCGTTGTGCGACTTTCAAACTATCGACACTGTGAACCCAATCAAAATGTGCGGCTAACACTTTTGTTTTATTAGATTGAATCGGGCCAATAAAATGCCACGTTATATCAAACGCCCCCAATTCTTGCTGTTTAAGCAACGCTTCTTGCACATAATTTTCACCAAAATGCCGTTGACTGGCTTGATACGCGCTGATAATTGCACCTACAGGTTTTGTTTTACTGACGGCGAGCAATTGCACGGAATTTGGGGCGCGATGATACGTTTGTTCTGCTGCGTGAATTTGGGTGTGAATTTGTTTAAGTCTGTGAGCGATTGCAGGCATAATAGGTGCTTTCAAAAAAGGACGTGGATTAAAATTCGGTTGATTTTATCGTATGTTATTTTTTCCTCGCTCTATTTTTTTCAAACATAACGAGTTTTATTCATGGATATTGCAGAACTGCTCACTTTTTCGTTTAAAAATAACGCCTCGGATTTACATTTGTCCGCCGGATTGCCGCCGATGATTCGCGTTGATGGCGACATGCGTCGCATTAACATGCCAGCCTTAAATCACAAAGAAGTTCACGGCTTAATTTATGACATTATGAGCGATAAACAACGTCGGGATTACGAAGAATTTTTAGAAACAGATTTTTCATTTTCACTGCCAAATGTAGCGCGATTTCGGGTCAATGCCTTTAATCAGGCGCGTGGTGCAGCGGCTGTATTTCGGTCAATTCCTTCTGTTGTACAAAGTTTAGAAGAATTAAAAGCCCCTTTATTTTTCCAAGAACTGTGTAAAAAACCACGCGGTTTAATTTTAGTTACAGGTCCAACAGGTTCAGGGAAATCAACAACGCTTGCGGCTATGATTAACCATATTAACCATAACGATTACGCACATATTTTGACCGTTGAAGACCCTGTTGAATTTGTTCACGAAAGTAATCGCTGTCTTATCAATCAACGAGAAGTGCATCGAGATACTTTGGGATTTAATGAAGCGTTACGTTCAGCATTGCGTGAAGATCCTGACATTATTTTGGTGGGAGAAATGCGAGACTTAGAAACTATTCGACTAGCGCTAACAGCGGCTGAAACGGGACATTTAGTGTTTGGGACGTTGCATACCACCTCTGCTGCAAAATCGATTGACCGCATCATTGACGTTTTTCCTGCGGCGGAAAAAGATATGATTCGTTCAATGTTATCAGAATCATTGCAAGCGGTTATTTCACAAGCCTTATTGAAAAAAGTTGGCGGTGGACGGATTGCCGCACATGAAATTATGGTCGGGACAAATGGGATTAAGAATTTGATTCGAGAAGCCAAAGTTGCCCAAATGTATTCGGCTATTCAAACCGGTCGCATGGATGGCATGCAAACGCTCGATCAAAATATGAAGGAATTAGTGGATAAAGGACTGGTTTCCCCTAAAGTCGCCGCTGTTCAAGCGGTGAATAAAGAAATGTTTCATCATTAGGAGTTATTATGGATTTCAATGCCTTATTAGCACTTATGGTGCAAAAAAATTCGTTTCATTTATTTATTACGGCAGGACGTGCGCCGACCATGAAAATTGATGGCGCGTTAGTGGAAGTATCTAAAACGGCGTTGACTAAAGAGCAAACGTTAGCGTTAGTTTTAAGCATTATGGAAGCTCGTCATAAGGAAGAATTTTATAAAACAAAAGAATGTCAATTCGCAATCGGTATCCCTAAAGTAGGTCGATTTCGTGTCAGTGCGTTTATCCAACGCGATGCGGCGGGGATGGTATTACATCGCATTCAACATGAAATTCCTGATATTGATACCCTAACGTTACCTCCGATAGTTAAAGAACTTGTCATGGAAAAACAAGGTTTGGTTTTATTTGCGGGGCCTTTGGGCGCAGGTAAATCGACTTCTATGGCTTCATTGATTAAATACCGTAATCAAAATAGTAGCGGTCACATTATAGTGCTAGAAGATCCGATGGAATTTATGCACTCGCATGCAAATTGTATCGTGACGCAACGAGAAGTGGGTTTGGATACCGATTCTTACGAAATAGCATTAAAAAATGCGTTGCAGCAATCACCTGATGTGGTGGCAATTGGTGAAATTAGGTCGCGCGAAGCGATGCAAACCGCCATGTCGGTCGTGGATTCAGGCTGTTTGTGTTTATCGACCATCAATGCTGGTTATGCTGAACAAGTTATGGAGCGAATACTGAATTTATTTCCTGATGATATGCACCGTCGAATGCGTATGGAATTAGTGACGGGGTTGCGTGCTATTGTATCGCAACAATTATTGCGGTGTAGTAATGGAAAAAATTATGTGATTTCTGAAATTTTAATTAACACACCCGAAGTTCAAGACGCGCTAAGACGGGGAGAATTTCATCGTCTTAAAGAATTGATTATTCATGGACACGATGTGGGAATGCAAAGTTTTGATCAAGCCCGTTGCGATTTATTTGTACAACAAAAAATAAGTTATGAAGACGCTGTTAGCACGGCTGAACACAAAAATGAATTCCGTTTCATGGTAAAACAAACCATGCAGCAAATGAATTTAGCTGAATCACAAGAGATTTCTACAGATGTAAACCGCGCAACTGAAAAATCTGAACCCGAACTCAAACGTCCTGCCAGTATGTTTGAAAGCAAAGAAATAACATTGTCTGATATTCATGATGACAACAGTGATATGGGATCGATTTTCACGCATCGATAAATGAAAAATTTAAATCCAGAACAACAAGCCGCTGTAAAACAAGTCGAACGTCCGTTACTCGTTTTAGCTGGTGCAGGCAGTGGTAAGACGCGCGTCATTACTGAAAAAATAGCCTATTTAGTGCGTCAAGGTTTACCCGCTCGCCACATTGCTGCATTGACATTTACTAACAAAGCCGCGCGTGAAATGCAAAGTCGTGTCAGTAAATTACTGCATGGCTCGCAAGGTCGTGGTTTGCGTGTCTCGACGTTTCATTCCTTAGGGCTAGATATTTTACGCAAAGAACACAAAGCCTTGGGTTATAAAGCGGCGATTACCTTGTTTGATGAATACGATAAAACCACGGTTTTGAAAAGTTTACTGACCCAACAAGCCGGTGATTACGACAGTAAACAAATTGAACAATTTGCCGCCAAAATCGGGCAATGGAAAAATGCGTTTGTCACGCCTGAACAAGCCATTGTCGCAGTAATTTCACCGCTGGACGCACAAGTTGCCCAAATTTACGCCGATTACACCCGCTGTTTGCACGCTTATAACGCGGTGGATTTTGATGATTTGATTTTAATGCCGGTTTTATTATTCCAATCGCACGCCGACGTGTTGGCAAAATGGCAAAACCGCATTCGTTATTTGCTTGTCGATGAATATCAAGACACCAATTTAACCCAATACCAATTGGTGAAATTATTGGTTGGCACGTTGGCGAAATTTACCGTTGTCGGTGATGACGACCAATCGATTTATGCGTGGCGCGGCGCACAGCCTGAAAATTTGGCACAATTACAACACGATTTCCCCCGTTTAGAAGTCATCAAACTCGAACAAAATTACCGTTCCACCGGACGCATTTTAAAAGTGGCGAATCATTTGATTGCTAACAATCCGCACGTTTTTGAAAAACGTCTTTGGAGTCAGTTAGAACACGGCGAACCATTGAAAGTGTTGGCGCATCGTAATGAAGAGGTCGAAGCGGCGCAAATTGTCTCAGAAATCATGCACAGTAAATTGATAAACAATAGTCGTTATCAGGATTATGCGATTTTGTATCGCGGCAATCATCAATCACGTTTGTTTGAACAAAGTTTGCGCGAACGGAATGTACCGTATTTTATCAGTGGCGGTACGTCGTTTTTTTCTTATACCGAAGTCAAAGACGTGTTGAGTTATTTACGTTTGCTGGCAAATCACGATGACGATGCCGCATTTTTACGGATTGTGAATACACCGCGCCGCGAAATTGGCGCGACGACATTAGAAAAATTAGGCGAATATGCGCGAGAACGACAAGTGAGTTTATTTGCCGCATGTGGCGAAATGGGCTTGAGTACGCGATTAGCAGAAGCTCCACGCCAACGTTTGCAGCAATTTCAGGATTGGATTTTGAAACGGGCGGCACAATTACATTCGGCGACGAATAAAATCGAACGCATTAACGAATTACTTGAACAAATCGGCTATTCTCATTATCTACGCGAAGACAGCAACAGTCGTGAATCTGCCGAACGGCGCATGAAAAATGTACAAGATTTATTAGGTTGGTTGGAACGGCTGATTGAACGCAATACCGCTGACGGCGAGGGATTTTCGTTGACCGATTTAGTGGCAAAAGTAATGTTACTCGATGTGTTAGAACGCAATCGTGAAGACGACGTGAATGACGAAGTGAGTTTAATGACGTTGCACGCAGCGAAAGGGTTGGAATTTCCACACGTTTTTTTAATTGGCGTGGAAGAAAAAATTTTGCCGCATCAAAACAGCATCGACGGCGACAGTATCGAAGAAGAACGACGACTTGCCTATGTGGGAATTACAAGAGCGCAACGCACTTGCACGTTGAGTTATTGCCTGCAACGAAAACAGCGGGGTACCTATGAAGACTGCGAACCAAGCCGATTCCTAGACGAATTACCTGAAGAAGATTTGCAATGGGCAGCGCGTAAACCATTGTCAGATGAAGTAAAACAACAAAACAAACGCTCGTTTTTTGCCCAGATGAATAACTTACTGTCAAAGGTTTCCTAATATTTGGTTATAATTTACCGCTAAAATTCACATAAAGCTTTTTGTACATGAACGTAGTAACTACTTGGAAGTTAATCTCTGACTCTAATCGAACAAATGATGCTGTATTTTTAATCGACTTACAAAGTCGAGCTTTTCGCTATGTGAATGATTGTGCCTGCCATAAACTCGGCTACAGTCGAGAAGAATTGTTACAAATGAGAGTGTCAGATATTGACCCGCTTGTGGACGAAGTGGCTTTTCAAAAAATTGACGAAGAAATAAAAACACAAGGATATTATCTACTTGAGACGTGCCATCGCACAAAAGACGGTCGCCTTTTTCCGGTTGAAATCAGCGGACATCCATTCGAATATAACGGCGAATGGGTGGGAATTTCCATTGCACGAGATATTACTGAGCGCAAATATGCCGAAGCTGAAAAACAACGCTTAATCGATATGTTAGAAGAATCTGCCGATTTTATCGGCAGTGCGAATATGCAAAGTAAGTTGCTGTACCACAATCGTGCTGCGAAACGCATGGTTGGATTGCCGGATGATACCAACCTTTCGGAATTGACTATTTCAGATATGCACCCCAAATGGGTATTGAAGTTGATGCAAGAAACTGCCATCCCGCATGTGTTATCGCATGGTGTATGGCGGGGTGAGGCGGCTTTGTTGCATCGTGAAGGTTATGAAATTCCTGTTTTTCAAACACTGGTGTTACACCACGACCGCAAAGGTAGACCTGAATTCATATCTACCATCATGCAAAATATTTCCGAGCGTAAACAAAAGGATAACCAGCTTGCGTTACTCGATTATGCTTTTGATAATGTTGAAGAAGCCATTTTTTTAATTGATGAAAATGCGCGATTCGTGCAAGTCAACGAAAAGGCGTGCAGCAGTTTAGGTTATACACGCGAAGAATTATTAACGTTACGAATTTTTGATATTGACCCAGATTTTAATTTTGAACATTGGGAACAGTATAAAGCCGCTCGTTTACTAGGTAGCCCGCATAAAAAAATAGAAACACGTCACAAAACCAAAGAGGGACGTATTTTCCCCGTGGAAGTGAGAGGTACTTATTTTGCTCATCAAGGGAAAAATTATAATTTATCTTTGGTGCGTGATATTTCCGAGCGTAAAGAAACAGATAGGGAACGCCGCTTATTAAATTACGCGCTTAATCATGTTCAAGAATCCGTCTGGTTAATCGATCACGATGCGAAAATTCATTACGTCAACCAAAAAGCCTGCCATGAGACAGGTCTGGCGCGTGAAAAATTACTCACTTTAACAATTCCCGATGTCGATCCCGACTTCCCATTAGAACGCTGGTCTGAGCATTGGCAAGCCCTTAAAGCGAAAGGCGCAATCACGTTAGAAAGTAGCCTTAAAACAAAAAACGGTCAAATTTCCCCTATTGAGGTCAATGCCAGCTATTTTGAATTTGATGGAGAAAGTTACAATCTAGCCTTTTCGCGTGATATTTCAGAACGTAAAGCCACAGAAAGACAGCTCGCCCTATTAAATTATGCACTCGACCATGTTGGTGAAGCCGCTTGGCTCATTGATGAAAATGCAAAATTTCATTACAACAATGCTGAAGCCTGCCGCGCAATTGGTTATACACGAGAAGAATTGCTCGAATTAGGCGTACCAGATATTGATCCACTCTATCAATTAGATTTTTGGCCAGAGCATTGGCAAGACCTTAAAACACATAGTTCGCTTTTTTTTGAAAGTCGTCATCAAACGAAAGAGGGTCGTATTTTCCCCGTCGAAATTAACGCTAACTATTTTGAGTTTGATGGTAAAGGTTATAACTTAGCTTTAATTCGAGATATTACTGAACGTAAAGCCGCAGAAAAGCAATTTACTTTGTTAGATTACGCGCTCAATCACGTTCAAGAATCCGTTACTTTGGTAGATGAGAACTCAAAAATTCATTACTGCAACACAGAAGCCTATCGAACATTGGGTTATACTCACGAGGAAATGCTTCAGTTAGGTGTTTTCGATATTGATCCGGATTATCAATTGGACATCTGGTCAGAACACTGGCAAGTTCTCAAAGAAAATGGTTCTCTCATTTTTGAAAGTCGTCACAAAACAAAAGATGGTCATATTTTCCCCGTAGAAGTAAGTGCTAACTATTTTGAATTTGATGGTAAAGGCTATAATTTAGGGCTGGTGCATGACATTACCGAACGTAAAAAAATACAAGAAGCCTTGCAACGCAGTGAATCCTTACTTTCTGACGCACAACGTATTGCTCATATTGGCAGTTGGGAAGTGGATTTTTCAAATGGTGAGTTAATTTGGACAGATGAAAACTATCGCATTTGGGAAATCGATAAATCACAATTTGGCGCAACGGTTGAAGCCTTTTATGACACCGTGCATCCCGAAGACCTAGAAAAAGTTGCTAAAGCTTACGAAGAATCCGTTGCAAACAAAACCTTGTATCAAATCGAACATCGTTTGCTTTTTCCTGATGGACGAATCAAATATATTGCCGAGCGCGGTGAACCGTTTTGCAATGAAAAGGGTGACATCATTCGTTTTGTCGGTACATCGATGGATATTACCGAACAACAACGCGTTAAGGACATATTAGAATTTATTGCTCAACATGGTTGGAAAGACAGCGGCGAATCATTTTTGGTGACATTAGCGCAATATTTAAGTCAAATATTGGGGATTGATTACGTCATTATTGGTAAATTAGGAGTACCAGTGACACAGGCTGAAACAGCCGTTTTTTATGCTAAAGGCGAAATTCTGCCCAATATACAATATGACCTCAAAGATTCACCTTGCGGCAATGTCATGAATGGCAAAATTTGCTGCTATTCGGAAAATATCCAGCAAATATTTCCTGATGATATGTTTTTCGTAGAAATGCAAATTGAGAGCTATGCAGGAATTCCTTTATTAGATACGACAGGAAAAGTTATCGGTTTAATTGCGTTAATGGGGAGTAAACCATTCATCGACACCGTTTCTATCACATCTATACTGCAATTAGTCGCCACAAGCGTTGCCGCAGAATTAGAACGTCAACGTTCCGAGCAAATACTTCGCCAAAGCGAGCAACAATTCCGCGTGTTAGCAGAAACATTACCTTCGCCAGTTTTTCGTTTCGATAAAGAGTGCCGTCGCATTTACATGAATCCTGTGGCGGAAAAAATATCGGGAATAGCCGCAGAAGAATTGTTATATAAAAAAGCATCGGATTCGTCGCCTTTAAATAAAGACGAATTAGAAAAAGTCGAGCAAGCAATTCAGCGCGTGTTAGAAACTGGAAAGCCTCAAGAAGGCGATGTTTTATTCAAAGTCCCCGCCAGTGGACAGATATATCATTTCCATAACAATTACGCGCCTGAATTCGATGCAAACGGCGATGTAGCAAGCGTTATTTGCATTTCACATGATATTACTGAACGCAAGAAAATGGAGGAAAAACTTCGACAACGTGAGCAAGAGTTCCGTATTTTAGTTGAAACTTCACCGTCACCTATTATTCGTTACGATGCAGAGTGCCGTCGTGTTTATGTCAATCCCGCAGTAGAAAAAATGGCGGGAAAAACAGCCCCTAACATGTTACATCAGATTCCGACGGAGGGAACGCTTCTCAGTGACCCTATCAAAAACAGCGTAGAACAAACATTACGTCATGTTCTAGCGACCGGTCAGCCAACGGAAAATGAAGTTGAACTCATTCTTGCCGATGGACAAACGCACTATTTTTATAATCGTTATGCACCTGAACTCGATGCTAACGGGAAAACGGTAGGTGTTGTTTTAATAGGGCATGACATTACTGAGCGCAAGCAAATGGAACAGCAAATGTTTTACCATGCCAGCTACGATTCGTTGACAGGTTTGCCAAATCGACGAATGCTCAATAATCGTATGCGTGAAGAAATTTCCAAAGCAGAGCGGGGACACGCCAGTTTAACAATTTTGTTTATAGATTTGGATCGCTTTAAAGAAGTGAATGATACGTTAGGGCATGAAATTGGTGACTGTTTGTTGGTAGAAGCCACGCAACGCATTCGCAGTTGTATACGAACATCCGATACGGTGGGTCGATTGGGGGGGGATGAGTTTATTGTTATTTTGCCTTGCGCTGGAGACGTTCCGTCCTTAGAACGCGTTACACAATCTATTCTTACCGCATTGGCAGCCCCCTTCTATTTTGGTTACGAATACAGTGCTTATATTTCTGCCAGCATAGGGATTGCGGTTTATCCGCAAGATGCAACGGATGCTGAATCGTTAATTGGTTGCGCCGATCAGGCGATGTATGCGGCGAAAGAATCGGGGCGTAACAATTTCAATTTTTTCACCGCCAGTATGCAAGAACAAGCGCAACAACGTTTACGGCTAATTGGCTGCTTGCGAGAAGCACTCGAAAAAAATCAATTTGAAGTGTATTACCAACCGATAACATGTGTGGTGAGTGGTAAAGCCGTTAAAGCTGAAGCTTTAGTGCGCTGGCATCATCCTGTTTTGGGTATGGTTTCACCAGCCATATTTATTCCGCTCGCGGAGGAAACTGATTTAATTCAAGATATTGGCAGTTGGGTATTTCGCCAAGCGGCGGATACGGCTAAACGTTGGAATGAATTAAATGAGGATGATGAACACCGACTAATTAGTATCAATATGTCACCGCGACAACTGATTAAAGGCACGGGCGATCAAATTGCCATCAACTATCTGCAAGAAATTGAACTCGATTCTGCCCACATTGTCATCGAAATTACAGAAGGTTTGTTGTTAGATGACAGTCCCGATATTATCGATAAACTAAATCGATTGCGAGCAGCTGGTATTCAAATTTCATTGGATGATTTTGGTACGGGTTATTCGGCAATGGCGTATTTGAAAAAGTTTAATCTCGACTATTTGAAAATAGATCAATCTTTCGTTCGCGGTATGGAAACTGACATAGGCGATCATGCGATAACGGATGCAATTATCATGATGGCACATCGATTAGGCATGAAAGTGATTGCTGAAGGTGTGGAAACCGACGGGCAACTCAAATTATTAACGGAAGCGGGTTGTGAATATATACAGGGGTATTTTTATTCCAAGCCGCTGCCAATCGATGCGTTTTTATCTTATGTGATGCGGTGAAATTTGTGGTTTTAGAACCTATCTCGATTGTTATTGGAATCGTTAAAAATACGGCAGGTGAAATTTTTATTACCCGTCGTCATGAAAATTTGCATCAAGGTGGATTGTGGGAATTTGCCGGTGGGAAAGTTGAAAAAGGTGAAACATTAGATGCTGCGTTAGCGCGGGAATTGAAAGAAGAAATTGGTATTGATGTGATTCAATCTGCACCGCTGATTCGTTTGCGTCATGTTTATGCTGACCGAACGGTGCAGTTGCATGTTTTTTTAATTACACAATTTAATGGTGAACCACAAAGTCAATCAGGGCAAGAATGGGCATGGATTAAAATTGAAGCGTTGGATAATTATACGTTTCCGGCAGCGAATCGCGCCATTTTGACTGCGTTACGTTTACCGCCTTATTACGCAATTTTAAATGACGACAGTGGTGATTTGCTTTCGAATTTAAAGCATTTGCTCGCTCAAAATATCAAACTGATTCAGGCACGTTTAAAAAACTTAACTGCATCGCAAGTGCATGATTTTTTATCAGTCGCTTATCCGCTTTGCCGTGAAAATGGCGCGTGGTTACTTCTCAATTCTGGTTCTGCGAAAGCGTTTGAAATGACTAGCGATGGCGTGCATTTAACCAGTCACGATTTATTAGCGATGAATACGCAACCTGAAAATTTACGCTGGTTGAGTGCGTCTTGTCACAATCTGTCAGAATTAAAACATGCTGAAAAAATTGGGGTCGATTTTGTGGTGCTTGCGCCAGTTCTAACAACCCAAACGCATCCAGATGTTGAACCGTTAGGTTGGGATGTATTTTCAAAATGGGTGGCAGAATGCAATATTCCTGTTTATGCGTTAGGTGGTGTCAGTAAAACGGATTTACAAATGGCAAACCATTTTGGCGGGCAGGGAATTGCAGGCATTAGGACATTTTTTTGAGCAGCAACGACCTAAACGCATCAAAGGCTTTTTGCATCATTGCGGGTTTGTACGGAAAAATATCGATAGAATCCGTGGCATGTATCCAGCATCGTGGATCTGCTTCAAATAACAATAAATCTCCATTTTGAGTTTCAGCACAATCGATAACCACATAATTCAGTTTAAGCCGCTCGGCAATTGTGAATAACGCTTCGTGATGTCTTCGTGCAAAATTTTGGTCAAAATTTTCCATTACGCTTTGTTCTTCGGCGCGTTTCTGCTCACTTAATGCCATTCCTGACGACGCATAATGCACTATCCAATTTTCAGAAATAGCGAGATGACATATAAACGGTTTTCGGTCAATGAGCGCGATTCTAAATTTTCGGTAATAGTTGTCGTCGCTAATATAGTCGATGAATTGAGAAATATAAAACGCCTCATTTTCAGCATAAATTTCTAAATAGCGATGCAATTCTTCAATACTATTCAGTTTTTCAAATCCTTCACCGCCATGTGTATCAATCGGTCTGATTGTGATGGGCAAGGTGAATTCATTTAATTGTTGTCGCTGCACGCGATATGTTTGTGGCACCACGAGTTTTGGGATATTTTGCAATATGTGCGGAATTCTATGTCGCGCACAATTCATAATGTTTTCGGGATGATTGATATAAGGACGCGGCCAAAAAAGAAGGTGGTCTGCGATTTTTTTGAGCGTAGGATTATTTTTATCGGATTCAGCCAGCGCAACAAAGACAACATCATGTTCAGGTATTGAATCAGGTAAATCTTTTTCGGGTGAGATATAAAGTAAATCAAGTTGGATGTCGCTGTGTTCAATAAGAAAATCCAGCGGTGTATTGTCTAACATATTACCCGCGCCCATCATCGCAAGTAAGCGTATTTTCGGTATAGGCGGACTGCTCACGCGATAAATACAGCTATGTTCCAATGCGTTGGATTGCATATCAAAAGCCAGCGCATTTTGGTCAAGCATAGACGCGATATAAAACATACGCATAAACATATTGCCACTATTTTCATCGGCAGTCGCCGCTTGAATCATTTGTGGTATTTCATCAATCGTTTTGCGTGCGATGGTACAGTGCGATGCAATGGTGGTTAAATCGTGTTCTTCGAATTTAAGTTTATTCATATAATTTTTTCAGTTCGTGGTTTACAACAGTCATCACATTTGCCCAATCTTGCGTTTCATCTTGCCTAAATAATTTTGCCGATTCATACCACGGACTATCATTTCTATCGAGTAGCCAACGCCAATCCGAATTAAATGCTAAAAGTATCCAAACTTTTTTACCCATCGCGCCAGCTAAATGTGCAACACTTGTATCAACGGAGATGATTACATCCATCAATTCAATCAAAGCAGCCGTATCACTAAAATCGTTCAATTCGTTACCTAAGAATGGAATATTAGTTTGTGTCAATATGGATTCCTCTGTTGAGCTTAATTCTTTTTGTAAACAATAAAAATCCGCGTTGACATTAGCCAATAACACGGTGAATTTTTCTAAAGGAATAGAGCGATTTAAATCATTTTGATGTTTGGCATTGCCTCGCCAAACGATGCCCACTTTTAATTTTTGAGTTAGATTTAATTTGGATTTCCATATTTCTGTTTTTGCAGAATCACTTTTTAAATATTTAACGCTTTCGATATTGTGGATATTGGTTTTAAACACAAGCGGTAAACTCATCAACGGGCAATGGTAATCAAAATCTGGCAACGCTTCGCCTTTACTTAAAATAATTGAAACTCCTTCTAAATTTTGCAAAAGCGTTTTTAGTGGGGCTTGTACTTCAACTATCACTTTTACGCCCAGCTCTTTGACTTTTTTAACATATCGACAAAATTGAATCGTATCGCCAAGTCCTTGTTCGCTATGTAAAAGTAGCGTTTTATTTTCGATATTTTCTTTTCCAAGCCAAAGCGATTGTTGAAAATTTCTCAATTCTGGTTTGAAAAATTCATTTTTCCATCGCCATTCATATTTTTGCCATCCCAATTCAAAATCACCGAGTAATAATCGACACAAGCCCTCATTCCAATGTGCCTGAGCATAATCAGGGTTAAGGCATTGCGCTTGATGATAACTTTCTAACGCCTTTTCGTGGTCTTTTAAATCGGCAAAAACCATTCCTCGATTATAAAGAGCTTCTGGATAATATGGATTGATGGCAAGGGCTTGATGATAACTTTCCAAGGCTTCTGTATGACGCTTCAATTTGCGTAATGTAATGCCACGATTGTAATACGTTTTGGCATTTACTGGATTGAAAGTAAGAGCGTGATTATAACTTTTTAGAGCTTCTTCATGACGTGCCAAGCTTTCTAAAACAATTCCTCGATTATTCAGAGCCTCGGCATAATCAGGTTTAATCATGAGTGCTTGATTGTAACTTTCTAAAGCCGCTTCGTTGCGTCCTAAATAAAATAACGCAATACCACGATTGTAAAAAACTTCGACACAATCTGATTTCACGGCAATGGCTCGATTAAATAATTCAACGGCTAATGTGACGTTATTTTTTTGCAGGGCAATTGTTGCCAGCATTTGTAAGGCTTCAAAATTTTGTTCGTGAGATTGCAATATTTTCGTATAAATTACTTCAGCTTGTTCAACTTGACCTCGTTCATACATTTCAAATGCAATTTTTAGTCGTGAATGCACAGAATGTGACAGTTTTTGCTTTTGTTGCTTATTTTTCATTCTTATCAGAAATAATTGATTGACCTAATTAAGGCGATAAATAACCAGTGCGAACTATTGAAAATCACAGTATCGCATCTATAATGACTCAGCTGAGTGATTTTTTTGCACTTTTTTCAATAACCAACTTGTCATACCATCTATGTCTTCATACAACGAAAAAGTTTATTCAAATCCTCAAATCATGCGTGCCATTCTCGAAAATATCATGGTAGGGGTTGTGCAAATTGACCGCCGGGGGATTGTTTGTTTTTTCAATGTCGCCGCTTCGAAAATGTTTGGTTACACAGTAGATGAGATTTTGGGTAAAAACGTCAATGTTTTGATGCCTGAGCCTTTTCATTCTCAGCATGATTCCTATATTTCTAATTATTTAACTACGCATAATTCAGGTGTTATCGGGATGGGACGTGAAGTAGTTTGTATGAGGAAAGATAAAACAACTTTTCCTGCTGATTTAGCCGTTTCTGAAGTGATAGTTGATGATGAGCATTTATTTGTCGGCATTCTAAACGACATTTCGCAACGCAAAGAATTAGAAGAAAATGAGCAGGTGTATAAAAGACAATTAGAAGACATCATCGCTTATGGAGCTATACAAAGTTAATTTTTTCGCAAATGTTTGCGTAATCGATAAGTTTTTCCGGATATGTCACCATAATTAAAAATGTAACAGAGAATGTACGTTATAACCGGCTAATTTTTCGCGTCCATTTAAGAAATCTAATTCTACTACAAACGCCAACGCTTCAACGGTTGCGCCGAGTTTTTCGACTAATTCACAACTTGCTTTTGCTGTGCCGCCCGTGGCAAGTAAATCGTCAATGAGCAACACTTTATCGCCAGTTTCAAAGGCATCGATATGCGCTTCTAATGTTGCCGAGCCGTATTCTAAATCATAAGACACGCTTTGCACATCATACGGTAATTTATTGGGTTTTCTGAGCGGCACAAACGGTAAGCCCATTTCCCAAGCGACTAAACTACCAAAAATAAAACCGCGTGCTTCCATGCCTGCAATCACGTTAATATCATTGCCTAAAAAAGGTTGAATCAGTTGATGCACGGCGAGTTTTAATGCCGCAGGGTCTTTCACTAATGGCGTAATGTCTTTAAAAATAATTCCTTTTTTGGGGAAATCAGGAATATCGCGAATTTTTGTTTTGAGTCGGTTCATATTGTTTTAAATAATTAAGTTAAACGCACACGCGGATCGACCAACGTGTAAGAAATATCGGTCAGTAACAGTCCTAAAATGTATAGCACTGAACCTAAAAACACCATCGCCCGAACAATGGCAAAATCTTGGCTGCTAATGGCATCAATAGTGTAACTGCCTAAACCTGGAATCCCGAAAAACGATTCCATGATTAAACTGCCCATAAAAAGTAGCGGTAAAATCACGACTACGCCAGTCAAAATGGGAATCATCGCATTGGGCAAAACGTGACGAAATAAGGTTTGTGTTTCGGTTAAGCCTTTAGCGCGAGCGGTGCGGACATAATCTTTTTCAGCTTCTTCTAAAAATAATGTTTGATACCAGCGAACGCCAGAACCTATGCCGGTAAATACGCCAATCAAAACAGGTAAAATCAGAAATTTAATCGCCGCAAAACCGTAGTCGTAACCAGAAATCGGGACGAGCTTTAAGATTTTTGCGATGAAAAATTGCCCACTGATAATGTAAAACAGCGACGAAATCGACATTAGCATCACACACAATACGATGCCGATTTTTTCAAAAACATGCCGTTGAAATAACACCATGAGTAACGCCGCTGAGATATTAACTATTAAACCAATCAATAATGTTGGCAAAGCTAGTGCTAAACTCGGCATGGCGCGTTCTTGAATATCTGCACCAATATTGCGTCCGCTGTCAGAAATACCGAACCGAAATAGCATTAAACCAACTGATTTACTGTAAAAAATCGTTTGTGTGAAGTGGTCGCTGCCTTGTGCATCCGTATTCCATAACAGCGGTTTATCGTAGCCATGTTGTTGTTTCCAATTTTGCACCGCTTGTTGCGTAACATGTTTTTGCCCCAATTGCATACGCGCCATGTCGTCTGGACTGTTGACCACAAAAAATAGCGTAAAAGTTAAAATATTCACCGCAATCAATAACGGTATCGCATAAAGAAAACGGCGAATAATGTAGCTAATCATAAGTATTAGTCATCGCCTAATTGCGTCAACAATTCCGCTTGATGTTCGCTAATTAACGGTTGAATCACTTGTTCTAAACCGCCTTGCATAATGTCATCGAGTTTATAGAGTGTTAAGTTAATTCTGTGGTCGGTTAAACGCCCTTGCGGATAATTGTAAGTACGAATTCGCTCTGAACGGTCGCCGCTACCAACTTGTAATTTACGCAATGACGATTGTTCAGAATGTTGTTTTTCTTGTTTTGCTGAAAGGATGCGTGACGCGAGTAAGGACATGGCACGCGCCCGATTTTTATGTTGAGAGCGTTCATCTTGGCATTCCACAATCGTTCCTGTCGGAATGTGCGTAATGCGAATGGCAGATTCGGTTTTGTTAATATGCTGACCACCTGCGCCTGATGCACGAAATGTATCGACTTTTAAATCCGCCGGATTGATGTCAATGGAATCAATTTCTTCGACTTCAGGCATGATGGCAACTGTACACGCTGACGTATGAATACGTCCTTGTGATTCGGTTTCTGGCACACGTTGCACGCGGTGTGTGCCGGATTCAAATTTCAATTGCGAATACACGTCACGTCCTGATACACGCAAAATAATTTCTTTATAACCGCCGTGTTCGCCTTCGCTTTCGTTAATAATTTCGGTTTGCCAGCCTTTTTTCTCGGCAAAACGTTGGTACATTCGTGCTAAATCACCTGAGAAAATTGCGGCTTCATCGCCGCCAGTTCCGGCGCGAACCTCTAAGAAAATATTGCGTGTGTCGTTAGGGTCTTTGGGTAATAGCAATACTTGCAATTCTGTTTCTAAGGCTTCGATTTGATTTTGCGCGTCAGAAATTTCGTCTTTGGCGAGTTCACGCATTTCAGGATCGCTGTCGTTTGCCATTTCTTTTGCAGCGGCTAACGCTTCTAAAAGTTGTTCGTAGCGTTTGTAACAATCCACTAACGGACTGATTTGCGCGTATTCTTGGCTCAATGTACGAAATTTATTTTGATTGCTTTGTGTTTCAGGTTCGGAAAGTAACGCCGAGATTTCGTCGTGTCGTTCGCAAAGATTTTGTAATTTTTGTTCTATCGATGGTTTCATTATTGAGATGGATTAAGTTGGAAAATTTCTAATGCCGCCGCGAGTAAATCATGGCGTTCATTTTCTGCTGCCACGCGCAATTGCGTACTGGGCGTGTGAATAAGTTTATTGGTTAATGTGTGAGCTAAACGTTGCAATGCCACTTCGGCAGACGTGCCATTATTTAAGGACGTTAAAGCCTTTTGCAATGCGTCATCACGGAATACTTCTGCTTGTGAGCGATAATTTTTAATCAATGATTGTGCGCCTTGAGCGCGTAACCATGCGAGAAAATAATCGACTTGCGTATCGATAATTTCTTCGGCTTGTTCGGCGGCTTGACGACGCGAATTCATATTTTGTTCAATTGTGTATTGCAAATCATCGACGGTATATAAATACACGTCAGCTAATTGCTCAACTTCGGCTTCGATGTCACGCGGCACGGCTAAATCAACCATAAACATGGGTTTACGTTTGCGTTTTTTCAAGGCACTTTCCACGCGCCCTTTACCTAAAATCGGCAATTGACTCGCTGTCGAAGAAATCACAATATCCGCTTCAGCTAAATGATTAGGCATTTCTGCCAAACTAATTGCGTAACCGTTGAATTGTTCGGCGAGCGCATGAGCTTTGTCAAACGTTCGATTAGCAATAATAATGCGCCCAATACCTTGTTGACTTAAATGCCGCGCGGTGAGTTCAATGGTTTCACCTGCGCCGATAAGCAAAGCCGTTTGTTCGCTGAGTTTATCGAAAATTTGTTGTGCGAGTTGCACGGCGGCAAATGCCACAGAAACCGGACTCGAACCAATTGCCGTATCAGTGCGTACTTTTTTGGCGGCAGTAAACGTGTGTTGAAACAATTTACCGAGCAATTTCCCCATCGTTCCCGCATCACACGCGGTTTGATAGGCAGTTTTCATTTGTCCCAGAATTTGCGGTTCTCCCAAAATCATGGAATCTAAACCACACGCCACACGAAACATGTGCCGAATTAACTCGCTATCAGTGTGACAGTACAAATAAGGCGTTAAATCACGCACCGCAAGCTGTTTATGCTCGGCAATCCAATCAATTAACAAATTTTGATTACCCGATTTCGTTCGGCAATAAAATTCAGTACGATTGCAAGTCGATAAGATTGCCGCCTCACTGATTTCGCTCAGACGCAGCAAATCCTGCAAAGCGTTTGGCAAAACGTCTGCGGGAAACGCCAGTCGTTCACGAATAGCAACGGGTGCAGTGTTATAATTGATGCCAAGGGCAAGAAGAGTCATTCGAATTCGTCGTAGATGAAAACAAGCCAAAGCCATAAGGTAACATTAGAACGCACTTTTTACCTTAGGCTTTAACGTCTGTATGATGTTGCTATTCTAAGAAATATAGCGGTGTTATCCAACTGTAAAAAACAGCACTCTAATTCGGCGGATTTTTCTGCTACGCTATTAAACAAACTTATATTAGGTCACGAACTAGGAACAAGCGTGTTAAAGCTACCATTTTTATCTTTTATCAGCGTTATTTTATTAGGCAGTTGTGCCATTGAATCTGAAAAATTATCCCCACAAGACGCGGCAACGCCTGAAGTTGTTTCGCCTGCTGAAACCCCTGATGCTGACGAATCTAAATCCATTAAATCAAAGCTGCCATCTGCTGAAGTTAAAACGGCAATAGATCCTGATGTGATGTATTTACTTTTAGCCGCAGAATTAGCCGTGCAACGCCAACAGTATAGTTTAGCGTATGAAGCCTATATGGAACTTACTAAACGGGTTCATGATCCAAAGTTTGCGGAACAAGCAGCAAAATTAGCGTTGCAAATTAAAGATTCCCGCAAAACTACAGATGCAGTTTCCGCATGGGTTAATCAAGAACCTAAAAACGTAACGGCTCGAAAAGTTGCCGCTTTATCTGCGTTGCGTGGCAAAGATAAAACCGCAGCAGTTAAAGAATTAAATGCGTTGCTGACGGCTGAACCTGAAAATTTTGAAAATGCGTTATTAGAATTGAGCAGTATTTTACAAAAAGAAGGTAAAGAAAAATTTATTTACGATGCACTGGAAACATTATCAGGTAAAACAACGAGCAACAAAGCCGTGATTTATTTTGTGCAATCGTTGCTGTCGATGCAAATGAAAAATAACGCGCAAGCCGAAAAGAAAATTGAGCAAACGCTGGCATTGCAGCCCGATTGGGAACACCCGTTGGTCATTCAGTCGCAATTAGCCGTCATGGCAAATGATTTAACTCGTGCCAAATCGTTGTTGAATGTGGCAATTTTAAAACATCCAAATAATCCAGCATTCAAAAAATTACTCGCGCAAACGCTGATTAAAAATGCGGAATACGAACCTGCCGCTGAACTTTATCAAGCGTTAATTACCCAAAGTCCAAAAGATGGCGAAAATTATATTGCTCTTGCGTTAATCAATTTGCAGCTTAATCGTGATGCCAATGCGGAAACGATTTTAAAAACACTTTCTGAACAACCAGAATGGACTTCTCAAGCGAGTTTTTATCTGGGAAAAATCGAAGAAAAACGTAATAACGCCGCAGCAGCCGTTGCACTGTTTGATAAAGTGAACGACAGCTCTTTTACGTTTGATGCAGGTATTTCCGCAATTAACCTGCTAGCAAAAGAACGTAAATATGATGATGTGGATGCGCGTTTAGAAAAATTAGTGAAAAATTTTCCACAACAGAAATTGCGGCTGGTGTTAATGCAAGCGAGTTTGTACAACCAACAAAATCAATACGAAAAAGCATTTAGTTTGTTGAGTGAAACGTTATTACAGTTACCTGAAGAAAAAGATTTGCTTTATACCCGCGCGTTAATTGCCGAACATTTAGGTAAATTAGATGTGCTGGAATCAGATTTGAAAAAAATCATCACTAAATATCCAAACGATGCCGAAGCCTTGAATGCGTTAGGTTATACATTGTTAAACGATTCCAAACGTTATCATGATGCGGAAAAATATTTGCAACGTGCGATTAAGATACAGCCCAATGAACCAGCGATAATGGACAGTTTTGGTTGGTTGCAGTTTAAGTTAGGAAATCATTTGCAAGCAGTGAAATATTTGCAAACTGCTTATGATAAACAAAATAGTGGTGAAATTGCCGCGCATTTATGCGAAGTGCTTTGGACGATGGGACGCAAAGACGATGCGCGACAATTATTCGAGACCGCATTAAAAGCGGCACCGGAAGACTCAGATTTGCTCGATTTCAAAAAACGATTGTTAGACAGTAGTGAATAAGGTCACAACGTGAAAAAAATATGGTTATTAACGGGCGTGTTGTTATTGCCTGCGTGTTCTATGATGACGACTACACCCGAAATAGCGTATCAACCTACTAGCGCACAAAGTGAATTGTATGCGCTAGAACGTTGGGGCTTTGAAGGACGTATTGCCATTGTCAGTAAAAGTGATGTCGCGCAGGCAAATATCAATTGGGAACATTCGCCCGAAGAGGATTTGATTAAATTATCAGGACCATTAGGGCAGGGTGCGGTAACGATTCAATTAAACTCGACCGGTGTGACGATTGATCGTGGCGGTGGTGATGTGAAAACATCAACCAATCCAGAAAAATTTATCAATCAAGAAGTTGGATTATTTGTGCCAGTGACATCGTTGCGCTATTGGGTAGTCGGTGTGCCAGAGAAATCTCAACCGGTGATTGCAATTGATAAAGGCTTTGAACAAGCTGGCTGGCGTAATCAATACAAAACAATGCAACCCGTCAATGGTTATGTGTTACCGCAAAATATGACCGTGACAAATGAATCAGTGAAGCTAAAACTTTTTATTGATCAATGGATGTTAGATGATAAACGAATTAAATAAAACTTACGAATGGGGTAAAAAATACCCTGCACCTGCGAAATTAAATTTGATGCTGCGTATTGTCGGGCAGCGCGAAGATGGTTATCACTTATTACAAACGGTGTTTCAATTTGTGGAATTGTGCGATTGGCTGACATTTTTGCCAAACGATACGCATGACGTAATTCTTGAAGATAGCATTTCAGAGGTTGCCGATGCGGATAATTTGATTGTGAAAGCTGCCCATTTG
Source organism: uncultured Pseudomonadota bacterium (assembly GCA_903834465.1). Taxonomy (GTDB): domain Bacteria; phylum Pseudomonadota; class Gammaproteobacteria; order Methylococcales; family Methylomonadaceae; genus UBA10906. Next base: position 3,170 of record CAILJB010000121.1, on the reverse strand, counting down.
CTAAAACGCGAAACAGGTTATACGGGCGGCGTGCGAATTCGATTAGAAAAAAATCTACCGATGGGTGGCGGTTTAGGTGGCGGTAGTTCAGATGCCGCGACGACGTTGGTGGTTTTAAATCAATTATGGAATTTACAATTATCGCCAGAAAAATTGATGGAACTTGGACTTTTGTTAGGTGCAGATGTGCCGGTATTTGTGTTTGGATACGCAGCATGGGCGGAAGGTGTTGGTGAAAAATTAAAACAAATAATCGTTCCAGAACAATGGGTTTTGATTATAAAACCGGATTGTCATGTCAACACAAAAGAAATTTTTTGCGCGAAAGATTTGACACGCGATAGCAAATCGATAACAATAGACGAATTCAACGCAGGGCAAACAGGAAATGATTGTCTTGACGTGGTTTGTAAGCATTATGAAGCAATTGAAAAAGCATTATGTGATTTGAGTGTTTTTTCTGAAGCAAGATTAACAGGAACAGGGGCGTGCGTATTTGCACTGTTCGATTCTGAAAGTCTTGCCATTGAGGCAGAGCTTACACTTAAGGATAAGTGGCAAACCTATCTCACCAAAAGTTGTAACAAATCACCTTTATTTGTTTAACTCTCTTGAAGAGTTGCAAAAACTAAAATTGGGTCGTCGCCAAGCGGTAAGGCACGGGGTTTTGATCTCCGCATACCAAGGTTCGAATCCTTGCGACCCAGCCAAATATCTCTACTACGCTTAATCCATTCAGGAGTGTTTGAATGAGTGACACCAATCTAATGGTGTTTTCTGGGAATGCTAATCTAGCTTTGTCTGAAGGCATAGTAAAAAAACTCAATATGCGTCTTGGTATGGCAACTGTCGGCAGGTTTAGCGACGGTGAAATTGCGTTTGAAGTCGAAGAAAATGTACGCGGTAAAGAAATTTTCGTCATTCAACCGACTTGCTCGCCAACCAATGAAAATTTGATGGAATTGCTGGTTATGATTGATGCGCTCAAACGGGCTTCAGCATCAAAAATAACGGCTGTTATGCCATATTATGGTTACGCAAGGCAAGACCGTAGAACTCGCTCTGCGCGTGTGTCAATCAGTGCTAAATTAGTGGCTAAAATGATTGAACAAGCCGGTGCAAATAGCGTATTGACAATCGACTTACATGCAGATCAGATTCAAGGTTTTTTTGATATTCCTGTCGATAACGTCTATTCATCGCCGCTTTTACTCGGTGATATTTGGCGGCAACAGTATCAAAATTTGATTGTCGTTTCACCCGATGTAGGTGGTGTTGTTAGGGCTAGAGCCTTGGCAAAACGTTTAGGTGATGCCGATTTAGCGATTATTGATAAGCGTCGCCCAAAAGCAAATGTTTCTGAAGTTATGCACATCATCGGTGACGTGTCGGGTCGAACTTGTATTCTGGTTGACGATTTAGTCGATACGGCTGGTACGCTTTGTCACGCAGCGAGTGCATTAAAAAAACATGGCGCGATTAAAGTCGTTGCTTATTGCACGCATGCCGTTTTATCGGGGGCAGCGTTGACAAATTTAAGTCATTCAGAACTCGATGAGTTAGTCGTGACTGATACCATTCCACTTAGTCAAGCGGCTACAGATTTAGGTCGAATTCGGCAGTTAAGTGTGGCAGAAATGCTTGCGGAAACAATTAGGCGCATTTCGGCTGGCGAATCCGTCAGTTCGATGTATGTGGATTAAAAATATAATAACGTGCTAAAAGCACAAGGTAATTGAAATGTCTAATGTATTTGAATTTGTTGCAGAAACTCGTCAAGAAACAGGTAAATCTGAAGCGAGAAGAATTCGCCGCGCCGGTAATGTTCCCGCAGTGATTTATGGTCATGGCGAGCCGCAAATGTTGTCGTTGAGTCATAACGAAGTGTTAAAACATTTAGCACATGAGGAAGTTTATTCGCACATTCTTGATGTGACAATTGATGGCAAAACTGAAAAAGCAATTTTAAAAGGTGTGCAACGTCATCCAGCAAAACCGCGGGTTTTACATCTTGATTTTTTACGCATCAATTTAGCTGATCGTATCAAAGTTCATGTGCCATTGCATTTTATCAATGAACACACAGGAATTGGCGGTAAAAGAGGCGGTGTTGCAACGCACTCAATGGCTGATGTTGAGGTTTTGTGCTTACCCGCATCATTACCTGATTTTATTGAAGTTGATTTAGCAACCCTTGACGTGGGACACTCAATTCATTTGTCAGAATTAAAATTGCCAGTTGGCGTGCAAATTGTTGAATTGACACACGGCGCAGATCACGATTTGCCAGTGGTTTCTATGCTCGCATCGAAAACCGCAGCTGAAGACTAAATTTTATTGTGATTAAGTTAATTGTTGGTCTGGGAAATCCGGGTCAGGAATACGAAAAAACCCGGCATAATGCTGGGTTTTTGTTTTTAGACCATTTATTGGCAACCTATCATGGCTCATGGCTTAATGAACCGCGTTTTAATGGACACGTTGCGCTAATCAATATCGGTAACTCGTCCGTTCGGTTATTAAAACCAATGACTTTTATGAATCGTAGCGGTCAAGCGGTAGGAAATTTGTCGCGCTATCACAAGATAAGTCCTGATGAAATTTTGGTGGTACATGACGAGCTTGATTTTGGGACTGGCGTTATTAAGTTAAAAAAAGGCGGCGGTCATGGCGGTCATAACGGTCTAAAAGATATTGTTGCACATTTGAATAGTAGTGATTTTTATCGCTTGCGAATTGGCATTGATCGTCCAAAATCGAGCGCACAAGTTGCCAACTATGTTTTGTCAGCACCCAGTAAATCTGATAGTGAACAAATATTTACGGCTTATGTCGAGGCTAGTAATCATATTGAAGAAATAGTTTTGGGCGATATTTCAAAAGTAATGAATAAGTTAAATGCAATAAAAATAAGTTAATTGTTGACAAAGTTATTTTAGTCAAACATAATATTAAGATGCTCAGGAGGGGTTCCCGAGCGGCCAAAGGGATCAGACTGTAAATCTGCCGGTTCTACCTTCGGAGGTTCGAATCCTCCCCCCTCCACCAAATATATTCCAGCGGGTGTAGTTCAATGGTAGAACTCCAGCCTTCCAAGCTGATCACGTGGGTTCGATTCCCATCACCCGCTCCAGTTCAGTGAATAAGAAAAGCTCATATAGCTCAGTAGG
>CAILJB010000120.1 GCA_903834465.1 uncultured Pseudomonadota bacterium | reverse complement strand
GCTGATATAGATTTGAAGTCTCTACTAACTGGTAGCGATATTAGCACAAATACGAAGAATATCGCCACTGTGAAGGCGGTCGAATTGAGCCGCTTACATCCTCGCCCTGAACGGCGAGGTTTTTCGCTACTTTAGGATAAAGTAAATTGTCGCCAAATTTTTGATTAAAAAACCACTACTCAATGTTTTATTGAAATTGTAGACGAATCCTTTTGCCCTCTTTAATCGCTTCAGACAAATCATCCTTAATTTTTGTGGTATATTGATTTACATCTTCTTCCGTTTCAAGGTAAATTTTGCCATTTGTAGGCTTTATGTTTATTACTTTAACAGGTTTTTTGGGCGGGAGATCGGAATCGGGTTGATACACAAACGGCGTGGATTCTTTTTGTGTGCCAAAAAAACTTGATGCCGGTTCAGAGGAATTATAATTTTGTATTATCTCAGCACCAGATTTTAAACATTCAGGTGGAATTGAGACATTCGCCCCGCATGATTGATTGTTCATAGACGCACGGACACAATTCCAATATTGTTCTTTTATATCAGAACAAGAATCAGCTTGTGAATGCGTTGGTAAGATTACTAAAAATAAGGTACTTAGTAACGTTAAGGCTATGTTTCTTCTATTTTTCATGAGTATTCCTAAAAATTTAATCAATTTTAAAATAAAGGGTGCATTTCGTAACAGATTATTCACGAAATGTTGGAATATAGACTTTATAAACGCCATTTTCATAAATTTCAATGTAACCACTAATTGCGCCTGTAGGTAACTCTCCCCAATAAAAGAATTTTTGAAATCCTCCTCCCATATCATCAATTCTTGTCGGATGTCCTAAGATAGATTCAACTTGAGTAGCGGTCATTCCTTCTTTGAGTTGCAACCAAAATTTTCTATATTTCCAACCCGATTTAGGGTCAACTTTTTCTACTTCAGGCTGTGGTGCATTTGGTAATTTTAATAACCTTTCTAATCGACTCACTCGCTCTTCTAAATCTGAAATCGTACTTTTTAAAAGACGAACTTCATCTGGATTAGATTTTTCGGCGACAGCAGTAGGTTCTGCTATTGTTGTATTTTGCATTGCAAAAACTAATACGCCGTTAATGATTACTTTAGTTAATTTTTTCATAGATTCTCCCCCTTAACGTTATCGGATTTATATATTTGCAGTAGGTTGCTTATTATGTTCTATGTTGAGTGAATGTGCGTTGAGTTATATCACACAATTTTAATTTTTATTATGGTATATCACACACTTTTCATTTTTAAGTCGGTTTATTTTGGACATTTAATAATCATTTATTTTAATTTAAGTTATTTATTTCAATTAGTTAAATTTAAATAAATAAGCTGGCGTGCATTCTGCTAAAAAGCGATAACACTTTAAGTTTTTTGAAACTTGAATTTGTTACTTTACTGTTAGTATTAAAAATAACTTTGTTTAGGATAAAAAATGAACACAATGCTAAAAACATTAACGTCACTAGCCTTATTAGTAGGTACCGCGCAACTCGCACACGCACATGCGGGCTTTAAAGATCCCATCACTGAAGGAACTGTTGCCACATGGAATGCAGTTAAAATCACACATGGTTGCAATACTAACGTTGGTGGCGAAGGCAATGGTGTGCCTCATAAAGATGTGATTGCATTCAGTGCTGTTTTCCCGAATTCTTCAAATTTTAGCGATGTTATTATGCGTGGTAGTAAGGGGGCTGCTGGTGTCGCAGCTGTTTTAAATACGGATGGTTCTGTGAAAACACCCGCTGTTGCAGGTTTTACAACAGGTGTGGAAGATGAACTTCCTGATTTATCAGCATATCTTGTTCAAGCAGGTACAACATCAAGCGGATTGCCTTTGACAATGGGGTTGGGATTGATAAATACAGGTGGGACAATCTTCGCAAATAACATTCCTCTTGCAGATGGTAATGGTGCGATTCGTGGTTGGCAAAGTTGGAGTGGTACATCGCCTTACAATGGTCCTGCGTTGTTAGAAACAGCTAAAACGGCATCAGGTGCTGACATTAGTGAGACCGGTCTCGCACCATTTGGTATTGGAGCCTTTCAATTTCAACCAACATCGTGTGCAAAAACATTAAAAATCCGTGTTGCGGTAGCGAACTGGTGTGGAAAAGGCGCGGCATCTTATACAGATCCAGGTCGTGTTGACGTATGGATTGGTAGCATGACGAGCAAATTTAACGATCCGGTAACGATGCCTAATGTTAATGCAACGCCTATCTATTGGCCAACCATCACCGTCAATCGTGACTTAGCAAAAAATCCATTACCCGGTACGAAAGGATTTAATGCAAGCACGGGGACTGTAATTGATCGCACCGTTGCAGGTTGGTCTACTGGCGCTAAAGACGCGAGTGGCAATCCTGTCACGTCAAGCAAAATTGCTTGTGATCAAGCAACTGATTACGACACCGTTTATATCGAACCTAGTAACAATGACATCGACAAATACTTACCAATTTCACCAGCAAAATACCCTGCTGGTGCAAATGGTGCATTGTATTGGCCAACACCAGCCAAGTAAGAGAGTTCGTTTTTTAATGTAATCCGTGACTGATTGCATTTCGTGAAATGTCGACACGCTTTTGTTTTTTGAAACCGATAGAGTGTGTCGATATTTCGGCTATTCCATTGTATTTTCTTAATCAAAATAGTCCGAAAATTCAATGGAATAGTATTTTTACTTATTTTAAAAATAAATATCATATATGAACCCCAGAATTTTAATGTTTTGTTCATCAGTTGCTTTGCTTGCAGGGACAACGCAACTTGCCTATGCTCATGCTAATTTTAAAGATCAAATTACCGAAGGGGCAGTTGCAACGTGGAATGCTGTTGCAATCAATCACGGCTGTAACACAAATGTTGGCGGCGAAGATAATGGTGCGCCCTACAAAGATGTAATTGCATTGAGTGTAGTTTTTCCAAATTCAACTAATTTTAGTGATGTTATTATGCGAGGCACTAAATCTTCGAACGCTCCCGTTGTCTACACAGATCCGGGAGATGATCCAAGTAACAGTGCCGCAGGGGATATACTTTCTGACTTATCAGCACATCTTGTCCAAGCTGGTACATCATCAAATGGCTTGCCTTTGACTATGGGTTTATCGCTAATAAACACGGGGGGAGTAATGTTTGCTAATAACATTCCTATCGTTGATGGTAATGGTGCGATTCGTGGTTGGCAAAGTTGGAGTGGTACATCGCCTTATAGTGGTTCAGCGTTATTAGAAACAGCAAAAACTGCGGCGGGTGACACAATTACTCAAACAGGTTTTGCACCATTCGGGATTGGTGCATTCCAATTTCAACCGATATCGTGTGCAAAAACATTAAAAATTCGTGTTGCGGTAGCTGATTGGTGTGCGAAAGGCGCAGCATCGTATAAAGATTCTGGTCGTGTTGACGTATGGATTGGTAGCATGACAACTAAATTTAACGATTCAACAACAATGCCTAATCCTGATGCAACGCCTGTTTATTGGCCAACAATCACTGTTAATCGTGATTTAGCAAAAAATCCGCTACCAGGTACAAAAGGATTTAATGCAACTACAGGCACAGTGATTGATCGCACGGTTGCGGGTTGGACAACGGGAACTAAAGATGCCAGTGGCAACCCTGTCATGTCAACCAAAATTGCTTGTAATCAGTCAACGGATTACGACACCGTTTATATTGAACCGAGTAACAATGACATTGATAAATACTTACCCATTTCAGCGGCAAAATACCCTGCTGGTGCAAACGGTTCGTTATACTGGCCAACACTTGCTAAATGAAACTTTGTTGTAATTTATCGATACGTTTTCGTTTTTAAATTAACTTTGGAAATGTGTTGATTTTCAAAGCACAATTTTTCCAAAGTACGCGATAATACGCACCGACCGTTATTTATCTTGAGATTCCAAATATGAACAAAATAGTTCAAAAACTGGCTTTGTTATTTATTGTATTGAACACACTTGAAAGTGCGTTCGCATTAGATTCTGGCACACAAAATTTAACCAACGAAGATGGTGCAACTGATTATTTCAAAATTACTTGTGCGGGTAATACAGATCATTTAAATTTTCAATTAGTTGAAGGTACTACGTCAATTTCTACCACCGGAACGCCTGCGCCATTACCACAAGTTTTGAATGCGACCTTAACTAAATTAAAACTAACTTCCCAGACTTCTGGAATTGCTGCTGGCACGAATAAAAATGTGACACTCAAAGGTGGTGATGGTGCATACACCTTGGCATTAGATACATTCGGTACAAACCTTACTTTAAAAACCGCGCAAACTTACACTATCCAATATCAATGTTTAAATACGGTTGGTAAAGCCACAGTAGGCACGTCAATACTAGGTAAATCAGGTGTTGCCTCAATATCTAAAACGCTAGCTAATAGTAAAACGGTGAAGTACCTCATTAACTGCGCTAAAGATAAAACGAATGGCAACACGGACTCATTGAAAATAACAGTCACTAATAAAACCGCTGTAGCGAAAACAGCCGTGACATCTGCCGCGTCCACGATTCCTGTTTCTTCTGGAAACTTAGCTGCTCAAGTAATTAAAGGACATGTTGCAATGAATACTATCGGCGAGGTTTTAAATGTGCATGATGACCAAAGTGGGGGAAACGGCTATTATTCGGTGATGGTTAATAGTCCTACGAATAAAGTGCAATCCTATCATTTTCAATACAGTTGTTTGAATACAAGCAACCTCGAAGAAAAAACGTCGCCTTTTCAAATTCTGCAAAACCAATAACACGAGGAAATAGTGATGAAACGTTTTATTTTTTTGATGTTAGCGGGATTGCCATTCAATACATTTGCTCATACTTTAGATGGCGTATTAGATACCCCCGTTTCAACAGTTAATTATTATTATGTAGATTGTGGCTCTGATCCCGATACAGTCAGTTTGTATTTTCACATTGTAAATAATTCAGCAGTTGGTGCGCCGTTAGTGAGCGCACAGGTTATTAAAGGAAATTATGTAGGGAATTTCACCGATCCGATTAACGGCGATGCCGGGTGGAGCCGTGACCAAGTGATTCCGGGTGGAAATGGACTATATAGCGTTTTAGTTGATAAGAATGGTTCAGGAATCGTTTCGTACGAGTTTGAAGCACATTGCTACGATAGTCTTGGTGAACACACAGACGGTGAAGAAATCCTTCCCATAAACTGAATTGCTGATTATGAAAATAAAATTTTTATTGCAGTGTGTACTAATTATCGTTTTTGTCTCAAATACAAATGCCGCGACAGTGGGTGAAAACTCGCCCGATTGTGTGCTGACTTCATTGAATAATACGCCAGTGCATTTTCATGAATACAGTGGCAAAGTGATTTATGTCGATTTTTGGGCATCATGGTGTAGTTCATGTTTGCAATCGTTTCCTTTTTTAAATCAGTTGACACATGAATTTGGAGCGCAAGGTTTGCACATCGTCGGAATAAATTTAGATGAACAAATCGACGATGCACATGCTTTTCTAGCACATCATCCGTCACAATTTACAATTACCAATCATGGTGGTGAACAGTGTGCAAAAAGTTTTAATGTTGAAGCGATGCCAACCTCTTATTTAATCGATAAACATGGTGTGATTCGTCACATTCATAAAGGGTTTCGTGAAGATGAAACGGAAGAATTGAAACTGCAAATTGCTAAATTACTTGCTGAAAAATAGAATAATGCGTCGTTTTATGTGTGTGTTATCTTTTGCTTTTTACTTGCTACTCACAGCGTGCAGTACCGTATCGCCGTGGGAACGCGGCACGTTAGCGAAAGTTGAAATGAGTTTGGAGCCATTCCCGTTGCAAAATAGCTTTCGTACGCATCAATATGGCAGTCGTGAAGCGGCTTCAGGTGGCGGGGCAGTGGGTGGAGGAGGATGCGGTTGTTATTGAAATTGTGGCGTTTCGCCTAAACGCGGCCACGCAGTTAAAACCGCTTTGACGACGGTCGCAAGTGGAATCGCCAAAAATACGCCCCAAAATCCCCACAATCCGCCAAAAAATAAAATCGCCACAATAATGGCAATCGCATGTAAATTAACGGCTTCTGAAAATAGTAATGGCACAAGTAATACGCCATCCACGGCTTGAATAATTGCGTAAGCAATCACAATCGCCATAAAATCATCGTTTGTCAAACCCGATTGGAAATACGCCACACCTAAAACAGGAAATGTTACCAGTGTTGCACCAATGTAAGGCAAAATAACTTGTAGCCCCATTAAAACAGCTAATAATAGCGCGTAATTCAAGCCCATCACTGCATAAGTCACATAGCTAACCGCACATAAAATCAACACTTCCGCAAATTTCCCCCGCACATAATTACCAATTTGGGTGTCAACTTCGTGCCAAACATGAACGCTTAAATGACGTTCTTTAGGCAAAAATTGCATGAACCAGGTCATCAAAATCGCTTTATCTTTCAACAGAAAAAACACCATCATCGGGACGAGAAATAAATAAATCATCGCGCTAATTAAACCGACAACAGATGCGGCTGAAACAGAAAGTAGGCTTTGTCCATAACCGAGTAATTCTTTTTGCACAACGAATAAGATTTCTTGAATTTTGCTTTCAGAAATCAGTTTCGGATACAGTTTTGGCAAACGCATAATGCCCGTTTGTGCGTGACTGATAATGTCAGGCACTTGTTGGACTAATTCCACTGCTTGTTGCGAAATAATTGGAATTAAAATGAACAGTAAAAAAACAAGGCAGGTAACGAATAATGAAAATACCAATGATACCGCAGCGAGACGCGGCATATTGAATCGCTCGGCTTTACGCACAATGCCTTCGAGTAAATAGGCAATTCCAATGGACACAAAAACCGGCATCAATAAATCAGACAGCGAATAAATTAGTACGAAACTAACTAGCAAAATAATCGCGAGTGAAACAGCTTGAGAGTTAGGCAAAAAACGCTTTACTGTTCGACTAATAAATTGCAGCGTAACAAATTGATTCGGCGGTGTCATAGCGATTCTTCTGGTTATTTTAACTTTTTGAGTTTGATTAAATGTACACGCCGACTATCTGCTTTGACGACTTCAAATTTTAAATTATTCACTTCGAGACTTTCACCTTTATGCGGCATGTGTTCAAGCTGACCGACGATAAAACCGCCAATCGTATCGTATTCGTCAGTTGCTAATTGTGTGTTGAAATACTCGTCGAACTCATCCATCGGCATTAACGCTTTCAACATATATTCGCTTTCACTGCGTTGAAATACATAATTTTCATCGTCGTGATCATCGTGTTCGTCTTCAATATCCCCCACGATTTGTTCTAACACGTCTTCAATGGTGACAAGTCCCGCCGCTTGCCCGTATTCATCCACTACAACTGCCATGTGATTTCCATTAGTACGCGATTCTTTAAGCAAAACATTCAAGCGTTTGCTTTCCGGCACGATGCTAATGGAGCGCATAATTTCTTGAACGGTAAGGTTTTTGTTTTCAAAAACTTTAACCAACAAATCTTTGGTGAGCAAAACACCAATCACTTTGCTTTTGTCGCCGTCAATCACAGGATAGCGCGAATGTCCCGATTCAATTACGAGTGGCAAAATGCTTTCCAACGTTGCTTCTTTGGGCAAGACAATCATTTGTACACGCGGAATCATGATGTCACGCACGCGCATTTGCGAAACTTGCAATACGCCTTCAATCATCGATAATGCGTCGGTATCAAGCAAACTGCGTTCTTTTGCTTCGCGCAATAATTCTAATAAATCGTCAATATCTTGCGGTTCGCCCGTTAATAATTGACTAAGTTTGTCCAACCACGTTTTTTGTGGGGTTGCGGGAGGGTATTCGTCACTCATAAGTCAGAACCATCTTCATAAGGGTTAGGAATTGATAATGTCTGTAATAAAGCAATTTCTTGATTTTCCATTTCGAGCGCATCCACGTCATCAACATGGTCGTAACCGAGTAAATGCAACGTGCCGTGAATTACGATGTGCGCCCAATGATTTTGCAACGGTTTATTTTGCTGCATGGCTTCACGTTCTAAAGTCGGCGCACAAATCACTAAATCACCCAGCAAATTTAAATCCACACCATCAGGAACGTCAAACGGAAAACTGAGAATATTTGTTGCACCTTGTTTGTGGCGGTACGTTTCATTGAGTTGCGCGGATTCATTTTCGTCTACAACCCGAATTACTAGCTCAAACTCTTCTTTTAAATCGGCTAAAGCGGTATTCACCCAACGTTCTAATTGCTCGTCATTTGGTTGTGAATCGGTCACGCAAATGCGTTGAATTTCGATAATATTCATTCGGGCGTATTTTGTTTTTTATCAAAAGCATCGTAGGCTTCGACAATGCGTTGCACTAATGGATGGCGGACAACATCGCGGTAACTGAAAAAAGTAAAACTAATGCCTTCTATCTCTTGCAAAACGTTTAATACATGACGCAAGCCCGACATTTTTTCGTGCGGCAAATCGATTTGCGTAATGTCGCCAGTAATCACTGCTGTTGAACCAAAACCAAGTCGTGTTAAAAACATTTTAATTTGTTCAACGGTCGTATTTTGCGCTTCGTCGAGAATGATGAAGGCATTGTTAAGCGTTCTACCCCTCATGAATGCGAGCGGAGCAACTTCAATCACGCCTTTTTCGAGCATTTTTTCAACACGCTCAATGCCGAGCATTTCATGCAGTGCGTCATAAAGAGGTCGTAAATAAGGATCAACTTTTTGCGCCATATCACCAGGCAAAAATCCCAATTTCTCACCTGCTTCAACGGCTGGACGCACCAAAATAATTTTGCGAACTTGCTCTGTTTGCAACGCATTAACCGCACAAGCAACGGCTAAATACGTTTTTCCCGTTCCCGCAGGGCCAATGCCAAAATTTACATCGTGCGTAACGATTTTTTGCAAATACCCAATTTGATTTGCGCCGCGTCCTTTGATTAAACCGTGTTTAGTTTTAATTACAACCGGTGCGGGCATGTGTGTTTCAGGATGCAAACTGACTTCAATCGAGGCTTCTTGCAACGCCAAATGCACCATTTCTGGTGTTAAAAAATCTTTTTCTGTTGCCGTGTAGAGTGTTTGCATGACGGCACTGCAACCAGCAACGACATTTTCGTCACCATCAATTTGAAAATGATTGCCACGATTGGCAATTTGCACCCCTAAACGTTTTTCTAAATGGCGCAAATGCTCATCGCATTGCCCACAAAAATTTAACAAACGCTCATTATCATCTGGCAATAAAAACAATTCTTGAGAACTCATGCCGCGCTCGCCGCTAAATCAATCATGCGCCCACGCAATGAATTTGGCATCGCTTCGGTAATTACGATATTTACAAATTGCCCAGTTAAACGTGGATGTCCAATAAAATTCACCACACGATTGTTTTCTGTACGACCTTGCATTTGCAATGGATTCTTTTTCGATTGCCCTTCGACTAATACAGTTTGCGTGCTGCCAATCATGCCTTCTGAAATTACCATTGTCATTTCATTTATACGATTTTGAAAACTCTCTAAACGCGATTTTTTAACGTCTAACGGCACATCATCGGTGAATTCTGCGGCTGGAGTTCCAGGGCGTGCGCTGTAAATAAAACTGAATGAGAAATCAAAGCCGATTTCATCAATAAATGCCATCGTTTCTTCAAATTCAACCTCTGTTTCACCCGGAAAACCAATGATGAAATCAGACGATAAACTAATATCAGGACGCACGGCACGCAGTTTTCGGATAATTTCTTTGTAATCGGCGATAACGTGACCACGTTTCATTTTTTGTAGAATCGTATTGCTGCCACTTTGGACAGGCAAATGCAGATGGTTTACCAGTTTTGGAATTTCAGCAAAGGCTTCAATCAATTCGTCAGTAAATTCCATCGGGTGTGAGGTGGTAAAACGTAATCGGTCAATACCTTCAATTGCTGCTACAGCATGAAGCAATAGCGAAAAATCGGCAATATCGCCATCCGCCATTTCACCGCGATAGGCATTCACGTTTTGCCCTAACAAGTTGATTTCGCGTACGCCTTGTTTGGCTAACACTTTAATTTCTGCCAACACATCATCCAATGGGCGACTGATTTCCTCGCCGCGCGTATACGGCACAACGCAATAAGTACAATATTTACTGCAACCTTCCATCACCGACACAAACGCTTTTACCCCATCGGCTTTAGCTTCGGGCATGTTGTCGAATTTTTCAATTTCAGGAAATGAAATATCGACAACCGGTTTATGTTGTTGGCGAACTTCGTTGAGTAATTGCGGCAAACGGTGCAATGTCTGCGGGCCAAAAACCATATCCACATACGGCGCACGTTTTTGAATCGCCGCCCCTTCTTGACTGGCAACGCAACCGCCCACACCGATAATGACATCAGGACGTTTATCTTTTATTTTTCGCCATTTTCCCAACGCCGAAAACACTTTTTCCTGCGCTTTTTCACGAATCGAACAAGTGTTAAGTAACAAAACATCAGCCAGTTTAGGATCGTCTGTTAATTCAAACCCGTGCGAGGCTTGCAATACGTCTCGCATTTTATCCGAGTCGTATTCATTCATTTGGCAACCGTTGGTTTGAATGTAGAGTTTTTGGGTCATAGTTTTTTAGGTGAAAGATTCAAGGTTTAATAAATTATAAATTTTCTCTGTTGCGCCTTGATTTTGGGCAACGAATTTCTTTGCGTTTGTAGTTAATGTATTTCGTAATTCAGGTTGGTTATACAAATCAGAGATTTGGGATTCTAATTCGGCGATATTTTTACATTGTATGGCTGCTTGTGCGGCTAACATTTTTTTAGCAATGAATGCGAAATTGTGCATTTTTAAGCCAAATAAAACAGGCACGCCAACGGCAGCGGGTTCTAATACATTATGTCCGCCAATCGGTACTAAACTTCCGCCCACAAATGCTATGTCAGCAGTTGCGTAAAATAATTTTAATTCGCCTAACGTATCGATTAAAAATATATCTGTTTCTTTTGTACACGATTGCTGTGACGTGCGCGTGACGATATTTAAGCCGGCATTTTTGGCTAAGTTTTCAACAACAGCAAAACGTTCTGGATGCCGTGGTGCAATGGCTAACAATAATTCTGGAATTTGTAATTTGAGTTTTTTGTAACAATCGAACAATAAAATTTCTTCGCCTTCGTGTGTGCTGGCAGCTAAGAAAACAAAACGATTTTTAAAAAGCTCTGTTTTTAACGCGAAACCTTGGTTCAAAGTATCGTCTGAAATTATCACGTCGAATTTAATATTCCCTAAATTCTGCACTGTGTTTGGATTTGCTCCAATTTCGATAAAACGTTCTTTATCCATTTCAGTTTGTGTCGCAATCTTTGTCATCGTATTTAACGTAGGAATTACTAACGATGGAATTTTTTGATAACCACGCACGGATTTTTCAGACAATCGCGCGTTAATTAAATACAAAGGAATTTGTTTTCCTGCACAAGCATGATAAAGGTTTGCCCAGATTTCGGTTTCGACAATCACTGCAATTTTAGGTTTAAACGTTTTCAAAAAACGAGCAATGACATCAGGTAAATCGTAAGGCAAATAAACGTGTTGTACGCTCTCACCTAAAACATTTTTAACACGCGCAGAACCTGTTGGTGTAGTGGTTGTAATCAAAATGGAAAGGTGCAGTTGGTGCGATTGCAATAAATGAATCAGTGGAAACAAAGCCTCGCATTCACCCACTGAAACAGCGTGAAACCAAATAACATCTTGTGTATAAGTTTGTGTATAAAAGCCAAAACGTTCTAACCAACGTTGACGATAAGCAGGATTTTTAAGACTGCGCCACAATAGACGCGAAATAACGAAGGGGATTGAGCAATAAAAAAGGAACGAATAAAGTCGTCGCATAGTAAGAAGCCGTCAGGCGTAAAGTTAGACTTCACGCCTTTCGTGCTGAAAATTAAGCCTCAGCAGTGATTTGAACAGCACAAACTGCGTTAATATCAGCGTGCAAATGTACATGTACTTCGAAATCGCCTAAATGACGAATCGTGCCGTGTGGCAAACGAATTTCGCTTTTATCAACTTGAACGCCAGCTTTAACAATTGCATCTGCAATCGCATGTGTACCGACTGAACCAAACAAACGACCTTCGTCGCCAGCTTTGTGTTCGATGGTAATGTGCAATTTACTTAACGCATCAGCGCGTGCTTGTGCAGCCGCTAATTTTTCAGCGGCAATTTTTTCTAATTCTGCACGACGCACTTCAAATTCCGCGATTTTTTTCGCTGTTGCAACAACCGCTTTACCTTTTGGAATCAAATAGTTTCTCGCGTAGCCATTTTTAATACTGACTTTATCGCCTAAACTACCTAAATTCGCTATTTTTTCAAGAAGAATTACTTCCATCGTTACATCCTCGTGTAATTTATTTCGTAATGGTTTGCACCGAAAGTCAGTGCATAAAATATGTGATTAACGGTTTTTAGTAGTTATTTCGTTGCGCTGAGTTTTTGACGCAATTTTAACCACGCATCACTGACTCCAACCGTGGCAACGGGAATCAACAAATGGGGAATCAAAAATAGCGTGATATAAAAGCCAATAATCAGATAACGGGCTTGTTTTAATGGGGCAAACAGGCTGTGTAGTACAGCTGTTCCAACAAAGGTGTACAAAACAAACACGAGAATACTTAAATTCCACGCGAGTTCTGAAATACCACCAGATGTGAATGCTGCAATACTGACTAAAATAATACTGCCCAACGCTAAACGCGGCGAAGTGGATAAATTCAAATACTCCACCCTAAAACCACCTGGGTTATACAACTCCGCTTGCCACCAACGCGCTAAAAATAGCGCGAATATCCAGCCAAACACCGTACCCGCTGCGACAATGCCCGTCATGTAATGAGCAATGGCTTCTAAATTAGGTTGCATTGCCTCTAATGAGGTGTTGTCGGGTGCCATTTGTGTCAAAAGATTTGTCCACATTCCAACCGCATCGGGCTTATACAAATAAAAGCCAATAATTCCGATACCGCCGAGTAACACCGCACTTTCAATAGCCAGTGATAATTGCCGACCGGTACGCAGTAAAACCGCAATACACCAAATGGGCAACCATAATACTACGCCGTAAAGCAGAGCAAACTGCACGCTTCCCATCAATACGCCTAACGCGCCAATGGTTGCTAATGCACTTGCAAAAACCGTTAATCCCTCGTAAGCTCCACGCCGTAACGTTACCAACGCTACTGCTGCCGAACTTACAATACTAATGGGAGGCATAAACAACGACAAAAATGCTAAGGCACAGGCTGCCGTAATGGCTTGCCATCGTCCACGCATAATGTAGGTTGCTAGAAATCCCATCGATTTCAATTTATTTGTGTGCGTCGCAGTAAGGTAATAACGCGATATAACGCGCCCGCTTAATTGCGGTGCAGATTTGTCTTTGGTATTTTGCTGGCGTACCAGTGATACGACTTGGAACGATTTTACCGGTTTCGGTAACGTAATCGCCTAACAAACTCAAATCTTTATAATCAATTTGACTACTGTTTTCTGCATTAAAGCTGCAGAATTTTTTACGTCTAATGTTGCGTGCCATGTTAATTCCGTAATGAATGGTAGAAAGGATTATTCTGCTGAATCGTCAGCATCAAAGTCTTCATCTGCGTCATCTAAATCGAGGTCGCTTTCAGACGCAGAAGCTGCCGCTTCACGCGCTGCATTTTCTTCGCGTACTGCTGCTTCTTTAGCACGGATTTCAGCCGCTCTATTTTCTTCAGCTGTTGAAGTTGCAATGATAGACGGTTCAGTAATCGCTTCTTCTTGTAACAAAATCATGTTACGCAAAATGGCATCATTAAAACGGAAACCTGTTTCAAGTTCGTTTAATGCCACTTGGTCGCATTCAATATTCATTAAAATGTAATGCGCTTTGTGTACTTTCTTAATTGGATACGCCATTTGTCTGCGTCCCCAATCTTCTAAACGGTGGATTTTTCCTGAGGTTGCTTCGATGATCGTTTTATAACGTTCAATCATTGCAGGTACCTGACTACTTTGGTCAGGATGAACTAAAAAGACAATTTCGTAGTGTCGCATTATGTTTCCTTTTGGTTAAGCCTTCCATCACTATTTATAAAATGGTAAAGCAAGGAGGAGCGGGATGCTCAGTAAAAGAACTAGTAATTATATATATTTTTCAGTTAATTGCAAAATAGGACGGAAGACAATGTCATTCTATGATTCGTTTTGATGTATGACAGAGCGTGAAATTTGCCACTCTATAAAAATTATAGAGTGGCGTAGATTCAAACGTTTTTCACCAACACAAGTGCGAGGTTGTCCACGGTTTTATTAAATTCGAGACTAAAGTTTTGAATATTATCCTCTCGTACTTGTTGTTCATGCGTGCGATGAGACAGTAAAAAGTGGATACTCGAATCCAGTTGATTACAGGCATGGAGCGCATGAGTGGCTGCCTTTTTTGCGTAAACCAAATCTTCAGCATCTAGCACAGCTATCAAATGTTCAAAAATGTCTTGTTGTAATTGATCGTTGGCACTAATTGTCTTTGCTGCCTCATGATAAGTGTGGCTTTGTTGTGTCAAAAGTAAATCAACTTGCGTGATAAACTTTGAACGCAAATTTTCTAATACATTCATAATTGTCATTACTTACACCCCTTACATTTGCTACTTTAAAACATGGTTAGATAGAGTATGGTTATGGTAACAAAACACGAGTATCAAATTGGTCTGATTTTTAAAAAAATTTGACGAATATGTTTAATAATTTTTTATAACTTGTTAAATCCGATAATTTTAAGGTTGCTCAAATATGGAATTAGTCTTTCACGATGTGATTTGTTCATTAGGATCATCTCTCGATTTAGTCGGTGTTACCGAAGTGCATCACGGTAAGCGAGTGGCGTTAATGGCGGCAAGCATGGCTAAAGCTCTAGGTTGGGATGAACAAACGGAATTAGATATGCTTTACGCAGGGATGTTGCACGATTGTGGTGTTTCAAATACTGAAGAACACACGCATCTCGTTTCAGAACTAGAATGGATAGACACGCAAACCCATTGCGTGCGTGGACATCGTTATCTAAGTGATTGTCCTGTATTTGAAAAATACGCACCTTGGATTTTGCACCATCATACGCATTGGTCTGAATTGAAAAAGTTGGATTTAGCCGAACACGACAAATTAGCGGCTAATTTAATTTTTTTGGTAGACAGGGTTGATTTTTTACAAGCGAAATATGTAAATTTTAATCGACGAGATAGTGATATTTTGCTTAAAAAGCACCACATTGTAGAAGAAATTCAGGCATTTCGAGGTACATTTTTTGCCCCGATTTTAGTGGATGTTTTTTTTGAAATGAGCAAACGAGAATCATTTTGGCTAGCAATGGATGCGAGTTATATCGATTCGTCTGTGCGTGCTTATGCCCCGCTGTCAGCGCGTAATTTTGCGAGCTTTCCAATGTTGTTAAGTATTGCGTTATTATTTTCGAAAGTGATTGACGCAAAAAGCCATTACACCAAAGAACATTCCAAATATGTTGCTGTATTATCGCGATTCTTAGCCAAAAAAATGGGCTTTAGTAGAGAAGATCAGCAACATATCGAGTTAGCGGGGATGTTACACGATTTAGGAAAGTTACGCGTGCCGGATTATATTCTCGATAAACACGCGCCACTTAATGAAAGTGAACGCGCGTGTATGTTGCGTCATAGTTTCGATACGATGCAGGTGTTAAAAATCGTTTTTCCGCACACCAAAATCGCCGAATGGGCAGGTTATCATCACGAAAACTTAATAGGAACAGGGTATCCGTTTCATTTATCAGCGAGTGAATTAGATTTAGGCGCACGAATTATTGCTGTTGCTGATGTATTTCAAGCCTTAGTACAAAATCGTCCTTATCGCAACTCGCTAAATTTACCAGAAATCAAATTGATTATGAATGACATGGTTTCAGAAGGTAAACTCGACGAAGATGTTGTAATGGTTTTAGAGCAATTTCATGAAGAATGCTACTATCTTGCTCAATCCCCTGTTCCAGTTGATTAACCACGCAAACTTAGAATTTTCCATTCTTGCGTTTCTGAAAAGTGGCGTAATTTATCGTCAGGGTCAACAGCCACAGGATTATCCACTAATTTCAATAATGGCAAATCATTAAACGAGTCACTGTAAAAATAACTGCCTTGCAATGTTTCGTCCGTTTGTTTGAGCCATTCTTCTAATAACGTTACTTTTCCGCTTTGAAAACACGGCACACCGATAATTTCACCCGTATAACGTCCGTTAATCAATTCAGGTGTGGTCGCAATTAAATTATCAATGCCATACCTTTCAACAATTGGCGCAGTAATAAAGCGATTCGTGGCGGTAATCACCAGCAACGTGTCGCCTTGTGCGCGATGTTTTTCAACTAATTCTTTTGCGGCATTTAACAAAATCGGTGTGATAATTTCGGCAAGAAATTGTTCACGCCAAACATATAATTGGTCGAGTGGATGTTCGGTAAGTGGTTTTAAAGCAAAGCGCAAAAATGCCAGCATGTCGAGTGTGCCATTTTTGTAATCTTCATAAAATTGGGCGTTAATTTGTTCGTAAATAGTTCTATCGACAATGCCCTGATCGACGAGGAATTGTCCCCATAAATAATCGCTATCATCAGCGATTAACGTGTTGTCTAAATCAAAAATTGCTAAAGTCATTCGTTTCAAGTGTGAAAGTAGTTAAAAGAAAAGGTGCGCTCTGGTATCTCGCATTTTTTTATGGAACAATGCTGTCATTATAGACGAGCTGACCACGCTGTTATTCTAGCATTATGCGCCATTTCAAACAGTGAGCAGGCAGTAAACAAACAGGTTATTTTTAACATGATAGACTCAAAAGGATACCGACCCAATGTGGGTATCATCCTTTGCAATGACGAGGGTCGCGTGTTTTGGGCAAAACGAGTGGGTGTAAATTCATGGCAATTTCCGCAAGGCGGTATCAATCCAAATGAAGACCCTGAAGCGGCGATGTATCGAGAGTTGTGGGAAGAAACGGGGTTACAGCGACACCACGTTCAACTTTTAGGGCGCACCCGTTACTGGTTACGTTACCAGTTACCGGATCGTTATGTTCGCAAACATTCACTGCCGTTGTGCATTGGACAAAAACAAATTTGGTACATTCTTCGATTGGTCGCACCCGATTCAAACGTGTGTTTTGACCATTGTGTAAATCCGGAATTTGACGGATGGCGATGGGTGGATTATTGGGAGCCGCTCAAAGATGTGGTGTATTTCAAACGCAGGGTGTACCACAAAGCGATGGGCGAATTAGGCGAACTTTTAACGCTTGAAAACGTCCCCATTGACCCATCGGGATATTTAGCAAGAGCAAGAGAATGGTGGTGATGCTTTAAAATTTGCACGCAAATTGCACACAAAAATCGAATATCGTCCAATTTATGATAAGATTGGCGGATTTCACTGAACGAACACGGATGCTTTTTGTTCACTTAACACGTTAATTAAAAACAAATACTTAGCTATTGCCATAATGCGGCAATGTAAAAAAAGAATAAAGGCTTAAATCAATGACAACACAATCTCACACAAGCAATTTACAACCGTTGCTTTATGACGCTGACGGGTCGCAAGACAGTTGCGGCGTTGGTTTTATTACCCACAAACGCAGTTTGCAAACGCACGATTTGTTAGTCAAGTCGCATGAAGCATTATGTACGATTCCGCATCGTGGTGGCATGAGCGCGGAAGGTGTTGGCGATGGCGCAGGTGTGAATATCGATTTGTCATTGAAATTTTTTCGCAAACTTACCAGTAATTTAAATTTAGAACTCGGTCAATTTGGCGTAGCAAACTTCTTTTTCCCTGCTGATCACGCGCATTATGATTCGGCTGCAAATGAACTCGTTGAGCGTCATTTTAAAGAATTCGATTTACCTTTGATTGCACGTCGCGTGATTCCCGTTGATAATGCGGTTATCAATGCAGCGGCGGTGAAAGCTCAATTACCGATTGAACAATTTATTTTCGGTCGTCCAGCGCATTTACAAAATGCGTCACACGAAGAATTTGAAAAACACGTCCAAAAAGCGTTAGTCACGATTGAAGTTGAAGGTTTTACACGCCCAGAACTCGCAGGTTTTTACCCACTTTCAATGAGTTCACGCACGCAGGTTTATAAAGGACGTTTAAATTCGGGCGAGGTGATTCCGTATTTTAAAGATTTATACGATACTGACCACGAAATCAGCACGTTATTTTTCCATACCCGTTTTTCAACGAATACCGCGCCTGCTACGATGATGGCGCAACCGTTCCGCTATATGGCGCACAACGGTGAGTTGAATACTGACAAAAAAAACCGTCTCAGCGAAAATGCGATTGCCCGTCAACACAATAAATCGGTTTGTTTTCCAAATGGACAATCCGATTCAAGCCGTTTAGACCAAACGCTGACACGCCGCATTAACGAAGATAATTTAAACATCGTCGAAGCGATTTTAGCGATGATGCCGCCAGCTTGGGAAAATGACACAACGTTGTCGTCCGACGTTCGCGCAATGCTCGAATACTTCAGTTTGTACGAAGAAAAAAATGATGGTCCAGCGGCGTTGATTTTCAACGACGGTATTCGTGTTGGGGCGCGTTTAGACCGTTTAGGTTTGCGTCCGTTGCGTTCGGTTGAAACGACTGATTATTTAGCCGTGATGTCCGAAGCGGGACAAATTGATTTTCCACCGCAAGACGTTTTAAAACGTGGTCGTATCGAAGCAGGTGGAATGCTGTATTTTGATCACAGCACAGGCGAAGCCTACGATTCACACCAAGTTTTAGCGAAACTCGCTAAAGAAAAAGATTACGCGGCATTGTTAAAACAACGCGCTGTGAATTTGTCAGATTTGCCAAAAGTGGATTTAAGTGAATTGAGCAATGACCACGAATTGAACGTTGACCAACGTTTCACCGCGTATTCGCTCAATCAAGAAAGTTTCCGTTTCTTGCTCGACCCGATTTTAGCCACAGGTATGGAACGCATTTCGGCGATGGGTTACGGGCTTGCACCGAACGCGCTTTCTGGTGGCGAAGGCGGCATGTCGCGTTATTTCAGCCAACGTTTCGCGCAAGTAACCAATCCACCGCTCGATTCAATTCGTGAAAGCGACGGCATGACATTGCGCGTGGCGTTAGGTGCAAAACCGACGTTTTCAGAAAACAGCAAACAGCTTGTTATCGAAAGTCCGATTTTGCAACGTACACAATTAGAGCAAATTCGTCGTCAAACAGCGGTTTCAACGATTACTTTAAACGCGCTTTACACACCTGATTTTGAAAACATCGAAGGTAACGAACATGCGTTGAATCGTGCCATCAATTTGGTTTGCGATGAAGTTGAAAAAGCGGCGCGTAACAATATCGGCATCATCATTTTAAGCGATGCTCAAGTCAGCAAAACACAAGCGGCAATCCCAGCGTTGTTAATGGTTGCGGCGGCAAATCAACGTTTGGTGCAACAAGGTTTGCGCTTTAATTCGTCGCTGATTTCAGAAACAGGACAAGCAGCAAGTCCACACGATGTAGCGACGATTTTAGGTTTTGGCGCGTCGGCGATTTGTTCGTTAAGCGTTCACAATCGCGCAGTTACTCAGTATTCAGGCGCAGACCAGCAAAAAGCCCTCGATAAATTCTCAAAAGGCACTGAAAAATCTTTGATGAAAACGATGGGGAAATTCGGTTTGTGTACCGCTGAAAGTTATATCGGTGGCGAATTTTTCGAGTCGAATTATTTAGATACCGACGAACCTAAATTACATCCGTATTTCCCGAACATTCATTCGTCAGTCGGCGGTGTGCGTTACAGCGATATTGCCGCGAGCGCGACCGAATGGCATCACAAAGCCCTTTCTGTTGAAACTGAAAAAGATATTCCTTTCTTAGGGCTATTCAAAGAACGTCAGGACGGTGCAGGACATTCTTACGGCAACACGGCGGTGCGTGAATATATTCACATGACTGACGAAGCGATTTTGTATATTCCGCAAGAAAAATCAGCCGAAGCCAGTGATTTAGCGTATTTGGATTTGGGTTACGAAAAACGCACGCCTGAGCAAATTGATGATTTTGGTATTACGCCAGCGTATCGCAGTTTTGCGAAAAATCTCTACGAAGAACGTGACGCACGACCAGCGGCATTGCGTGATGTGATGGATTTTCCTGCGGATGTGTCGAATGCAGAAACTGTTGACGATTTCGACAAAATTTTAGGCAAACAAAATCTGCGCGGCAACGTCAATTATTTGATTCGTGGTTTGTCGGTTAGAAAATTGGATGAAGTTTTCAAAGTCGCGTTCACAGAAAATAACAGCCAAGCACGTTTGCAAAACTTAGCCGCACATTTGAAAAAACGTTTTGTGGATGATTTTCATCTTGTGTCATGCGGATTGAATGTTGCCGCCGATGCATTGCGCGTTGAAAACGTCCCCGCAGGCAGTTTGTTATCGGATTATTTGAATGCGATTCAAACTGCAAATGCGCCGTTGCCATTAGCAGACGTGCAACCTGCACATGAAATTACCGCAACCTTAGCATCAGGCGCGATGAGTCACGGGGCGTTGCTTGCCGAAGCACATGAAGCCGTTGCTCAAGGTACAAACATTGTCGGTGCGTTGAGTAATTCGGGTGAAGGTGGTGAACATTTCAGTCGTTTCAACAGCATCAAATCCAGCAAAATCAAACAATTTGCGTCGGGACGTTTCGGCGTTTGGACGGGGTATTTAGCTGACCCAACACTTGAAGAAATCGAAATTAAAATCGCGCAAGGGGCGAAACCGGGTGAAGGCGGACAATTGCCAGCGATGAAAGTGTCGGTCGAAATCGCGGCATTGCGTGGCGGTACACCGAAAGTGGAACTCGTCAGCCCACCGCCGCATCATGATACTTATTCGATCGAAGATTTAGGGCAGTTGATTCACGATGCCAAAGCGGCGCGTGTGAAAGTCGGCGTGAAACTCGTTTCGTCTGAAGGTATCGGCACAATTGCGGTCGGCGTTGCCAAAGCAGGTGCAGACGTTATCAACGTTGCAGGTAACACAGGCGGCACAGGTGCGGCAGCAGTTACCAGTTTGAAACACGCAGGACGTTCGCCTGAAATCGGGATTGCCGAAGTGCATCAAGCTCTTTCG
>CAILJB010000119.1 GCA_903834465.1 uncultured Pseudomonadota bacterium | reverse complement strand
TCAATCGAGCAAAGTTTAGAGTTTTACGGCTATAAACGAGTTGGCAATAAATGGATTTCGCCATTATCTACCAGCGGCAAAGCTGGTGTAATTATTTCAAAAGACGGCAATAAATGGATAAGTTCACACACCAGCGATGCGGGTATCGGCAAAGAAAATAAAAACGGTACGAGCGGCGATGCGTTCGACTTGTTCAAGTATTACGACCACGGCAACATTCAAAGCAGCGCATTAAAAGCCGCTGGTGATATGTTCACAACGGATAGCGGTAAAACTATCAATCAACAGAACCAACAGCACTACAAGGCAAATCAAGCAAGCGAACTCGATGTTAATTTAGATGCGGATGATTATTTTAGCCAAACTGATAGTGATACCGCGCCACCAATTCCACAGTGGAAAATTGAACTAAACGAGCGCGTAGAACTTCTAAACGAAAGTTATGCAGTTGTGTTGAATGGTACGAAAGCGTTAGTTATGAAAACAACAGTTGATTCGGACGGACGCAACGAACGGTTATTTTTATCGACTGAATCATTTACCAAGTTACACATGAATCAACTGTTACAAGTTGGCATCAATTCACGATTTGGAACGCCTATTTTAAAAAATGAAGCCGTAGCATGGTTGGAACATAAGAAACGATTGCAATACACGGACGGCATTGTTTTCGAGCCTTCTCAATACACGAATGGCATTGAAAAACCTGCCACTATTCGCGGCAATAAATTGAACTTATGGCAAGGTTACAGCATCAAGCCAAAACAGCACGGTGGCGCGTTAGAGCGCATTTATTCACACATTCAAGACGTTATTTGCAGCGGTGATAATGATTGCAACGAATATCTTTTAAATTGGATAGCACGTTGTTTTCAATATCCGAATAAAAACGGACAGGTAGCCGTTGCATTGAAAGGTGAGAAGGGTTGCGGAAAATCCACGTTAGGAAAATTCATAAAATCCATTTTTGGGCAATACGCTCTTCAAGTCACAACACCCAAACATTTAATTGGCAACTTCAATGCACACATGGCGGATTGCTGTTTTTTATTCGCAGACGAAGTTTTTTTTGCTGGTGATAAAGCACACGAAAACATCTTAAAAGG
This sequence comes from uncultured Pseudomonadota bacterium, assembly GCA_903834465.1. Classification (GTDB taxonomy): domain Bacteria; phylum Pseudomonadota; class Gammaproteobacteria; order Methylococcales; family Methylomonadaceae; genus UBA10906. The sequence goes on along the minus strand of CAILJB010000119.1, from coordinate 5,502 downwards.
CTTGATTACAGAACCCACTTTAATGATTGAACGTAAGGGTGTGGACGCTGTTGAAATGCCGAATCGCATTAAATTGTTAATGGCATCAAACAACGATTGGATTGCACCAGCTTCAAAAGATGAACGCCGTTATTTTGTTTTAGATGTTTCGAGCGAAAAAATTGGTGATACCGATTATTTCAAGGCATTGCACCGTGACATTGATAACCAAGACGTTCAAGCCGCATTTTTATATGAAATGTTGCATCGTGACATTAGCGAGTTTCATGTTGGAAAAATACCCGACACAAAAGCACTGCAACACCAGCGAGCGCAATCGCTTGATTCATTCGGCAAGTATTGGCTGGACGTTCTGCAACGTGGCGTTATCTTTGAAACTCAACACAACATTATCGAACTTAGATATTGGATTGAAAAGCCTGCCACTGATTTGATTCGAGCAGGTTACGAGCAATGGATTAACAAAAACAAAATCCAACAGTTCGGCATTGTGTCACGCGAAACAATGGGGCGGCATTTAGCGAGCTGGTACGGTGCAAAACAACGTCAATTTATGCTTGCGCCAATAGGCGAAAACAACAAAGGCGAATTATTAACAAGTGGTTCAAGACCATTTGCTTACATCGTTGGCACACACCGCGTGGCAATAGAGGCATTCTGCAAAGTTGAAAAACTGGACGCAACCGACCTTTTGAAGTCTGTTGATTAACAACGGTGGCATTTTAGCGTAACGGTGGCGTAACGGTGGCAGTCTGTAAGTATTGAATTATAAGGCTTTGCCACCGTTGCCATAGTTGCCATAGTTGTTTTATTGATTTTAGAAAGTAAATCAAAATAAAAAAATATCATCGAAAAACAATGCGAAAAAATGAAAAAAATAAAAAAATCTGATTTGATTCTGAAAAACGGTTTTTCTACGGTGGCAACGGTGGCAACCGTGACACTGCCACGAAGTACGCGGGTTGTAGACTGCCACCGTTCTAAACACAACCGTGGCACTGCCATAGTTGAAAACTAAAAAGCGATTGATGGGAACACACACAGTTTGGCTAAAAAAGTCGGTTTTAAAAAACAACCGTTAAAGCCAATAGTGGCGCGTGATACAGGGTATTTTTACCAGCAAACAGCGGTTAATTTCACTAATGATTTGGGTTATTTATGAGCAGAACCAAAACGAACCAACTGCACCGCCTTGATATTCGCAGATACAGTTACAGCGAATTAGAAGGCGCAAAAGTTGTTGAACTCACACTAAACAACTACACACAAAAAATAAAAGTCACAACCACACCATGCAATTACGGCAAAGTTCGGCATTGGTTTGTGTGTCCGTATTGCAGTGGACGTTGTGCAATTATTTATCAAGCCAACAGCGGGTTAGCGTGCCGCAAGTGTTACAAACTTTGTTACGCAAGCGAGAACAAAACGAAATCCGACCGCGCCATTGATGGGGCAGTGAAACTTAATCGGCGTTTAGGCTTCACTGGTGATATTGATTGCTACGGTAAAAAGCCAAAAGGTATGCACTGGAAAACATTTAGAAAACTGGTAGCAAAGCGCAATGATTATTCAACATCGTTTTGGAATGGTGTCGGTTTGTGGATGGGGCGGCGATTCAAACTAAATTGATAATCATATCTATTAAAACAGCATGGTTTTAGCATGGTGCTAGTGAATAACCCCAAGGAAACCCCAAGGGTAGGACGGCAACATTTGGGCAAGGGTAACGAGGTTTTAACGGGTAGGTTACGGCTAGGGTAGATGAACTTTCGACACTATAAAAAGCCGATAACAGAATCTATAAAAAGCCACTTTGTGGCGATTTGAAAATGAATCGTACAAAATGCGATTCTGTATGATTCGAGTTTTATTAAATCGCTAATAAAAAAACATTGCATTATAATTAGTGTTAATTGTATTATTTCAATAACAAATAAATTCTGTTTAACAGGTGCATTATGAAAGGTTCAAGACCGCTAACACGTCAACAAGTGAAGGAAGTTTTAAGAGTAACGGAAACTATCCGCGAAAAAACACTTTTGACCGTTGGATTTTGCACAGGTTATCGAGTTTCTGAATTATTGAGCTTAACAGTTGGTGACGTTTCAACAGGTGGCGCGATTCATTCGCACGTTACAGTTAAAGCAGCCAATACAAAAACCAAAACAAGCCGCAGCATTACGTTAAATTCTGATGCAAAAAAAGCACTTTTAAAACTTGTCGAATGGTTGTCAGATAAGGGCTTGACCGATAAGGCTACCCCCTTATTTTTGAGCAGAAAACACACCAAAACAGGCGAAGTTAAAGCAATCAACAGACAACAAGCGCATGAAATAATCAAAGCGTTATTCGCCAAAATTGGTGAATTTGGCAACGTGTCAACTCACACACTTAGAAAAACATTTGCCAAAGCGATTTACGATGCAACTGGCAAACTCGAATTAGTTCAAATCGCGCTTGGACACAAAAGCATCAATAGCACCGTGAGTTATTTGGATTTTGGTAACGATGCTGTTGATAACGCAATTCACGCAATGGAGTTTTAAAGATGACAGACAAAACAGAAAAACGCGGTCGCGGTCGTCCAGTTGGTAGCACCAAAGCCAAAAAAGGTGCATTGATTTGGGTACAAAGTGACATTGTGGACAGTGTTCAAGCGTTCATTGATACCTTGAAAGCACAACAGCAAAAACAGGCGGCATAATGTCAGCAATACCGTTTGATTCTCACGAATTTTATAGCGAGCTTGTACAAAGTGGTTTGGCTGAAAAAACAGCGGACGCACTCACGAAAGCCGTTGTGAAAATTGAGAAGGCAAAACTTGACGAATTGACCACCAAACGCGATTTGGCAGAAACGAAAGCCGAATTGTCACGCTTGATTTTATCCGTTGGCGTGGGTGTCGGATTAGCTCAATTATTGGCTATTTTCTTATTGTTTATGCGTATGGCAGGCAAAGCGTAATGACTTCAAACGGCAATTTGCTATTAAAACTTATCTATCAAGGTGATTATAATGAAATCCTTGCGGTTGAGTTTGCAAAGTCGTATGACCCCGTTGTTTTTTATGACTGTTTTATTGCTAATGGTGCAACACATGAATTGGCATTAGCAGAAACCGTAAGACTGGGGGAACTGTCAAACAACCTGCTAGAAATAGCCGTATTAAAAGCAAAAATCAAATCTAGCAAAAACCAAACAATCAAAAAAAAGCTGGTAAAACTAAACGCGATTAAATCAGCAAAAACAGTTGTAACACTATCTGAAATGTTAGCCGCGCTTGTTGGCTTAACTAATGAATTTTATGCAATGGCGCGACTATTTAGCGCGTTAGCTCTTCACACACTGCGAAAACAAAAAAATATCAACGACCGCGTTGTTATTTCAATGACTGAAAAATTAAACCTCGAAAACTTGAACAATCACTTATTCAATTTTTGGAGTTTAAATAATGTTACATTTTTACAAAGAGTTCACACCCGAATTTAACGCCACCGTTAATGCGTTTTATCAAAATCCACCTGCTACATTTCGAGCATTTCATAATCAGCTATACAGACTTATTCCAAGTTCTGTTATTGAGCTAATTACTCGCGCCAACAAACCCGCTACAAAATCACAACCAAAAACACATAAATTTCGCACTGTAGATGTTGCGGGAAACAAATTTGTGCGTGTTGCGTTTAGTAGCCAACTAACACGGGCGGGTTAATCATGACTATCCAAAATTACGTTGGTACAAGTTCACTCGATTATCAAATTGCTAACACGTTGCAACTTTGCTCAATTAAAAATCCTGTCAAATTGTCAGAACTGAAAAAAGAGGCGTGCGAGGCGTTAGGCTTAGATTTTGGCAAAAGTGGTTCTAAACCCCCCGAATGGAATTTAGCGGTTTTTGAGTGGTTGCGCGATAACAAAACCACTGCCATAAATAATGTATTGATTGAAGTAACAGAACCAACAGCAATGCCAATTCCTGAATTGGTTAATGATATTGAACCCGCGCCACAAACTGAATTGATGGTTGTCGATTCAAGCATCATTGCTGAAATAAACCGTGAACATGAATTAGCAATAAACGCCTATGACACAGCAAGGGAACACGGATTGCGTGTTGGTGCATTGTTGCTACAGGTTAAAGCAGAATTGCCACATGGTAAATTTGGCAAGTGGTTAGCTGAAAATGTCACGGCGGTGTCAGAACGTCAAGCACAACGCTATATGCAAGCCGTTCGGGAACTACCAGCACCAGCACCAGCCAAAAGCGACATGGTGTCGTATTTGAAACATGAAAAATCAATCAAGAAAATTCAAGCGGATTTGTCTGCGATTGATACGAATAACTTATCACCAGAAACGATAAGCGAATGGCAGTCTATCCGTGATGCGGTGAACAAAATTAAATTCGAGTTGGATAATCTACTCGATGATGACCAAACACCAGAAACAACAAAACCGCGTGATATTGCTATCGGCGCGGCTTGCGAATCTGTTGTAAAATACACCCCAACTTTAGCCCCTGCAAGGGCGATGGTTGCTAATCAATAACCACTTCAACTGGTATTGAACAGGGCAATTTCGAGCTTTCATTATAGCAGATTTTGCCCTGTCAAAAAGTAGCACGCGCTATAAATCCCCGTTTAGTGGTTACCAAAAAAATTATTTTTAAGGTAACTAAATCATGAAAACCCAAAACTTATGCAGCGGATTCGGACAGTATCACACCGACAAACGCGGCTTATCTTATGAATCAATCACTATTGATGCGATTCTAAAATTGATTGAAGAACCCACCAGTGTGGCTAAAGATACGGCGCAATGGTTTATTCCTTCAAACCTTCTCACACGCGAAGCAGAAAAACAGCGCAAAAGTGGCGCGTATTACGCCGTATGGTGCGACTTCGATAAACACACAACACTAGATGCAATCAAAGCAGTTTTAGCCGACCTGTTGTGTGAATATGCAATTTATTCCAGTCGCTCTTCAACTATTGAGCATCAAAAGTGGCGCGTCATTATTCCATTCAATGAACCTGCTACAGCTACGCAATGGCAACAAGTTTCTGAAATTCTCAACGATAAATTCCAAGCCGCAAACATCGAACCCGACCGCGCAAGTGAAAGGGTAAATCAGATTTGTTATTTGCCGAATCGTGGCGAATTTTACGAATCTTGTATTGAGCAAAATCACGCGCCACTCAATTGGCTTGAATCATTTCAAGTTGAAATACTCGAAAAACAAAATCAAGCAATCGCAGAACAACAACGCATTAACCAACAACGGGAACAGTCACGGCTAAAAGCTGTTGAACGCATGGCAAGCGGTGGCAAAAGTCCAATTGTGGCATTTAACGCAGCTTATTCAATCGAGCAAAGTTTAGAGTTTTACGGCTATAAACGAGTTGGCAATAAATGGATTTCGCCATTATCTACCAGCGGCAAAGCTGGTGTAATTATTTCAAAAGACGGCAATAAATGGATAAGTTCACACACCAGCGATGCG
>CAILJB010000118.1 GCA_903834465.1 uncultured Pseudomonadota bacterium | reverse complement strand
TGATTTAACAATGCAAAAAAATAACTCATCATGCGCGGTAACTGTTTTAATGACAGTCAGTTGTCTACCGTCTTTAGCTTCAATTAAAACACTCATGCCGCCACCTTCTTACGGTTCGCCATCACATAACGTTTTAAATCGGTTCGTAAAACACCGATACGCCATTCTGTCAGTTGGACTTTTGGCAATTTACCTTTTGCAATCAAACGGGTGATTGTGGACGGATTCACGCCTAAAACTTCAGCCGACTGATTTATGGATAACGTGATTTGATTTTCTGAAATTTCTTTTTTTGAGCGCATCGAATAACTCTTTTAAGTGTTAATCGTTGCTGTTTTTTGAAAGGTTTTTTATTGCCCGACTAATTGAGTGTTAATCAGTTTTTATGCGGTTTTATTAAGTATTTTTAAGTTTTATTCGGTTTAAATCGGTCTAAACTTGTTTGAATTTGTGCAAATTTGTTTGCAGTTTACCAATACTTTTGTAATAAACTTATACGCAAGAAAAAGCCTTTTCACGTTCCAGCAACGCGTTTGGTGGTTTGGATGCCTTGAAATAAAATCAAACTTTGGTCGGTGGGATTTATTCAGGGCTTTCTTTTGTCTGCGATTTAGCGTCGCAACGTGTTTAAGTCTATCAATATCTTTCTTTTACTTTCAATCACTTTAGCCTATCAATAAATTTATATGGCATTCAACGCCGCGTGCTTATTGTGCTACGCAAATTCAAGTAATTACTTTTTGTTCAAAACGAGCCGCATCCAATAGCTTTTTTTCGTTGCCGTCGATTAACCACAAAATTGATTTTTAACCAATTGGTTCATTTTGGTTTTTCAGATTTCAGTAACTTTCAAAAATACTGACTGCGAAAGCGCGGCAGATTTTTAACCCGCGCAAACAAAAAGGGCTAGGAGGGACCCATTGCCTTTTACGGAATAGGTTTATATTTTATCGGATAGCTTCAGGATTAAACCTGTAATCAACGCCACCTGTAAGAATCCCGCGCCGATAACCCAACGCACCAACTCCGCTTTTGATTCTGAAATTTTCGCCTCAAGTTTTAATTCCGATTCACGGAGCTTTGCACTCAAAGTTAATTCCAATTCCTTCAGGTCGCGCTTTGATGCCGTGTCATCAAGTTTGTGGTCGTGTTCAATTTGTTCGCGTGCAACATCAACAATTTTTGTTATTGCGTCAATTTGCGCTTTGGCTTGTTGTTCTGGTACACCAGATTCTTTTAGTGTGGTAATCAGTGCGTAAGTGTCTAACGTGATTGCTGTCATGTGGGTTTGCTAATTTGTTTTAGGTTTGAATACTGTCGTTGTGAAATCTGAACTAAGTTCAGATTGTGATTATGGCGCATCATCGTTTGAAATGAAAAAATGAACTGAAAAATGGGGCAACGTTGCACAAATGACGGTATTTTTGACGGTATCAAAAATTAGTTAAGCTCTACAAGTGGCGTATTTGTTGAGTTTATTCTGCTTATTCAATACCAGTATGGGGTATTGAATAGAAAAACAGGCGGTTTTTGATGCCACTTTTTCAGGTAACGGGCTTATCAATCCCACGGTCTATGCCTTGAAAGCCATGAAAATAAAGGCGTTAAAAATGTCATGCCTAAAAATGTCGCAATTTTGTCGCAGTTGAAAAAAAATAGGGCTGTTTTTGCGCTTGATTTCGTGTTTCAAAGATTCAAGTTTTCGGGCGATAACTTGATTTCGTGTTACAGGAAATCAAAATTGAATCCCATTTTTCAGCATCAAAACCAACAGAAACCGATTTACTATCAGTTGGTTTCAACTTTAAAACTCAACAATTGCACGGCTTGCATAAACTCGCTTTGTTTTCGTGGTCACTTTTATGGTCACTTTGCTTTTATTTTCACGCTGTTTTTTCAAACTTTGCCAGTAATCCGCATAACTCGAATAACCAATTTTTTGTAATATCGTCAAATGTAATTACTTCGCTGGTGGTGCAATGAATAACGTCCACTAATCAGCAAGCCGTTATCCATTTTGGTCAAGTGAGAATAATTAAACACTCGCTATCAATGCTCTTCGTTGTTCTTTGGTCATAGGCGGCAATGGTGCGTTCCTTGCGTTATATGCCTCACATTCAGCATCAAGTTTTTTATTATTCTCTTCTGTTTTTACGTCGCATTCGGCTAACCATTCAACGAAATTCGCCATATTGTCGATTGCTTTCAAGCCTTTGTTTGAACAATAAGCCGCCGATTCAATAGCAAAATTCAATGCCGCTGCATCAAAAATGCCAGTAAGTAATTTATCAATCGAACCTTGAACCCGTAGCACGGCGGCAATTTTGGCAAGCTCGACACTGTTTTGAACCTTTGCCGCGTTGCGTTCCTTATGGTCTGCGATTTTATAAAGTTTCGTTGCGGTTTGAATTTCACGCAAGGCAGAAACTACGTTGTTGATTTTTTCGGCTGGTGTTAGTTTGTTAGTCATTTTCAATCTCTAAAAAATTATTGAAGGCATCTTGTATGGATTGGCGGTTGCCTTCAAAAACCGCCGTTTTCAAATCGTCATCATTCACCAGCGCATCAATAAACGCCGTGATTGCGTCATCAAGCACAAAGTAATCGTCACCGTTTAACTCGTCCCATTCTTTGTACTTTTTTAATTCGGATTGTGTTGCATCGAGTTTGGTTTTCACGTCCAGTAGCTTTATTTTTAATTCTGCGGTTTCATTTTGTAGCGCGGTCGTTGAATCAATCTGTGTTTTAAAAAACTTTGCTTTCGCACGATTTGGCGTTGCCGATTCAAGCACCGATTGCGCCGCCTGTTTTGGACACGCTAACCCGTTGGCATCAAGTTGAATCTTACCCGCGTCAACATAGCGTTTTATCGTGGTTCGACTGACATTAAACAATCTAGCCAACGTGGCGCAATTAACACGCATTGAAGGTGAGAGCGAATCCGTAGGAATATCGTTTATTAACGCGGCTTGTACTGGTATCGGTTCAAGTCTGTTTGTCTTATCTGTTTTCATTGTTACTCTGTTGCTTATTCCGTTACTGAAGTAAAAAATTTCATCAAACGCTGTGTACTAAGCCTGTTTTTCAGGCTCACTTTCTAACGGGCATTTTTGACGTTGTGTGTTTTTGGGTTTGCCGTCCTCTAGCTATTTTTCTTTTTCTTAAAAAAACAAATTGCGCTACTGGACGGGTTTTGTTTTTCGATTGCTTTCACGATTTGCACAATGCGTGCTGATTTCGTCATCTTCGATAATTTCAAACCATCTAAGCCTATCGCCATCACCGTCACGCCCTACGCAATTTAGGTTATAGCCGTATTGCTTAAAGATATTTCGCAAGGTTTGCACTGGTCGTTCAACGGGTTTGCTGTAATCGCTGTAACCGTTACGCGATAAGTCAGCACAATTAGCCTGTAATACTTCAGCACAAATTATGGAAGCGATTGTTTTATCAAAAGCGCGTCCACTAGCTTTTGTTACACCTGTTTTTTCGTTGGTAAAACTTTTGCCCGTGGCGTTTTTTTCAACGGACACTAGCAAGTCATCAATCAACATTCTATCGACTGATTTACGCTTATTTCGTTTGCCCTTGTTGTGGTTTTCACGGTCAATTTCCTTCAGGTCGTCAACGTCCACTAGCATCAATTCACGTTTTAAAATTCGCGTAAGCATTCCACTTTGAAAGTCGGCAATATGATTGTCAGTCACAGGGTCGGCGTTGCTATCGCGTAATTTTTCGAGCTGTTCAAGTTGTTCTGGCGTGTGTGCTGTTGCGCCTATCATATCTTCTACCATGTGACGGTCGGCGGTTCTGCTTTGTTCACTGGTGAAATTTTGGCTATTTGCCGATAACTCTTTGAAGCTACTGGACGTGATTGAATCGGCGGCTAGAATTTCTTTTGCTTGTTCTGCTTTCACCGCTTCAGTCAATCCAACAATTTTTTGAACGCTTGCGGGTTCTGGTATGTCGTGGATTACTTCAAAGCCGATATTTTCAAGGTGAAGAAGTATTGAGTTTTCAAGGTCGTTTAAATCGGCGTTACGTTGTGCCAATGCGCTCAAACAGCGTTGTGATAATTCGTCTAATTCGATATTTTTGCCGTTTTCGCTAATTTCACCGCTGATACGCAAAAGGATATTGTGTTCACCATCAAGCAACATCCTGTAAGACGTGGGGCGGTTACGGTTTTTTTGCGGTGTAATTCCTATTATGATTTCTTTTGCGTCACGCACCCTATAAAGACTTTGTGCGACTTCGTTACTGGTGCAAGCTCCCGAACCTAACAAGCCGATAACCGCATCAAAATAACCGTTACAGATAGAAAACCCGCATTGAATGACAGGTGAAACAATTATCACGTCATATTTTTTTGATTCTTCATTCGGATTTTCAAGAAAGGCTTTTACTCTCAAATCACCTTTATTTTTCGCGTGAATAAATAAAATTCGATGCTCTTTTATGCCTTTTGATTTTAGATAATTGACGGTTTTTTTAACTTCGTCTATTGAATCGGTGCAAATGTAGAGCTTTTGCCCGTTGGTAAGCCTATTGGCGCATTCAATCCGTAATACGTCTAAATTGCCCCCGCGATATGTTATAGGCGGTAATTTGTATTTTTGAGGGCGTGAATCCACTATGTAGTAAATTGGCTTATCAGGCGCGGCATTGCGTATGTAATCGAGCGTTAAGGCGTTCAAATCCGCGTCACTGAAAACAGATAAGCGAGAATTTTTAATAAATGCCGTCATTCCATTGAAAACTTCAAGATTGTTTTTCATGGTTGCACCATCAAGCACGCCCTCTAAAATCAATCGCATTTCGTCAAAAAAGGCGTGTTGAAATTCCTTATCAGGTTTGAATTGCATCATCTAATTAGGTGTAGATGTTAAAACTTGCGCGGTGAATTTATCGCGTCCAATGCTTTTGTAATGCGCGGTTTTAAACGTGTTTGAAATGTTGTAAGACAGTGAAACGCGGGGGACGGTTATAAATGACGATAAACCGTCTAAATCATTTTGAATTATGTTGTCGCTGTTTTCAGTTTTGCCACTTCCCATATTACGAAAATCAATGAAAGTAGCACGGTCGTATCGTGCCACATTGTGAAACTTGATAACGTCATTGTGGTTCGCTAAATCAATGCGAATACAGCCGCGCAAATCGGCTTCAGTGAGTGAATTCCTAAGTTTTACAGCTTGTTTTTTGGCTTCATAGGCTTGTTTGATTTCATTGTGCAATTGTTCTGTATTGCGGTCGTGAATCAAGATTTTTTCAGCTTTAAAGCACGCCGTTTCAAGCGAGTAATGACGGGGGCAATTATCGACTAATCCACTGATTATTTTGGTACGACTGCTTTCACGCTGTTCTGGTGCAACTTGCATCATAAATGCTAAAAATGCGCGTTCATATTCAGCACGTTTTAACGCATCTTTGCTTTTACGTTTGTTCACATACAATTTGCCATTTTCAAACAATAGCGCGTTATCTTTGTGCAATTGGCGGCGTACTTCGTCAATGCCTTTTGCTTTGTGAATGTCGTTAAAATCGCATTTAACGCCGTCAAGGTTTGGCATAAATACACTTGCGGCGGGTACGCCTTGAACGGCTTTAAATGCCGCAATTAGCCCCGTGTTTGGCTTATCGGGTTTAATGTCGTTGTCTGGTAAAACGATTAAATTTTTATAGCCCCAGTCTGAAAACTTCTTAACCACAACGGGCAAGTTACCCGCATCAAGGCAAACCACCGTGACTAATCCAGTCGCATAACGTGCCGTTAATCCACTCGCTAGACCTTCTGCAAATTGAATGCCTTTGTGTGCGTGGCGAATGTTGCCTAAGATGTAAAACGCCCCAACTTTCGCGCCTTCGTAAGCGTTGCGAATAATTTTAAAACCATTCGCGCCGATTGTTTGAATACAGCAAGTTTCACCGCCAATGGTTTGGATAAGTGGATAAGCAATGAATTCACCGTAAGAATTAACGCCACGCTTTAAACCCGCATTTTGTGTAGCCAATTCAGCATAAACGCCGAATTTTTCAACCATGTAAGCAAATTCACCGCGTTCCGTTGGCAACGTTGGCAACAAGTCACGCAAGGCGTTAAATTCGGCTAATTTTCGAGCGTCATCATTGTTTGTTGCCATTGCAACGGGTGCAACTTTTGGCACGATGTATGGCGTAAAACTTTCGTTATTTGCGCTTGAATCCTTCAGGTAATCCCAACATGAAAACGTGCCAGTAATCGAACCGCCATTTAATGACGCGGTAAAATTCGGGTATTCGTTGCCTGTTTTTGGGTGGGTAAAACCATCGTCAATGCGCGTGAAAACCTTACCTTTTGCCTTGCGGTTGGCTTCAATTCCTTTGGTTAGTTTAGTGCCGCCAAAACCAAAACGCGGGTGGTTGATAACGCTATCAACGTCAATTTCATAATCCGCATAAAAGGCGCGTAAGCCGTTATAGCAAAGGTTTATACAGTCGTATTTTGTTATTTTTTGATTCATTCGATGCACCAATTGGCGCAACGTCCGTCATTAACGGACGCTGCAAAATTCCGTTTTATTCAGCAGGAACGTTGTTGAGGTTAGCAACATCCATCGACAACAAATCATCATCGTTTAATTCGTCAAGCACGTTTCGCATTGCATACGTTATTGGTTGCAAAAGAATATCGAGCGCGACTAAAAAACCACGTTTAACATCCGCAAGCGTTGCGTCATTTTCGAACGTTGAAATGATGTTTTGAAGTTGTGCTGGTGCTGGTGGTATTGGTGCATCAACGTTGAAATTTTCGCGTAAATTTTTCAGATAGAAAAATAACATCGAGTTGCCAATTTGAAAATCAGCATCCACATTGCCAGTGGTAGCAACGTCAAATGAAACGCCATTAAAGGTGAAAGGAATAACTTTGTTTGGGTTTGTCATAGTCTTAATTCTCAAAATTTGATTGATGTTTAAGACCGCTTGCGGGTTTTCCCCAGTCGAGGAATTTTGAAGGGTTTGGCGGTGTGTTATTATTGTCACAACAGAATCGCCTTTGCCTGTACCGTTGGTGCGGTCAGCTTTGCGTGTTAGCCGTTGGTGCGGCTTTAACACGGGGCGATTTTGCTACGTCTGCCCTTTTGTTGCAACTCTTTTTGTTGTGATTCATGCCACACCGTTCCAATTTGCAACGGTTTTATTCCAAGTTTCAATTACTAATTTTTCAACTTGAACCACCAACGCTATTTTTTCAATTGCTTCTTTTTTTAGTTCCACCAGAAATTTACAACACATATCATGGTTAATTTCGTCCACGCTGTTAATGTCGCTTTTGACAAACTCTGCTTTTAACCCATGCAATGAATCATAAATGAGCGTTATAGCTTCTTTGTTTTCTGATGTTTCAAGACTGCAAAGTGATTTAACAATGCAAAAAAATAACTCATCATGCGCGGTAACTGTTTTAATGACAGTCAGTTGTCTACCGTCTTTAGCTTCAATTAAAACACTCATGCCGCCACCTTCTTACGGTTCGCCATCACATAACGTTTTAAATCG
>CAILJB010000117.1 GCA_903834465.1 uncultured Pseudomonadota bacterium | reverse complement strand
TTCAATAACTCAAAACGTCTAGCTTGTTGTTCGTGCATTACTTCAACCGCAGTTTTCCCAACGCACAGCGATTGCTCACGCTTTCTATCGTCAGCGGTTAAAACAATCGTGGCACGCTGTTGGTTTGGCATTGTTAAATCTTACCGAGCAATTTCAATATGCCGATAATGGCGAAAACTTGTGCCATACCTGCACCAATAACAATCGCCGCAATCCATTTAATGGTTTCGGTTTTTGCATCTGAAATTTTCGCGTTAATCGTCAATTCCAATTCCTTCAAATCGCGCTTAGTGGTTACGTCGTCAAGTTTATGGTCATGTTCAATTTGTTCACGCGCCACACCGACAATTTTAGTCATTGCGTCAATTTGAGCTTTTGCCTGTTGTTCAGGTATTCCAGCATCTTTGAGCGTACCAATAAGGGCGTAAGTGTCGATAGTGAATGCGGCGGCGGTCATGATTTATGCAGCCTGTTGGCGTTGTTGTTGGCGTAACGTTTCGAGCATCGCCTTAATTGTGTCCAAAAACTCAGCTTGAACCCAAACATTAGCACCAGTTTTGGATTTTTTAGGTGCGCCCATTTTCTTTTTTTCTTTGATTTGTTCCATTACATAATCCCCATAATTGCGTTATCTACGTCATCGTTACCAAAATCTAAGTAACTGACAGTTGAATTGATGCTTTTGTGTCCGAGGGCAATTTGCACCAAAGGTAGTTGTTTTGTGGCTTCCCATATCCTAGCAGCAAATGTTTTGCGTAAGGTATGGGTAGATACATTGCCGAATTCACCAATTTTAGCGAATAGGTTTTTTAAAATATCGTGAGCTTGTTGGCGTGAAATTGCTTTTAATGCGCCTGATACGGTGCGTTTTTGGCTTAGAAAAAGTGGTGTTGATTTATCGGTTAAGCCTTTAGATTTAAGCCATTCCAAGAGCAATGTTAAAGCCTTGCGGGCATCAGAATTTATCATCACACTACGAGTAGTTTTTGTCTTAGTATTGGCGGCTTTAACCGTGACGTGTGAGTGAATTTGTCCATCCGTTGAAACATCACCAACTTTCAAAGATAGCAACTCGCTAACCCTATATCCGAAACAAAACCCGCAGGTCAGCAGCGTTTTATGCCTAATAGAATCGGTAGCCTTCAAAACGGCTTTCACTTGTAATCTGCTTAATGGTCTTGAACCTTTCATGATTTACACCTTGTTATTGGTTACTTATTAGATGCGATAAGTATAGAGTAACGCGCCAACAAGTCAATACTTTTTAAATTTGATAAGTGCGATTAAAAACCTGACAAAAGATAAACTTGTAAGGTTTTTTAAATCTGCCCGTCTAAACCATTTTCGTTTTGATTGATGCAAACGTATCGGCGGTGGTGCTATCGGTGCTTACAGCGCAATTATGAGCTGGTTGTTTTGGGTTCTATCGTGAAAGGTGGTGCAGTGGGATTATTAACAATAGCTGTTCTGCTTTTAGTGTCATCCGTTCCAACTCAATACTAAATGTTGGTGTTTCCCCCGTGTGTGCATGGGTAAAACTTGCAATGGTTAGCATAGATGCCGCAAGTGCAGGTTTCCCCCGTGTGTGCATGGGTAAAACGAAAAAAACGAATCGTCGAATTCGACTATTGGAGTTTCCCCCGTGTGTGCATGGGTAAAACTGTAGCAGGTGGCGCGTCAACAATGGTGCGATATGGTTCCTTCTGGATTGAAATTGTTTAGAGGGTACAACGGACTCGCGTCATCTCGCTAGTTATCAGGTTTTTTCCAGTTACCCCTCTGCCAAGAATGATTTTTTTAAAACAAAATAGGGCGCAAAAGTCACGCCCCGTCTAGGTTAAGCCTTTTCAACATCCAACTGATAGGCGTTAAACAAATTTCCGTTGCTGGTTTTCTTCTTCCCCTTGAACGTCAGCGCAATAAAATCGCCTGTAGTTGCTGCAAACGATTCGAGAGCATTCATTAGCCACTTGTTTAAAAACACGTTAATCAATGCGCCATTTTCTGATTTCACTTTCATAACTTTCTGCTCCCCATAAAGCGGATGTTGAAAAACTTCACCGCCGACGATTTCACCCAAGAGCGTTTCGCCATCAGTTGGTTTCCAATTTTCAAATTCTGGTGTAATCGAATTACGTTGTTTCAGTGCTGCAAATTTTGTTGTAGTTGTTGCGGGTAAATTAGTCATTTTCAAAGTCTCTTTTGTGTTAAAAAATTGGGTGGTTTTGGTGAAATGGTAACAAAGTCGGTAACAAAGTTAGTAACATTTAAACCCGCGCCATTACTGGTTTTTTTGCCAATCTGGTAACAAAAGTAACACTGGTACCATTTCACCACTCAAGCACACGAAAATGGAATAATTAACAGGGCTTTTGATGTTTCGCTCCGTGTAAAAATAAGAAAATGTGTGTGGGTTGTTACTTTTGTTACTAACTTATTACTAACGCAGCGTATTTATTGGATTTTAAGCTGGTAACAAGCGTTACTAACTTGTTACCAGTGTTACCAGTTTTACTGTCGAGCTAGTGAATACAAACAATCCAGCAATGTTAGCCCCCCCAGTTCAACCATTTCATTGATTGCGTTATCCATTGCTTTTGCTACTCCGCCCGTTGCGTCACAAAATGGTTTTGTTCTTTTGAGCGAGTTTTTCATTTCGGCTTTTGTCGCACCTTTGCCACGTTTAGACAAATAGCCAATAATCGCGCTGTATTCAGCTTTTGCACCGATTGCACCCTTATCTTTGAGCATATCCAAATGCGCCTCCATTAGTTCATCCACGATATTGATTGCACTGGTAACGGTATCGCTATCAATCGTTGCAGGCGGATTGTGTGAATGTTTAAGAATGTGAAGGTTTGCGGCGATTTTCATTATTTGAATGTCCACTTTACCGATTGCCCCGCGAAGTGAAGAATGTGAAAACCTGCCCCCTGCTTTGAGTTCTGGTTCAATGTCGTTGCGGTATTGGTTAATTGCGTGCCAACCGTCATCATCAATGGATAATTCGCGCAAAAGTTCAAAGTCTTCAGGATTCATTAAAACGTCACTGGCAAAGTTATTGCAGATTTTGGCGTATTCGTCCGTGTAAAATTTGTCGATTGATTTGTTTTTTAACCAGTCGCGGTGTCCTAAATTATCTTTTTCAGCAAGCATCAAAAACCGTTCTGATAAGCCCGTGCCATTGGATTGTTTTAGGATTGTTTCAACGCTACCATCTTGAGCAAACAACGTAATTCCGCCCGTCACAAATCCGTTGTAGCCCTCGCGTGTGACGCGCATTGAATGAATGTAGCCACCATCAAAACCGTTTAAAACAAGGTCGTTGTTGTTTGCCTTGCCGTCACCATAAGCTAAACCAAGTAAGGTATTGAATAGCCCTTGTTCACTTGATACCGCGCTAAAAAAGCCCTCGCTGTATTTAAGCGAACCCTCTAACGCCTCAGGTGTTGGATTCGTGGCGAATAGCGTCACTTTTAGCGCATTGCTTACCCGTTCGTGTTCTTCGCTGTTGTCTTCGACGGGTGCATCTTTTTCTTTTGGTTTGCTCAATTCTTTTATGCGCTCAATACATTTTTTGCGGTGTTTGGTGTGTGCATCGTGAAATGGTTTTTGAAAGGTATTTAGGCAGCGACTTTTACCTGTTCCACTTGGTTGTTCTGCGACAACATAAAGTGCAATCGGTTTAGAACCACCGTGTTGATAATTGACGCGCCACCGTCTTGTTGCCATTGAACTGAACACGCCTAAGCCCAATAAAAATACGGTGCTTTGTGGCAATTCGGTTGCGTTGGCTATCGAGAGTGAAAGTTGTTTAAGCAGGTGTTTATCGTCAACGTGTTTTAATAAATCGACTTTGCAGTAATGACGTTCGTCATCAAGTATTGAGTTGTAATTAGTCATGTAGCTGTTCCAAAAAAATTGATTGAAACAACCGAATAAGGCGGATTTATAGCAGGTGCTACTTTTGAATTTTGGCAAAATAGCGCATAATTAACGCTCGTAGATTGCCTTTTCATATCGTCTTAACCGATTGAATTTGCGTTTTGAGAACCTTGAGAATTCTCTAACGAGGCGTATTTTACACCAGTTACATGAGCCGCGCCGATAGTAATATCGCGCGGCTTTTGTTTGTCTGGCAGTTCATAAAAAGCTCGTTGGTTGGCGCGTGTAATGTCGCTATTCCATTGCAGTGCTGTTTTCATATCACCACCACATTCAAGCAATCGGTAACAATCAAACGCATCGTGTGATTTACCATCGTTCAAACTATCGCTTGAATCACTGTAAGCGCGTCCAGTGTCCAAAATTCGCACACCTGCTATCTTTGATGCACTGTTAGGGTGAAGGTATCGTTTGCCGATTTGTTTGTATCCGTTGCGAATCAAAACATCATGCACGCTGTAACTCGTGTTAAATACTTCAATCGGATTTGCGGATAAATTCGCCATTGGTACACGCGCCACCGTTGGCAATTCAGGAATTAACATTGCTGTGTGCTTTTGCCAAATGGCATCAACATTAAATTCTTCGGCGGGTTCAAACTCAATAGACGGCATCGGGTTGGATTCCTTGCCGCCAACTCTCCACCATGTTTTAAACAGGTGTTGACGCTCAGGATGCACCGACGGTAAAAACCAGCCCTGCGGCCAACTGGAATTTTCTTTGACGTTCACAAGGTCAATGCCGTTTTCGTGCATCCGCTCGAATATCCACGTCAGTAACGCGGGTAATTGTTCACGGGTGTACTGGCATGGAATGATGACGCGGTATTTATTCAAGCCAACGTCATGACTGTGGCTGGTGTACATAAAGTGGTCGATATTCAAGTGATTCAAAATCAAATGAACGTGTTGGGGATTGACTGCACCATTAGTCACAGTGCCATCAATGCCGATTCTGCTATCACCGTCTAAAATCAGCACGCTTGCGGTATCTGCGGCATTTTCGTTGTTACGCGCTCCATTGATGACGCAACGTGTGTAGTAACCGCTCGAAAGTTTGTCAGTTAGCACGCGCTTTGATTTCAGTAAGAAGCGGAATAATTCGGCGGTCGTACCTTCAAACAAACCCAGCCGTGTTAAGCTCTTGATGTGTTCATTGGTGAATGAAAGTTGAATCATCTTGCACCTCTTTTGAAGGTGGCGCGTTGAGCTAAATTGATTCTGTAGTGGGGGTAAAATCTTGAACGATTCATGTTGAATCACTCCATAAAAAATGTTTAAAAACCCATCAGTAGGGCGTTAATTTTTTAATGAGTGATTGAAGCGAATGAATCTATTTGTGAGGTGTTATCGCGTGAGAAGTGAGCGAACAATATGCGGTTTATCGCGCCATTGTTTGGTGTAAGTTGATAAGCGGCAAGGAATAAAAAGCCAACAAGCACGGCTAATAATTCGGATTTTTGTTTCAGGGATTTTGAAGCCTTGAATGCGGATTTTGGGATAAGTGAAGCTGGTAAATAATAGAACTGTTGGCGCGTGAATCTAGCAACGCGGTTTTTAAAATCATCCAGCATCAATTGCCACGCTGGTTTATCGAAAATTCCCATTTGTTTTTTCAATAACTCAAAACGTCTAGCTTGTTGTTCGTGCATTACTTCAACCGCAGTTTTCCCAACGCACAGCGATTGCTCACGCTTTCTATCGTCAGCGGTTAAAACAATCGTGGCACGCTGTTGGTTTGGCATTGTTAAATCT
>CAILJB010000116.1 GCA_903834465.1 uncultured Pseudomonadota bacterium | reverse complement strand
TGATTTAACACAAGCCACTGCTTTTTATGACGATGAGGAAAAAAAATTCGAAAATGATCCCTCTAAGGATTTGGTTCTTGTTTCTGCCGAGTCTTTAGCTGATTTAAAAAAAGCCTATCCTAATTATTTTTCTGATACCGATGAATTCACTAAAAACATCAAAAAAGTATATTCTCAAAATAAAAAAATGGACGAAATTAGCAAATTAGGTAAATTCATTTCTAATATGTCGGATGAACTTATGGGCAAAAAGTAAGGCTAGTTGTTGCAATAACGAACTTTGCAACAATGTTGAATTTGATTCAAATCCTACGTTTGTAGTTTTAATTGGCTGTATGTTGTGCCGTGATGTGCGGCTTATGCCCCTGTCCTCATCCGTCCGCCAAGCCGCTCGGAATTAAAACGTATTCTGCAAAAATCTGAATTTTTGTTTTTACCGATTATCTGTTTTTTTAATCTAAACACACGTCACAATTCCCACACGGTTGATGAAGTACGTCACCAAAGTAACGTACAAGGGTTTGTCGCCGGCACGTTTTTTGGGTGGAAAGGTTTTGCATATCCGTTAGCTTTTGTTCGGCGAGTTCTTTTTGGTGAGGCGATGCCATGTCGTAAATGAAATTCCGCCGTCTACTGTTGACAGAGTTTGCCGAATAAATCATCAATGCGTCAGCGGGTAGCCCGTCACGCCCTGCCCTACCCGTTTCTTGATAATATGCCTCGATGCTAGAGGAAACGTCTAAATGCGCGACAAAGCGCACATCTGATTTGTCGATACCCATACCGAAAGCGATTGTTGCCACCATGATGACACTGTCACGCGTTAAAAAATCCTGTTGATTACGTTTACGCGCTCCGTGACTCATGCCTGCGTGATAGGGCAACGCATCAAATCCTTCTGCCGTGAGGTATTCCACGGTTTCATTTACTTTTGCGCGGGACAAGCAATAAACAATGCCGGAGTGGTCGAAATGCTCGTCATAAATAAAATTCGTTAAACGCCGGAGGGCGGCATGCTTGTTGTTAATGGTTTCGATACGGTAACAGATATTGGGGCGATCGAAAGCGGTGACGAATTGTGGTGCGTCTTGGAGGTGAAGACGTTCGATAATTTCGTCACGAGTACGCTGATCGGCGGTGGCTGTTAGGGCAATACGCGGAATATGCGGAAAATGCTTCCATAATAGATTTACTTTTAGGTAATCGGATCGGAAATCATGTCCCCATTGGGCGACGCAGTGCGCCTCGTCGATGGCGAATAATGAGATATTGAGATTTGCTAATAACGACAGGGTGCGCGGCACGGCAAGGCGTTCTGGAGATATGTATAGCAAATCAATATCGCCTTCTAGTAAGCGTTGCTCGATTTTCTTCACTTGCCCTTCTGGTAGGGTTGAGTTTAAGAAGGCGGCTTTTATGCCCAACTTGAGCAATGCGTCTACCTGATCCT
Source organism: uncultured Pseudomonadota bacterium (assembly GCA_903834465.1). Lineage (GTDB taxonomy): Bacteria > Pseudomonadota > Gammaproteobacteria > Methylococcales > Methylomonadaceae > UBA10906. Next base: position 4,444 of record CAILJB010000116.1, on the reverse strand, counting down.
TCATGAGGGCGATTAGTGGCGATATGACTACACCAACGCCTTCGCGGACTAAGGCGGGGATTTGGAAGCAAACGGACTTGCCCGCGCCGGTTGGCATGAGAGCGAGAGCGTTCCCGCCTGCGACAACGTGGTTAATAACTTCGCTTTGTATGCCTCTAAAAGAATCATAACCATAGACTTGCTTGAGTACGTCTAACGGTTGTTGATTAACGTATTCTGAGACGTTCTCAACTTCAAAATGAAGCGGCAAAGCGTTTTGCTTGCTGATGAGCGAGAATTCCTCTTGATTTAGATTTGGCGGCTCAAGATCTATTTTTTGTTCTATGGGCGCGTCACCAAGCGCGAACTCCAACGCTAAAGATAATTGCTCATGATCTGGATTGTCTGCTTCAAATACACGGAGACTGGGATCGCGTCCAGCTAATTGGTCGATATATTGCCAGAATCCTCTAACATCATTAGCGTCGGCTAATGTGAGTAAATTCACACGGGCATCCGATCTGAACTGACAGTGTTTGCGAACGATTATCCAATCTACGAGAGGAATGTTTGCGAATATGTAAGACAACGCGGGTTCAGTTTTTGCGAGGGCTTCGTCTGGCATATTTGCAATATCGAAACGTTTTTTTAATCCTTTAGACCACCGCAATTGATGTTCGCCTTTGAAAGCGGCGGCATATTCGACGAATAATTCGCCGGCTTGCTTGTCGCCGTCAACGTAATCGTCTAGTAATTGGAAAGGCGTGCGGGATGGTTTACCGTCTGCGCCAACTCTACGACCTACTTTTGCGCCCCACTTGGTTAGCTCGTCTTCCATACCCCATTTGCGATTTTGGCTGTTTGATTCGTCGCCAGTGTGTTCGTCGGTACCCCATTTTGCGATATATTTTGCAGCATAAGAACCGCCACGAACATCTACGCCGTAATCCCATGAAGGTTCGCCTAATCCAGCATATTCGCAGGCGGTTTGCCATAACTCGTAGATGGCTTTTTTAATTGCAAAGAAATTCGATAAATATTCTTCGTTAGTTGTTTCGCGTTCTAAAAACCAAATTTCATGCGTATGGGGATGCCAACTATTTATTTGTCCGTGTGTTGTTTCTAGGGCGCGGACATGCCCGATTTTTTCGAGTTCTTTGCGAAGATTGACGTAATCGCGATGAGAATTGAAAAATTTCAAAGCAATGGCTTGTTTTTCAAGTAACAGTTTTAAATCGTCTTCTCTGCCGTGCGGATATGTGAGAGTTATGAGCAACAGAGAATTTTTTCCGAAATCTTTGATATGACGGTTTGTCGCGTAAACCAATTCTGCACGCCGTTGTTCAGTAATTTTTGCACCACAAACGGCGCAATTCCACCCGCTACCGCAGGAGAATAGATTTGCGAAATAAGATTTGCCGTTGAGAGCATCTTTTTTGACTTGAACGGCGGTATGAGTATTTTTTCGCATGCAATCGCAAACCCGTTCGTGAGGAAGTAATTCACGAGCGGCATTTTGCCGAATATAACGATTTAATTTATTTTCGATAGCGATGAAATTATCAACAGAAATAGTTGGAGTGGATTTAGGGTCTAAAAACGTTAAGCCGTTGATTTTATTGGTTGGCAGGTTATTTCGTAGTATACCAAGATTTTTCCCGTGGGATCTGCCGCTAGTTTTGCTTTCACAGGCGCACGCCGACCCATGCGAACAATTCGCACTATTTTTTACTGCTAAATTAGGTGGACGTTTAACCTGTGAACTAAATGGAGATGCCATCAATGAATCCTGAATCAATCAATGACTATCGTTGTGATGTTTAAATGAGGTATTTACCTAAAAAAATTTTTACTCTAAAATAAAAAAGAATCGCGGTAATCTAAAATTTAATCATCATCAAGATAGATGCTTTTTGAAGTCGCGGTTTTTTTAACTATTAACCATTATCAAAATGGTCAAATCGTTAGATTTAGAAACATCGTAAAAATCACATTGATAGTCCGTTAATCACGGGTATGTTTTGAGTCCCATCCGTCCAAAGATAAAAGTCAAAGCACACCGCTAGACAATCAAATAACTAACCCGTTTAAATAGCTTATAAAAGTTATTAGCGGGTTTTTTATTGGCTGAAATTCTAACATAAAGTTTTTGATGTTAGAATAGGCTAAAACTTTCAACTCTATAAAAAGAGATAAAAACATGATTACCGATCAAGAAATATTAGCGATCCAAAATAATAAAAATATGATTACCGATCAAGAAATGCTTGATCTAATGGAATTACAAGCAAGTGAATATTCTGGAATGGGTGGCGACCTAGTTGCTGCAATTGGCATTTTAGTGTTGAGTAGGTTTTACGGTTGGCGGGTAACACGGTTGGTAGCAAGTCGGCGGCAATGGAAAGTCACGAATGAAATTTTTGGCAACATGAGAACCATGACACCTGAACGTGGTAAATATGCTCGTAAATCTGTTGGTTTAGCTCTAGCAGATAAAATTGGCGATTATTGGTCTTATATGAGAGGGCAAAAAAATTCAAAAGAAGATCCCAAAAAAAGTAGACACATGATCGTCGATGTTGCCGATACTGATGCGAAGTAAATCAATCGCGCGTTCCTTGTTGCGCTAGGGTCGCTCGCAGCCGCTCCCTGCGCTCACTTCGTCACGCGCGTAAAAAAATATCCTTTAAATTTCTCGTTACACTTTGCAGAACTATAACTCTAAAGTTCTATACAATCCGCCGATGAACAAATCAACATTAAGAATTTTCAAAAATAAATCCTTTGCACGATTTGCAAAAAAATCCGAAATTTCAGATTCGGCGTTGTATCAAGCCATTATAAATGCGGAAGCTGGATTGATTGATGCCGATTTAGGCGGCGGTGTAATTAAACAGCGAGTGGCTCGAGATGGTAAGGGTAAATCGGGTGGATTTCGCACCATGATCCTTTTTAAAACTGGATCGCGTGCTTTTTTTGTTTATGGTTTTGCAAAGAATGAAAAAGACAACATAAGCGACGAGGATTTAATCGCATTAAAAAAACTTGCCATCAAAATGCAAAATTATAATGATGCAGAATTAACCCAAGCCGTTAACAAAAAACTATTGATTGAGATCGTTTGTGATGAATAAACAATATCGTAGCAACATAATGGCGGCCGTTCATGAAACTGCCGAAGACTTACATGAAGCTGGTTTAATGGATAAATGCACTATGCGCGAATTTGATGAGCTTTGTTTAACGCCGATTCGTCCTTTCATTCCCGAAGAAATTCGTAAAATTCGTGAACGTGAAAATGTTAGTCAAAGCGTATTTGCTAATTATTTGAATGTTTCAAAAGGAATTATTAGCAAATGGGAATGCGGAAAAACACGCCCATCGGGCGCATCTCTTAAATTATTGTCGTTAGTTGAAAAAAAAGGGCTTGCGACAATTTGCTAAAAATTAAAAATCGGATTTTTAGAATGAAAATTAAAAATAATTGGATAGAACCACGGTTTCCAAAAGAACAAGTAAAAAAAGCTGGTGTAATTCTTATTTCATCTGATATTTCTCCAGAAGATTATGAAAGAGCTTTTACAATTCTTCATAATTGGCGGTCGTCTCATGCTTTTCCGATGCAAATAATGCTAGATTTCCTTAGAACAAACGCACTTCGTGTAGACCAAAAAGCTCTTGCTGTTCAAAGACTAAAACGTGTTCCGTCAATAATAGGAAAATTGGAACGGGAACAAAATATGAATCTTAGCAGAATGGAAGATATTGCTGGCTGTAGAGCTGTTGTTTCTGATGTCAAACAAGTTTTAGAGTTATATGAAAACTTAAAAAAAAGCCGTACTCAAAAGGAAATATATAGACAACGTGACTACATATCAAAACCAAAAGAATCTGGTTATAGAGGAATCCATTTGATATACAAATATCATGGAAATAAAGCCTTATTCGATGGAATGCCAGTAGAACTTCAAATAAGAAGCAAAATACAACATTCTTGGGCTACCGCAGTAGAAGTTGTTGGTACTTTCACTAAACAATCGTTAAAAAGCAGTTATGGTGATTCAGAGTGGCTTGATTTTTTTAAATATGCCAGTGTGGAATTTGCCAAACTTGAAGGTTATCCATGTGACGAAAAATTTAAAGATGAAGATACTTTCAAAAAATTAGATAACTATGTAAAAAGTTTAGATTTATATGTAAGACTCAATGCGTTTAAAGTTGCCATTGATAAATTAGGAGGTAATAAAAAAAATGGTGATTATTACTACATTCTCCGATTAGATTTAAAAGAAAGTAAAATAAGAATTTATGGATATAAAAAAACTGATTTAACACAAGCCACTGCTTTTTATGACGATGAGGAAAAAAAATTCGAAAATGATCCCTCTAAGGATTTGGTTCTTGTTTCTGCCGAGTCTTTAGCTGATTTAAAAAAAGCCTATCCTAATTATTTTTCTGATACCGA
>CAILJB010000115.1 GCA_903834465.1 uncultured Pseudomonadota bacterium | reverse complement strand
TATATTCATAGAAGTTACGGGATCAAACACTTTATAGGCAAGTAGTTTTACTACATCGTTTATTAAAAACCAGCCCAGCGCATAACCCCAAACAAATAACGCCCAGTCCCAGCCAAGTGGCGGCATAAATAAACCATAAACCGCAACAAGAGTTGCCAATATTTGTGTACCAAGGACAGCGACCCATAAAATTGGTGCAGGGCGGATTGACCAAAATGGTCCTCGTGTGCGTGTTATAAAAATTGTTAAATGTCCTGCAATGGACAATTTTAAAAGAGCTTTCTCACGGATTGAATCCGTAGCTTTCAAAACTGCTTTAACTTGATTGCGGGTTAATGGTCTTGCGCCTTTCATAGCTACACCTGTTTAACGATTAGTTTTTAGTTTGAAATACTATAGTTAATAGGTGTTTTTTTGTCAAATGTTTTTAGAGTGAAAAACCTATGACACGAATCTGACAAAAGCAGATTTTGTCGCATTCGTGTTCCTAATGAGTGTTTCATACCGTTACGCATCGTTACATTTGCCATTACTTGTAACGTTACTCTAAAGCAGACTAGCAAAAAGTTATAGCCTTTAAATTTGACATCAAATACAGTGTCATCATGAACAAAGTAAAATCAACCATCAATCAATTGCAACAACACAAATCTGGTTTGTGCTGTGAAGACGTGAAGCGTTTATTAACGGGATTGGGCTTTGATGTTCGTGACGGTAAGCAAGGCGGACACAAGGTGTTTGTGCATCAAGGTTTGTTGTCATTTCATAGCGGTTCATTTAACTGCGGTCACGGCAAGAACCCCGAAATAAAACCCGCGTACATCACAAAGATTATTCAAATTTTGAAGCAGAACCAAAACGAATTAGACGACTATTTAGCGAGGAATCACCACGATGATTGACCCAACCAAATACACCATCACCGTGCGTAAAGGTTTCTTCGATGACGAAGAATGTTTTGAGGCGCGTGTAGCAGAACTGCCCGACGTTGCCGAATACGCAGATAGCTTTGACGAAGCCTATACGTTAGCCATTGATACCATCGAGACAACCGCCGCCATCTTTGAGCAACAAGGTAAAATCATGCCGTTACCGATTGTTCCAGCCGATGACTACAGCGGACGTGTGACGTTGCGACTGCCTAAAAGTTTGCACCGTGCGTTAGCAAAAGCCGCGAACCGTGAAGGCGTGAGCTTGAATCAGCACTTAACCAACGTCTTAAATTATTATTCTGGTTATGCCGCCAACGGCTAAACCTTCGACCTGTTCGCCCCGCGCCCCTTCGTTTTCAGGGCGGTGCAAATGATTTGCGCCTTTTTTCAAAATGTGCATAATCGAAAGAAAACCGAAAAGGTACTTCCTAGCCTTTTTCGCGACGCGGGTCGAAAAGCCCAGTTTTTTACGGCTGGATATAGAAAATTTTTTACTTTACTTTACTTTATAAAAATTATCGATATGAAACAAAATATCAGTAAATTCACTGCTTGTATCAAATCGAAAAGTAAAATTCATGCTACGGCTATACTCTCTGCCACACCAGCTCGCGCATACAGGCGCACACATACGCGCGAACAAGTTTGGCAGTAACTACTTCTTTTCTTCTTCTTTTCAAGAGAAGAAAAGAAGTAGTTGAATGTGTCGCTAGTGTCAAATGTGCCAACTTTAACTCTCACGCGCACGCACGCGCATATATGT
>CAILJB010000114.1 GCA_903834465.1 uncultured Pseudomonadota bacterium | reverse complement strand
TTAAAATTTTTTAAATTTTTTTGTTATTTCAATTTTCAATTTTTCAGAGGAAAAAAACACCATGAAATTCGCTATCAACCGTGAAGCACTTTTAGGCTCACTGCAACAAATCGTCAGCGTTATCGAAAAACGTCAAACAATGCCCATACTTTCGAACGTGTTGCTAGTTATCGAAAACGAGCAATTAACCATGACGGGAACAGACTTAGAAGTCCAACTCATCGCTAAACTCGATTTGCCTAATTCCACTTCCGGCGCGATTACTGTGCCAGCGCGTAAATTTTTAGATATTTGCCGTTTATTACCAGCGGGTTCAGAAATTCGATTCGAGCAAAACGAAGACAAAGTTAAAATTACCTCTAACCGCAGTCGTTTTTCGTTGAACTGTTTACCTGCGGATAATTATCCCGAATTCGCTGAAGGTGAACTCGAAAATCAGTTCGTCATCAACGCAGGGCAGTTTAAACGCGCGTTGGATAAAACGACGTTCTGCATGGCAAACCAAGATGTGCGTTATTACCTGAACGGTTTGTTATTGCATATTTCTAACAGCAAACTCGAATTAGTCGCTTCTGACGGGCATCGTTTGTCGATTTATGAAGACCAGCTCGAAATTGCTACCGGTTTTGAAGCGCGAATTATTTTGCCGCGTAAAGGCGTTTTAGAACTTAACAAACTGCTCGACGATAACGACGTAGAATTGAAAATTGAATTTTCAAACAGCAGTATTCGCATTTACATCAAACATCAGATTTTTTCAGCGAAATTGGTCGATTCAAAATATCCCGATTTCAGCAAAGTGTTTCAACAAGCATTTTTAAATCCGCTTGAAATTGAAAAAGCAGAGTTAAAAAATTCGTTGACTCGCGTAGCAATTTTGTCGAATGAAAAATTTAAAGGCGTGACCTTTGACATCGACACGGAGCGTTTAAAAATCAGCACCCACAATCCTGAACACGATGAAGCTGAAGAAGAACTCGTCATTCTCTACGACGATGAACCATTGTCAATTTCGTTTAATGCCCAATATTTGTCCGAAGCTGTTTCGAATTTAGACAGTGATACTGCGCTGTTGACGATTGCCAGCGATGCCAGCAGTTGTTTCATTAACGAACCCGATAACGACAAATACAAATTTATCGTCATGGCAATGCGTCTGTAATCACCATTTCAGGCTATAATGGCGACTCAAAGCAATGCGTGAACTTTCTGGCATTGCGTTACACAGAATTATCAGCAACAGGAATACAAGCACGCTTATGAGCAATCCAATCGATCAATACGACAGTAGCAATATTCAAGTTCTCAAGGGTTTAGATGCCGTGCGTAAACGCCCTGGAATGTACATTGGCGACACCGATGACGGTTCGGGTTTGCATCACATGGTTTTTGAAGTCGTCGATAACTCGATTGACGAAGCGTTAGCGGGCTATTGCAAAGAAGTTCGCGTCATCATTCACACCGACGGTTCTGTGAGCGTTTCTGACGATGGACGCGGTATTCCGGTCGATATTCACGAAGAAGAAGGTCGCTCTGCCGCAGAAGTTATCATGACCGTTTTGCATGCAGGCGGTAAATTCGACGATAACGCCTACAAAGTTTCAGGTGGTTTGCATGGCGTAGGGGTTTCGGTTGTGAATGCACTTTCGGAAGAATTACATCTCGAAGTTCGCAAGAACGGACAACTCTACAAACAAACGTACAAAAATGGCGAGCCAGTAGCCCCTCTTGCCTCGTTTGGAGAATTTGAAGGTTCAGGTACCACTATTCGTTTTTTGCCCAGCACAGCGACGTTTACGAATGTAGAATTTCATTACGACATTTTGGCAAAACGATTACGCGAATTATCGTTTTTAAATTCAGGCGTGCGAATTAGTTTGTTTGACGAACGCAGCGACAAAGAAGATGTTTTTGAATTTGAAGGTGGTATCAGCGCATTTGTCACGCATTTAAACAAAAACAAAACGCCGTTATTTCCCGATGTTTTCTACTTTTCAGCGGAAAAAGAAGGCGTGACGGTTGAAGTGGCGATGCAGTGGAACGATTCGTATCAAGAAAATGTTTTTTGCTACACCAACAACATTCCACAACGCGACGGTGGCACACATTTAGCGGGTTTTCGTGGCGCATTGACGCGCACAATCAATCAATACATCGAAACCAACGGCTTGGCGAAAAAAGAAAAAGTCGCCACCACAGGCGATGATGCACGGGAAGGTTTAACAGCGGTTTTATCCGTGAAAGTGCCAGACCCAAAATTCTCGTCGCAAACCAAAGACAAACTCGTTTCATCGGAAGTTAAACCGCTGGTTGAATCGACGATGAATGAAAAGTTGCAAGAATTTTTGTTAGAAAAACCGCAAATCGCAAAATTGATTGTTGGTAAAATTATCGATGCCGCGCGAGCGCGTGATGCAGCGCGTCGAGCGCGTGAAATGACACGCCGTAAAACGACATTAGACATTGCAGGTTTGCCAGGGAAACTTGCTGATTGCCAAGAAAAAGACCCCGCGTTGTCAGAATTATTTTTAGTCGAAGGGGATTCGGCGGGCGGCTCTGCAAAACAAGGTCGTGACCGCAGAACACAAGCGATTTTGCCGCTCAAAGGTAAAATTTTGAACGTCGAAAAAGCCCGTTTTGACAAAATGATTTCGTCCGAAGAAGTCGGCACATTGATTACTGCGTTAGGTTGTGGCATCGGAAAAGACGAATATAACATCGAAAAATTACGTTATCACCGCATTATCATCATGACCGACGCGGACGTTGACGGTTCGCATATTCGGACATTATTGCTGACGTTTTTTTATCGCCAATTGCCTGAAATTGTTGAAAAAGGTTACATCTACATCGCACAACCACCGCTCTACAAAGTCAAAAAAGGCAAACAAGAACATTACGTCAAAGACGATGCTGAATTGAACAGTTATTTGATTCAACTCGCGCTCGAAAAAGCACAATTGATTACCGACCCATCTGCGCCAGCGATTCAAGGGCAAGGCTTGGAAAAATTAGCCAAAGCATTTTTAGACGTGAACGCGATTATTCAACGTTTAGCGCGTCGTTATGACGACGTATTTTTAGACCAATTTTGCTACATTCAACCGTTGACGGACGAAACAAAATCATCGGCAGAATCGATGCAAGCGTGGCTTGATAACATTCATACGTGTTTGACCGAAGCTGGCGGATTGGCTGAATTTAGCAGTGAGATGGAATATCACTCCGCGCATGATTTCAAAATTACGGTGACGAAACGCAGACACGGCACGAGCAAAGTTTTTGTGTTGCCGATGGCGTTTTTCAACAGCACGGATTATCAAAAAATTTCGACTTATGCACAGGACACAGCGGGTATGTTTAATGCCGAATCGGTCATGCAAATGGGTGAACGTCAACAACCTGTTGAAAACTTCAAACAGGCGTTTGAGTGGATGATGCGCGAAATCAAAAAAGGGCAAACTATCCAACGCTACAAAGGCTTGGGCGAGATGAATCCTGAACAATTGTGGGAAACAACGCTCGACAGTAATAATCGTCGTTTATTGCAAGTTCGCATTGAAGACGCGATTGCCGCCGATGAAATTTTCACCACGTTGATGGGCGATGTCGTTGAACCGCGCCGTGATTTCATTGTCAAAAATGCGTTAGACGTATCGAATTTGGACGTGTAAAAATGCTTGCTTATCCTGCCATTGACCCTGTTGCTGTTTCGCTTGGTGCTGTAAAAATTCACTGGTACGGCATCATGTACCTGATTGGTTTTGCGGCAGTTTATTTGCTTGGGCAATATCGCGCAAAACAAGCGTGGTCGCCAATCAAACCTGAAGCGATTGAAGATTTAGTAACGTGGGGTGCGATGGGCGTGATTTTAGGCGGGCGAATTGGCTACATTTTGTTTTATAACTTCGGGCAGTTTTTAGAAAATCCGTTGATTTTATTCAAAATTTGGCAAGGCGGCATGTCGTTTCATGGCGGGATGCTCGGTGTTTTTGTGGCGATGGCGTGGTTTGCGAAAAAGCAAAATTGCACACTTTTTCAACTCACAGATTTAATTGCGCCAATTGCGCCGATTGGTTTAGGTGCGGGACGATTAGGGAATTTTATCAATTCCGAACTTTGGGGCAGACCAACGGATGTGCCTTGGGCAATGATTTTCCCAAATGGCGGCGACGTGGCGCGTCATCCGTCACAGCTGTACGAAGCATTTTTGGAAGGTTTTGTACTGTTTGTGATGGTGTGGCTTTACACGCAAAAGCAACGCCCCACAATGGCAGCAACTGGTTTAGCGGTGATGTGTTACGGCTGTTTCCGATTTTTCGTTGAATTTTACCGTTTGCCAGACGCGCATTTGGGTTATCTCGCGCTCGATTGGGTGACGATGGGACAAATTTTGTCTACGCCGATGATTGTGATTGGGGCTGGTTTAATGGTTTTTGCGTATAAAAAACATGAAAAATTATCTTGAACTCTTAGACAAATTGCTCACCGAAGGTACGCAAAAAGGCGACCGCACGGGAAATGGGACGTTGTCGATTTTCGGGCATCAAATGCGTTTTGATTTGGAGGCAGGTTTTCCGTTAATTACCACCAAAAAAGTGCATTTAAAATCGATTATTCATGAGTTGCTATGGTTTTTGAATGGCGACACGAATAACAATTTGCTGGAAGAAAAAGGCGTTTCAATTTGGCGTGAATGGGCGGATGAAAACGGCGAATTAGGCGCAATTTATGGCAAACAATGGCGTTCATGGGAAACACCAAGCGGCGAAACGATTGACCAACTACATCAAGTCATCGAACAATTAAAAACCAATCCAAACAGCCGGCGCATTATCGTTTCAGCATGGAATGTCGCGGATTTGCCTGACGAAAAAATCAGCCCGCAAGAAAATGTCAAAAATGGCAAAATGGCTCTCGCGCCGTGCCATGCGTTTTTTCAGTTTTACGTTGCGAATAACAAACTTTCTTGCCAACTTTATCAGCGCAGTTGCGATACGTTTATCGGCGTGCCGTTTAACATTGCCAGCTATGCGTTATTGACGATGATGATTGCCCAGCAGTGTGATTTAGAACTTGGCGAATTTGTTTGGACGGGCGGCGATGTGCATTTGTATTTGAATCACCAAGAACAAGCAAAATTACAATTACAACGCACGCCTCACGCATTGCCGACGATGAAAATTAAACGCAACCCCGCTTCAATTTTTGATTATGTTTACGATGATTTTGAATTAGTCGGCTATGATGCCGATACTCATATCTCTGCCCCCATTGCTATTTGAGAGATTTTTCGTGATGACTACTTACCGCCGTTTTTTCATTTTTTTCCTGCTGCTATTACTCGCAGGTTGTGCGTCTGAGCCAGTTATTCGTCCGAGCAAACCTTATCCTACTGACACTGGTAAATTACCCACTTATATTGAAGTTCGTCCAATTGTTGGTATTTATGCTAATCAACCGGCGGTGACGGCATTTGTGCAACACATGGTGCATGATTACGGTTTTTCAGAAGATTATTTGAACGACTTATTTTCGCAAGCACAACGTTTAGATTCTGTCTTGCGCTTAGAAGTGGATGCTCAAGTCCCACCAAAACCGAAATACACAGGGCCAGTTTCTCCCGAACCTGTCATTCCACCTAAACCAAAACCTACGCCAGGCTGGTCAAGTTATCGCAAACAATTCATGGATGATGCACACATCAACAATGGCGTAGTTTTTTGGCGAGCCAATGCGGAAGCATTGCAACGTGCCGCTGCAACGTATCATGTTGATCCAGAATATATTGTCGGCATTATCGGTGTGGAAACGTATTTTGGGCGTAACGTTGGCAAAACCAACACGTTTGATGCGCTCAGCACGTTGTCATTTTTTACGTTACGTCGCGCCGAATATTTCACCAAAGAATTGGAAAACTTTTTACTCATGACCAAAGAGGAAAATTATGAACCTCGCAAAGTGATTGGTTCATGGGCGGGGGCATTAGGTTTGGGGCAATTTATGCCAAAAAGTTTTCGCAAGTTAGCGGTTGATTTTAATGGCGATGGCAAACGCGATTTGTGGAATTCTGAAGATGCCATCGGCAGCGTCGCGCATTATTTTAGTAGTTCTGGTTGGAAATTTAATCAACCTGTTGCCACGCCAGTTAACGGTGATATTGATGCGGAATATATTATTTTAGGTATCGATGATGGCAATCAATTCTGGGCAATTGGCGACAATTTCAAAACTATCAAAAAATACAACAGTAGCAACAAATATGCGATGGCTGTGCATCAATTGGGGCAAGCGATTAAACAGCGGTATTTGGCTATGAAATAGCGGTGGCATCCTTTTGTGCCTTACTGTGTCGGTGTGTTAAAGTTTGCCGCGAACAAATAACGCGGCAATGTCTGCGTTATTCATAGTTCAATCTAAAAATAAAAATTATATTTTGTACGATTTAGGAGAGTTAAAAATGTTTAAACTTCGTTCATTAGTTACGGCTTTAGCGTTAGTGGGTTCTATTTCAGTTGCCAGTGCGTGGGAAGCGTTGCCCACACAAGCACTAGAACCAAGCGATAATCCAAGCACCGCTGAAAAAATAGAATTAGGCAAAATGCTTTATCACGACCCACGTTTGTCTTCAACCGGTACGGTATCTTGTGCGTCTTGCCACAATACGACATTAGGTGGCGAAGATAATCGTCCAAATTCAATGGGCGTAAATGGTCAAACCGGTGGACGCAGTGCGCCAACTGTTTGGAATGCTGCGTTTAACAAAGTGCAATTCTGGGACGGTCGGGCCGCAACATTGGAAGCACAAGCCGCAGGGCCTGTGACAAATCCAATCGAAATGGGCATGAAAAGCTGGGATGACGTAGTAGTTCGTTTGAAAGGTATTGCAGGTTATCAAGCGGCATTTGAAACTGTTTACGGTAAAGATTCAATTTCTAAAGACAATGCGACCAAAGCCATTGCCGCTTATGAACGCACATTGATTACGCCAAATAGTCCTTACGATAAATATGTTGGTGGCGACAAATCAGCGTTATCAGCACAACAAGTTCGCGGCATGGAAAAAGTGGCTGAACTCGGTTGCACCAGTTGCCACAGCGGCGCAGCATTTAATGGTGCTGGCACATTCCAAAAATTTCCAATGACTGCTGACAGCTATTTGGAAGCAAAATATCACTTCACCAAAGACAAAGGTGTTGCAGAAGTCTCTAAAAAAGCGGAAGACGAACATTTCTTCAAAGTGCCAACATTGCGAAATATTGCTGTGACCGCGCCTTATTTCCATAACGGTTCAGTCGCAACATTAGACGAAGCTGTAAAAGTCATGGCAAAAGTCCAGTTGAACAAAGACTTGTCAAAAGATGAAACCGCTGACATCGTGGCATTTTTGAATGGATTAACAGGTGAATTCCCTAAACAACACATGCCAAAATTGCCTGAAACTGCGGGTAAAACGGTAAATTAAAATGCTCATTTCTACACTCTTTCAGCTTTGGAACGATTTATTCCCGACTGGATTAGTGTAGAATTACGCCGTCGTGTTGAACGGCAGTTCTGGTCATTTTATTTTCATTATTTTTGGAGTTATTCATGAGCGTTTTAGTTGGTAAACAAGCCCCAGATTTCACAGTTCCCGCCGTTTTAGGTAATGGCGAAATCGTTGATGCGTTCAGTTTTTCAGAAGCCACTAAAGGCAAATATGCCGTAGTATTTTTCTACCCATTAGATTTCACATTCGTTTGCCCAAGCGAATTGATTGCGTTAGATCACCGTATGGACGAATTCACGAAACGTAATGTTGAAGTGGTTGCTGTCTCTATCGATTCACATTTCACGCACAACGCATGGCGCAACACACCTGTGAATAACGGTGGCATTGGCGCAGTGAAATACACGATGGCAGCGGATTTAAAACATTCAATTGCTAAAGATTATGACGTAGAAGCGGATGCTGGCGTGGCATACCGTGGTGCATTCATTATCGATACAACTGGTAAAGTACGTTCGCAAATTGTGAATGATTTGCCATTAGGTCGTAACATTGATGAATTATTACGCATTGTTGATGCGTTGCAATTCCACGAAGAAAACGGCGAAGTTTGCCCTGCAGGTTGGAAAAAAGGCGACGCGGGTATGAATGCAAATCCAGCAGGTGTTGCAGAATACTTAGCGAGCAATGCTGATAAATTATAAGTTGAGCTGGTAAAACAAAAGGCGCAAGGTTTTAAAAATCTTGCGCCTTTTGTGTTTTAAGCATTATCGCGTTTGGCATCAGCGAGTAATTTTTGACGAACCAATGCCGCGCCAACTGTTGCAATAACGGCTGGTAACGTTGAGGCGACAATACGATTATTCGTCAGCGCATCGGTGAGCAAATGCGCGGCTTCCCACGTTATGCCAAAACCAATCAGACCGATAATAATCCATTTAAACGGTTCTTGATTATGCTCTTTTGCGCTGTAATAAAACCAAACCAAAATCGCGACGGCTGCAATTTTTGCTAATAACATTGTTGTCTCCATTTATTATTTTTATGAGTTTTAAATCATAGCATGACGTTAAAAAAACCGCCCGTTGAGTTCGATTTTGCCGCCGAATTACTGACATGGTTCGATATGCACGGACGAAAAGATTTGCCGTGGCAACAAGATAAATCACCGTATCGCGTGTGGTTATCGGAAATTATGTTGCAACAAACGCAGGTCGTGACCGTGATTCCGTATTTTGAAGCGTTTGTTGCTCAATTCCCAACGGTTGAACGTTTAGCCGCCTCGCCACTTGATGACGTTTTGCAACGTTGGGCAGGGTTAGGCTATTACGCACGAGCCAGAAATTTACATAAAGCCGCCCAAGCGATTATGCTACGCGGTGATTTTCCCAACACGTTGCCTGAGTTGTTGGAATTATCCGGCATTGGTAAATCGACAGCGGGGGCGATTTTAAGTATTGCCTTTCAAAAATCACAGGCGATTTTAGATGGCAATGTGAAGCGCGTTTTAACCCGTTTTTATGCGATTTCAGGTTGGACAGGTTTGCGCGAAATCGAAACAAAATTGTGGCAACTAAGTGAAGCCATTACGCCCGTAAAACGTTGCGACGATTACACGCAAGCGATTATGGATTTAGGGGCAACGCTTTGTACACGCAGCAAACCGCGATGCGGCGATTGTCCAATGTCTACGGCTTGTGCGGCATTTTCGACTAACACGGTTGCCAATTATCCATCGCCCAAACCGACTAAAAAATTACCTGTTAAACAAACGCTTTTTCTAATTATTCGCAACGAACAGCAAGAAATTTGGCTAGAACAACGACCATTGAAAGGCATTTGGGGCGGACTTTGGAGTTTGCCCGAAGTTGAAACCATTGAAGATGCGAAAAATTGGTGTCAGCAAAAAAACTTAACCATCCAGCATCAAGAATTGTTATTGTCACAACGCCATACATTTTCGCATTACCATCTGGATTACACGCTACTATGTCTGGATGTTGAAACGTCAGAAAACTTGAATTTTCACACGCGCCAGCAATGGCAAAATCGCGCATTACCTGCGCCAATCAATATACTTTTAACTCAATTTACAGAGGATTTTTTATGACTAGAATGATTCATTGCGTCAAACTCGGCACAGAAGCTGAAGGTTTAGATACGCCGCCATTTCCGGGTGAACAAGGTTTAGAAATTTTTGAAAATATTTCAAAAGGTGCATGGCAAGCGTGGTTAAGTAAACAAACGATGCTGATTAACGAAAATCGGTTGGCAAGTTTTGACCCGAAAGCGCGTGCATTTTTAGCCGCTGAACGGCGTAAATTTTTGTTTGAAGGCAATGACGAGATGCCGCAAGGTTACGTTCCACCTGCGAGCGCGTAAATAAACACCAAATTTAATGAACGCCAACGCGCTGACTAAAAATTTATCCGCCGAGCATTTATTGCAACACATGCCGGTGTCGGCGTTTGTGTTAAACGCTCAGCATCAAGTGATTATTTGGAATAAAGCCTGCGAACAATTGACAGGATTAGAAGCCGCGCAAATCATTGGCACAAACCAACATTGGCGCGGTTTTTATACTGAAAAACGTCCGTGTTTGGCGGATTTATTGCTCGATAGCACACTTGGCGACATGGATAGATTGTACGAGCAGGCGAGTGATTTTAATTCTCTGAGTGATATTTGCCACACCGAAAATTGGTGTTTAATGCCAGACGGTCGCCGGCTTTATCTTGTGATTGATGCGGGGACAATTTGCAATGAGCAGGGCGTGGTTATCGCCATTGTCGAAACGCAACGTGACCGCACCGAACAACGTTTGATGATGCAAGCGCTTTCCGAAAGTGAGCAGCGCATTTCGTCCATTTTAGCATCGGCGATGGATGCCATTATCACCGTCAATCAACAGCACGAAATTTCGTTATTCAATTCGGCAGCGGTTCGCATTTTTGGGTGTGCGGCAGATTTTGCCATCGGTTTACCCATCGAGCGTTTTATCGCACCGCCTTGTCATGCGTTGTTCAAACAATTTATTTCTTTCGACAATGCGACCAAAAATCAAATGTGGGTGTCGGAAGGTTTGAGCGCACGCCGAATTAGTGGTGAAGAATTCGCAATTGAAGCCACTTTTTCACCACTCGAAACCAATGGGCAGCGGTTTTACACAATTATTTTGCGTGACGTGAATGATCGTCGAATGGCTGAAAAAAAACTCGACAAGTTGCAACAAGAAAGAGGTTATCTGCAAGAAGTAATCAACGATGACCATAATCCAAGCGATTTTGTCAGCGGTTCGAAAATCATGCGAACTGTTTTGGAACAAATCCGAATGGTCGCACGAACAGATACGCCCGTTTTATTACTTGGCGAAACCGGCACAGGAAAAGAATTATTAGCACGTTCGATACACGAATTTAGCGACCGCCGTGCCTCGATTATGGTGAAAATAAATTGTGCAGTTTTGCCTGCTGAATTGATTGAAAGTGAATTATTCGGTCATGAAAAAGGCGCGTTTACCGGTGCAACGCAACAACGCAAAGGACGTTTTGAACTCGCACACGGTGGCAGTTTATTTTTGGATGAAATTGGCGAATTATCGCCGTCAGCGCAAACGAAATTGTTGCGCGTTTTACAAGAACAAGAATTTGAGCGTGTGGGCGGTAGTGAAACCATTAAAACCGACGTGCGTGTAATTGCGGCAACGAATCGTCATTTAGCCGAGGAAGTGAGTTTGGGACGATTTCGCGCAGATTTGTACTATCGGCTAAACGTGTTTCCTGTTCAAGTTCCCGCATTGCGCGAGCGGGTTGAGGATATTGCGTTGTTAGCACATTTTTTCTTACCTCGTTATGCCAAAAAGTTCGGCAAATCGTTAAATCGCATTGATGCCACGAGTTTAGAAAATTTGCGCCATTATGCGTGGCCGGGCAATGTGCGTGAATTACAAAATGTCATCGAACGCGCGGTGATTTTATCGCAAGGCGACGTGTTAAAAATTGACCCCTTAACGTCTGACCACACCGCTAATTTGCAAACTACTCAATTGAAAACATTAGAAGCTGTTGAGCGGGAGCATATTTTACGCACCCTTGATGAAACGGCGTGGGTGATTTCAGGCTTTAAAGGTGCGGCGGCGATTTTAGGTATGAATCCAAATACGCTGCGTTCACGCATGTTGAAATTGGGCATTCATAAAAATTAAAATCACGATATTTCGTTATTTAACGATATTTAGTAATTTTAACAGTCTGTAACTTCTATTATTTTTCTCGCTAAAAACTTAACTCAATGATTTAAATATGATTATTTTCATAAGTTCGTCACGGCATAGCGTTTGCACCTGAATAGGATATGATTCTATTTTTGTGAGGCGATTGCGACGTGAAAAAAACTGACGACAATGACCGCGCGGCGTGGGCTTCCTTAACGCACGACAGCCTCAATAATTCCCAAACCACTAAACGTGCGCTCACCAAAGTCGAGTTTGTGTTTTTAAACATCGGCTTATTACTGGGCAACATTCTTGTTTTATTCAACACCGGCGCATTCGCCTCCGTCAGTTTGCACGCCACAGGCGATTTAGGCATAAGCCCCAGTCATGCCGGTTGGATGCAAACCTATTATTTCATTGCCTTAGCCTTAGCCCTGCCAATTAGCGGCTGGCTCGCCACCGTCGTGGGTGAAATCCGTTTGTATTTAGGGGCGATGCTCGTCATGACACTTGCCTCGTTACTTTGCGCTTTAACCGATGAATTATTTTGGTTTTTATTCGGACGGGCGTTTCAAGGTTTTTTCGGCGGTTTAACCATTCCTCTTTCGCAAACGTTGTTGATGCGCCAATACTCGCCTTCGCGTAAATCGTTTGCAGTGTCGTTATGGAGTATTGCGGCATTAAGCCCTTTCACCATCGGCCCTGCGGTTGGCGGTTGGGTTGGGGATGAATTTGGTTGGCGGTGGTTATTTTATTTGAATGTACCGTTGCCACTTTTTGCCGCCGCGCTAACGTGGGCATTATTGGTTGAAGAAAAAAATACGCAACGCAAAACACCGTTTGATGGCGTAGGTTTTTTATTATTGGCGACGGCTTTAGTGTGTTTGCAAACCGTTTTAAATCAAGGACAGGATTCAGATTGGTGTAACGCCACCTATTTAATTGTTTTGGCGTGTTCGGGTGTGCTATTGCTGACGTATTTCATTATTTGGGAACTGACCGAGCGTTCACCGCTACTCAATCTACGTTTATTTACGCGCCGTAATTTCACCATCGGCAGTTTAATGTTGAGTGTGGGATTTATGATTGTTTATGGCTTGTTATCGGTTTTACTGGTGCGTTTACAAGCAGTTGCTGGTTACACGTCATTTCTGGCAGGAAGCGTTTTATTGCCCTTGATTTTTTTAGCCAAACCCATGGCGAGTGTGATTCATCATCTTGCAAATCGCTTTGACGTGCGGCTATTGGTGTCTATCAATATGCTGTTGTTTGCGCTGTATTGTGCATGGACGAGCCGTTATGATTTTTTTGGACGAGGCAGTTTTTTTAATCAACCGTTGTGGTCGCAAATATTGGAAGGGTTTTGTTTAGGCGGCTTGTTTGTGCCATTAACCACGTTGTTTCTTTCAGATTTGACCTCTAAACGCCAAACGCAAGCTATCGAACTTGGCGGCATGTTGCGCGTATTAGGTGGAAGCGTGGCTTCACCGTTATTTGGTGTTTTTTGGGAACGGCGCACCGCATTTCATCAAATTCGATTGGTCGAAAATTTTGCCCAGACCGATTCATTAAGCCGCGAAGTGGTCGCGCATTTACGCGCAGCGGGATTTCATGACGGATTAGCCATTGCTAAAGTCAACGCCATCGCCAATCAACACGCGGCAATTTTGGGCTTAAACGATACGTTTCGATTAGCTGCATGGTTATTTTTAGGATTAGCGATGTTGGTTTGGCTAGCGTATCCGCCAAAATCCAAAGTGCCGACGCTAAAACAAGCACAGCGGCAAGTCGCGCTAGAAAATTTGATTGAGGAGCCATAGTCATGCGAATTGGATGGTTAGTTTTATGGCTACTTAGCAGTTGTGCGTGGTTGCCTGAAGACACAAAACGCGCAGAATTATTGGCTCTTTCGCCACTCAATCAAACGTTAAATGGTGAGAGTTACGCTGGAAAAATTATTCAATCTTGGCCAAAAACGCAGTGGTGGCGCGAATTTCACAATGCTGAATTGAACCGGTTGATTGAAACCGCATTGAAAGACAGTCCCAGTTTGCACGCGGCAACTGCCCGTTTAACACAAGCGCAAGCGGTCGCTGATTTTCAAGCGGCTGACATGTTGCCGAGCATCAATGCCAGTGCAGAATTTCATCAACGCCGTTTTTCAGAAACCGATTTTTATGGCCCGAATGGCGGTAAAACCTTCACAGGCGCATATATTGACCCTACTGTTTTTCGTTATCACCTTGATTTTTGGGGTAAAGACAAAGCCAAATTAGACGGGGCATTAGGTAAAGAAAACGCGCAGGCTTCGGAATTAGCCATTACGCAGTTAATGCTCAGTACCGCCATAGCACGCGGTTATATTGAATTATGTTCAGTCGAAGAAGATGTTGAGCTGGTTCATGGCTTAACGCAAAAAGCACAAGAAAAATTGCAATTAGTGACGCTGCGTTGGCAACGTGGTTTGAGTAATCAAGACCCCGTTTATGCGAGTCAGCAGCAAGTGGAAACGTTGCGCCAACAAGAAACCAGCGTGCGTAGTCAAGTGCAACTTTTGCGGCATCGTTTGGCAACACTGGCAGGTCAACAACTTGACTGGGCGAAAACCATTCGTGTAAGCGAAGAAGCGCATGGGGTCGCCTATTTACCGCCACCGAATGTACTATCGCTGGGATTATTGGCGCATCGCCCCGATGTGGTCGCGGCATTGTGGCGCGTGGAATCAGCAGCGAAACTTATCCATGTCGCAAAAACTAATTTTTATCCTGACGTAAATTTAGTAGGTTTTGCCGGATTACGCAGTCTGAATCTTAAAGATTTATTTTTATCGCACGGTGCAAGCGTTGCGTATGGCATGGGGCCGACAGTGACATTGCCAATTTTTGAAGGCGGACGTTTGGACGCGGAATTAAAAAATCAGCAAGCCGCTTATGATGCCGCCGTCGAAGATTATAACGGCACGCTTTTAGCCGCCGCGCAGCAAGTGGCCGATAATTTAGTGCAATGGCGACAATCGGTTGAACAGGATGCCACGCAAGAACAGGCTTTAGCTGCCGCGCAAGCTGAATTGCAACTTGCCAGTAAACGTTATGATGCTGGATTGAGTACGCGCGACGGCATGATTGAAACAGAATTAAATTTGCTGCAACAAAAACTTACCGCGAGCAAATTACACACCGCGCATTTATTAGCCTCGTTGGGGTTAATTGAAGCACTCGGTGGTGGCTATGAAAATAACTCGACGCAAGGCAAAAAACCATGACACATCCACACGCTAAAACGGTTAATGTTAAAAAAGCCCCTCGCCGTTTCGGGTTTCAAAAACACCGCAATTCTCGATTGTTACTTGTCACGATGGTTGCCGTGTTACTGAGCGCGATTTACGCATTTTATTGGTGGCAGTTTGCCAGCCATTTTGTGGTGACTAACGATGCGTATGTGACCGGAAATCTTATTCCGTTAAAAGCGCAAACCAGCGGCACGGTGGTCGATGTGCGTGTCGATAATACGCAATATGTGCATCAAGGCGATGTGCTGGTGCGTTTGGATGGATTGCAAGCACAAGTCGCACTTGAACAAGCGCAAGCGAATTTGGCAGAAAGTGTGCGCGAAGTTGAAACGTTGTTTAGTCAGTCAGACATGTTGCGCCAAAAATTAGCGGCGAAAGAAGCGATTTTGCATCGCAGTCAACGAGATTTAGCGCGTTATCGCGGTGTGGCAAACGACGGCGTGGTGTCGGCACAGCAAATCGAAAATAGCGAATTTCAAGTGCGCGAACAAGAAGCTGACGTGAATCAACTTCGCGCTGAATTAGGCGGCGCAGAAGCGTTAATTCAAAATACGACACCTGCGGATAATCCCAAAGTTTTACAGGCGATGGCAAAACTCAAAGAAGCCTATTTAGACAAAATGCGACAAGAAATTGTTGCACCCGTATCGGGATTTATTGCCAAACGTAATATCCAACTCGGCGACCAAGTTCGTTCAGAAACACCACTATTGGTTATCGTGCCACTGGATTATTTATGGGTAGAGGCAAATTTTTTGGAAAATGAATTAGAGAATGTGCAACCTGGTCAGCCTGTTGAAATCTCTGTGGATTTGTATGGTTCTAAAGTGGTTTATCACGGTAACGTGTTAGGACTTGGTGCAGGAACGGGAAGCGTGTTTGGTTTGTTGCCGCCAGATAATGCAACGGGGAATTATATTCACATTGCCGAACGTGTACCGGTGCGAATTGGTCTGAAAGCCGAGGAATTAGCAGCAAATCCACTTCGACCAGGTTTATCGGCAACGGTTCACATTGATACTCGTTTGGCTGGTCAATCCGTATTGCAACCGCTCACACCGATGACTACTTATCAAACCGATGTTTATGACGACCAACTAAAAGGTGCGGACGCGTTGATTCACAAAATTATTGAAAAAAATAGAAAGTCAAAATAGAACGAATAATTAAAAATAGCTTTCTTGTTTTTTACGCAAGCGAGATTTTCGAGTGTCATGTTGGCAACGTTTGTCCTAGAATGCGTCAGGATTTTGAATTAACCCATTTTGCGAGTAATTATGAAAGAACAGTTTGATGTCGTCATTGTCGGTGGTGGCATGGTTGGCGCGGCAGTGGCGTGTTGTTTGGGCGATAGTAGTTTAAAAATTGCAGTGATTGAAAATGAATTTCCGCAAGAATTTCATGCTAAGCAACCTCATGATTTGCGTGTTTCGGCGTTGAGTATTGCCTCGAAAACCATTTTAGAAACGGTGGGCGCGTGGCAAGGCGTTGAAAATCGTCGTCTTTGTCCATTTAAACGGATGCGTGTTTGGGAAACAGCAGGCGATACCGAATTTTGTAGCGAAGACATTGGACGTAGTGAATTGGGTTATATCGTTGAAAATCGGGTGACGCAATTGGCGTTATTAGAGCGTTTACAAGCGTTTTCTAATATCGAATTGATTTGCCCAGCGCGAATTGAACAATTGAATTATTCCAACCATCAAAACAGCGATTTGGTATTAAGTAATGGACGCACGTTGACGACAAAATTACTCGTTGCCGCAGATGGCGCACAATCAAAAGTGCGTCAGGGCGTGGGATTAGGCGTGACCAGTTGGGATTATAATCAACACGCACTGGTTATTTACATTGAAACCGCTTATCCGCAACAAGACATTACTTGGCAACGTTTTGTCGCCAGTGGCCCGCAGGCATTCTTACCATTGACGGACAATTTTGGTTCGATTGTTTGGTATAACTCGCCCGATGAAGTGAAACGTTTGCAAGCCTTGCCGCTGGATGATTTGAAACAAGAATTGATGGCGACATTTCCGGATTGTTTAGGCGATGTGACGCGCGTGATTGCGGCGACCAGTTTTCCACTCAAACGCCAACACGCGCAAAATTATGTGAAACATGGCGTGGCATTAGTCGGTGATGCCGCGCATACCATCAATCCGTTGGCAGGGCAGGGCGTAAATATTGGGCTGCTCGATGCCGCCGCGTTAGCCGAAGTGATTTTAGAAGCCGCGCAACAAGGTCGAAATATTGCCGATGTCAGCGTGTTAAAACGCTACGAAAAAATGCGCCGCTCAGAAAATTTTAAAATGATGACCGTGATGGACGTGTTTTATAAAGCGTTTAGCAATGAATTGTTGCCATTGAAATTTTTACGCAATTTAGGGTTAGGTTTAGCCGAACGTGTCACACCTTTGAAAAATAAAGTCATGCGCGGCGCGATGGGTTTGGAAGGTGCATTGCCTAAATTAGCACGCGGCGAACGTTTATTATGATGACAATGAAATATATCGCTACCACTCGGTCATGGTTAAAAAATATCGTGATTGGTTACAATATTTGCCCATTTGCAAAACGAGAATTTGACCGCGGTAGCATTCGATTTGAGGTTGAAACACAGACTGAAATCGAGAGTTGTTTGTTAAATCTGATTGCAGAATGCGAGTGTTTAGATTCTGACGAAACCATTGAAACGACGTTGTTGATTTATGCGAATGCGTTTGGTGATTTCGATGAATATTTGGATTTTCTGGAATTGGCGCAAGCATTACTCGACGCGCAAAATTATGAAGGTGTGTATCAGTTAGCGAGTTTTCATCCGCAATATTGTTTTGATGGTTCAAACGACGATGACCCTGCAAATTACACCAACCGTTCGCCGTATCCGATGTTGCATTTATTGCGTGAAAGCAGTTTAGAACGCGCCTTGGCAAATTATCCAAATCCGGAAACGATTCCTGAAAATAATATCCATTTAACGCGCCGTTTGGGTTTGCAAAAAATGCAGGCTTCGCTGACGGCGTGTTATTCCCATGATTAAAATGACTCCATGAACGATTTAAACAAAGAAAAAGTAAATTTAGAAACCGCGAAAATTCATTGGTCAGAACTGCAACGCTTTTTTGCGAAAGGCGAAGCGGTTTGGGTGTCGAGCGATTTGGATTTGGTTGATGTGGCTTACCAATTTTCGATTGATAATAAGGCGCACGTTCAAGAATGGTTAGACAATAAACAGGTGGCGTTAGTTTCCGATGAACAGGCGTTGCGCTGGTTTGAAACCGATGTCGAGCTTTGGGCGGTGGTGGTCAAACCTTGGATTTTGGTGCAGGAATAAAAATTAAGTGAAAAGATTCAAGCCAAAATCGACTTGAACCTTTTGACTTTTATGACCCATATTTAGTTTGTCGAACCCATTTTGTTGCAATCCATTTTTCTCCCGCTAATACGGGATTACCCGCATGCAACGTCGCGCTATCGGTTTGACCTAACGAATTAAAATACGAAAAATACACGGCTGAGCCTTTTTTGGGCGTGACACTTAAATTCGCCTCTGGAAAAAATGTTTCACCGCCGTTTTCGACATCATTCAAATACATGACCAGTGTTGCAATGCGCTGACCGCCTAAATTTAAATGCCTTGCGCTGCCTGCGTCGTGTTTAGGAAAGTAATCAAAATGCGGGCGATACTCTGCGCCAGGAAGGTAATGTAGCACTTGAATACCCTCACCATTTTCGATGGGGAAATTCATTAACTGTGAAATACGACGTTCTAAAGATTGAACGAGTGTGTTTTCACCACGTTGAAAATAAGTGCCTTCACTGCTTCGGGCTGTAATTACTTCGCCCTTTCCTGATGTTGAATCAACAACGGTTGAGGGGGATAACGTTTTATCTTTTGCCAGAGCAATCAGTGCGTCGCACTCATCATCACTCATAAAATGATTAAATAGGACAACCTCAGGGTGGCTCAGACGCAACGCAACATGAACAGATTTATCTGCTAGCGCAATTGTATTACCCGATGCAATTCGGCTAGGTTCGTAACGATAAGGTTCATCCGTTTTCGTCGTTGGTAAGCTGGCTATATCAATAGCCATGAATTTTTCAATACATTGTTTGGCAAAAGTCGCCTCGAATTGAGCATTAACCATTGCTTCAATCATTGATTTCACCGAGCAACCACGTTGTGAATTACTGATAATCCATTCTTGCCATGCTGAAGAGAGTTCGTTGTTTTGAGTCATCTTTCACCTGCTTATTTGTTGCCTATCATGATGAGGTTTATAATTTTCGTTTAACAAATTTACTAAATAAGATACAGCACAGCGTTGGATGATTTACAACTCCAGACTGCGCCGTTGCCTGATTAGCCTTGTTTTATTTTATTTAGCGACTTCTAGCGCGTGAACCTTGCGCTTTAGGTTTAGAACCAGGTGCTTGATTTCTCGTCACATACTCTTTCTTTTCAGCCGGTTTAGAATGGCGAAAATCTTTTTTACCGGTTGTTTTATTGGGAGCCGCTTTTTTTGGTGCGTCGATAACTTTCAACGAAACGGGTTCGTAGCCGGTATCAGCAACTTGCGGTAAATGGCGTTTTAATAGTTTTTCAATTTCAAGCAACAAATGTGCTTCTTCCGGTGATACAAGCGAAATCGCCGCACCGCTCGAACCCGCACGTCCAGTACGTCCAATGCGATGAATGTAATCTTCAGGAACTTGCGGCAAATCATAGTTCACAACGTGTGGCAAATCATCAATATCTAAACCACGCGCCGCAATATCGGTTGCTACTAACACAGACACTTTGCCATTTTTGAAAAAATCTAACGCTTTAGTGCGTGCGCCTTGGGTTTTATCACCGTGTAACGCCGCGCTACGAATGCCATCTGTTGTTAATTGTTTTTCTAATCGATCTGCGCCATGTTTGGTACGCACGAAAACCAATACTTGCTGCCAATTATTGCTGCCAATCAAATACGAGAGCAGAGCGCGTTTATTTTCTTTGGCAATGCCATAAACCAATTCTGAAACATTTTCGGAGGTAATATTAGGTTTGGCGACTTCAACGGCAACGGGATTTTGCAATAATTGCGAAGCGAGGGCTTTAATCGACGCAGAATAGGTGGCAGAAAATAGTAAACTTTGGCGTTGTTTAGGCAAATTTCCCATGATGCGTTTAATGTCTGGCAGAAAACCCATGTCTAGCATTCTATCGGCTTCGTCGAGAACCAACATTTCGACACTACTCAAATTGATTTGACGCTCGTGCATGTGGTCGCATAACCGTCCTGTTGTCGCCACGACGATGTCACAACCACGATGCAATTGACGAATTTGCATATTGATACTCGCACCACCCACAATCACTTCGGCAGTCAATGGCAAATGTTTACCGTAAGTTTGGATGCTTTCTAACACTTGTGCTGCCAATTCGCGGGTCGGCACCAAAATCAACGCCCGAATGCGCCGTGGTTTTTGGTGAGGATCGTGATTTTCCATCAACCGTTGCAACAGCGGTAACGTAAAGCCCGCCGTTTTACCTGTGCCGGTTTGTGCGCCCGCTAATACGTCTTTACCGGCAAGAATGTGGGGAATGGCTTGTTGTTGTACGGGAGTTGGCGTGGTGTAACCTTGTTCGCTGATGGCTTTAAGCAATTCGGAACTTAATCCGAGTTTTTGAAAACTCATGTAAAATCTCTGTAATAAAAATAAAATGGTTGCGCGTAATATAACACAAGGCTCGTTTACGCTTGTGCTTTAAACGGCGCAACGATTTATTTTTCAACGTATTTTTAATTTTGAAACGCTCGAATTTATGCACACAGTCGCAATTATTGGCGCAGGGCCGGCAGGTTTAATGGCGGCAGAAATACTTAGTCAGGCAAATATTCGCGTCACGGTTTATGACGCGATGTCTTCAGCAGGACGCAAATTTTTAATGGCCGGAAAAGGCGGCATGAATATTTCGCACGCCGAACCATTTGATACTTTTGTTACGCGTTACGGCACGCGGCAAAACAATCTTGCGCTTTATTTGAATGCGTTTACGCCGACAGATTTACGCGCGTGGTTAAACGAATTAGGCATTGAAACGTTTGTCGGTTCGTCAGGACGAATTTTTCCGAAAGAAATGAAAGCTGCCCCGTTGTTACGCGCGTGGTTGCATCGATTACGTTCACATGGCGTGCAGTTTGCCATGCGACATCGTTGGCTGGGCTGGAAAAATAATGATGCCCACCAATTGATTTTTGATACGCCAAACGGTGAACAAATCATTTCGGCAGATGCCGTGATTTTAGCGTTAGGCGGTGGCAGTTGGACACGATTAGGTTCGACGGGCGAATGGGTAACAATTTTGCGTGAAAATGGCGTGAAAGTTGAAACATTGCAACCATCAAATTGTGGTTTTAACGTGGCATGGTGCGAATATTTTCAAGACCGTTTTGCCGGTCAACCGTTGAAAAATGTGTGTTTACATTTCGGCAATTTTCGGCAAAAAGGCGACGTGATGTTGACCGAATATGGAATTGAAGGCGGTTTGATTTACGCGGCATCGGCATTGCTTCGAGACGAAATTTCTACGAATGGAAACGTAATCATTCATTTCGATTTATTTCCCGATAAAACTGTCGCTGAATTATCGGCTAAATTAAGTAAAGCGCGAGGCAAATTATCGACCGCGCAGTTTTGGCGCAAACAATTAGGATTAGAAGGCGTTAAAGCCGGTCTAGTGCGTGAAGTGTTGTTGCCTGATGAATTAACCTCGCCCGATTTAGTAGCGAAAATATTGAAAGCCTTACCGTTGACATTACTTGCCCCTCGTCCGATTGATGAAGCGATTAGTAGTGCCGGTGGCGTAAGTTTTGACGAATTGACGGCGGATTTAGGTTTTAAAAAATTGAAAAACATTTTTTGTGCCGGCGAAATGCTCGATTGGGAAGCCCCAACGGGCGGTTATTTGCTTACCGCGTGTTTAGCTACCGGACGTGCCGCAGGATTGGGCGCGTTAGCCGCATTAAAAAATTAACCAGCTACCAATGCGTATCATCACGGTCGAATTGATTTTCAAAATATGGTGATTGCGGCATACGTTCAAGTTCGCGTCGTCGCTCACGCCACTGATTGTTGTAGCGAGTTTGTGGATTAGGCGGATTACGCAAATAGTTTTGTGAATAATCTTTTGGATAAAAATTCGGATTCGGTGGCAGATAAATTTGAATGGGCAGCTGTTGTTGATAACGTGGCGGTGCATAAAAACGTTGCTCACGATCCTCGCTTTCATACCAATCATTACGACCGTTACCATGAGGAATATGACGATCTCGGTCGTCCTCACTGTAATATTCATAAGCATAACGACCCTCTGCACTCGCGCTGGCAACATAACCTAATGCAACAATGGCAAAGTAAAAAACAGCAACTAACCTTTTCATAACCAACCTTGTTTATTTTGTCAAAACAAATCGTCTTTACAGCTTATAATACCCACTAAATTACACTCGAATCATACTCTTCATGGCGCAATCATCAATGGAAAATTTCACCGCAGGTCAACGCTGGATTAGCAACACCGAATCCGAATTAGGCTTAGGACTTATTCTTGAAATTAGTTTTAATCGAGTCAGCGTGCTATTTTTAGCGTGTGACGAGAAGCGCGTTTATGCCGTCGATAACGCGCCATTGACGCGCGTCCGATTTTCAGTTGGCGACAGTATTGAATCGATAGATGAAGAAAAATTAACCGTTCTAAGCGTGGTCGAAAACGAAGGGATTTTGACATATATTTGCAAAAACGAAGACGGCGAAACGGTCGAACTCGAAGAGATGGAACTCAACCATCACAGCCAATTTAATAAACCGCAAGACCGTTTGTTTACTGGACAAACTGACCCGAATGCGTGGTTTTCGTTGCGTTACGAAACATGGCAACGCTTGCAACAACACGCGCAATCGCCGGTAAAAGGATTATTAGGCGGTCGCGCGGCGTTAATTCCACATCAAATTTTTATCGCCCACGAAGCAGCAAATCGTGCCGCACCACGCATTATGCTCGCTGACGAAGTGGGTTTAGGGAAAACCATCGAAGCCGGTTTGATTGTGCATCATCGCGTCTGTAACGGGTTGAGCAAACGCATTTTGATTATCGTACCGGAAAGTTTGCTACATCAATGGCTGGTCGAAATGCTACGTCGTTTCAATTTACGCTTCAGTATTTTTGACGAAATGCGTTGTTTGAGTGAATTGGGTGATGACGGTTTTGACGATGAAGAAGTCGATTTATACAATCAAGCAAATCCATTTTTGTCCGAACAATTGGTATTGTGCAGCCAATCGTTTTTCTCGCATTATCCAGAACGTCAAGAGCAAGCCTTAGATGCTGGTTGGGATATGGTAATTGTTGATGAGGCGCACCATTTGGAATGGAGCGAATACGCGCCAAGTGCCGATTATTTGTTTGTCGAACAGCTCGCGCAAATTTCACCAAGTTTAATTTTACTCACCGCCACGCCTGAACAATTAGGGAAAGAAAGTCATTTTGCCCGTTTACGTTTGTTAGACCCAGACCGGTTTTACAGTTTCGCGGCATTTTTAGAAGAAGAAAAATCGTTTGAACCGGTTGCCAATGCGGCAAAATCCTTACTTGCAGATAAACCATTGACCGCCGAGGAACAACAAGCCTTAGCGACATTATTAAAAGAGGATAATGTTTCAAAAACCTTGCAAAATTTAAACGACGAGGAAAAATCGGCTGCCGCGCGTAAAACGTTAATCAATATTTTGCTTGACCATCATGGCACAGGACGTATTTTATTCCGTAATTCGCGCCAAACAGTGCAAGGTTTTCCACAACGTGAATATTACGGTTATCCGTTAATTGGAAACAGTAACGAAACCGATTTACAGCACGATGCGCGTTATTTGTGGCTGGTAGAAAAAGTTAAACAACTTGCTGGACAAAAAGCGTTGCTGATTTGTAAACACGCGCAAACAGCAATCGATTTGGAAGAAACGTTAAAAATGCGTGCGGGCATTGCGGCAGCAGTGTTTCATGAACACATGACCATTATCGAACGTGACCGTGCAGCGGCGTATTTTGCCGATATTGAAAGTAGCGCACGCTTATTGATTTGCTCAGAAATTGGCAGTGAAGGGCGGAATTTTCAATTTTTACAACATTTGATTTTGTGGGATTTACCGATGAATCCCGATTTGTTGCAACAACGTATCGGGCGATTAGACCGAATTGGACAAAAACACGTTATTCAAATTCACGTCCCTTATTTAGAAAATACCGAACAGGCGATTTTATATCACTGGTATGACGAAGGCTTGAATGCGTTTCGCGCCAATAATTCCGCCGCACAACAAGTCGCCGATACGTTGCATGACGAATTACAAATACTTTTAAACAGCAATGATGCAACTGAAATTAGTGCGTTTATTGAAAAAACTAGCACATTAAGCCTCGAAGTTGAAGCGCAATTGCATCATGGGCGTGACCAACTTTTAGAACTTAATTCATGCCGTAAAGAAGTGGCGGACGAATTCATTGCCGAATTATCGGCTTATGAAAACGACAACACGCTTTGGGATTATATGGAATCGGTGTTTGAATGTTACGGCGTGGATACGGAGGAAATTTCCGACAATACACATACTCTCACGCCTAGCGAACATTTACGTTGTGAAACGTTCCCGTATTTAAGCCATGAAGATGATTTGACGGTGACAGTTAGTCGCGCTCAAGCCTTGGCGCGTGAAGAATTACAATTTTTAACATGGGAGCATCCGTTAGTAACGGCGGCGATGGATATGGTTTTGTCTAGCGAAACGGGTAATGCCACATTAAGCACCGTTAAACATCCTGATTTGAAAGCAGGGCAGTTTTTACTCGAATGTTTATTTGTTGTCGAACACAGTGCGCCGGCAGAATTGCAAATTAGCCGTTTTTTACCGCACACACCTATTCGCGTGCTAATCAATCAATTGCAAAAAGATGTCACCGACGAATTCACGCATGAAAGTTTAATCGATAGCGGTGCGCCGTTTGATAAACATGCGATTACAGTATTTTTAAGCAAACAACGCGCGTTGATTTTGAGACTTTTGGCGTTTGCCGAGCAACAAGCACAAATCCAAAAAGACGCGATTTGTGAAAGCGCGACTGCAATTATGTTGGAATCGTTATCCGCTGAAATTAAACGATTGGTACGTTTACAAAACGTCAATCTAAGTATCAAAAGTGATGAAATCGAAGATTTAAAAGATAAAACACTCTTGATTCATGAAAATATCCAAATCGCGCAATTACGTTTGGATGCCGTGCGATTTGTGATTACACGCTGATTTTTAACCATTTTTTAACTTTAAATTCAAACAGAGAAAACATTATGTCTACAATCAAAACGTATGAAGGTCATTTTTCCGCACAAGGCGGCAAATTTTGTTTAGTGTCGTCACGTTTCAACAGCTTTATTGTTGAACAACTCGAAAACGGTGCAATTGACGCGCTTGTGCGTCACGGTGCAAATAAAGATGATTTAAATTTAGTCAAAGTTCCCGGTGCATTTGAATTACCAATAGTGGTGCAACGTATCGCCGCCAGTAAAAAATACGATGCCATTATTGCGTTAGGCGCGGTAATTCGTGGCGGTACACCGCATTTTGATTATGTTGCCGGTGAATGCGTAAAAGGCTTAGCGCAAGTTTCGTTGCAATATGATATTCCCGTGAGCTTTGGTGTTTTAACCGTTGACAGTATCGAACAAGCTATTGAACGTGCCGGCACAAAAGCGGGAAATAAAGGCGCAGAAGCGGCATTATCTGCCATTGAAATGTTTAGCTTATTTAAAAATCTGGAACTGTAATGAGCAATCCAAAAAGTAACGCCCGCAAGGCGGCTGTGCAAGCCTTGTATCAATGGCAAGTCACCGGTCAAAATTTGAATTTAATTGAACAATATTTTATTGATCAGCAGTTTTTTGCCGAAAACGTTGATGACGTACAGAAAAATTATTTTTCAGAACTTTTTCATGGCGTGCCACAAGATTTAATTGCCATTGATGAATTACTGAGTGAGTTTGTGGATCGTGCTGTGGATGCCGTCGATCCTGTAGAACGTGCGGTTTTGCGTTTAGGAACGTATGAGTTAATTCATTGCACGGATACGCCATATAAAGTGATTATTAACGAATCCATCAATTTGGCGAAATGTTTTGGTGCGGATGGCAGTCATCGTTACGTTAATGGTATTTTAGATAAAGTCGCGCAAAAACAAAGAGCTGAAGAAATTAAAAGTAAGCGTAAAACTGAAAGTTAGTTTTTATCTCTCAATTTAACCCTTTGACCTCTCGATGAGAAAGCCGAAATGACGATAGATTTCACAAATACTGAACAAATGCTCGTATTAAGCGCAAAAGAAGTTGCGGCGTTACCATTTGATAAAGTTCCCGTTGAATCCATTTCGGCGATTAGTTTGCGTGCTATATCTGGTTTACCCGTTGAAAAACTGAGTACCGTTCAATTCGATGCGCTGACAACAACGCAAATTTCAATGCTGACTTTAACGCAAGTGAGCAACATTACGTCAGCGCAACTGGGGACGATGAGTGGTGAAATGCTTGATGCGTTTTCTGTGCAAACAATATCTGGAATCGATTTCAAATCACTGCCATCGACTATTTTTCCGGCATTATTGCCAGAACAAATTGCGGGGTTGACACCATTACAAATTAGTTTTTTAACTCCACAGCAAATTACAACATTAACGCCTAAACAAATTGTCGAGTTTAGTGCGTCACAAATTCGGGCATTAGCACCAGAACAAGTGAAATTGTTACCGGTTGAAGATATTCCTGAAATTGATTTGAATGCCTTGAAAGGTTTAACATCTCAAAATATGAGTGGATTAACAACTACTCAAATTTCAGCTTTTACCAGTGAACAAATTGCTGGATTTAGCATATCTCAAACTAAAGTATTCAGTTCAGCGCAATTTGCCGCATTATCTACAGATGCCACACCGGCGTTGGCGACCAATGTCATCAGTGCATTAAATAAAAACAATATCACTGGGTTACATGTCGAATTATTAACCAGTGAGCAAGTGACAGCGTTAACATCCTCGCAAATGTCATTTTTAACGACAAAGCAAATTAAAAATTTAACATCCAATCAATCGCTTTATTTTTCCTCGCAACAGGTTAGTGCATTAACGTCTTTACAACTTCCAGCGTTAAAAAATGACGTGCTTGCCGCCTTATCAACGGCAGCGTTACAAGGACTTACTATTGATAATATTAGTAGTTTAACTACAGGACAAATCAAAGCTCTAACGTCTGCACAACTTAAAGAATTAACATCGGTGCAAACATCGGCATTAACGGCAAAGCAAGTTAGCGCGTTAGATAAAAGTTATTTATCACCTGATGCAACAACCGCATTAAGTATTACACAAATTGATATAACCAAATTAACGCCCAGTCAACTTAGCGGATTGACGACGACACAACTTTCTCAGTTGACGGTAACTCAACTTCAAAAGATTGCGCCCAGCTCCATCTCGAATCTAAATTTACAGGGGTTATCTAACACGCAAATTGCAGGATTATCAACGGCACAATTTTCAGAACTGTTACCACAACAAATTGCCGCTCTAACCCCACAACAAATTACAAAATTGACAGTTTCGCAACTTGGCGCGTTGAGTTCGGGTGATGCTTCGGTTTTACAGTCTATGCAAATTGCCGCAATGACTTCAAAACAAATTGCCTCATTAACAACAGACGCATTGGTGGCATTAAATCCTTCTGTGATACCAGAATTAAAACTGGCTGGATTATCGGCTAATCAAATTGCAGTTTTATTGCCTAGTCAATTTACTCAAATTACAGCACAACAAATTACGCAGTTAACAACAAATCAGGTAGAAGCCATAACGCCTAATCAAGCTCTCTATTTTTCAGGGGGACAAATCGGTGCATTCAAAAATTCACAATTGCTTGTTTTAAACCCTGCTGATATTGCCGTAATATCAGGAGAAGAAATAAATGGTTTTACTGCCGGGCAAATTAGTCACTTTTCAACATCGCAAATCGCGGCTTTGAAGCCTTTACAATTTTCTCAATTCACGCCACAAAAGATTGCCCAACTAACAACCGCTCAAGTGCAAGCACTCACAAGTGATCAAATTTCTCAATTTACTACTGATCAAATTAGTGCTTTAAATTCAAGTCAAGTTGCAATGTTGAGTAGCGATGTTATCCAAGCCTTAACTTCCACAAGTTTGATGGCATTCAACAAAAATATCATTGGTTTGCCAATTCAATTATTAAGTAATCAACAAGTGGATTCGTTGACAACAACACAAATTGGGTTTTTAACGACATCACAAGTTACGGCTTTAACAACTAGCCAAATCAACATATTATTACCAGCGCAAATGCAAGCGTTGTCGTCTGCACAATTCGGCGTATTAAACATTTCGCAATTGACGAGTGGGCAAATTGCGGCGTTATCACCTGAACAAGTTACTGTATTAACTACAACGCAAATTGCTTCGCTAACGAACGCATTATCAACAGGACAAATCCAATCGTTATCGTCAACGCAAGTCGAAGCATTAAACGTTTCGCAATTGACGAGTGGGCAAATTGCGGCGTTATCACCTGAACAAGTTACTGTATTAACCACAACGCAAATTGCTTCGCTAACGAACGCATTATCAACAGGACAAATCCACGCGTTATCGTCAACGCAAGTCGAAGCATTAAACGTTTCGCAACTGACGAGTGGGCAAATTGATGCGTTATCCCCTGAACAATTTTCAACGTTAACTACAACGCAAATTACTTCGCTAACGTCTAGCCAAATCAACGCATTATTACCGAAACAAGAGCAAGCGTTATCGACTACGCAAGTCGGGGTATTAGATATTTCGCAACTGACGAGTGGGCAAATTGATGCGTTATCCCCTGAACAATTTTCAACGTTAACTACAACGCAAATTACTTCGCTAACGTCTAGCCAAATCAACGCATTATTACCAGAACAAGTGCAAATGTTGTCATATACGCAAGTCGGGGCATTGAAAATTTCGCAACTGGCGAGTTTCAATACCACTGATATTGCTGTACTTTCTGCTGATGCAATCGCAGGTTTGAATAGTAAAAATATCGCTGGTTTGACGACTACACAGCTTAGCGTTTTGACAGACAAACAATTAGCTAAACTCGATTTAACGTTATTAACCCCAACGCAATTAGCAAGTCTGCCTTCTGTAGTTTCTACAGCACCCACCAGCACGTTATCTACAACGGACATAGCAAATTTAACTATCAGTGAATTTAGTGCATTAACTTCAACAGCAGTCAGTGCATTAACATCTCAAGATATGAGTCTTCTCGATCCTATTTTTCTTGTTCCCGCATTCTCAACAACACAGCTCCAGCAGTTAACTTTGACACAATTGGATGGATTCACATCTAATCAAGTCAGTCACATGACGGAAGTGCAAAAAAAATGGTTATCCGATAATTCGTATTCAACTTTAAGTTCAGGAACGCAAGGCATTCAAACGTCGCTAACTGTAGATGCGTCTGCTAACACAACCGGTATAAATATTGTTGGTGGGGCAAGTAATCAAACCATTACAGGCGGTAGTGGAAATGACACACTAACAGGTGGTGCGGGCAACGATATAATGACCGGTGGCGCAGGAGCGGATTCTTTTATTGTGGATTCTGGTGTAGACACCATTACGGATTTAAATACGAATGACGTAGTGAAAATTTCTGCTGGCGCAACTGCCACGATCACTGCAACCGGTGCATGGACAGCTACATCAGCAAGTTCTAATGATGGTGCAGCAAGTATCACGACAAATGGCACGGGAACAATTAACCTCACGGCAACTACAGGCAGCAAAGGATGGAGTTTAACATCCACAAACACGACAGGAACGATGTTAATCGGTTCAAATTTTACGGATACCATAATCGGTGGCGCAGGCAATGACACGCTTAATGGTGGCGCGGGAAATGATACTCTCATTGGTGGCACGGGGAATGACACGTTTGTTGTAAGCGATAATTTTATTGTCGGTAGTGTTGATAGAATCATCGGAACATTTAATGCGGGTTCAGCAGATAGAATCTCTATCGTCAGTCCTCATGTTACGATTACAAACATTGTTGATCCAATGGGGGAATCAGTAGATTTAGCATCAACAATTTTAAATGGTTTTGTATTAAACAAGTTGCTTAATTCTGTAGATGGAACGGCTAAAGGTGTGGCTGCTACGGCAACAGCACCAGCAAAACCAAATGGCGCATTTACTGGCACATCAGTAGATGCTGTTATTTTTACAACTACCGACAATAAAACATTTATTGCAGTTGACGCAGATGGTACAGGAACATTTAATTCTGTTGACTATCTTATTGAAATAACAGGATCAACCGTCACAAGCATTACTTCTACTACATTTATCTAAATCCAAACTTTTGAGAACGCCACCATGACAATAGATTTTACAGATACTGCACAAGTAGCCGCTTTAACCTCGTTACAAATGGCTACACTAACCTATAGTCAACTGCCAGCGACTTCGATTTCTGCGATTAGCACGAGCGCTGTACATGGATTGTCAGTGGATAGACTTAGTTCTGATCAGTTTTCAGCACTCACAGTTGATCAAGTAGCGGCATTGACTTATTCACAAGTGGCTAAAATTACTAGAGCGGAATTGCAAGTGATAAGTAGCGACCAGTTACAAGCCATCGATTTACAGTCCATTATAGGACTGAATCTCAAATATTTACCTTCTGACACCTTCCCTGATTTATTACCCGAACAAGTCAACGTATTCACAACGCTACAAATGAGTTCATTAACGAATTCACAAATGGCATTGTTAACGTCAGATCAAGTTGCAACACTGAGTGCGGCACAAATCACCGTTTTGAAACCAACGCAGTTAAAATTACTCTCCGTTGATGATATTTCGGCGATTGATTTGAGTGCATTGAGTGGCTTAACATCCAAAAATATCAGTGGATTAACCAGTGATCAAATACAAGCTATTACCAGCGATCAAATAGCAAAATTTACAGCTATGCAAACGGCGGCATTGAAATCTGCCCAAGTTGCTGCATTGACGGATGAAGATGTTCAAGCATTAACCCCCGCTGCTATCAATGCGTTCACTAAAACTAATATTATGGGTTTGCCTGTAAATATATTGACAAGTGAACAAGTAAATTCACTTACACCATTGCAAATTTCCTTATTAACCACTACGCAAATCAGTGCATTAACCTCAGATCAAACGCAATCTTTTTCTTCGGGGCAAGTGGCATCATTAAAAAGTTCGCAATTACCTTATATTGATGTAAATGCTATTGCGGCTTTACCGATAGGCGCAATAAATGGTTTTACAACGAAAAATATTAGTAGTTTAAGCTCGTCACAAATTAGTGCGCTATCGAGTGATCAAGTGACTCAACTGAATAACGTTCAAGTGTCAGCGTTGACATCAAAACAAATGGTTGCGTTGGATGCGGCTAATTTACAAGGTGAATTCTCTGTGTCAGCAATCAAAGGGGTGATTAAAACAGTGCCTCAAATCGATATAACTGAATTGACAACTGACCAGTTTAGCGCATTGTCTACAAAACAACTTTCGCTGTTAACGACAATACAATTGGGCGCGTTAAGCTCTGACAATGCCGCTATCTTGCAAGCGTATCAGCTCGCTGCATTAAATTCGACACAAACTGCTGCGATGTCTGCAAGTACGTTAGCCGCTTTAGCACCTGCCACGATGATAAATTTTAAACCACAAGGTTTATCGGTTACTCAAATCGATGCGTTAGTCCCTGAACAATTTGCAAAGATGTTATCGACACAAATTGCCGCTTTGAACACAACTCAAATCGAAGCCTTAACTATAGACCAGTTTAGTGCATTAACCGCTGCGGCGTTAAAAGGGTTGAGTACAGGAGATGTGGCGCATTTAGACCTTACGTCTCTTATTCCAGCGATGACGACTACACAACTTATGCAATTGAGTACGAAACAATTAGAAGCCTTTACACCGACTCAAGTGAATCGTATGACGGCGACGGATTACAGCTGGTTATCGGATAATGAATACAGTATGTTGAGTCAAGGAACACATGGTATTGAAACGTCACTAACTGTAAATGCGCCGAGTAATATTTCGACATTAATTATTGGCGGTGCGGGTAATCAAACTATCACCGGTGGTACGGGTAATGATACATTATCGGGCGGTGCTGGCGACGACAGTATCAATGGCGGTGACGGCAATGATTATATTGACGGTGGCGCAGGAAATGACATGCTTAATGGTGGTGCAGGCGACGATACGCTAATTGCGGGAACTGGAATCGATACCCTAATCGGTGGTGATGGAAATGATATATTTGTTTTATCGTCTAATTCTGTTGCGGGCAATGTTGATTTAGTGGTCGGTACGTTTAATGATGGATTGGCGGATAGAATTAACACGTTGGTGAAGATTGATGCAGTGATGACAACAACCCCCGTTTCAGTTGGCGTTGTTTCAACAGATATGAGTGTTACCACCTTGAATGCGTTGCTTAATAGTTCATCGGGCGTATCTACGGTGAAATTTTCTGGCACTTACACATTAGTTACGGCAACGACTTTTACAACGACCGATAACAAATCATTTATTGCCATTGATGCAGATCGTAGCGGGACATTTAGCTCTGTCGATTATTTGATTGAAGTGACGGGTTCGACATTAACCAATATCAGTGCGTCAACATTTATCTAAAATTAGAGCGGGCGGATTTCAATTTGCCCGCTCGTTATTTTTGTCAATAATGGGCAAGCCAATTTTAAATAACGCGCCAATTTTATGATTTTTAGCTTGAATGGTGCCGCCCATTTTTTCTTCAATAATTTTTTTGCTAATATACAGACCTAACCCTGATTCAGGATTTTTTTTACCACTCACGCCGACATTGAAGATTCGTCTAATAGGTCTTATTCGAATGCCACCACCATTATCTGAAATAGAAATAAAAACGTGCTGTTGTGTTTGAAATAATCGAATATGAATCAACGAATTTGTCGTATTTCGTTCATGAAACACATCTTTAGCATTTACCAGAATACTTAGCAACACATGGGAAAATTCAGTCGAATTGCCTCGAACATGTGCGTTGCGTTCTAAGTCATGGGTAATTTCGATTCCTTCCATCGCGAAATTTTCAGAGACTAAGTGTAATGTTTGATGAATAAGGGTTGCCGGATCAAAATGACTAGGCTGGCGATTAGTTGATACAAAATCTCTAAAAATATCAATGGTTTCTGCCATAAAACCTAAAATAGAATGACTTTTAACGAGAATTCTTTTAATTTCAGAACCATTTTTTTCAGGTATTTCCTTTTCCCATAACATTTCAAGCAACATCATGTGAATGCCTAATTCGTTTAACGGCTGTTTCCATTGATGCGAAATGTTATTCATTGTCTCGCCCAAATTTACATACTGACTACGAATGTATAGCAACTTATCTAGTTTTTTATTGAGTCTAAAAAAACGTAGGGCGATTACACTAATAATCATCATTGAAATCATCGCTGTTACGAATAACGTGAGCAATCGGTAATCTGGCTGCGGATTAGGCGAATACAGAAAACCGTTTAACGATATATTCGCAGGCAACATGCCTAAATCCGTATACATTTGTGCGATATGTTGCCATCGTCCTTCAAACATGTAACCGACTTCAATCAAATGTGGTAAAAGCAAAGATTGCATGGCATCGGCTTCGTATTTCAAATGAGAAATTGTTTTATAAGGTGCGTAATCATTATGAATTAACGCAACCGTTTCTTCGATATGATCCATGGCATATTGCCAGCCTTTTAAACTTGCAGCTCGAAAGGCTTTGACGCGCTCTGGTTTTTCTTGAATTTCTGATTCAATCGTAAACAAATTATCGCCATAAAAATCAATTCCCGCCGAACGAGGGCTATAAACGGCGTAAGAAATGTTTAAACGATCAAGCATATAAAGTTCGTCGGTGCTGTAAGCAGATATGGCATCGGTGCGCCCACGAATAAAATCTTGCAACTCTGGATTGAGATGGTTGATAGTAAAACTGTCTAGCGGCACGCCTTCTTTTTTAATGTACGCCAATAATTCGTCTGCTTGTGGTTCGATTGTTACAGGCTTGCCGACAATGTCGTGAATGGATTGGTTTGGCGTATTTTTACGCATGAGTAACACAAGTGGCGAATGCTGAAAAATAACGCCCAGTACCACGACAGGTTGTCCTTTGTTTCGTGTCAGTAATAAATTACTGCTACCGATCCCAAAATTGGCGCGACGATTGACAACTTCTTCAATTGGATTAACGCTAAAACCACCTTCCATAAATTTCACATCCAAACCAACATCGTGGTAATAACCTTTGGCTTTTGCCATGTAATACCCCGCAAATTGAAATTGATGTGTCCATTTCAATTGCAGTGTCACCGTTTCTAACGCATAAACGCTCTGTAATGAAATTAAAAATAAGGCTAATGCCCAAAGACTTATTCTCATAAGCAAATTTCGATATACCAACCGCGAGCCGGTTGATTTTTAATCACATCACATTGCAATTTTTTACGCAATTCACTGAGTAGATTTTTCAACGCGGCATCGGTCATTTCTTGATTATTCCAAACGACATCATTGATTTCGTTTTTGGGGATGATGCGATTTTTATTAAACAGTAACAATTCTAGTAATAAACATTCTTTATGTCCTAAACTGATGTCTTCGTTTTTTACAATCAATTTTTTTTGTGCGGAGTGATAAAAGGTTTCTTCGCTAATTGTAATCGGTTGCAACTTCCATTCTAGGCGTTTGATTGCCGCTTCTAGTGCAGTGTTGAGTTTTTGAAAGTTTAGTGGTTTTGTAATATACGCATCGATTTGTAAATTTGCTGCCCGTAATAAATAATCCGTATCAGTAAAAGCCGTCAAAATAATAATGGCGACGAGATTATCATTTTTGCGAATTTTTTCGACGAATGACAGACCATCATCATTTGGCATTTTGATGTCACTAATAATAATGTCTATATCTTTTTTGAGGTAGAATCTGAGCGCGTTTTCAACATTGCTGGCAAGATACATCTCTTTAAAATATTTCGATAAAAGTTGATAGGCTCCAGCACTGACTTCAATGTTGTCATCGATAAAAAGCAAATTCAAATTTTTAAGAACAGGTTTGTGCGTCAACATAAATAAAATGAAATCCAATCTAAAACAGCGTTACAACTTACCATTTTCTAGTATTTAGCTTTTAAAATCCAATATATGAGCTTAGTTGACACGAAATATTTGTAACATAAAACTTACTTTTATCCGCATTTTCAAATTTGGAGGTTTAATATTCACCATGCTTAAATTGTATAGTGTGCCATTTACGGCGATGGGAACGAATTGTTATTTGCATTTATATGTTTCTAATTCCGCTGATGCCGAAAATATTTCCTATTTGGTTATTCAAGAACTTCTTAGGATTGAAGCGCGTTATTCTCGATACCGCACAGACAGTTTTTTATACAAAATAAACCACGCTGCTCAACAGGGTACGGCTATTGATGTAGATGAAGAAACGGCATGTTTGTTGGATTATGCTCATACTTGTTATGAAAAAAGTGATGGTTTGTTTGATATTACAGCGGGGATTTTGCGTAAAGTTTGGGATTTTTCGACATTACGTTTACCTGAACAAACGGCTATTGACGAATTGTTGCCATTTATTGGTTTGGACAAAATCTATTGGCAATCGCCTCGTTTGAGCTTTCCCATTCCGAATATGGAAATAGATTTTGGGGGAATTGGTAAAGAATATGCGGCGGATCGTGCGGGGGAACTTTGTCTATCGCTAGGGATTAAACACGGTTTAATCGATTTAGGCGGTGATATTGTTGTAATCGGTTCACATCCAAATAAAGAACCTTGGCAAATTGGTATTTGTCATCCCAGAAATCCAGATGTACCGATGGCAACTGTTGAAATAGAACGCGGTGCATTAGCAACCAGCGGGGATTATGAACGATTTATCGAAATTGATGGCAAACGTTATTGCCATATCTTAAATCCTAAAAGTGGCTGGTCTGTGCGTGGCTTATCGTCAGTGAGCATTCTTACCGAACAATGTTTATTTGCGGGAAGTATTGCCACAATTGCTATGTTGAAAGGTTTGGACGGAATTGAATGGCTCAATCAATTAGGCATTAAACATATTTGGATGGATAACGAGGGAAGACAAGGTGGCAATGTTTCAATCTTCCCTCCAAAATAAAAATTAAGCGTGTGTATTGATGTAATTACCTAAAATTGCATCAAATGATGAACGGCTGTTAGAAATCGTTTGAGCCGGAGAAGAAGATGTTTCGTTATTAGAATTTTGATTACGAACTTGCGCCATTAGTTTTGTCATACCATCAACAAAATCTTGTTTAGAAACGCCATTCGAGCCATTTTGATTTAACGAGTTAAAAACAGAATCGGCTCCCATATCTTTGAAAGCAACCGGTGGATTTGCATTTTGAAAAGTTTGTGCAAATTGTGCTTGCGTAATCAAACCCGAATTGTTGCTATCCATTTGTTGAAATAGATTTGTCATTTTTTGATTAGGTGACATTCGAGAGCTTGCTCCCGACATTATTGTAGGCATATTTGCGTTCATACCCGAAATCGACATACTCATTTTTCTTTCCTCTTGTTTTATTTAAATTAAATGCTTCTTTCATAATCAATTTATAGTCGTTCTGTATTAACCATAAACTAACG
Organism: uncultured Pseudomonadota bacterium; assembly: GCA_903834465.1. GTDB lineage: Bacteria > Pseudomonadota > Gammaproteobacteria > Methylococcales > Methylomonadaceae > UBA10906. The sequence goes on along the minus strand of CAILJB010000114.1, from coordinate 45,196 downwards.
AGGGTAGTTATCGGCGCACATAATAAAAACTGTAGTGCAGAGTGATAAATAATTTTAATATGTCTTTTTAATTAAAGTTTATATAACTTATGCCGACACCAAAGCGCGGGGTTTTAAAGTATTAAAAATTCTGTAAATACGGTAATTTAATTACTAATACTCATCAATTGAGGTAAAAGATTATGACAACTTCAGCAATTAGTTCACAATCGTCGTTGTATTTGACTCAAAATATTCAGAGCATCAGCACGCAATCAAGAGCGGATCGTGATGGCGATAATGATGGATCTGGTTCATCAAGCGCAAGCGGGGCTGGGAGTACCGTTGGCGCGTTTATGCAAAACGCTATCCAATCGTTACAAGGTTTGGGCTTAAATGTTTCAGGTGTTAGCAGCACTCAGACTTCGGCAGTCACTGGCTCATCATCTGCTGTATCATCAAATACAAGTAGAGCCTTGCAAACTTTTCTGCATGATTTATACCAAGTATTAACTCAAGGTAACAACACCACGCAACAATCATCATCTACTGACAGTGATGGCGATAATGATAATAGTGGTGGTGTGCAGGCTGCTAATAATGTACAAAGCGCGTATAACAATCCCAGTGCAAATCTACAAAATTTGATAAGTTCACTTAGTAATAACACGGGAAACAGTAGTCCATTGCAAACAGATTTTACCAATCTCGTTCAATCATTAGGCGGTTCAACGTCGTCTTCAGGCACAAGTCTACAAGATTTTTTAAAACAGTTGTCGGCTAATACTGCGAACGGTAATTCATTTCAAGGCGGTTTAGGTTCTCTTTTTTCTGCAGTCGCGTAAATTCACAAAAATTAACATCCTTCCTAAGTTGCGATTTGGAAGGATGTTGACGCACGACAAAATAGATTCAGTTTAAAACCGCGTTACAATAGGCTACTTTCTAGCATCTATTCTTCAAAATTCAACTATGCAATACCGCGACCTACGCGATTTTATTCAGCAACTCGAAAAACAAGGCGAACTCAAACGCACAAATTATCAGGCAGATCCCTATTTAGAAATCACTGAAATTTGTGATCGCACGCTTAAACAACAGGGCGCAGCATTATTGTTTGAACGTCCGAAAGGTTATAACGTGCCGTTGCTTGGCAATTTATTTGGCACACCGCACCGCGTCGCAATGGGCATGGGTGCAGATTCGGTCAGTGCCTTGCGCGAAATTGGGCATTTACTCGCATATTTAAAAGAACCCGAACCGCCAAAAGGTTTTCGTGACGCGATGGAAAAAATCCCCGTGTTCAAGCAAGTGTTAAATATGTCGCCCAAAATCATAAAAAATCCGCCGTGTCAGGAAAATGTCTTGCGTGGCGATGAAATTGATTTAGGACGTTATCCGATTCAACATTGTTGGCCAGGTGATGTTGCACCGCTGATTACTTGGGCGTTGGTAATTACCAAAGGTCCAAATAAAGAACGGCAAAATATGGGTGTTTATCGTCAACAAGTGTTGGGTAAAAATAAAACAATTATGCGTTGGCTCGCGCATCGTGGCGGCGCGTTGGACTTCAAAGAATGGCAAGACGTGCATCCCAATGAACCTTTTCCTGTGACCGTTGTGTTGGGCGCAGACCCTGCGACGATTTTAGCTGCCGTTACACCTGTTCCCGATTCACTTTCAGAATATGCGTTTGCCGGTTTATTGCGAGGCAGTAAAACCGAACTTGCTGATTGTTTGAGTAATAATTTACAAGTGCCTGCCAGCGCGGAAATTGTTTTAGAAGGTTTTATTTATCCCAATGAAACCGCCCCTGAAGGGCCTTATGGCGATCATACTGGTTATTACAACGAAGTGAGTGATTTTCCGGTATTTACGATTGAAACAATTACCGAACGCACCAATCCGATTTATCACAGCACTTACACCGGTCGCCCACCGGATGAGCCTGCAATTTTAGGCGTGGCGTTGAATGAGGTGTTTATCCCTATTTTGCAAAAGCAGTTCCCTGAAATTATTGATTTTTATTTGCCACCCGAAGGTTGTTCGTATCGCATGGCGGTGATTAGTATGAAAAAACAATATGCCGGTCATGCTAAACGGGTGATGCTCGGAACGTGGTCGTTTTTGCGGCAATTTATGTACACCAAATTTGTGATTGTCGTGGATGATGATATTAACGTGCGGGATTGGCAGGATGTAATTTGGGCAATTACCACGCGCATGGATCCGGCGCGGGATTTAACGATTTTAGAAAATACGCCGATTGATTATTTAGATTTTGCCTCACCCGTTTCGGGATTGGGTTCAAAAGTGGGTTTTGATGCCACGAATAAATGGGCGGGCGAAACCAATCGAGAGTGGGGCAGAACAATTACCATGTCACCTGACATTATTCAGAGGGTGAATGATATTTGGGGGATGTTGTAATTGAAGAAGCCCCACCATCCTTTCGGAAAGTGGGGCTTTCTCATTTTAAACGGGCGATATTTTTCCCCGCTTTACAAATTACGCAATTGTAAGTACACCAGAAGCAACTGTGAACGATGTCATTGTCACGCCAACTAATTCAACTAATGAGTCAGCAGTAGCAGATGTGGTTGTCCCCTCTGAAGAGTAGATATACGCATTAGAACCTTCTTGCCAAATTACAGTAGAATGGGCAGCAGCACCAGTACCGTGTAATGCGGCTTCAACTGCAGTTAAATGCTGAGCAAATGTAGTATCAGCGGCGTTGAAGGTAGCAACACCTGATATAATAGTTGCAACACCAGCACCTGCTGCGCCTGTACCTGTAGTTTGAACGCCCACTATTGCCGCTGTGCCATCAGGTGCAATTTTGTCGACAGATTTTACATAATTGGTAATAACGTCAGGCGTTGCAATAAGTGAATCACCACTTGCTATTACAAGGTTAACGGCATGCGTGTGAGATGATCCCAACGTAATTGCATCCGCTCCTGTTCCACCTGTGACCGTTGACGCAATACCATCTGCGACAGTAATAACGTCGGCAGCAGTACCACCTTTAATCGCCGTAGTAGCTGTACCGCCTGTTAGGGTTAATACGCCTGTTGCAGCACTACCATCGATTGATGTCACGCCACCTGGTGTAGTAACAGTAAGCGCACCTGAACCCAATAAAGTTAATGTATTTGCTCCGATACTTGTGCCGTCAATAGTTAAAGCACTATCACTTGAAATCGAAGTATTACCAGCACCTGCTACAAGGGTTGTAATACCTGCTGTCGAGCCAGCTGTGCCTAATACTACAGTGCTAATGCCTGTCAATTGTAGGGTTTCGATACCCGTGACATGAGCAAAACCAGCTGCGACGAAATCAGTGGCTGCTGAGCCTAATACTAATGTATCAGTGCCATCCCCACCTGCGATAGTTGAGCCAAGTAACAACGCTTCCGTTGAGCCTGTCAAAGTGATGATGTCGTTGCCTGCGCCAGCGGAAATGCTGTCAGAACCTCCACCAGACGCAATGGTATCCGCACCAGAACTACCCGTAATGGTGTCAGCCGAAGCACTCCCCGTAATATTTACTGCCGATTTACTTGCCGTAATGACAGTTGCGGCGGTTAAACCTGTAACAGTTCCAGATGTTTCAATACCCGCAGTAGTTGTGGAAGGCGTGCTACCTACCAACGTGACATAGCCTTTTGTATCAGTTACCCATGAGGTTGCATCTGAACTCAATAAAGCTACTTGAGCTTGTGTTAATGATTTAAGTTGGTCAGTTGATAACGCTGCGAGTTGTGCGGATGTAATAGAGGGGACAGCAGAACTACTCAAATTATGAATGGCACCTGTAGTGATACCTGCTGTTAAACCTTTGAATGCTGCAGGTTTCATTGCATCAATGACACTACCTGTTAACGCGGCGGATTGTATTGATGTTAAACCACCAATCTGATTTGTCGCGCCAGTGAAGAACGGAGCTTGATCTGCTGTTAATACAGCAATATCAGCGGCATTAAGTCCAACTAAGTTTAAGCCTTTGATTACGGTTGGATCTAATGACGCAACAGCGGTTGTTGTTAAACTGCTTGTTTGAGCAGATGACAATTTAGCAACTTGAGCAGGCAATAATGCTGCTGCTTGGTCTGCACCGAATTGGGCTAACTGACCTGTTGCGGATGTTGTCAATACCGCTATTTGCGCGGGGGTAAGTGCTACAATTTGTTCTGCAGCCATTGCGGCAAATGCTGCCACTTTAAGCGAAGGGGCTGCTGCTACTGTAATGGCTTTCAACGTGGTAGGTTGTAACGCTACAACATCATCGGATGTTAAATTTGCAACTTGTGTTGCCGTCAATGCTTTAGCCTGCGCTGGCATTAATGCCGCCGCTTGATCTGAAGTCAACAAAGACATTTGCGTCGAATCCAAACCAAGAATATTTTTTGCCGTCAGACCCGCAATAGAAAGTGGGTCAATGGCAATTAACGATGCTGATGCTATGGCGTGTACTTGTGCCGATGTCAGTGCGGTCATTGCTTGTGGCGTTAATAACGCGGCACCATCTGAACCTATGGCGGCTATAGACGTGGTACTTAAATAACCAAATTGTGCAGGTTTCAATGCAGCGAGTTCGCCATCGCCTGTTAAATAAGAAAGCGTTAAGCCTGCCATATTTGTTTTATTGAAACCGGCAATTGCAGCGGTGCTTAATGCTCCAATATCATCTGATGTTAATGCCGCCACTTTTGCAGACGTTAATGCGCCCACTTGTCCAGCGGTAATGGCTGGTGCTTGGTCGGAAGTAATTGCCGCTAATTGTGTGGTGGTTAATGCACCAAACGTTTTAGCAGGAAGGGCAGAAAGGAATGTATTGCTCAAAATTGCCACAATATCTGTAGGAAGTTGAGCTATAGATTTAGATGGAAAAGAAGCAGCCTGTGTTGTTGTCAGTGCTGCGACTTGATCGGCTGTTAAACCGATAGCTTGTGCTGAACCCACAAGACCAATTTGTGTGGGCGTTAAAGCGGCGACTTCGGTTGGTGTTAATAAACCGATGCTGTCTGAAGTCAATAAATTAACTTTCAAACCTGCTATCCCGCCTGGAACTTTTGCAGTGCCTATTGACAATGCACCTAAATGGTCGCCATCTAAAGCTATCAATTGAGTTTTAGTCAATGTTGCTACTTGAGTGGATGTTAATGCTGTGATTTGTGTTAGATCTAACCCGTTCAATTGATCGGTTGTTAAAGATGCAACAGCCAAACTTGGAATAACTTTTGTTGAAATACCTACTAAAGCACTAGGATCAATATTTTTCAATTGACTTGTGAGATAACCGACTGTTTTAACGGTCAAAGTTGCTAATAAATCGGAAGTTAGACCGGCAGCTTGTGTTTTAGTCAACACTGCGAAATCAGCAGTGGTGAATTTTGCAAACATAGCGGGAGTAACGGTACTAATATCTGTAGTTGCAGCGAGTGCAAATGCTGTTGTGGCCATTTTTAAATCCTCGAGGTGAAAAATAAAATATGATAAATCTAATGCTAATTTGTTTATCGGCATAACAAAGTAAATCTTTATGCCTGTAGTTTGAGAATACTACGCTACCGCACAAGAAATTTAAACTGGTTACATACGCGTGTCAGTTTAGATAATTAGATTTAAGGCATTTTTATTATTTATTTTAGTCTCAATAATGTATAAGAATGCTTATCCCACCTGAATTTCTCTTGCCCAGGAAATTGATACATGCGGCTCTAACCATTGTTGTAAAAAGTCTAAAAAACAACGCACTTTTGCGGATAAATATTTTCGATGTGGATATACCGCATGAATATCGAGCGGCGGCAAGGCATAATTTTCCAATACGGTTTTTAATTTACCTTTTTCGATGTCACGTCGCACCACATAAGTGGCTAAAACGACTAATCCCAATCCATTTATGGCTGCGACTCGATTAGCCTCTGCGACATTTGATTGCATCCGCCCCGTCACGTTAATGGTCGTGTAACCAGTATCGGTTTTGAATTTCCATTTGTCTTGTGGCGCACTTGCCCAATTTACCAAACAACTGTGGTTGACTAAATCTTCAGGCGTTTGTGGTACGCCGTGCTGCGCTAAATAATCCGGTGAACCACAGACTATCATTGATGAACTGGCTAATTTTCGCGCTACCATACTGGTGTCATCCAAATCACCTAAATAAATCGCAATATCGATGCCGTCATCAATTAAATCGCCATGACTACTTTGTAAAATCATTTCTACCGTTAAGTCAGGGTAAATTTTTAAAAACTCTGCCACTGCTCTCGTGATATGTGTCGCACCAATGACCGGAGGCGCACTGATTTTTAATGTGCCACGCGGCTCTGTTTGCAAATGCGTAATGGCAGATTCCATGTCTTCAATATCAAGCAACACTTGCGAACAGCGTTCTAAATATGACAGTCCCATATCCGTTAGGCTTAAACTGCGTGTGGTACGATTAAATAAACGGGTTCTTAAATCTGCTTCAAGGTGCATGATGTGTTTAGTTGCCATCGCCCGAGAAATCCCTAATTCGCGTGCGCCACCGACAAAACTGCCGGCTTTTGCGACCCGCTCAAACACTTTCATACTGGTTAATTTGTCCATTATTTTTTCTCATATCATTTTTGCAGAAGCGCGAAAATTTGCTCCTACAAATCATTAAAACTACCTGTCATGTTTGATTATAACGGATTTTTCGCACAGTCATTACGACACGACGATGTATTCCATTACCATTATGCGTGTTCAATGGTTATAATTACGGCTAACAAGTTTTGCATATCATATTCATTATCCAATTGCCCTGACTCTTTCATTTTAAAGCCATTATTTTGATGACAAATCTTTTATTTTCTATATGTAACACATTATTTAGAAAGGCTTTTTTGGCTGGCACACGCACTCTCGTGTTCTATCGTAAGGATTGCGTTCACGCATGAAAAAAAAATCCAGTTTGTTTTCTCGCTTTTTGTTGCTTTATACCGTTATTGGTTCAGTAATGGTTGCCTCTGTTGTCTTCAAATTAGTTAAAGATGAAGTGCAATCATCGCGTTATCAAGCGCATTATTTGTCTGAAATCAGCAAACAACTTAGTTTTAAACTCGAAAATAAAGCTAGTACAGCAATACGCTATCCTAATCATGGTCCTTACGATCAACGGTTAGGTTACACATTACTTTCAGACCAAATTGATCGTTTGCAAAAAGCGGGGTTTGGTATTTCTGCACAAGCCACTGCGTCGCCGATGATGATGCAATTGATGGATGAGTATGGCTTATTTCCACTCTATCATGAGAAAAATCAAGCGGGTTTGCGATTAGTCGACGGTGAAAATAAACCGTTATTTGCGGCCGCTTATCCGACGTATGGTTATCCGAATTTCGATGCTATTCCGCCTGTTGTGTTGCATACGTTGTTATATATTGAAAATCGAGAACTGCTCGACGAAAACCGTAAAAGCGTCAATCCGGCGGTCGAATGGGAACGTCTAGGATTTGCCGTATTGCAAATGATGGCGAAAAAATTAGGCGCAGATATAAATGTTCCAGGTGGTAGCACGTTAGCAACGCAATTAGAAAAGTATCGCCATTCACCCAATGGTTATACCGAATCGATTGTTGAAAAAGTACGGCAAATGGCGAGTGCCTCAATTCGTGCCTATTTACTTGGCATTGATACGCGCCAAATGCGTCGACAAATTGCGCTGGCTTATTTGAATACCATGCCGCTCGCTGCATCCGAAAAATCAGGCGAAGTTCACGGATTAGGTGATGGCTTAGTGTCGTGGTTTGGCGCAGATTTTAAAGAAACAAATAAACTCCTTGCCACCGAAGCGTTGCAAACATTAACGCCAAGTCCTGAACAAGCCAAAGCCTATCGCCAAGTTTTAAGCGTTTTATTATCGCAACGCCGTCCGACCTATTTACTCGGTACAGGTTATGATGCGTTGCAAACATTGACCGATAGTTATTTACGATTACTCGCCACACAAGGTGTCATTTCACCTGCGCTACGCGATGCGGCATTAGCGGTCAAAGTCGATCTTGTGCCAAAAACGAGTACGCATTATTTGTTTGTGACCGAACAAAAAACGCAAAACGTTCTACGCGCTCGTTTGGCGCAAATGTTAGGTATTAAAACGAATTACGATTTAGATCGTTTAGATTTAACGGTGAAAACTACGCTCGATTACGGCATTCAACAAGAAGTCACTGCCGCATTGCGTAAACTCAGTGAGCCAGCTAATGCCCGCGCGGCGGGATTATTTGGCGAACGCATGTTAAATGCGAATACGCAACTGAATTCGATTGTTTATAGTTTGATGTTGTTTGAACGTAGCGATAAAGGCAATTTATTGCGTATTCAAACCGATAATTATGACCAACCGCTCGATATTAACGAAGGTATTCGTTTAGATTTAGGATCAACAGCGAAATTACGAACGCTCGTACATTATTTGGAATTGATTGCTGAAATTTATCAAACGTATCAAGGACAAACACCGCAAATATTGGCAAAAGTCCAATTACATCCGCGTGATTTTTTATCGACATGGGTCGTTGAGCAACTTCGCGCCAAACCAAAAATGAGTTTGGACGATATTTTAAATCAAGCCTTAGAACGCAAGTATTCTGCAAGCCCAGGGGAGTATTTTTATACTGGCGGCGGGATGCACCATTTTAATAATTTTAGCGAAGACGACGATTTTAGAATTTTATCGGTGCGTGACGCGCTACGAAATTCAGTGAATTTAGTGTTTATTCGCATGATGCGTGATTTAACGTATCACCATTTATACAAACCTGAAGGCATTGCCCGTTGGTTAGAAAATCCTGATGATGATAAACGTCAGGAATATTTGGCGCGTTTTGCTGACCGCGAAGGCTTGGTGTATTTACGTCGTTTTTATGCGCGATACAAAGGCAAAAGTACCGACGATAATTTAGAAACACTGACGCAAAAAGTGTATCCAAAACCGTCACGCTTAACGATGCTTTATGAAGCGATTTATCCCGAACGTGATAGAGCCGCATTAGAAAGTTATTTGAAAGAGCATATTCCCGCGTCTGTGCTGGCTGGCGAAAATGTTGATAATTTATTTTATAAATACACGCCTGATAATTTTGACCTGCAAGATCAAGGTTATATTACTAAAGTGCATCCGTTGGAACTGTGGATGGTGCGTTATTTATCAGCGCATCCAAACGCCACACGCGATGAAGTGATTGCCGCCAGTGCCGAACAACGTCAAGACGTTTATCGTTGGTTATTCAAACATACGCATCGTTTCGCGCAACAACGCCGCATTATGACGTTGCTTGAAGATGATGCGTTTAAACAAATCCACGCCGCATGGGAACGAGTCGGTTATCCGTTCGCATCACTCACGCCATCTTATGCTACGTCAATTGGTGCATCAGGTGACAGACCTGCGGCATTAGCAGAATTGATGGGCATTATTAGTAATAACGGTGTGAAATTGCCGGCGGTGCGTTTTTCAAATCTACATTACGCACAATCGACCCCCTACGAAACTATTTTGGATAAAACGCTCGAAAGTGGACAACAAGTGTTATTACCCGAAGTAGCGCATGCGGCGCGAAGTGCATTATTAGGTGTTGTGGCAAATGGTACAGCGGGAAGTTTGAATGGTGTTTATAAAGATGCGAGTGGCAAACCGTTAGCCGTTGGTGGAAAAACCGGAACAGGCGACCATCGTAAAGAAAAATGGGGCGCAGGCGGACAGTTGATTGAATCGAAATTTATCAGTCGTGCGGCAACGTTTACGTTCTTTTTAGGTGATAAATTCTTTGGTGTGATTACCGCTTACGTTGCAGGTGAAAATGCAGAAAGTTATCATTTTACCAGTTCGTTACCGGTTCATATTTTGAAATTTTTAGAACCGACATTGACACCATTGTTAAACAAAGCGAATGCAACGCCCGTTCAATCGGTCGTTGCGGTGCCAACAACTACGCCTGTTTCTGTACCGTGACAGAAAAGCATCCTTTGATTTTTGTGTTATGCTACGCGCATGATTTTCTTTTTATTGACCCACGAATTTAATGAGAACACGCCTTAAAATTTGCGGTTTTACCGATGTGGATTCTGCCGTTTATGCCGCGCATTTAGGTGTTGATGCGATTGGTTTAGTTTTTTACGCAAAAAGTCCGCGTCATGTCAAAATTGAACAAGCTATTGAAATTACCAAAGCTCTGCCACCTTTTACGAGCGTTGTTGGTTTGTTTGTGAACGCGCCTGAAAGTGAAATTCGTGATGTTTTGGCGCAAGTGCCACTCGATTATTTGCAATTTCATGGTGACGAATCTGCCGCCGAATGTCGCATTTATGGGAAACGTTATATTAAAGCAGTGAGTATGAAAAAAGGACTCGATTTCGATAAATTGAATACCGAATATCATGACGCGAAAGGCTTACTTTTAGATGCGTATCATCCTGATGCAAAAGGCGGCACGGGAACCCAATTTGATTGGGCGTTGATTCCTGCAAAACGTCCCATTCCGATTATTTTGGCAGGCGGTTTGACTGTCCAAAACATAAAAAGAGCGATTCAAATTGCCCATCCCTACGCGGTCGATGTCAGTAGCGGAGTAGAATTAGAAAAAGGCAAAAAAGACATCGTTAAAATGACTGCATTTACACAACAAGTTCAAGAAGGTGATCGAGAAACACTATGACCGAAAAATATAACATGCCCGATGCACGGGGACATTTTGGCGTATATGGCGGCATTTTTGTCGCTGAAACCTTAATGCCTGCGATTCAGGAATTAAACGCGGCTTATCGGCATTACATGACAGATGCGGATTTTATCGCGGAATTAGATAAGGATATGCAACATTACGTCGGTCGTCCGTCGCCGCTTTATCACGCAGAACGTTGGAGCAAAGAACTTGGCGGCGCACAAATTTATTTGAAACGTGAAGATTTAAATCACACCGGCTCACATAAAATTAACAATACTGTCGGACAAGCCTTGCTAGCCAAACGCATGGGCAAAACGCGCATTATTGCTGAAACGGGCGCAGGTCAACATGGCGTTGCAACAGCAACTGTGGCGGCGCGTTTAGGTTTGGAATGCGTGATTTATATGGGCGCAGTTGATGTCGCACGTCAATCACTCAATGTTTATCGCATGAAATTACTCGGTGCGACGGTTATTGCAGTCGAATCAGGTTCAAAAACTTTGAAAGATGCGTTGAATGAAGCGTTGCGCGATTGGGTGACGAATATCGACAATACTTTTTACATTATCGGTACAGTTGCAGGGCCTCATCCGTATCCTGCGATGGTGCGTGATTTCCAAGCGATTTTAGGACGCGAAGCGAAGCAACAGTGTTTAGCGCAAGCAGGAAAATTGCCAGATGCGTTAGTCGCGTGTGTAGGCGGTGGTTCTAATGCAATGGGGCTTTTCTATCCATTTATTGACGATGCGGGTGTGAAATTGATTGGTGTGGAAGCGGCGGGCGATGGTGTTGAAACGGGTCGTCATTCTGCGCCACTTTGTGCAGGTCGTCCTGGTGTGTTGCATGGAAATCGTACTTATTTAATGTCTGACGATGACGGCGAAATTATTGAAACACACTCGATTTCGGCTGGTTTAGATTATCCAGGTGTTGGGCCTGAACACGCATGGCTGAAAGATTCGGGTCGCGCTCAATATGTGAATATCACTGACGATGAAGCACTCGGCGGTTTTTACGCATTAACGCGCATGGAAGGTATTATCCCAGCGTTAGAGTCTAGCCACGCGATGGCGTATGTGATGAAACTCGCACCGACCATGAAATCAGATGAAATTTTGATTGTGAATTTATCGGGACGTGGCGACAAAGATATGCAAACTATGGCAAAACGAGAAGGAATTGAACTATGAGCCGATTAGCTGGATTATTTGCCGAATTGGCACAAAAAAACCGCAAAGCGTTAATTCCATTCGTCACCGCTGGCGACCCAAATCCTGAATTTACCGTACCGCTGATGCACGCAATGGTCGGTGCAGGCGTAGATATTATTGAATTAGGCGTACCATTTTCTGACCCGATGGCAGATGGCCCTGTAATTCAACGAGCCAGTGAACGCGCGTTAGCACATCATCAAAGTTTGCGGACAACGCTAGCAATTGCGACAGAATTCCGTAAAACCAACGGGCATACGCCGATTGTCATCATGGGATATTTAAATCCTGTCGAAGTCATGGGTTATGAGAAATTTGCCGACGCAGTGCAAGCGGCAGGTGTGGATGGTGTTTTAACCGTTGATTTACCGCCCGAAGAAGCTGAAGAATGCACCGCGTTATTGAAAGCTCGTGATGTTGACCCTATTTTCTTGCTGGCACCAAACAGTTCAGCTGAACGTGTTCAAAAAATGGATGCCATCGGCTCAGGCTATTTGTATTACGTTTCGCTCAAAGGCGTGACTGGTGCGGGTCATTTAGATGTTGCTGATGTGGAAGCGAAATTAACGGAAATTCGTGCCAATACAAAATTACCTGTGGCGATTGGTTTTGGTGTTAAAGATGCTGAAACTGCAAAAACGATTGGTAATTTAGGTGATGGTGTTGTCGTGGGTAGTGCGTTAATTAGCCAAATCGAGGCGAATTTGCACAGTCCCGCGCAAGCAAAACAAGCAATTATTGAATTATTAACTTCAATGCGTCAGGCAATGGATAACTAATCATGAGTTGGTTTGAAAAATTACGGCCGTCGATTATCCGAACCGAATCGTCCGGCAAAAAAACGACTGTTCCAGAAGGACTTTGGGCAAAATGTCCAAGTTGCAATGCAATTTTGTATAACAGCGAATTAGAAAAAAACGGCAGTGTTTGTCCAAAATGTGATTACCACATGCGAATTTCTGGGCGAACACGTTTGAATTTATTTTTGGATGAAAACGGACGCGAAGAAATTGGCAAAAACGTCAAACCGGTTGACCCGTTGAAATTCAAAGACAGTAAAAAATACAAAGACCGTATTCTTCAAGCGCAAAAACAAACCAAAGAAAATGACGCGCTGATTGTCATGAAAGGACAAGTAAATGGGCAAGATATTGTTGCCGCTGCATTTGATTTTAATTTCATGGGTGGCTCGATGGGGTCTGTGGTCGGTGAAAAATTCGTGCGTGGCGTGAACAAAAGTTTAGAACTGGGCATTCCGTTTATCGTGTTCACCGCAAGTGGCGGGGCGCGAATGCAAGAATCGTTGTTTTCGCTATTTCAAATGGCAAAAACTAGCGCGGCATTAACGAAACTTTCAGAGCGCGGCATTCCGTATATTTCGTTTATGACTGACCCAACGATGGGCGGTGTGTCCGCGAGTTTGGCAATGCTTGGCGACATTAACGTTGCCGAACCGAATGCGTTAATCGGTTTTGCTGGGCCGCGCGTGATTGAACAAACAGTGCGTGAAAAATTGCCCGAAGGTTTCCAACGTAGCGAATTTCTGCAAGAACACGGTGCAATCGATATGATTATTCATCGTCGTGATATTCGTGAAAAAATTGCTAGTATTTTGTCGATGTTGACGGCAAGTCATGTTCATGATGTTGCTGAAACGGTTGTCGAACAATTGTCACATGAAGTTGAAGACGCAGGCTGATTGCGTACTGAAATGAATCGTTTTAATACACTCGCAGATTGGTTGATATGGCAAGAAGGTTTTCACCCGCACGCTATTGATTTAGGTTTAGAACGGGTGAAACGTGTTTTTGAAACGCTGTTGCCAGCACAAAACACAACACCAATCACGATTACGGTCGCCGGTACAAATGGCAAAGGTTCAACGGTCGCGTATTTGCAGGAATTTTATTTAGCCGCCGGACACAAAGTGGGTGCGTATACCTCGCCGCATATTTTGTGTTACAACGAGCGCATTAAAATCAATGGCAAACCGGTTTCAGATGACATCATTTGCGATGCGTTTGCTCAAATTGATGCCGCACGCGGTGATACGTCACTGAGTTATTTTGAATTTAGCACACTTGCGGCATTGCTGATTTTTTCGCAAGCTGATGTCGCGGTGCAAATTTTAGAAGTTGGTTTAGGCGGACGTTTAGATGCGGTCAATATTGTCGATGCCGATGTTGCAATCGTTACCAGTATTGCCATCGATCATGTGGAATGGTTGGGGCAAACTCGCGAAGAAATTGGTTTAGAAAAAGCCGGCATTTTTCGTCCTAATAAACCGGCAATTGTCAGCGACTTGAAACCACCTGCTTCATTGTTAAACCATGCGTATGAACAAAACACGCTTTTGCTTCGATTAGGTGAAACTTTTTTTTACGAAAAACACGGCGAAACATGGACGTGGCAAGGATTGGCGCAAACGATTTCAGATTTGCCAGCACCGGCACTGAAAGGCGCACATCAATATCGCAATGCGGCAGCGGCAATTTTTGCCACGCAATGTTTGGCAAGTCGTTTACCTGTGAGCGAATCATCGTTAAAAATGGGGCTGAAAAATGTGCGATTGGCGGGACGTTTCCAATTGATTGAGGGTGAAATACCCATATTGTTGGACGTAGGACATAATCCGCAAGCGGTGCAAACCTTGGTCGATTATCTCAACGAAAATTTCCCGAATCATCGCGTTCACGCCATTTTTTCGATGATGAAAGACAAGGACATTGTCAGTGTTTTAGAGTTAATGAAACCTGTCGTTTCGGAGTGGTTTTTTGCTCCACTTCCGCAAAATGCACGAGCGATTACTGAATCAGATATGCGTGAAATATTTGAGAAATCTCAAATTTCAGCGGTACATTTTGGCTATTCTGGTTTTGTTGAAGCCTTTGCGGCGGCAAAAAATAACGCTCGTATAGGCGATTTAATTTTAGTATTTGGGTCATTTTTTTTAGTATCGGATTGCTGTGTAAATTTAAAAATAGGTGAAGTGAAAAATGGATCATGAATTAAAACAACGTTTGATTGGTGCATTAGTGGTCACGATATTGTCGGCAATTTTCATTCCGATGTTATTTGATGACCCCATTCAAGAAGAAGGGCAGGCGGTGACAACGTTAGCATTACCGTCTGAAAATCAATTTATCGAAGAACCTGCGGTCAAAGCACCAGCAAACGCTGAGCAAGTGTTAGCGATTCCGCAACCACAAGCTGAAGTGGCTCTTGCACCGACAACACCTGCCGCTGCGCCAAATGCGTTACGTCCTGACGAAATGGATGAAACACCTACGCCAAAATTGCAACCAAAACCTGCGCCTAAACCGCGTGTTGAAAAACCAGCATATTCTGAAACAACTAATTACGGTGTAAATGCGGACGAAGTGGACGATGAACCGCCCATGAAACCGAAATTACAGCCGAAAAAAGTGGATGAAGAAGGTGCTGCGAAGAAAGGTCGTCCGGAAGAAGAGCTTTTAAAACAAATGCGTGCAGCGAAATTATTAGACGTTGATGGCGGTGCGCCTGTTAAATCTATTGCACCGGTTGATGCTGACGTAGCAGAAGTTAAAAAGGTCGTTACACCCTCTGCCCCTAAAACGCCATCGCGTTGGTATATTCAAGTGGGTAGTTTTACGAATAAAGCAAAAGCCGATACGTTGCTTGAAGGTTTGAAAGCACAAGGTTTACCAGCGTTGCTTGAACCTGTACAAACTGAGAAAGGCACCTCATATCGTTTGCGTGTTGGCCCTGAATTAGATGGTAAACGCGCCGCCGCGATGAAGCGAAAAATGGACGAACAGCATGTTCCATCGATTTTAGTGTCTGAATAAAATCGTGTTTCCCGCCGCCATTAAACCGTTCATTTGGATCGATTTTAGTATCGTCGGTTTTATGAGCTTTACGTTGATTGTCGGTGTGATACGCGGGTTTAGTTGCGAAATAATTTCGTTATTGTGCTGGGTAGTGGGATGTTGGGCGAGTTTACATTTTTCAATGTTGGTTTCGCCAATTTTAGAGTCGTTCATTTCCGCGCCTAGCAAACGATTAGCCGTGACATTCGTTGGTTTATTAGTCATAACCATTTTAGCGGGGAGTTTGTTGCAACATTGGCTTACCACCCGCTTTAAACAAAATTACAATCATACCGTCATCATGGAACGTTTAGGCGGTTTATTCTGTGGACTCATACAAGGCGTATTTGTTACTACGATTGTCGTTTTACTTGCTGGATTAACCTCGCTACCGACCAACTCATGGTGGCACGAATCCAGTTTATTACCTACTTTTCAAATCCTTGCCATTTGGTTACGCGACCACGTTGCGCCGCAAATGGCGAACTATATAACTTATCGTTAAAACTCCCTTTTCAAAATTCAGGTGAAAAAATAATGTGTGGTATTGTTGCTATCGTTTCCCATCAAGCCGTTAATCAAGATTTATATGACGCGCTTACCGTGTTACAGCATCGTGGACAAGACGCGGCGGGAATTGTGACTTGCGAAAATAGTCGTCTGCATTTACGCAAAGATAATGGACTGGCGCGAGATGTTTTCAGTAATGATCAAATGCTGCGTTTGCGCGGAAATATGGGCATCGCGCATGTACGTTATCCCACCGCTGGTTGCACCAGTTCTGCCGAAGCGCAACCGTTTTACGTTAATTCGCCATTTGGTTTAACACTGGCGCACAACGGTAATTTAACCAATACCGAAGAACTCAAAAAAGCGTTATTTGTTGAAGATCAACGCCATATCAATACCGATTCTGATTCTGAAGTGCTACTCAATGTGTTCGCACACGAATTGCAAAGTTTGCATAAAGTTGAATTAACCGTTGCAGATATTTTTAAAGCCGTTAAAGGCGTGCATCGTCGTTGCCGTGGCGCGTATGCGGTGGTGATTATGATTGCCGGCTTTGGCATTTTAGGTTTTCGTGACCCGCACGGCATTCGTCCTGCAATTTTTGGCGAACGTAAAACTGACGAAGGTAGCGAATTTATGATTGCCTCAGAAAGCGTTGCGTTAGATGTGTTGGGGTTTGACGTGATTCGAGATATTGAGGCCGGCGAAGCCATTTTTATTGAACAATCCGGTAAATTACACACGCAACAATGTGCTGAAAACGTCGATCATTGTCCGTGTATTTTTGAATATGTATATTTTGCGCGTCCGGATTCAATTATTGACAATATTTCGGTTTATAAAGCACGGTTGCGAATGGGGGAAAAACTCGCCGCAAAAGTGCAACGTGAATGGGCAGACCATGACATCGATGTGGTGATTCCAATTCCCGATACTAGCCGCACCGCCGCGCTGCAAATGGCAAATAAATTGGGCGTAAAATTCAGCGAAGGTTTTATTAAAAATCGTTATATTGGACGCACATTTATTATGCCCGGTCAGAAAATGCGTGAAAAATCGGTGCGTCAAAAACTTAACGCCATCGATTTAGAATTTAACGGCAAAAACGTGTTATTGGTTGACGATTCGGTTGTGCGTGGCACAACTTCGGCGCAAATCATTCAAATGGCACGCGAAGCCGGTGCAAAAAAAGTGTATTTCGCGTCTGCTGCGCCACCAGTGCGTTATCCGAACGTTTACGGAATTGACATGCCAGCCGCACATGAATTGATTGCCCACAATCGCACTGAAGATGAAGTTTGCGAGGCAATTGGTGCGGATAGGTTAATTTATCAAGATTTGAACGATTTAATTGCGGCTGTGCAGAAAGGTAATCCTGAAATTACCCATTTTGATACGTCTTGTTTTAGTTACGAATATATAACCGGCGATGTGGATGATGCTTATTTAGAGCGTATCGAAGCCTTACGCAATGATGCCGCGCAAGAAATATCGAGTTCGGCAAATTTCATTATTGAAATGCAAAATTGTGCATAATCAAAATTAAGATATAAAGTATCGTGCCGATACCAGAGAGTGTTGTAAAAAACCAAACGGTGTAAAAATTGCTTTTGTGTTTAGACGATGTTCGATTTTCTCAAGCGCGACGTGATGTTAATCGTTGCTCTAAAATTCGAAACTCAAGCTCTCTTTGGTACCGGTTTACTTAATACTTGTTCGCTGGCTGTAAGAAAGTCGAACACCGCGTAAACATGGGCAAATTTTACGCAAAGTAATTCATAGAAAAATAATAATAATCGCAATTGCATACTTTCTAACCCTTTAGCTCTAACGTGTCAGCTCAGTGGAACATTTATGAAACTTAATATGCCAGTCACCAATAAAGAAATCGTGATGACAAAAGGAAGTATCCTTGTTACACGCACCGATTTACAAGGTAAAATTGTTTACGCCAATGATGAATTTTTAAAGATAAGCGGTTATTCGCGTGCTGAAGTAATTGGGCAAAATCACAATATTATTCGTCATCCAGATATGCCTGCGGAGGTTTTTGAAGATTTGTGGAAAACCGTAAAAGCCATGCGCCCATGGTCAGGATGCGTCAAAAATCGGTCTAAAAATGGTGACTTTTATTGGGTTCACGCCAATATCATTCCCGAATTCGATAAAGGCAAATTAACAAGCTATATGTCTGTTCGTTACGCACCTAAAAAAGCGGAATTAGAACAAAGCCAAGCATTGTACGCAGGCATTAAAAATAAAACGGCAACGGTTAATCCAACGGGCATAAAAGCCTTAATAAAATCGGTTCGAGACATTTCATTATGGAAAAAAACCATTTTTTCATTGGTCGTTTTTTCAATTCCTGTGGCGACTTTGAGTTATGAGTTATTTTTAGCGCAGCAATATTTGGAGTTAGTCGCAATCGTATTGGCTGCAATAATTGGCGCGACAATTAACATTAGTATTATTCGAGAATTAAGCGGCACTCTCGATAAGAGCGTTGGAATATTTTATCGTTTGGCAGCAAAAGGTTTTGGCAATACGTTTGATTTGAAAAAAGATGGTGTTGTTGGTGATTTTTATCGTGGTTTATTTTCAATGGATGTGAGTTTAAGTTTAGACATTGCTGAAGCCAAACGTCTTAATTCCGAAGCAATGCGTATTAACAATGCGCTGGATAACGTGCATTCTTCGGTATTAGTAGCAAATAATGAGTTTGAGATTATTTATGTCAACCGTAGTGCAAAAGAGTTATTCAGTAATGCGGAACAAAATATTAAAAAACAATTACCCAATTTTGAAGCGGCTAAATTATTAGGGTCTAGCATTGATTTGTTCCACACCGATCCGCTGAAACAGCGAGCAATGTTACAAAATTTGACTGAATTTCATAGTGCCGAATTGGTTATTGCTGGTCATCACATGAGTATCGTTGTCAATCCCGTTTTAGATAAAAATGGCGAACGACTTGGTTTTGTGGCGGAATGGTTAGATAGAACAGAAGAAGTTATTGCGATACAAGAAATCTCAGATATTGTTCAAGCCGCCTCACAAGGCGATTTTGAACGGCGTATTCATGAGTCAAAGCGTACGGGATTTATTTTAGATTTAGTTAAAAATATCAACAAACTCATTGAAACCAGTTCTGTCGGACTGAATGAAGTCGGACGAATTTTAGACGCGTTGTCGCACGGTGATTTAACTAAAACGATGTCAGGCGATTATCAGGGCATGTTTGGACAGTTAAAAGATGACGCAAATTCAACCGTGGAAAAATTGCGTGAAGTTATTTATCAAATTCAAGATGCCACCGGAACGATTAACACAAGTTCCAAAGAAATTGCTGCCGGAAATAACGATTTATCGCACCGCACCGAGCAACAAGCGGCAAGTTTGGAAGAAACGGCGGCAAGCATGCAGGAATTAACTTCAACAGTGCAGCACAATAGTGAAAACGCAGGCTATGCCAACGAATTGGCAGAAGGTGCGTCGAATATTGCTAGCAAAGGAGTTTCTGTTGTCGGTCAGGTAGTGAATACGATGGAAGCGATTAACGAATCGTCGCGCAAAATCGTCGATATTATTTCTGTCATTGATGGCATTGCCTTCCAAACCAATATTTTGGCGTTGAATGCAGCGGTTGAAGCGGCGCGTGCAGGTGATCAAGGTCGTGGTTTTGCGGTGGTGGCAACAGAAGTGCGGAGTTTAGCACAACGTGCCGCAGCGGCAGCGGGCGAAATTAAAAATCTTATCGGTGATTCAGTCGAAAAAGTTGAAGATGGCACACGTTTAGTGGCTGATGCGGGACGGACGATGGAAGAAATTGTTACTGCAATTCGTGGCGTAACGAAAATTATGTCTGAAATTAGCTCGGCTTCAAGTGAACAAACCACCGGCATTGAACAAGTTAATCAAGCGATTGGGCAAATGGACGATGTGACGCAACAAAACGCGGCGTTAGTCGAAGAAGCGGCGGCAGCGGCTGAAACGTTGGAAGATCAAGCGCGTAGCTTGGCAAACACCGTAAAATATTTTAATTTAAACTAATTATTTTTATAAGGGCAGATTTAAAAATCTGCCCTTTGCATTTTTATAGTTCATGCCGATGCAACGCTAACCACTGTATTGCGATGATGGGAATTGCCGAATCAATTTCATTGCGTTCCACCATTTCATACGCCTCATTAAACGGCACGGCGCGAACTAAAATATCTTCGTTTTCTTCGGCTAAACCGTGTATACCGCCGACATTTTCACTGTTTACCAAACCGCAAAACAACGTAATTTGTTCCGACGCGCCACCCGGTGACAAATAAAATGAACCGATGCAAATTAAATTCACAATTTCGCAACCCGCTTCTTCTAGGGATTCTCGACGTGCCACCTCTTCAGCAGTTTCGCCATCTTCTATCACCCCCGCTACAATTTCAATAAGCCACGGTGTGTTAATCGGATTGTCGATTGCACCGACACGGAACTGTTCAATTAAAATCACCTCGTCGTGTTTCACATCGTACAAAACCACTGCCACACAATTTCCACGCACAAATAATTCGCGCGTAATTTCACTGCTCCAGCCACCGGTAAATAAAGTGTGTTGCAAGCGCAGCTCTTCCATACGGAAAAAACCGTTGTACACAGTGTCTTTGTTTAGAATTTTCACGTCTTTTTTCATGTTACAATCACGCGGTTAAACGATTTAAAAGGAAAAGTTGATGCCGCACAATAGACCAATCTCTCCGCATTTACAAATTTACACCCTGCCACTGACGGGGGTAATTTCAATCAGTCATCGTCTAACTGGTGTGTTTTTGGCAATCGGTTTAGCGGGTTTTGTTTTCATGTTGGCGCAAGTTAAATATGGAATGCTGACATATTTACAAATGCAAACGGTATTACATACGTTGCCAATACAAGTGTTTTTAAGCGGTTTTATATACGCGCTGATGTTTCATTTATGTCATGGCATTCGGCATTTAATTTGGGATGCTGGACACAGTTTTTCTCGTGAAACGTTAAGGCGT
The DNA here is from genome assembly GCA_903834465.1 of uncultured Pseudomonadota bacterium. Taxonomy (GTDB): domain Bacteria; phylum Pseudomonadota; class Gammaproteobacteria; order Methylococcales; family Methylomonadaceae; genus UBA10906. The sequence goes on along the minus strand of CAILJB010000114.1, from coordinate 23,915 downwards.
TATGCGCTGATGGAATTGTTTGCGTCGTTGGTTTTAACCATTTTTAGTTTAGCGGTGCTGTTATGAAAGCGATGCAACATTGGAAACTGCAACGTCTTACGGCAATTTTATTGATTCCATTGTCTTATTGGTTAGTGGCATTTTTGCAGCATTGTTTAAATGCAAACTATTTTGAAACGAGTGCGTGGCTAAATGAACCGGTCAACAAAATCGGTTTAATTGTATGGATATTAGTGGTTTGTTATCACGCTGCACTGGGTTTGCAAGTTGTGTTAGAAGATTACGTTTCGCATCAAGGCAAACAAGTTGTCGCAATTTGGCTGTCGAATGCGTTTTTTGCATTACTCGGATTGAGTTCAATTGTGCTGTTATTTCAAGGTTAAAAAATGATGCCCATTAAAACACCGGCTTTTATTCTCGACGAATCACAGCTCATTGCGAATTTAACAACGCTCGCGCAACTTCGTCAGCAATCGGGTTGCAAAGTGCTTTATGCGGTGAAAGCCTTGCCATGTTCGAGAGTGCTAGATATTACAAAACCATTTGTGGATGGTTTTTCCGTCAGTTCGTTGTTTGAAGCGCAATTGGTTCTGGAAGTTTTAGCCGGACAAGGCGAAGTGCATTTAACCACACCTGCGTTAATTGCCGACGAACTTTATGAATTAACGACTTTATGTACGCATATCAATTTTAATTCGCTCTCGCAGCACGAACGTTACGCCCCCATTGTCGAAACACAAGCGAAAATGGGATTGCGTGTGAATCCAAAATTGTCTTTTTTAAGTGATGAACGCTTTGACCCGTGTCGGCGTTATTCTAAATTAGGTGTAGATATTGATACATTGTGGCAATCGAATTGTTTGGAATCTGAGCAAGTCAGCGGTTTGCATTTTCACACCGTTTTTTCAGCGACTGATTTCACACCGTTATTGCAAACTGTTGAAAAATTACGTCGTTATTTTGGTAATCAATTAGAAAAATTACAGTGGATAAATTTAGGCGGCGGTTATTTGTTTCATAACATTGCGGATTATCAGCCGTTTATTGATTTAGTGATTCAATTACGTCGCGAATTGAAAGTGGATGTTTATATCGAACCGGGCAAAGGAATTGTCGGCAATGCCGCGCAATTGGTGACGAGTGTGATTGATACGTTTGAAAGCGATGGCAAAACCGTGGCGATTTTAGATACATCAGTAAATCATAATCCCGAAGTATTTGAATTTCAGCGTCCACCACAAGTGCAAGAACACGATGAAAAAGGACGTTACAGCGCGATTTTAGCTGGCGGCACTTGTTTAGCTGGCGATATATTTGGCGAATACCGTTTTAAATATCCGCTGCAATTGGGTGACAAAATCACGTTTAACAACGTTGGCGCGTATACATTGATTAAAGCCAGTCGCTTTAATGGTCACAATTTACCAGACATCTATTTGCAACGCGCTGATGGTGAATTGGAATTGCTCAAACACTACACTTACCAAGATTATCAACAACAATGGTTGATGACGACAGCGCACGCTGAATAACTTTTTAACTTTTCTAACGCATTTCTAATGACTATTACTCAACAACGCTTATCCGAAATTTTTGACGCATTACCTCGCCACGAGCAGGACATTTTATTAGTTTTGGCTGTTGTTTATGCGCCAATTGGGCAAACAAGTTTCGTTAATGTGTTAAAAGCGACCGGTTTTGATTTCGAAACAATTAAAAATATCAATCGAGATTTTCAAGAGCGGTTTCAAAAAATGGGTTTTGTGATTAGCTCAGCAGAAGGCTGGTATTGTCATCGAGACATTACCGAAACCTTGATGAAAATCGCGCTACAAAAACCGTGGTTTAGTAAATTAGCGCAGCAAATTATTATGGAAAAAGATAATTTTTCCTATTTGCCACCGAAACACCAGTTGCTGCACCAAATGAAAAAGTTACGTTTGTTTCTTTATCAAGGTAACGAAACCGGTTTTGAAGCCAATATCGCGCTGTTGCACAATGATTTTCCACAACATTTTGCCGCCGCTATTGAGCAACTCTTTTTTGAGCATTTTAACCGTGAATGGTTCATGACATTACCGGCTAAAATTCGGTTTTTGGTGTTGAAATATAGCCTAATTAACGATTATTTGTCGCTTGACCCCAATGCGAAAGCAAATAAAAACAAAGTTTATAATTTACTTGAGGAGTTGTTTGGACAGTCTAAACAGAAAGATTTAGACATTATTCACACGCTTATTGAGCAACGATTATTTCGTGGCAATGAAAAAGATGTCGATGCTTGGTTAACTAATGATAATTCGGCAATGGGTTTAAAGTTACGCGCGTTGAATGCAATTTTTAAAAATAGCTACGATGAATCAATTGAGTTATTTAACGATGCGTTAAAACTGATGCGAAAGAAAAATAAACGTCACACTACTTTGGGTGGCATTTATGATTTCTTCTATGGCTTGATGTTGCTACGTAGCCGAACATTAGCGAATTTGACCCAACTTAGAGAGCATGTAGATATTTTCTTATCTAAAAATCGTACCGTGTCGAGGGTTGAATATCTTATATTGTTAGATACACTCGATGTGTATCAAGGACTTAAAAAACTTGAGGAAACACAGGTTTTGTCAGTACGAATCGAAGGATCTTACGAAAATTTAGTGCAAGTTTTATTGTTGTATTGGCTTGGTGAAACTGAGCATCTGAGTAGTGCCGTGCAACAGGCAATGTATATCGCACCGTTGGCAAATTATTGCCAACAAGCACGCGAATTGGGGTTTATTTGGTATGCCGCATTAAGTGCTGCATTGCTGCAACGTCTCGATTACCATCATAAGTCTTGCGACAAAATCGCTAAACACTATGCAAATTCACCGTTTTCACAATTGATTGATGCGTTTCCTCATACGGCGCCATGGGAACGGGCGTTGGAGGCTTTGGCGCAAGTTAATACGCTGACAGTTGCATCTACTCAAATCAAAGCACCGTCTGAATTACGCTTAGTTTGGACGTTGCAGTTTGGTGATGGTGAAATGTTCCTTGAACCCAAAGAACAAAAATTAGGTAAAAATGGCAATTGGTCAAAAGGGCGTAATGTTGCATTAAAACGGTTATACAACGAACTAGAGAGCTTTACTTATTTGACGGAGCAAGATCAGCGGATTTGTAAAAAAATCTGCAAAAATAGTCAACCTAACGATTATTACTATTACAACAACGACGTTTACAGCTTGCCAAATGAGGCATTGTTTGAAGCGGTCGGGCATCCGAATGTGTATTGGGCATCACAAGTGCAATATAACGCCCCGATTGATATTCAAACCGCCGCGCCACAATTATTAGTTCAAGAACAAGACGATCAATTGCATTTAACCTTGATTCCACAAATTAGCCGTGAGACTAAAATTGCGGTGCAAAAAACGGCAAACGGTGTAATGCTCTATGACATTAACGAGCAGCATCGCCAAGTTGCGGGAATTTTAGGCGAAAACGGTTTAACCATTCCAACCAGTGCGCGGCAACGGGTGATGGATTCAATTTCGTCTGTTGCCTCAATGCTGACTGTGCAATCCAACATGGTTGGCATGGCAACGCAAGCTGAAACGGTAGCGGCAGATAATCGCCTGCATTTACACTTGCAACCGCTTGGGCAAGGTATTCAAATTGAAACCTTTGTACAACCCTTTTTAGACGGTGGCCCGTTATATAAACCGGCAACAGGCGGCACAACGGTTTTAGCGGATATTGAAGGCAAACAATTACAAACGACTCGTGATTTCGAGATTGAAAGTCAGTATGTCGCCGAATTATTAGAAAAATGTCCCGAATTAAATCCCGATAATTCGCTGAAATGGTCGCTTGAAGAACCGGACGCGGCGTTGGAAACATTGTTGGATTTGCAAAATTTAGGCGACTTTGCGGTATTGGAATGGCCAAAAGGTAAAAAAATAAAACTCAGTCGTGAAATGGGTTTAGGACAAGCGCGTTTTTCTGTGCGTCACGAACAAAATTGGTTTAGCGTCGAAGGCGATATTGAAATCGATGATGGGCAAGTGTTGAATATGCAGCGGTTAATGAGTTTATTGGCGAATTCACAGAGCCGTTTTTTGCAATTAGAAGACGGGCAAATCATTGCGTTGACCAAAGAATTACGTCATCGTTTAGATGATTTAGCAGGTTTGGGTGAAGTCAACGATGACAAAATTCAATTTCATGCCCTTGCCGCGCAAGCGTTGGATGAAATCACAGACGGCATGCACATTACGGCAAGTAAACCGTGGAAAGACCAGCTTAAACGCTTAGAAGAGTTGAGCGATTTAAAACCCAAAGTGCCGTCCACATTGCAAGGTGAATTGCGTGATTATCAACACGAAGGTTTCCAATGGATGAGTCGGTTAGCGCATTGGGGCGCAGGCGCGTGTTTAGCCGATGACATGGGTTTAGGTAAAACAGTGCAATCGCTGGCGTTAATTCTATCGCGTGCGCCACAAGGCCCGACGTTGATTCTCGCGCCGACTTCAGTGTGTATCAATTGGCTAGAAGAATGTGCGCGATTTGCACCAACGTTAAACGCGCAACAATTCGGGACGGGCGATCGACAAACGATGCTTGATAATGCCGGTGCGTTTGATTTGATTGTGTGTAGTTATGGTTTATTGCAAAGCGAAGGCGAGCGATTGCAACAAGTGCGCTGGCGGACATTGATTGCTGATGAAGCACAAGCGATTAAAAATAATTTAACCAAACGTTCTAAAGCCGCGATGGCGTTGCAAGCTGATTTCAAAATGGTCACAACCGGCACGCCGATTGAAAATCATTTGGGTGAATTGTGGAATTTATTTGATTTTATCAATCCCGGTTTGTTGGGGTCAGCGGCGCGTTTTAACGAACGTTACGCGAACGCTATCGAAAATAATCACGATCATGAAGCACAACAACGACTGAAAAAATTATTGCGCCCGTTTATTTTGCGACGCTTGAAAAATGACGTGTTGACCGAATTACCGGCACGAACCGAAGTGACCTTGCATATTGAATTAAGTGCTGATGAACGTGCGATGTATGAAGCGTTGCGACGTGATGCGTTGCAAGTGATGCAAAAAGCAACCGCGCAATCGGGACAGCAATTGCAAGTTTTAGCCGAAATTATGAAATTGCGTCGCGCGTGTTGTCATCCGCGTTTGGTGTTAGATGAAAGTCCGATTAGCAGTTCTAAATTACAAGCCTTTGAAGAATTGGTCGATGAATTACTCGACAATCGTCATAAAGCATTGGTGTTCAGTCAATTTGTCGGGCATTTAGGTTTGATTCGAGAATTACTCGACCGCAAAAGTATTGCTTACCATTATTTGGATGGTTCAACGCCTGTCGCCAAACGCAAACAAGCGATGAATGCCTTTCAAGCAGGCGAGGGCGATTTGTTTTTAATCAGTTTAAAAGCGGGCGGGACAGGTTTAAATTTGACCGCTGCCGATTATGTGATTCACATGGATCCGTGGTGGAATCCTGCTGTGGAAGATCAGGCTTCAGATCGCGCGCATCGGATGGGACAAAAACGTCCGGTGACAGTTTATCGTTTAGTTGCCAAAGATACTATTGAAGATAAAATCGTTGCGCTGCATCATCACAAACGTGATTTAGCAAATAGTTTGCTAGAAGGTGGAGAATTAAGTGGCAAAATGTCGGTTGATGATATGTTGGCGTTATTGCGCGACGTGGAGTAAAAAATGAGTTCCCCTGATTACGTTTCAAATTACATGAGTGAGCAGGATTATCTCGAAGGTGAAAAAATCAGCGAGATTAAACACGAATACATTGATGGCGAAGTTTATGCGATGGCTGGCGCGAGCAAAAATCACCAGCGGCTTATTGCAGTCTTAACCAGTAAACTGTACCAACATTTAGAAAATACACCCTGCGAAGTGTTCAGTTCGGACATTAAAGTGCGTGCCGATGCCGGCAAAAAATATTTTTATCCTGATGTCTTGGTGGTTTGTCGCAATGATGATGAAGATGAGTATTACACCGAATCGCCGCGCATCATTATCGAAGTGTTATCCAGTTCAACACGCAAATACGATAAAACGTTAAAACGCCGTGTTTATCAAACCATTCCGAGTTTAGAAGAATATGTTTTGATTGAACAAGATAGCGTTGAAATTGAAGTTTGCCGCAAATCAGAAGGTTGGCAATCCAGTTTTTATTATATCGATGATGACATTACGTTTACGTCGGTGGATTTAACGCTTCCCGTCACGGAAATTTATCAACGTGTTGAAAATGACGACATGCGTGCGTTTTTAACTTCAAACGTTTAACCCAAGGAAAATACTTTACATGGTCAGCTTTGCCGATACCTTTGAACAACAACAACTGAAAGATTTTGCCGAAAAAGCCTATCTCGATTATTCAATGTATGTGATTTTGGATAGAGCGTTGCCGCATATTGCTGACGGTTTAAAACCGGTGCAGCGGCGCATTATTTACGCGATGTCAGAATTAGGCTTAAACGCGCTGGCGAAATATAAAAAATCCGCGCGAACGGTCGGCGACGTGTTAGGTAAATACCATCCACACGGTGATTCAGCGTGTTACGAAGCGATGGTTTTAATGGCGCAACCGTTTTCTTATCGTTACACGCTCGTTGATGGGCAAGGCAATTGGGGTTCGCCCGACGATCCGAAATCGTTTGCCGCCATGCGTTACACCGAATCACGTTTAACGCCTTATGCCAACACGCTACTCAGCGAATTAGAACAAGGCACGGTTGAATGGGGCGATAATTTCGATGCCTCGCTCAAAGAACCGGTGCGTTTACCCGCGCGTTTGCCCAATATTTTACTCAACGGCACCATGGGCATTGCCGTTGGTATGGCAACGGATATTCCACCGCATAATTTACGCGAAATCGTCAGTGCGTGCGTGCAATTACTCGATGCACCCGAAACGGATTTAGAAACCCTTTTAACGTTCATTCACGCACCCGATTATCCAACCGAAGCCGAAATTATCAGTAACCGCGACGATATACAAAAAATTTATCGCACCGGCGGCGGTTCAATCAAAATGCGGGCAACATATCAACTCGAAGACGGCGTAATTATTATCACCGCCTTGCCGCATCAAGTTTCTGGCTCAAAATTGATGGAACAAATTGCCGCGCAAATGCTAGCTAAAAAATTGCCGATGCTCGAAGATTTGCGCGACGAATCTGACCATGAAAATCCAACTCGTTTGCTGATTATTCCCAAATCGAAACGCGGCAATGTCGAAGAAATCATGTCACATTTGTTCGCTACGACCGATTTAGAAAAAAGTTATCGCGTCAATATGAACATGATTGGCTTAGACGGTCGTCCGCAAGTAAAAAGTTTGCGCGAAATTTTGAGTGAATGGCTCGAATTTCGAACGGAGACTGTGCGTCGTCGTTTGCAACATCGTTTGAACAAAGTGTTAGCACGGTTGCATATTTTGGAAGGTTTGCTGATTGCGTATTTGAATATTGACGAAGTGATTGCCATTATTCGCAATGAAGATGAACCGAAAAAAGAGCTGATTTCGCGTTTTGGATTAAGTGACACTCAAGCCGAAGCGATTTTAGAATTGAAATTGCGTCATTTGATTAAGCTCGAAGAAATCAAAATCCGTGGTGAACAAAACGCGCTGAATACAGAACGTGAATCACTCGAAAAAACGTTGGGTTCTGAAACGTTACTCAAAAAGTTAATCAAAAAAGAATTGCAGCAAGACGCGCAACAATATGGTGACGACAGACGTTCGCCACTGGTTTCTCGTCAAGCCGCGCAAGCCTTGAATGATACGGCGTTAATTTCAAATGAACCGCTAACAGTTATTGTGTCGCAAAAAGGTTGGATTCGTGCCGCAAAAGGTCACGACATCGATGTGGAAAGTTTGAGTTATCGTGCTGGTGATAGTTTTCAAACAGCGGTTAAAACTCGTTCAACGCAATCGGTGTATTTATTTGATTCGACGGGGCGTGTTTATAGTTCGACGACGCATGATTTACCGTCGGCACGAACGCAAGGTGAACCGTTGACAGGACGTTTTAATCCACCCGAAAGTGCGACATTTACGCATTTAATCGCGGGCAATCCTGACGATTTTGTGATTTTGGTGAATCATTGGGGTTATGGCTTTAAAACACCGTTGAAAGAATTAGCCAGTAAAAATAAAGCCGGCAAAGCCTTAGTGACGTTGGCAAATGATGAACGTTTGTTATCGCCTTTATTAACTGCCGATGAATCGAATTTATTAGCCGTTGTGACCGCGCAAGGTCGGTTGTTGCTTTTCCCGTTAAGTGAAATTCCGACGTTACCTAAAGGTAAAGGCAACAAATTGATTCAAATTCCGGCAAATGATTTGCAAGCGGGAACGGATTTTGTCACGGCGTTTACGATTTTAACGCCTGACAGTGCATTGAAAGTGATGTCAGGTAAACGGGTTTTGACGTTAAAACCGCAAGACCTTACGTCTTATTTGGGCGGTCGCGCTAAACGTGGTTTGGCATTGCCACGCGGTTTTCAAAGGGTTGAAGCATTAGAAGGTGAGTGATGCGTAAAAAAACGTTAAAAGCCTTAACTGCGGCGGCACTCGCTTTACCTTTAACAACTGTTTACGCCAGCGACGAAGAAACTAATTTTCAATATGGGCATTATGAAGAAGGCGCACGGAATTTATTTAATGTCCAAAGTGGTCTAAAACCGATTACTGTAGACAGTTTGCAAAATAGTACGAAACTCAAACTCGCCGATAGGGTGCGTTTGGCGTTCAATTACACCCAAGACACATGGAGTGGCGCAACGCAAATAGATACTGCACCGTTAGCTTTTGGCGGAAATCGGCAACGCCAAATCGCACCAAATATTCTCAGTGGCGCGTCACCGTTTTTACAAAACAAAAATGTATTTGTGGATAGTCAATTCAATCCGTTGCAACAAGATACAAAAACCGGCAAATTCACCCAAAACAATCAACTTGTTCAAACTCTCTCATCCGCTTCACCTGAAACACGCAAACAAGGGGATTTTCGCGTTGGCTATGATTGGGACGAAGCAAGTTTAGACGTGGGGGCAGGGACATCAGCAGAAAATGATTACAATTCTAGTTTTGGTAATGTCAGCGGTCGATTGGATTTTAATCAAAAACTTACCAGTGTGAATTTTGGTGCAAGTTACACAGCAAGCAATACTGAGGCAATGCTCGATCATGATGCCGCGCCGTACATTGAAAAAAGTACCTTCGGCACGCGCGTGCAATCGTTGTCGAGTGGCGTGAAATTATTGACCGGATCAAAAGAAGATTGGGCAGGAAGTTTAGGAATAACCCAAGTTTTAAATAAATCTGCACTTGTCGAAGGTAGTGTTAGTTACACCACTAGCAGTGGTTACATGGCAAATCCCTATAAAACAACCGCCATTTTATTTGTTGATCCCAATCAGAAAGTTGGCGTAGATGGGCAATTAAACGCGAGTATGTTGGCATTTTTAGAACAACGACCAAATGAACGTCAACAATGGACGGAAAATCTGCGTTATGTGCAACATATTGACACACTCGATGCGGCGTTGCATTTAGATTATCGGTTTTATCACGATGATTGGGGGATTAACGCTCACACGATTTCAGGTGATTGGATTCAACCCATTGGTCAGAGCTGGTCGATTACGCCGCGCGTGCGTTATTATTCGCAAACAGCGGCAAATTTTTATGCACCCTATCTAATTTCCAAACAAGCCGCAAGTACCGTCACATTTGATGCAGATGGTAATCCCGTTAAAACAGATTACAACCCTAAATTATTGCCGCAAAATTATTCAAGTGATTACCGTTTGTCCGGTTATGGCGCGTTAAGTGGCGGTTTAACGATTACTAAAAAATTTGCCAAAGGCTTAGAATTGCAAGCGGGCGCAGAATATTACACCCACGCGGGTAGTTTGAAATTAGGCGGTGGTGGCGAAGGGAGTTACGCTGATTTTAGTGGTTATTTGGTGAATGCGGCGTTAAAGGTCGATTTAGCGACGTTATCAGTGGCTAATTCTACACACTCAGAACATTCCCAACATCACGAACATCATCACACTGCTGCACCGGCGGGTGTGATGTTTGACCACGTTTTACCGAATGCAGGGGATATAATGGTCGGTTATCGTTATATGTATGCAAATCAAGCAGGCAACACTCAAAATGGCACAAGTCCCGTCAACGATGCAACGTTAGTAAATCAAGCCTGTGCGCCACAAAAATGTTTTGTGACACCACAAGACATGAGCATGAATATGCACATGCTAGAGTTGATGTACGCGCCAACGGATTGGTTAACATTGATGTTGATGCCGCAATTTATGGATATGCACATGTCAATGCGTCCATTAGATGGTGCGCCCGCGTCACCTCCCATGACAAGCGCGATGGGGGCAGCAATTGTTCATTCGGAGCATGAACACACCACGGGCGGCGTGGGTGATACGGGAATGTATGCACTGTTTAATGTATTTAAAACTGACATAGAACAAATCAATCTCAGTTTAGGCGGGACTGCACCGACGGGAGATTCGGCAATTCATTTGCGTGATATACATCAGCAAGATTTAGGGTTTATTCATTACGGAATGCAATTAGGCAGTGGAACGTGGGATTTTAAGCCCGCTGTCACTTATATCGCTAACATCGATGATTGGACATTTGGTGGGCAATTGAACGGCACAAAACGTTTAGCATCGCATAACAACTCAGGTTTTGCGTTAGGTGACATTTTTCAAGCAACAACGTGGGGCAGTTATAGTTGGACGAACTGGTTAGCTACATCGGTGCGAGGCGTTTACACGATGCAAGGTGCGCTCCGCGGCGCGTATAACGGTGTTTATCATCAAATCGGTTCAATGGATTATGGTAGCAATTATGGAGGACGATTTGTCGATGTTGGTTTTGGCATTAACGCATCAATGCCAAACGGCAGTTTGCAAGGCAATCGTTTAAGTTTTGAATGGCTGCAACCGGTTCATGATGACGTGAACGGCTATCAATTACCGCGTGACGGCGGGTTATCGGCAACGTGGTCGTATGCCTTCTAATTTCGTCTTTCAATTTTCGGCGATGGGTTGTCCGTGCGAATTACAGCTTTACGCCCAAACGCCAGAATTGGCTCAACAAATCGCGCAACGGGTGATGGCGGATGTTTATCGATTAGAGCATAAATATTCGCGTTATCGCGCAGACAGTTTTTTAGCCAAAATAAATCAAGTCGCGGCGTTAGGTGGCTCGATTTCAATCGACGAGGAAACGGCGAGCTTATTGAATTACGCACAAACCTGTTACGAACTTAGCGACGGTTTATTTGATATTACCTCAGGGATTTTGCGCCGTGCATGGCGATTTGATACGAACATTTTGCCCGACGATAAAACGATTCAAACTTTGCTAAAAAAAATTGGTTGGCAACACATTTACTGGGAAAATTCGACGCTAAGTTTTTCGCAAGCTGACATGGAAATCGATTTTGGCGGCATCGTGAAAGAATACGCCGCTGATAGAGCGGCAACGTTGTGTTTAGAAGCCGGCGTTTTACACGGGATTGTAAATTTAGGCGGCGACATCAAAATCATCGGCGCACATCCTGACGGCAGCGCGTGGCGCGTTGGTATTCAACATCCGCGCGATAAATCGAAAGTGTGGAAAACATTGAAATTAAAAACCGGTGCATTAGCCAGCAGCGGCGATTACGAACGTTGCATGGTGATTGACGGCGTGCGTTACGGGCATATTTTGAATCCAAAAAACGGTTATCCAGTGCGTCATTTAGCCGCGGTTAGCGTGGTTGCTGATTTATGTGTGGTCGCCGGCAGTGCGGCAACCATTGCCATGCTCAAAGAAAAAAACGGTGAAAAATGGCTAAAATCACTAGGGCTGCAACATTACACGTTTAAAAATTAACCATCACTTCGCCGCCACGATTTCGCGCACTGACGACACTAAATTGCAACGGTGTGGCTGCAAAAACAGTACGCACTTGTTGTGATAAGTTTTCTACCGTTTCATCGTCAATCAAACAAAATCCTGTTGGTCCCCAAGACGTTTGCCCAATTGCGACTGCGCCACGTTCAGCTAACCAGTGCATGGCTTGCGCGACATCGGAACTGGTAAATACGCCGCCTTGAGCGGGTGCAAAATGTTCGCCGACCGTGCGTTGTAATTCGGTAATCACGTCGCCAAAACGCATCAAATCATTTTCGGCAATCGCAGGCAGAGCTTGCATTAACAACAAATAACTTAAACGTTCAGCATCGTGGCGCGGAAAGGGCGGCAACGTTTCAAAGGCTTGAATTTCTTGTTGCCCGTGCAGTCCTTGTCCGCGTTGGTCAAATACGAGAATAAATCGCCAATTTTCGGGAATATCAAAATGTGCCAGCATCGGTGGCGTAATGGTATTTTCGCCACGTCCGCCATCAACCACAAAACCACCTTGTTCAAAAATGCCAATACCAATTCCCGATCGCAAACCTCTATCCATCACGGCGGCAATTTCGCGCACACTCAATTTTAAATCGTAAAACGCATTTAAACCCGCTCCGACCGCTAATGCCATTTGCGTGCCTGAACCTAAACCAACGTGTTCAGGAATTGCCTCGATAACGTCAAGATGCAACGCATCTGAAACGTTAAAGATTTCGCAAAAGGCACTTAAACATTTTTCTGCTCGCGGATTTGCCAAACCGGTTAGGGTGCGTTGTTTGGAAACGGTAATTTCAAGACGTGTCACCGGTTCATTTAACGCCACGCCAATGCTGCCAAAATGCCGCCCTAACGCGCCACTTAAATCTAAAAAACCCATGTGCAACCGTGCCGGTGCGATAATAGAAACAGAACGAGAAGAATTCATGCAGAATAAAATGGAAATGAAAAATAATGACCAAAGATAGCAGATTTACGAGGGATTATGAACGTCATAGACATTAAAAACGAAACCTTAGAACTCGCGCAACGCCCAATTCCAGAACCGGCTGCATACCAAGTTTTAATCAAAGTTGCGGCGGCAGGTGTGAATCGTCCCGATATTATGCAGCGTAAAGGTTTATATCCGCCGCCTGTTGGCGCGTCGGATATTTTAGGATTGGAAATTGCGGGAACGGTTGTTGCCTTGGGTTCGGCGGTGACAAATTTAAACAGAGGCGACACTGTTTGTGCGTTAGTCACAGGCGGTGGCTATGCCGAATATTGTTTAGCATCGGCGGCATTGTGTTTGCCCATTCCTGACGGATTAACGTTTGTGCAAGTGGCAGCATTACCGGAAACTTTTTTCACCGTGTGGAGCAATGTATTCGACCGCGCTCAATTATTGCAAGGCGAAACGTTATTGGTTCATGGTGGCAGTAGCGGTATCGGCACAACGGCGATTCAACTCGCCACCGCGTTTGGCGCAAAGGTTATCGTCACCGCCGGTTCGCAAGAAAAATGCGTCCGTTGTTTAGAATTGGGTGCAAGCGTTGCCATTAACTACCGCGAACACGATTTTGTCGAAGCGGTTTTGCAGGCAACAGAAAAAAAAGGCGTGAATGTTATTCTCGACATGATGGGTGGCGATTATTTGCCGCGCAATTTAGAATGTCTCGCTTTTGATGGGCGATTGGTGCAGATTGCGTTGCAAAATGGCGTGAAAGCCCACATAAATTTATTACCGATTCTGCTCAAACGTCTGACGCTAACTGGCTCGACACTCCGAGCGCGAGATGATGAGTTTAAAGAGCGAATTGCTCAACAACTGTATAAAAACGTGTGGCCACTTTTAGCCACAGGGCAAATTAAACCGATTATTCACACGACGTTTTCACTGGCTGATGCCGCTAACGCTCACGCGCTCATGGAAAGCAGCCAGCATATCGGCAAAATTATTTTGGAGATTTAAATTATGACTTATTCAACGCTGATTTCAGCAGAAACGCTGCACCAAAATCGTAATCATCCTGATTGGGTCATTGTCGATTGTCGTTTTTCATTGGCAAATACCGAATTAGGTGGCTTTGCTTATCGACACGGACATATTCCAAACGCCCGTTATGCACATTTAGACCATGATTTATCGTCAGCTATTACGGATTTTACCGGTCGTCACCCGTTACCGGATTTTAGAGTGTTGGCAGAAAAATTAGGCGCGTGGGGCATTTCAAATCACAATCAAGTTGTGGTGTATGACGATGCCGGTGGCGTGTTTGCGGGACGTTTGTGGTGGTTGTTACGCTGGTTAGGACATGAAAAAGTGGCGGTGTTAAATGGCGGCATTCAACATTGGCAAAAACATTATGATGTGACCACTGTGTTACCGCGTGTCAAAGCAACAATGTTTAGACCTTATTTGGATAATTCGTTATGGTTAAATGCGCTGCAAGTGCAAAACGCGCTGGCGCAAAAAACCATTTGTTTAATTGATGCACGGCTGCCTGAACGTTATCGTGGCGAGGTTGAACCGATTGACCCTGTGGCGGGACATATTCCTTATGCGTTGAATCGCGCGTTTCAATTGAATTTAGATGCTCAAGGTTTGTTTTTATCACCAGAAAAATTACACGCTGAATTCAATTCCTTGATAGATAAAACCGCATCGGAAAATGTGGTGCATTATTGTGGCTCAGGCGTGACGGCAAGTCATAATTTATTAGCCATGGAATATGCAGGATTAAAAGGTTCTAAATTGTATGCGGGTTCATGGAGCGAGTGGATTCGAGATAAAAACCGTGCGGTGAGTCGTTAAAATTTATGATGTCATTTACTCTTGAAATTGATGCAGTTGGTTTAAATTGCCCGATGCCGTTATTAAAACTTAAACAAGCCTTGAACCAATTAAATTCTGCGGAAGTGGTCAAGATTTTGGTGTCTGACCCCGCGGCACATTTGGATTTTGGCGTGTATTGTCAGCAGGTGTCACACGAAATTATTACTGTAACAAAACATGACAATGTGCAAACGTTTTATATTCGAAAAGCCTAACTTCTGATTTGTCATGAAAAAAAACATGCCATTCAAAGCCACAAAAAAATTGCCCGTGCGTGCGGTCGCTGCACCTATGCAGGATGAAATCAATACGCTCGCAGCGTTATACAATCAACGCCAATACGCAGAAGCGGAAAATTTAGCGCGAGATGTCATTAAACGGTTTCCGAAACACGGTTTTGGTTGGAAAGTTTTAGGCGCGGTGTTGCAAGCTATTGGTAAAATTAACGAATCTTTAGATGCAAAACAAATGGCTGCCGATTTGTCGCCGAACGATGCCGAAGCATGGAGCAATTTAGGCAATACTTATCAAAAACAAAATTGTTTAGACGAATCTGAAAAATGTTTGCGGCAAGCCTTGAAAATCTCGCCCAATCTTGCTGTCGCGCATAATAACTTGGGGATTACGTTAGAAAAATTAACGCGTTTTAACGAAGCCAAGCTAAGTTATCAAAAAGCCCTTATTTTACGTCCTGATTATGCTGAAGCGCGTTACAATTACGGGGTGACATTGCAAAAACTGCTGCGTGTTGAAGAGGCTGAAGAAAGTTATCGACTAGCAATTTCAATTGATTTCAATCAGGCTAAAGCGCACAGTAATTTGGCTCTCATATTAAAAAATAAGTCGCAATTCGCAGAATCCGAACAACATTTTGTTACCGCGTTGCAACAGGATTCACAGTTTATCGATGCACATTATAATTTTGCGTTGCTCTTGCTATTATCGGGGCGATTAAAAGAAGGTTGGGCGCAATATCAATGGTTTTATCATCCTGAAAACGCTAATCCGAGTAAACCCAAGCAACCGAATTTGACCGCTAAACAATGGCAAGGTGAGCCATTACAAGGTAAAACGATTTTAATTCATTCCGAACAGGGTTTGGGCGACATGATTCAATTTGTGCGTTATGCCCAGCATTTGCAAGCCGTTGGCGCGAAAGTTTGGGTATTGGTGATAAAGCCGTTGGTGGAATTATTTAAAACGATTCCATGGGTTGCGCGTGTTTTAGACAATGGCGAACAGCATCAGACAGTTTATGATTTTTGGGTATTTCCGTTAGCGTTGCCGTATTGGTTTCAAACGACATTGGAAACAGTCCCGTTGAATGTGCCGTATTTGTCGGTAGACGATACAAAAGTGACGTGGTGGAAAAACTGGCTCAATCAACATATTTCAGTAGAACATAAACGTGTCGGTTTAGTATGGGCAGGTAATCCGGTTCATGCCAATGACGCAAATCGTTCAATTGCTTTTTCCGAATTATCCGCATTTGCGAGTATCAAAAATGTCACCTTTATCAGTTTGCAATTGGGCGAAAAAGCTAAAAAAGAATTAGAAAATTGTCCCGATGGTGTGACGATTTTGGATGCCGCGCCGTTTATTCATGATTTTACCGATTCAGCGGCATTGTTGGGCGCGTTGGATTTATTGATTACGGTGGATTCTGCGCCCGCACATTTGGCGGGGGCGTTGAATTTATCAGTGTGGACATTGATTACGAAAGTGCCAGATTGGCGATGGTTGTTAGAACGCAATGATTCGGTTTGGTATAAAAGTATGCGTTTGTTCCGTCAGTCGGAACGTGGTGATTGGACTAGTGTTTTGAAAGATGTGAAAGTGGCGTTAGAACAATTGTGATAAATAATAATTTCGTCCACTGGTTTCGCGGTTCATCGCCTTATATTCAAGCGCATCGTCATAAAACGTTTGTCATCAATTTCGGTGGCGAAGCGTTGCAAGATGAGTCATTTCAAAATCTGATTCATGATTTTACATTACTCAGTAGTTTAGGCATTCGTTTGGTTTTGGTGCATGGCATTCGTCCACAAATCGATGCGCGTTTACAAAAACTCAATCATCCTGCCCGATTTCATAATCGGTTGCGAATTACCGACGATGTGGCGTTGCAATGTGTAAAAGAAGCCGCTGGTTTGGTGCGTGTTGAAATTGAAGCATTGCTTTCAATGGGATTGGCAAATTCACCGATGGCAAATGCTGAACTTAAAGTTGCGTCGGGCAATTTTGTGGTTGCAAAACCTATTGGTGTCATTGACGGCATTGATTACACACATACTGGCGCGGTGCGTCGCATTAACAGCGATGCCATTCACGCACAACTTGAACAAAATAATTTAGTTTTAATTTCACCCATTGGGTATTCGCCGAGCGGCGATGTATTTAATTTATCTGCTGAACAAGTCGCTACGGCTGTCTCAATTGCATTAAATGCGGAAAAATTGATTTTTCTTACCGAACAAAGTTGCATCGATGCAAACGGAAATTTGATTGCTCAATTGACGACCGAAGAGGCTAATGCGTTATTAGAACAAAACGACACTTTACCCGACATTATGCGCCAGCCGTTACAGGCAGCAATTGAGAACTGTAATGCGGGAATTGCGCGTGTGCATTTATTAAATCGTCATCTCGATGGTGCGTTGTTATTGGAATTATTTACCCGCGACGGTGTTGGAACGTTAATCAGTTCTGCACCTTATGAAATTTGCCGTGCCGCGACGTTAAACGATATTGGCGGCATTTTGGAGTTGATAAAACCACTTGAACAACGCGGCATTTTGGCAAAACGCTCGCGTGAAAAAATTGAAATGGAAATCGCCGATTATGTGGTTATTGAGCGCGATGGGTTAATTATCGGTTGTACGGCATTGCATCTTGCGCCGGAAAACTATGCCGTGTTAGCGTGTCTTGCGGTGCATAAAGATTATCAAGGTGGCGCACGCGGACAACGTTTATTTTCTACGGCTTTAACACAGGCGAAACAACACGGTGTACAAACATTATTTGTCTTATCTACACAGACAGTGCAATGGTTTGTTGAGCGTGGGTTTTCATTATGCGAATGGGCAAAAGTTCCTGATTTTCTTAAAGCCCTTTATAATCCGCAACGAAATTCTAAAATTCTTTTCAAAACCATTGAGTAATCGTTGAATGAAATCGCCTTGTTTGTCCATATTACAACTGACTGATTTACACGTTTTACCTACACCAGAAAGCACCTTGTTGGGTGTGAACACGGAGCATTATTTTCACACTGTTTTAGCACATGCTTTTGAACAACGCGCCCAATACGACGTGCTGTTATTATCCGGTGATTTAGCACAATCACCTTGCACAGCAAGTTATCAGCGTATTTTGCATAAAATTGAAACGCACAAAATCCCAACTTTATGTTTATCGGGAAATCATGATGATTATTCGTTAATGCAGCAAGTTTTGAACACGCCGCTGGTAAATTGTCGCAAACAAACTGTGTGGGGAAAATGGCAAATTGTCACGCTCAATAGCCAAATTTTACACAGTGAAGCCGGTCGATTAGCTCAGTCAGAGTTGGATTTTTTGGAAGCATGTTTAAAAGAACACCGTGATTTATTTACGGTATGTGCAGTGCATCATAATTGTTTACCAACCGGTAGCGCGTGGTTAGACACGATGACGATTGAAAATAGTCAGGCGTTTTTAGATATGGTGGCGCGTTATCCTACTATGCGCGTTATTACCACGGGACATATTCATCAAGAAATGGATAAAAAATTCGGTAATGTCGCTGTTTTTGGCACACCATCGACCTGTTTTCAATTTTCGCTCAACAGCGCAAATTTTAGTATGGATAGAACGCCGCCCGGTTATCGGATTCTTGACTTGTATGACGATGGAGAGGTGATTTCAGCGGTGCATCGCATTGACACGCCGTTGCATGAATTGCAACTCGATGTGGAGGGCTATTGATTTTAATGTCGAATCCAACCTTTAGCGCGTACAATTCACACCTTATTAACCTTTTTAAAACAGTGATTTTATGAACCAAATGAGTAAGAAAAAACTTTTTGCGTTAATTGCTTCCGTGATTGCTTTAGTTCTGTTGCAACGCGAAGTTCTGATTCCCAAAGCAAAAGAAGTCGCCGCATCGGATTTATTTTTAATCGACAGTAAAGATCAAGGCAGCATGATTTCTCAATCATCGCCGATGACAGAATTTGCCTTCCAACATTGCAATGCACATCTTAAAGCCAGTTTGGATGAAAAAACGACAGTGACATTACCGGAAAAACCGTTAAATGCGTGGAGTTTGGGTAATTATGAATACGTTGTTAGTGCCGAAGCCGATGTGTCGCATGAGGGCGCGGCAGCTAAAAAACATAAATATGTGTGTCGAATCAGTTATAAAAATGGCGATGATACCAGCGGTGCTTCAGATTTCGCGAATTGGTCATTAGACGGCATCTCTAAAGTAGATAATTAAGCGCGAGTAATATCAAAACTCACTACGTCAGCAATCGCGGTTGAGTTCGTTAAGACCATCAATATTCTATCCAATCCTAGCGCAATGCCTGAGCAATCAGGCAAACCGTTTTTCAAGGCAGCTAACAAACGTTCATCTTTGACCGCTACGGGCAAATTTTCTTGTTGGCGGATTTGAATTTCAGAATCAAACCGGCGATTTTGTTCGTCAGCATCGGCTAATTCATAAAAACCATTTCCTAATTCAATACCATTCATAAATATTTCGACGCGCTCGGTCATTAACGGATTTTCTGCATTCAATCGCGCTAACGACGATTGACACGCGGGATAACCGTAAACTAAACACAAACCATTCTTGCCTAAATACGGTTGCACGCAAAAGCTAAACAAGAAATCTAACCACAAGGCGTGATTTTGCCCACACAAGGCAATTGCATCACTTAAATCATTTTGATTAGCGTAAGTACAATAATCCGTGTAAGAAAAAATGAGTGCATTCAAACCGGTGTATTGCTCAAAGACGGTTTGATAACTCACTCGTTGAGGGGCGTTTAATCGTCCATCAAACAAAATATCAAATAAGGCTTCTACTTCTTCCATCAATTGCGCTAAATCAAATCTAACGCGATACCATTCCAAAATGGTGAATTCAGGATTGTGAAAACGTCCAGCCTCGCCATTACGAAAGGCTTTGCAAATTTGATAAATCGAACCACTGCCTGCGGCTAATAACCGTTTCATCGCAAATTCGGGCGATGTCTGCAGAAATAACGTCTGAGAATAGGGCGGTGTTTCGTAAGTGGATGTGAAAAACGCAAGTTGTGCATCGGTGCCGCTGGCGTGACTGAGCAGGGGAGTTTCCACTTCCTGCACATTACGCGCCGCAAAAAAAGCGCGAATACATTGCAGCATTCGCGCTCTGCGGTGCAATAATTCAATCGAACAGCTTGGTTGCCAATTCAGTGGTGTTGAATTTTGCACGCTGGCTTATTCTTTGACGCGCGAAATGTATTCGCCAGTACGGGTATCAACTTTGATAACTTCATTTTGCGCCACAAATAATGGCACGCGAACCACTGCGCCGGTTGATAATTTCGCAGGTTTACCGCCACCGCCTGAAGTATCACCACGCACGCCGGGATCAGTTTCGACAATTTCCAATTCCACGAAATTGGCAGGCGTGACCGCAAGTGGCGCGTCATTCCATAACGTGACTGTACACATGTCTTGGTCTTTTAACCATAAACCTGCGTCACCGACAATTTTTGCATCCGCTTGATATTGTTCAAACGTATCTTGCATCATGAAATGGCGATAATCGCCATCGTTATACAAATATTGCATTTCCATATCGACAACGTCTGCTCCTTCGAGTGTTTCGCCAGATTTAAAGGTACGTTCGATAACGCGACCGGTTTTTAAATTGCGGATTTTGACACGATTAAAGGCTTGTCCTTTGCCCGGTTTTACAAATTCATTTTCGATAATTGCACAGGGGTCGTTATCTAACATGACTTTTAAGCCAGATCTAAATTCATTGGTGCTATAAACTGCCATTTTTTCCTCAAAAGATTAAAAAGTTAAAGTGTCATTATAAAGGCTTGCCTTCCATCCTAAAAACTTTAAATCCGAATTTAAATTTCAATGGCGTTGCACCAAAAGATAAAAAAGTTGCGAAAAACGAATCAATTGGTATAATTGCTGCATTGAAATTGCAAGATTTCAGGCGCGTAGCTCAGTTGGTTAGAGCACCACCTTGACATGGTGGGGGTCGGTGGTTCGAGTCCACTCGTGCCTACCAAACAAATAAAGCACTGCTGGTCAGTGCTTTTTTTTATTGTGCTACTTAACGGTTTTCAACAATGTTAGTTATTACGCTCCCAGACGGTTCTCAACGAAATTACGACGCACCACTTAGCGTGCTTGAAGTTGCTCAATCTATCGGCGCAGGGCTTGCCAAAGCCACGCTTGCTGGAAAAGTCAACGGAAAACTTGTTGATGCCAGCACGATTATTCAAACAGATTCACAACTGCAAATTATCACAGCCAAAGACGATGAAGGTGTTGATGTTATTCGCCATTCCACCGCGCATTTATTAGCACAAGCAGTCAAACAATTATGTCCTGAAGCACAAGTCACCATCGGTCCTGTCATCGAAAACGGTTTTTACTATGATTTTGCCTATTCGCGTCCGTTTACGCCCGAAGATTTAGAAAAAATTGAAGCGAAAATGCAGCAATTGGTTGCTGAAAATATCCCTGTTTTGCGTTCAGTTTTATCGCGTGACGAAGCGGTGAATTTTTTCAAAAATCAAGGTGAGAAATATAAAGCTGAAATCATTGAATCTATTCCAGCTGACCAAGATTTATCGCTTTATAATCAAGGCAATTTCACCGATTTATGTCGTGGTCCGCATGTTCCAAGTACAGGGAAATTAGGCGCATTCAAATTGATGAAAATCGCGGGTGCATATTGGCGTGGCGATGCGAAAAACGAAATGTTGCAACGCATTTACGGCACAGCGTGGGCAGATAAAAAAGAATTACAAGCCTATTTGACCCGTTTGGAAGAAGCCGAAAAACGCGATCATCGCAAATTAGCAAAAACATTAGATTTTTTTCATATTCAAGAAGAAGCACCTGGTATGGTGTTTTGGCATGAAAAAGGTTGGACGATTTACCAACAAATTGAACAATACATCCGCGAAAAATTGCGTGTGAATGGTTATGGCGAAGTCAGAACACCGCAACTCGTTGACCGTTCGTTGTGGGAAAAATCAGGACATTGGGACAAATTCGGTGCGATGATTTTTACGTCACATTCGGAAAATCGGGATTACGCGATTAAACCGATGAACTGCCCGTGCCATGTTCAAATTTTCAATCAAGGCATGAAAAGTTACCGTGATTTGCCAATTCGTTTGGCTGAATTTGGTTCATGTCACCGTAACGAACCGTCTGGCACACTGCATGGTTTGATGCGCGTTAGAAATTTTGTCCAAGACGACGCACATATTTTCTGCGCTGAATCACAAATTCAAGAAGAAGTCGCCACATTTATCGAATTGCTTTTCGACGTATATAAAGATTTTGGCTTCAACGATGTCATTATTAAACTTTCGACGCGCCCTGAAAATCGTGTTGGTAGTGACGAAGTTTGGGATAAAGCAGAAGCCGCGTTAGAACTTGCCTTAAATGCAAAAGGATTGGTTTGGGAATTACAACCGGGCGAAGGCGCATTTTATGGTCCTAAAATTGAATTTTCATTAAAAGATTGTATCGGTCGCGTTTGGCAATGCGGCACAATTCAAGTCGATTTTTCAATGCCAGGACGTTTAGGCGCAAGTTTTGTTGCCGAAGATGGTTCGCGCCAAGTGCCGGTAATGCTACATCGCGCAATTTTAGGTTCGCTTGAACGCTTCACGGGAATTTTAATTGAACAGCATGCGGGAACGTTCCCTACATGGCTGTCACCGGTGCAAGTGATGGTGATGGTAATTGCCGATCGTCATGCCGATTATGCACAACAAGTGTTTAAATCATTGGAATCTCAAGGCATTCGCGTCAAAATAGACTTGAGAAATGAAAAGATCGGGTTTAAAATCCGCGAACATTCTATGCAACGAGTGCCGTATCTTG
Organism: uncultured Pseudomonadota bacterium; assembly: GCA_903834465.1. Classification (GTDB taxonomy): domain Bacteria; phylum Pseudomonadota; class Gammaproteobacteria; order Methylococcales; family Methylomonadaceae; genus UBA10906. The sequence continues at coordinate 1,018 of CAILJB010000114.1, read as the reverse complement.
TCATCATCGGTGACAAAGAATTAGAAGAACAAAAAATGACGGTACGCACTCAGAAGGGTGAGGATTTAGGTAGTTTGTCGATAGAAGACTTTAGCGCAAAACTCGCGCAAGTTATCGCAAACAAAGAATAATTAACGTGGAGGATTAAGGTATCGCTGCGAAAAAAGATGAAACGCGCTTAAACGACATGATCACCGCTCGGCGGGTGAGAGTCACAGGTGCAGATGGTGAATCATTAGGTATCATTCCGTTAGACGAAGCTAAAAAAATAGCTTATGACGCGGATTTAGATTTAGTGGAAATTTCACCGAATGCAGATCCGCCGGTTTGTAAAATTATGAACTACGGTAAATTTCAGTTTGAGCAAAGTAAAAAACTCGCTGTTGCGAAGAAAAATCAAAAGCAAATCCAGATTAAGGAAATCAAATTCCGACCTGGAACGGATGAGGGCGATTACCAAGTTAAATTGAAAAATTTGATTAAATTCCTCACCGAAGGCGATAAAACCAAAATTACTCTGCGTTATCGTGGTCGTGAAATGGCGCATAAGGAATTGGGCATGGATGTCTTGAAGCGTATTGAAAAGGATTTGGACGATTTGGCAATTGTTGAGCAGTTTCCTAAAATGGAAGGGCGACAAATGGTTATGGTCATGGCACCGAAAAAGAAAAAATAGTCGTACAAGTCGCACAAGGTGGTGCGACTTTTTGTTTTGTTTAGGCCACCGCATTTTGCCTAAACGAACTTTTTTCAGGGATTCTTTTAATTCATTTGGAGCAAACAAATGCCAAAAATCAAAACCAATCGCGGTGCTGCGAAACGCTTTAAGCGTACCGGCAACGGCGGTATTAAGTGTGGTCACTCACACCGTCGTCATATTTTGACGAAAAAAACAACCAAAAGAAAAAGACAATTGCGCTCGCCAAACCATGTACACGCTTCAGATTTACGCATGGCAAACCGCATGATTCCTTACCTTTAATAATCGGAGATAAATCATGCCTAGAGTAAAACGTGG
>CAILJB010000113.1 GCA_903834465.1 uncultured Pseudomonadota bacterium | reverse complement strand
GGACTTTCGGGGGCTAGTCTGTGAAGTGAACCGTGCTGTAATGCGGTCAGCAGCAGAAACCAGTAGGTAGTAGTGATACATGCCTGCTCCTTAGCAATAAGGAATCCCCGTTGTAACCCTTTAGGGCGGGGAGGATGTCAACACCTCGAAATGTTCACGCAACGATTTACCGCCAATCGTGATACCTTCCAAAACCACTTTGGTTTCTTTTAATGTGAGCGTGTTGCCTTCGATTGCATTTGAGTGATAAGTCCATTCCAAAACTTGCTGTTCGTGTAACGTGCGGACAGTATTTGCAGGTAATGGGCGCAAACTATCAAGACGGCTTTTTAACTTGTCAATTTCAGTAAAAATCATTTGTAACCTTGGTTTAAGAATTTTTCAGTGTGTCCAAATAATCCGCCCACGATTGCATCATTTTGTGACGTTCTGATAAATGCGCGGTTCTGTTGTATGCGCGTCCGTTTGGGTCACGAACGACGTGAGCTAATTGATGCTCAATGAAATCAGGTCGAAACCCTAATACTTCATCAAGAATTGTTCGCGCCATCGCTCTAAATCCGTGTACGCTCATTTCAGATTTATCAAATCCCATACGGCGTAATGCAGCTAATAATGCAACGTCTGACATAGCTCTTGAACCGTCTGGTGTTCTTGCACTAGGGAACACAAACAGCCCGTTACCTGTTAAGGGATACAAATTAGTTAAAATCTCAACAGCTTGTTTTGATAGTTGCACGATATGTTGCGTTTGCGTTTTGGTAACTAAATAACGCCATTTTTTAGTTTCAAGGTCAATATGTTGCCATTCAGCTTGTCGCAATTCACTTGGGCGAACAAAAACCAGTGGCGCGAGTTGCAATGCTGATTTAACAACAAATGAACCGCTGTAAATATCAATTGCTTTCAAAAGTATTGAAACTTGTTGTGGGTCAGTCATCGAGGAAAAATTACCACCATTGACGGATGTTAATGCGCCTTTTAATGCTTGTGTAATATCGCGTTCAACTCGTCCCGTTGCTTCTGCGTAACGAAAAATTTGCCCACACGTTTGCAAGGCACGATGCGCGGTTTCGATTGCGTTGCGGCTTTCAATTCGACGTAATACCTCTAACAGTTCAGGAGCTTTAATTTCAGCAATCGGGCGATTTCCAAGCCATGCGAATATGTCACGCTCCAATAAACCTTTAGTACGCTTTTGATGACTGTCTGACTTATCGAGCATTTTTTTATCAAACCATTCCAAAGCCAACGCTTGAAAACTATCAATCAACGGTAAGCCTGCATCAAGTCGCTTTGTATTTTCAGTAATAATTTGTTGTTGAGCCTTTATTGTTTTTCGTGTGTCGCTGGGATCAATGCCGTTTGCAACAAGATTTCTGGCTTCGTCGGCTTTGTTACGAACATCTTTTAATGTTGTCGATGGATAAGTTCCAAGTGAAAGCGTTTTACGTTTTCCGTTAATGGTGTAATCAAATCGCCACCATTTCGCGCCATTTGGTTTCAACAATAAATATAAACTGCTGCTGTCATTGAGACGAAGGTCTTTATCGGTTGGTTTTGCGTTGCGTACACTAACGTCTGTCAGTAACTCTTTTGCCACTTGCAGTAACTCCTAGCTAAAAAAGCAGTAATTTTGGGTGTTACTGTAAAAGTTACTGCATAAAATGCAAGTTTTTACTGGATTTTATTGGACACTGTAAGACAATAAAAAACCCGCTAAGTTAGAAAACTTGCGGCGGGGTCAACCGAATAATCAGCTACAACCATTTAAAAACAAGGATTCATGAAAAATTATTTTAAAATATACCGTCAAAAATACCGTCACCAGTGCGGTGCTGCCCCTTTTTTGTCCCATTATTAAAAAATAGCTAACAAAACCTGCCTAATTTAAAGTACAAAAAAACCATCTTGGTAGACAGTTTTGATTTGATGTACACAATCAAAAATCACATGGCGGCTTGTTCGACTTCCCAACCTTTGCACGCTAACGAAACAGTACGCGGCACAGGACGTTTGCCCGTGCGATATTGGCTAATTGTTCGGCGCGTTAAGCCAATCGCCTCAGCGGCTTGCGTAAGCGACAAACGGTGAGCATCTTGCCAACGTCTAAACGCGGCATTCGACACCATACCCGCCTGTTCTAATGCCATTTCAAACAACCTATCCGAATCCAACGACGCGCCACACGACCATTCCAACGTAAAACCAAAGTCCGTAATCGTGGCACTGGCGAACTCTTTAGAATTGTCCAACGGGGCAAACACGGCTAACGATTCGATAAGTGGCTTTAAATCAACCGTTATCACGCTGTTGCCGGTGTAAGCAATGCTCACCGTATGCGGGGCTAAGGTGGCGACGTGTTTTAAACGAAAGTTAGTTTTTCTCATGATGATTTACCGTAATGGCGTGGCGTGGTTGTGAGTGTAGTATTTTGTAGTAATTGGTGGAGTTTCAGGTGCGTGGGGAATTTAGCGCATAGGTCAGCTTTAGTTAGGCTTTTTAGGTATTGTTAAACTGAAGTTTTCTGAAGTTTTTAATTTTCAACCGTCGCGTAACGTCGTGAATTTTACCACTAGGCGTAATATAGACAATTTATCGCCTAAACCAGTGCCACTTATAGCTTTAACTGTTTTTCAAAATTTCAAGTTTTTTCAAGTTTTCAATCTCAGGTTTTACCCTTGAGGTAATGTTGAGTTTTTCTTTGACATCCTCGCCCTAAACTCGCCCCTTTTTTCATGGCAGCGCGTGGCGCGTTAATTTCTAATAATCTGCCCAACACGCCTATCGGTTAAATCGAATTTAGTGCAGATTTCACGGGTGCTTTTTCCTTCTTGGTACATGGCGCGGATTTCTTTGTCGCGGTCTTGGTTGAGTGCAGTTTTACGTCGTCCTTTGTTGAAATAAGCACTGCCGCCTGCAAATCGCTCAACAATGGCATTAACGACTTTCTCAGTTGTTTTTGCATCGACAACGGTTAAAACACATTCTCTAATTTCATCAATATCGTTTGCCATAAACCTGTCCTTGACATATTGCGGGGACGGGATTTTATCTGATTTTTGAATGTCAGGTTTTGAGCTTCATGTTTTTTCAAGTTTTCAACACTGCCACCGCATCATCGACACTACGAACCACCGCACCAAGACCGCCGAATTTTTGAACCATGCTCAGGAAATTGGTTTGCTGTTCGCTTACCTTGCCCGATTCTGTTTTGACTTCAATCGCAGTGAAAATGGCTACTTTCTGTCCGACCATTTCAGGCGTGATTGTCACGGATTGAAAGCCGATTAAATCGCTCGACCCAACACATAAGCCAAATTGCACGCCGTTAATCATGCCGACATTGTTACGAAACAGCCGGGTATTTTTGAGTTTGCCTAATTCAAGGCGGATTTTGTTTTGTAGGGCTGTTTCGGACTGGTTCAACGTCAAGTCCAACATGTTGGACTTTTTCATTCAGTGGGTTCCACCGGTACGTCATAGCCATTCGATTTGAGCCACGCTTTGCGCTCGTTCCATTTGATGTATGCCCAGCCTGCTTTGTAACCGCGTAATCTGCCTAATTCGATAAAATCATCGAGTGTTTTGCATTTGCCCATTTCAATTTGCCGAATTCGTTTGGCTCGCATTTGCGCCACAATCGCCGGCGTGAGTTCAATCATATCAACATCGGCGTGTTTAGTTTCTCGTCGTTCTGTGGGCGTTTCAAAGCCACATTCAGGGCATTCATTCGGATGTTCTGCTTTGGAGTATGCCGCAAAGCATTCTTCGCAAATGTGAACCGCTGGCGCGTCATCTTTTGGGCGTTTAATTCTGCCGTTCAACGTCCATTCTCGGTGGTCATCAACAAAACCATGTTCGTAGGTCAACCCCGCGCAATCCAAAATGATGCAATCGGTTTTATTTTCGGCTGGTCTCATAACTCGACCAACGGCTTGCAGATAAATCGTGAGGGATTTGGTAGGGCGTGCCAATATGCAACAACTTGCGTCGGGAACGTCTAAGCCTTCAATGAATAATCCACAGTTCGATAACACCGTAAATTCATTGTCACGCCATGCCTGCAAGGTTGCGTCACGTTCTGTTGCGGGGGTGTTGGCATCGAGGTGTTTTGCCGATATTCCAGCATGCTGGAATTCAGCCACGAGATTTTTAGAGTGTTGAACCGATGACGCGAAAACGATTGTTTTACGGTGGATTTCAGGTTTTCTCAGGTTTTCAACTTTTTCTAACTTTTCAAAGTCCAACATGTTGGACTTTTGCCAGTGCTTCACAATGTCCGCCGTGATTTCCTTCGTGTCCATGAGTTTTGCGGTTTCTGTCGCATCGTAATCCCCTTTGTTTTTGCGTACACCTTTCATGTCAGGCTTGAACGGTGCAAAGACACGCGGCTTGACTAAATGCCCCTCGCTAATCAATTGTGCCATTGGTACGACTTGCACAATGTCCCCGTAGATTTTACCTAAGCCACGACCATCTAAACGTATTGGGGTAGCCGTCAGTCCGATAACAGTTGCATCCGCATAATGTTCCAAGATTTTCAAAAACGACGTACTACAGGCTAAATGCGTTTCATCGATGATAAGCAAATCGGCTTGCGGTTTATCACGACGGGTTAAGGTTTGAATCGATGCCACTTGCACCGCATGGTTATTAACCCGTGAATGATTCGCCATAATGACACCATGCTCGATGTTAAACAGTTCCAGCTTATCAGACGTTTGGTTAATGATTTCTTTGCGGTGTGCGATAAATAACACCCGTTTTTGTTTGGCGGTGGCGCGTCGAATCATCTCACACGCAATTATCGTTTTACCTGCCCCAGTTGCCGCCTGTAGCAGAACTTTTTGATGACCGCCTGCGATCGCTTGCTTTAAGTTTTCGATTGCGCCATCTTGGTAAGGTCTTAGGTTAATCATTTTTAGCCTTCAAATTTTCCAGTTTCACCCGTTGGCAAAACTTCAATTTCTATTCTGATTTTTTGGGTTTTTGGTTTGCCTGTTTGGTAGCGTTACGACCGTTACACTCTCTAAAGAGAGTGTGTAACGTAACGTAACGTTTAACCCACAGTTACAGCCCGTTAAATTTATAACGTTAAATAGCGTAACGTAACGCTTGTAACGGCAATGTAACTAGCTGATTTTCCAAACATACTCGCCATGAAAGCCGATAAAGTAATTTTCATCTAACGCCTTTCTGGCATTGTAAAAAGCCATCTTGAGCGCATTCTGTTTTTTTGACGGTTCACTATCGACTGTAATTGCCAAATATGCCTCTTTTCGCCACTGCTCAATTGACACAATTTTGCTAGGAATGTTTTGAGGTGAATCAGAAAATAAATCACGGATTATTTGAGGTGGTTCGATACCAAAATCATCAAGTGACTTTGTCAAACATTGGAGGGCTTTGAGGTTGTTACCCGATAGCGGTTTTTTACTTCCCTTTTTGGCGATAAAGTCCGTTGGTTCTAACACCACGCTTTCAGCAACAGGTTTGAACTTGAACGAAAACGGCTTAGGTTGCTCGAAGTTTTTCATCTTGGTGTTAGTCACGGTAATGATTTCGTTATCAGCATCTTTCTTAACTTCGTATTCAACATCCATAGCTGCGCGAATTGAACTTGAACCGCGTGAACGTCCGTTAGAATCGTTGCCACTATGATGTACGGGAATAACCGCCACACCGATAGAACGTAAATACAGGTCAATGTTTTGCAGGAATTTGGCAATGTCCTTCGCGCTGTTTTCGTCGCCATTGCCTAAATTGCGGTGAAACGTATCGACAAACACCACGCCGATATTACCGATTGCCTTAATCGTGTTTTGAATCGCTATCGCGCTATTTTCGTCAATAAATGCCGCTGGTACGGTGGTGATGTGAATGTTAGGTAATTCGGTGCAACCTTTGTCGATGTGAATTGCCTTGATACGTTTTTGCAATCCGCTGTGACCTTCGCCGCAAACATACAGCACGCCCGTTTTTTTGGTCGCTCTACCGTGGTAGGGAATACCTGCTGCAATGCAATAAGCCATATCAAGCACCACGAAACTTTTACCGCCGCCACTTGCGCCAAATATCAAGCCTAAATCTGACTGCTCAATTAAGCCGTCAATTAACCAATTAGCCACATATTCACGCGCCATCATGTCAGCTAATGAAATCGTCGGAATGGTTGGCAATGCTGGCAAGTTCTCAACAGGTGGTGCGTCATTAGGTTGTATTCGCATAACATAAAAAAAATCGTCTGTGATTTCGTAGACTTCGTGCAATGTGCCAGTGTCTTGAGTTAGCTTTTCAGCGAATTTTTTAGCTTCTTCGTAATTCATAACGCACCTCCAACCACAACCGCGCCATCAATGGCGGAATTTTGGTTGATGAAATCGTGTAACTCGATTTGTAGCATTAACAGCGCATCTTTAACCGCCCGCCAATCATTGAGGGTTTCAGGTGGCAGGGTCTTGGTGTCGAATGCGTCCGCAAAACTGCTCGACAAAAACGTGAGATATTCCTTTGCATTCTTAATCGATTCTTTGTGAACGGCTAACGCCCCGACCTCAACATCCAACGAATCACGCACCGTTTTTAATTCGGCGGTTTGTTTTTTCAGTGATTCACAACGATATTCGAGTTGGTCAATTTCAGTTTTGCGTTTTTGGATTTCTGAGAACACCTCGTCTTTAATCGCTTTTGCTTGGTCTTTTTTTAAGCGTTCGAGTTCACCTTGCGCGTTTTCAGCCTCACGTTTTGCCTGTGCGATTGCGTCTTGATTTTCGAGTATCAGTTTGGCGCGTTCACCTGAAATGCGTTCTTCGACTTGTTCGTTGATGATTCGGTCTCGGTTGTCGCGTAGTTGGTCACGTTGGCGGCTTGATTCGTTGTACATGATTTCAGTGTCATCAAGTTGCTGTTGCAGTGATTTGTTTTTAGCCTGCAATTCCTTAACGGCTTCTTCAACGTGTTTCGCGCTCAACTTCTTACTGTCTTCGTTTGCCTTGTCAGTTGCCAGTTGGAATGCTTCAGGAATTTCAGCATCCGATAATTTGTTGAGCTGGTTCGCGCTTCGTATTGGCAACTCTTTGTCCAAGTCCAACATGTTGGACTTTTCCAAAACCGTTTGGATATGGTGAGCATTTGCCATCGAGTGCAATGTTGATTTCTCTAACCCAAATTCTTTAAGCCCAAACGCCTCGAATGATTCATAGCCTAAAATCAAATAGCCTTTCTTTTGGCGTATCCAGTACAGTGTGGCACGTTGAAAGCCCTGTGCTGATTTGCTCGCTTTCACGACCGATTCAACTAATTCAATGTCCAATACGCATAATTCCACGCCATCATCCGCATTCTGTAAAACTTGCGTGGTGAGTGAATCAATCGCCATTGAAACAATGCCGCCCTGTGATTCGATTACTGATAATTCATTATTCATTTTTTTCATTCCTTGCAGGGTGCAAAGAACCCACAAACAGGGCTATAATTCCGCCCGAAATGTGTTTGTGTGATGCTCAACAAAAGCCCTGCTTAATCTTTGGTTAAGTGGGGTTTTTTATTGCGCTTGAGAATCTGCAAAGGCTTTCAGGTACGCATCAACATCATTCAACAAATGAATTGCCGCATAAGCCGCGTTAGCCGTATCAATGGGGGCTATGTGAGCGGTTCGCTCTTGGTGACTAAACATAATCGCGTAAAGAATGCCGCGAGCCTGCATGGTGAAATCCGTAATCGAATCCACTAAGCCGCTTAAATTCGCGTCATGGTTTGAAATTCTGTGGCTAAAATCTGGGGTGATTGTTGGACGTGTTTGTCCTTTGTTTTGAATCATGCGGTGATACCATGTCTAAAGTGGGTAAAACCGTCACGCAGAACCGCTAAGAATCTGGTGACAGCGTTGAGTGGGTTAGCGGTATCGCGACATGGTGCGACCAGCCAAAAAGGCTGCCCAAACAACGCCATCATAATATGAATTCCAGCATGCTGGAAAAATGGCAGGCATAAAAAAACCGATTTGATTATCGGCGTATTATCGCCATGTCTAAAAAACGAGCCGCTAAACCCGACCTCGTGTTGAGGTGGGCAAAGAATAGCCGTGTGTTGGTTTTTGGTCAAGGTCATTTTTGTTTTGACCGTCAACGGGCGATTTGGCAAAAGTGCAATCAATTGCGTATTTGAAAAGACAATCAATTGTCCTTTTGTATCTAACGCCCTAAGTTGAATTGAGACTGTCATCATTTCGCCCCCATTGAAGCAATCAACTTTTCAATGTCTTCAACGCGCCACGCGGTCGTGCGTTCACTAATTTTGATAGGCTTAGGATATTTGCCAGACTTCACACCGTTTAGAAACGATGTGCGACTGATTGGAATAATGGGGGGTATTGGTGGATTAGCTTTTGAATTGCCGATAATGTGCCAAATTCTGTAAAAACCTTTTGTTGCCATGTTATGTACTCGCTTGAGTGTTGTTGAACATGGTTAGCTATTATTCGCATATTTTGCGATTTGAATAGTTCGAGGGGTTCAACCAAGATGGTTGAACCATGCTGCTTATGCTGCTTACTTACTGGATTTAGTGGGGTCAACCCCGTTATTTTTTAGCCCACTCAGGTCGGACTATTGTTGCGGCAGCTTTTGCGATATTTACTGAAAATTTATGTTCTTTCATGAGCCAATCTATTACAACTTGGTTTGTTGTCCAAGTGTCTTTGTCGCTTCTTTTGGCGTTACTCCAGAACATCATGCTTGCTTGATTTACTGCGGTTAGCATCTCGGATTTGTTTTGATTTGTGAGGTCTATTTTTAATGCGTTGCTGTTATCTTCTTGCGCTGTTTCAATGTCAATAGATATTATTTTTAGTGCGTTTCCCGTGTCAGCATCAATAAAATTCTGTGAACACTTGTTTATTTTTATTGGACTAAATTCCCCTAATATATTCGTTATGGCTAATACCTCATAGGGTATGGGAGCATTTCCCCCTTCGTATGTAGGAGCATTCCCCTCTTCGTATATAATTCTCGCTATTTCCGCTTCACCAATGATATTAAATCGCACCTCGTCTTCTTCTCGCAGCACAAAAAAACCTTGATGTCTTATTTGAGTTCCGTCTAATTTCGCGGATGGAAGCCAATGATTCAATTTGCTGGAGTAATGGTCTCCATAACCACTATAAAAAACCTTAATCATTCAACACTCCTTTCAGTGCCAAAACCTTTAAAAAGAAAACTAAGCCAATCGGTAAAGGTGTCCGATGTTCGCCCCGTCGGGCTAGGCTTAGTTATTTTGAGTTTGCGCTTGCGGTTTATGCCGCCCGCTATTATTGATGTGTAAAAAATGCAATCTTAATCAACGCGCCTGCAATGATGGTGCAAAGTGCCAGTAGAGCTTTATTCGTGATTTTGGTTAGCTGTATATCCTGTTGCATTGCCGAAAGTTGCGTGACAATCCTTAATTCGGTTTCTCTTATGTCACGTTTCGAGGCAATTTCATCAAGATGTAAATCATGTCTAACCTGTTCAGCGGTGGCGGTTGCTGTTTTTCCTTGAATCTTTGCAATAACATCCGCCTGTTGTTCGGTAAAACCTGCGTTTTTAAGCTCGTTATAGAATTCGTGAATGTCTATTGTGAATGCGGTCATGTTGGTTAATCCTGTTGGTGAGTTATTGGGTTTTAGCTTTTAGAAAATTCTGCGAGTTGGTCAAGCAAGGGGTCAAGTAATCCAACGCTATGCCTATAGGTGTTGCAGTCTAAGGCATAATCATAACGGTATGCTTCGGCACACATTGTAATCGTGCTTAACGCTTCAAAATACGGATTGGGGTCGATTTTTAAATCAGATTCTTTTATCAGCAAAGCCAGTAACGCATTTAGCTTGTGTGAGCGTGGGAACGCGCCAGATTCTGTTTTTGTTTCAAGCAAATGCTTAAAGAGCAATTCAAACATTTGCTTATAATGAAAGCAGTGAATAGCGCAATTAGTGAGTTCTGATTTACCTACAGCATCAATTGCTACGCCATGCTCCCACGCTTTACCGCCTAAGTTTTCGATGTTTTTAAAGTGCTTTAGTTTTTCAGTGTACATATTGCCTCCAGTGTTATTTAAGCCGCTTTCTCAAATGGCACAACCACGCCAACGAGTTTTAAGTTATCCAAGTAATTTGCCCACGCTTGCATCATTTTTCGACGCTCTTCTAAATGCGCGGTTCGATTGTATGCACGACCATTTGGGTCACGAACGGCGTGCGCTAATTGATGCTCAATAAAATCAGGACGAAAGCCTAGCACTTCATCAAGTAATGTTCGTGCTGTTGCTCGAAAACCATGCACTGACACTTCGTCTTTGCTAAATCCCATGCGACGTAATGCTGCCAATAACGCAACATCTGACATACACCGCGAACCGTCGGGCGTTCTTTCACTGGGGAACACAAAACGCCCGTGACTTGTTAATGGTTTTAATTCGTTGATTGCATCAATAACCTGTTTGGATAATGGCACGATGTGTTGAACATTTGTTTTCGTGACTAAATACCGCCATTCTTTCGCGTCAAAATCGACGTGTGACCATTCCATGCCGCGTAATTCACTTGGACGAACAAACACCAATGGCGCGATTTGCAAAGCAGTTTTAACGACTAATGAACCCGTGTAATCATCGATTGCCCTCAGTAATGCGCCTAATTCTTTAGGATTTGTAATTGCCGAAAAATGTCCGCCTGTAACAGGTCTTAATGAGCCACGCAGGAACTGCGATATATCAACATCAATTCTTCCTGTTGCGATTGCATAGCGTGTGATTTGACCGAATATCTGTAATGTTCTATGCGCCGATTCAACCGCGCCACGCTCTTCAATTTTTCGCAGTACGGTTAATAATTCGGGGGCTTTAATATCAGCTATCGGCTTGTTACCTAGGAATGGCAAAACATCACGCTCTAACATTCCTAACGTGCGTTTTTGGTGGCTTTCTGATTTGTCAGTCATGTTGCGTTCAAACCATTCACGCGCCAACACTTCAAAACTATTTGCGGCGTTATCGGCTTTCGATAGCTTGATTGCCTTTCTGTTTTCGTTTGGGTCGATACCGTTAGTAATTTGCGTTCGTGCGTCATCACGTTTTTCACGCGCTTGTTTCAAACTGATTTCAGGATAAACGCCTAAGGCTAAGGTTTTTCGTTTACCGTCAAATCGGTAATCCAGTCGAAAGTATTTTGAGTTGTTTGGATTTACCAGTAGGAACATTCCTTTTTCGTCACTGATTTTATAAGGCTTGTCTTTTGGCTTTGCGTTCTTAATGGCGGTATCTGATAAGGGCATGACGGTATCAACTTTGTGAAATTACGATATGCCGTAAAATATACCGCCTACAATGTCGGTATGTAAATGAATTTCATTGAACATCGTTGAACAATAAAAAAGTCGCTAACCCTTTCGAGTTGCGACTTTGTGAATCTTAACAAACGTCTTTGAATCTATATTTGGTGGAGGCGGGGGGAATTGAACCCCCGTCCGTAAGCACTCCGCCACAAGGTCTACATGCTTATCTCGTTCTTTGATTTAGCCTATGACATTCCGACGAGCCAAAAAAGTCACGGGCGATTCCGTAGGGTTTTAGCGCATCCATACCGGACAGACTTCAGCGCGATCTTATGTAAATGACCTCTGAGCGTTCTCTTACCGAAGTATTTGAACTCCACCCGCATAAGCACAGATGGTCAAAGGAATGGTGCTGTTATTAAGCAGCTAAAGCCATT
>CAILJB010000112.1 GCA_903834465.1 uncultured Pseudomonadota bacterium | reverse complement strand
TTTATGGATGCAATTAGTTATACACAGGCACGCAGTTCATTAGCAACAGTAATGGCGCGTGTAACAGAAGATCATGAACCGCTCATTATCACACCGCGTAAAGGCAAAGCTGCCGTGTTGATTTCATTGGAAGATTACAATACGTGGCAAGAAACTCATTATTTAACACGCTCGCCTGCTAATGTTGCCGATTTATTAGATGCTGTCAAAGAAATTGCTGCGCGACGTGATTTAGTGAAGCGTGAGTTAATCGACGCATGATTTGTTTTCGTGAACGTGCTTGGGATGATTATTTATTTTGGCAACAAACCAATAAGGCAATTCACAAGCGAATCAATTTGTTGATTAAGGATATTCAACGAAATCCGTTTGAAGGCATTGGCAAACCTGAACCTTTAAAGCATGAATTTAGTGGTTTTTGGTCACGGCGAATTGATGATGAGCATCGTTTAGTTTATACGTTCACCGATGAGCAGCTGATTATTGTTCAGTGTCGGTATCATTATTGAAGTTTATTTTGTGAATTTTAGATTTAAAAAAATAGGCATTTATGAGTTTAGCAAAAAGAATTATTCCCTGTTTAGATGTTGACAATGGGCGCGTAGTAAAAGGCGTGCAGTTTGTTGATATACGCGATGCAGGTGATCCGGTCGAAATTGCGCGGCGTTACGACCGTGAAGGTGCGGATGAAATTACGTTTTTGGATATTACGGCAACGCACGACAATCGCAACACAATGGTTCATGTTGTCGAGCAAGTTGCCAGTGAAGTATTTATTCCTCTCACCGTAGGCGGCGGTATTCGCACCTTAGAGGATATTCGCCGGATGTTAAATGCGGGCGCAGATAAAGTCGGGATTAACAGCGCGGCGGTTTTTAATCCGGATTTTGTCCGAGAAGCCGCCGAGCGTTTTGGTTCACAGTGTATTGTCGTTGCCATTGACGCTAAAAAAGTTAGCGGTGAAGGCGAACCGAATCGTTGGGAAATTTTCACGCACGGTGGTCGTAAACCAACGGGTTTAGATGCCGTCGAATGGGCGAAAAAAATGGTCAGTTTCGGTGCTGGCGAAATTTTACTCACCAGTATGGATAAAGACGGTACGAAATCGGGTTTTAATTTGCCATTAACTCGCGCTGTGAGTGAGGCGGTTTCTGTCCCAGTTATTGCTTCAGGCGGTGTGGGGAATTTGGATCATTTAGCCGAAGGCATTTTAGAAGGCAAAGCCGATGCGGTTTTGGCTGCAAGTATTTTTCATTTTGGCGAATATACGATTGGGCAAGCAAAACAGCGAATGCGTGAGCGAGGAATTGAGGTGAGGTTATGAACAGCTGGCTAAATGAAATCCGCTTTACCTCCGATGGTTTAATCCCCGCTATCGCACAAGATGCCAAAACGGGCAAAGTGTTAATGTTTGCGTGGATGAACCGTGAATCATTGCACCTTAGCGTTGAGGAAGGTTACGCTGTTTATTGGTCACGTTCACGCGGGAAATTGTGGCGTAAAGGCGAAGAATCTGGACACAAACAAAAAATTGTCAGTATTCAAATGGATTGCGACGAAGATGTTTTGCTTTTAAAAATTGAACAAGAAGGCGGCATTGCTTGTCATACCGGACGTGAAAGTTGTTTTTATCGGCAATTGATTGACGGACAATGGCAACCCATTGAAAGTGTGTTGAAAAATCCGGATGAGATTTATCAAAAATAAGTAGTCCATAAAAAAAGGCGATTTTACAATCGCCTTTTGTGTTTCTAAATCGCTTGTTTAATGCGTTCTAACGCTGTTTTTAGATTATCCATACTGGTTGCGATGGAAAGTCGAATATGTCCCGCCGTTCCAAACGCCGAACCTGGCACGAGTGCCACACCTGCTTTTTCGATTAAATAATCCGAAAACGCCAAATCGTCATCAATGCCGTCTAAACGTGCCAACAATTTTTCCACATTTGGGAAAACATAGAACGTGCCGTCGGTAGGTAAACATTCCACGCCATCGATGCTGTTTAATTCCGCGACAACAAAATCGTGACGTTTTTTAAATTCCACACACATATCACTAATAAAACTTTGATCGCCCGTTAATGCGGCGAGGGCAGCATATTGTGAAATCGATGTTGGATTAGACGTACTTTGCGATTGAATGGTACACATCGCTTCAATCAATTGTTCGCTGCCAGCAGCATAACCAATACGCCAGCCGGTCATCGAATAGGCTTTTGATACGCCATTCATCACAATCGTGCGGTCGTAAAATTCAGGATGCGCGTTCAAAATATTTACGAACGTACCTTGTTCCCACAAAATGTGTTCGTACATATCATCGGTAGCGATAATGATATTGGGAAAATCGGCTAACACATCACCTAAAGCTTTCAATTCCTCTAATGAATACGCAACACCTGAAGGATTCGACGGGCTGTTAATAAAAATTAACCGTGTTTTATCCGTAATTGCGGCGCGTAATTGTTCTGGCGTAATTTTGAAATGTTGCGTTTGCGTGGTTTCGATAATGACCGGCACACCGTCTGCAAGCAAAACCATATCTGGATAAGATACCCAATATGGCGCAGGAATAATGACTTCGTCGCCTGCATTTAAAAGGGCTTGCGTTAAATTAAAAGAACTTTGTTTCCCGCCACAAGAGACTAAAATTTGTTTAGCGTTATAGTCTAAGCCGTTATCTTTTTTGAATTTGTCGATAATAGCTTTTTTCAAAGGCGCAATGCCATCAACAGGCGTGTATTTAGTAAAGCCTTTGTTAATCGCTTCAAACGCCGCTTGTTTAATAAAATCGGGGGTATCAAAGTCGGGTTCACCTGCGCCTAAACCTATAATGTCTTTACCGGCAGCTCGCATTTGCGCGGCTCTGGCGGTAATAGCTAAGGTTGGAGACGGTTTTACAGCATTTACGCGATTAGAAAGTTTGATGCTCATTGTTTTGTAGAGGTTTGTTAAGCGAAAAATTAACGGTGCAAAGTGGATTCGTGGGTTACTTTGCACCTGTTTGATTAACGTGCGTTTTGCAAAGCTGCAATACGTTCTTCGAGTGGTGGATGGGTCATAAATAATTTCATTGCACCACCGCCATTGATACCAAATGCCGCAAGTTGCCCTGGTAAGGCTTCGGGTTCATGAGCGCGTTGCAAAGCACGCAATGCACCAATCATTTTTTCACGACCGGCTAAATTCGCGCCACCCGCATCGGCTCTGAATTCGCGGTAACGCGAAAACCACATTGTCAGCATTGAAGCCAAAATACCCAACACGACTTGTGCTGCCATTTGTGTAATGTAATAAGCCATGCCATAGCCTTGCTCTTCATTTTTCAGAATCACTTTATCGACAACGTAACCGATAATCGAGGCGAAGAAGTAGACAAACGTATTCACCACGCCTTGCATTAACGCCATCGTAATCATATCGCCATTGGCAACGTGACTGATTTCATGTCCCACAACGGCTTCGACTTCATCGGCACTCATTTGATGTAACAAGCCGGTACTGACAGCAACTAACGCGCTATTTCGACTTGCTCCAGTTGCAAACGCATTCGGTTCAGCCGCCTCGAAAATACCTACTTCTGGCATTGCAATTCCTGCGTGCTGTGCTTGACGCGCCACAATATCAACGAGCCATTGTTCAGTGTGGTTTTGTGGCGATTCGATAACATGAACGCCCATGGCTCTTTTTGCTGACCATTTCGACATCATCAATGAAATAACCGAACCCGAAGAGCCAATAATTGCTGACATTAGCAGCAGTTTTTTCAAATCTAAATCAACACCGTTAGCTGCAAGTGAACTGTGCAGACCTAACAGATTGAAAATCAGCCCAATCACTACCATCACGGCAATATTTGTGACTAAAAACAGAAAGATACGTTTCATAAAACAATTCCCTCGATTAAATGAATAAAAGGATAACTTACCGATTTTACGTTAAAAAGCAAGTTATGGCGTTAGAGTTTGTCTCGAAATACGAAATACGCCGCGCCAAGTAAACAAAAGCCTGCCCATAAATAATCAAGTTTTAATGGTTCGCGTAAATAATAAATCGAAAAGGGAACAAATAACGACAGTGTAATAACTTCTTGAATAATTTTAAGTTGCCCAATCGTCAGCACCGTATAACCAATGCGATTTGCGGGGACTTGCAATAAATATTCAAACAAGGCAATAAACCAGCTCGCAAACGCCGCTAAAAACCACGGTTTATCGTGCATTTCTTTTAAATGAGCATACCACGCAAACGTCATAAATATATTGCCGCAAATCAATAAACCAATACTGACGATAACGGGGTGTAGATTGGTTAACACCGCGAGACTATTCCAATTCATCTTTAACTAACGCATTAAATTCATGCGTTTTCTCAAGTACCACATTGTATTTCATTTCGACTTTATCCATGATTTCGCTTAAAAAGCGTGTTAAATCTTCGTCGTCCAATTGTTTTGTAAATGACAAAATATAATCTTCCAATTCACTCATCGTGTCTGCATCGACGACTTCTTCTAAAAAGGCGGCAGATTTAGACGATTCTAATGCGTCAAGCAAGTCTGCTTCGTGACGTGATTGATTTACTTCTTTTTGCAATAAATCGACGGCTTTGATAATTTGCACCGTTACTTGATGCACCATTTTCAGTAAGGTGAGTTTTTCGGTGAAACGATACAATTCTGCCGCGGCTTGCCGAATATTGGTCAGCGCAGTTTTGATTTCTGTAGCGGTAACGACGGTGTTTTGCATAAAAATCCACTCATTAACAATTTAAAATGGTGTTAATTATAGGTTAATTTTGAGCTGTTCGACCAATCCTGTTATCCGTGCCACGCTGGCTTGCACGGTTGCGGTAAAAATCGCTTCGGTAGTCACTAATTTAATGCGCTGTTTAGCACGAGTAATGGCGGTATAAAGCAACTCTTTGGTCAAAATAGTCTGCCTATTTTCAGGTAAACACACACACACTTCCTCAAATTCAGAGCCTTGGCTTTTATGAATGGTCATGGCAAAAACCGTTTCACAATGCGGCAAGCGTGCCGGCGAATAACCTTGTTGGCTTTCATTTGGTCGCGGGAAAAAAACTTTAATTACGCCATGTTCATCGGGTAGACAAATGCCAATGTCACCGTTATATAATTGCAACGCGGCGTTATTTTGCGTCACCATGACAGGTCGTCCTATATACCACGTCGTTGATAAATTGATAACTCTTTTGTCACGCAAGGCTTTTTCCAATCGATAATTCAAATCTGAAACGCTATTTTTACCTTCTCGATGGGCGCACAAAATTTGAAACCGATTAAATGCTGCATAAATTTCGGAAAAATTTGCACCAGATTTTATGCGTTGAAAATACTCGCTGTGTTGTTCAACTAAATAAGATAAATACTCTTCGCCTAACTGTTGGATGATTTCGGAATTTTGTTGCGTAATTTTCCATGCTTGTTGTGCATTTTGTTGGTTAATGGCTTGTGCGAAGGCTTTAATTTCACCTTTGAAGCGATACGTTTTTTGTAATTCGATGGTATTTTGTGGCAGAGCTTGCGTTAAATCGGCGAGAACGGTGCCGGATTCAACTGAGGCAAGTTGTTCTTTATCACCCAATAAAATTAACCGTGCCGTCGGTTTAATGGCGGAAACCAATTTGCTCATCATCGCCAAATCGATCATCGAGGCTTCGTCGATAACGATTAAATCGTATGGCAATAAATTCATCGCATTATAGCGAAAATAAGGTGAGGGCGGTTTTGCGCCAAGTAAACGGTGTAATGTGGTAACAGTTTCAGGCAGTGTGTTTTTTATCGTTTCAGCGCAATTCAGGGCTTGTTTACTGTGCGTAATCGATTCTTGTAAACGCATGGCGGCTTTACCTGTCGGCGCAGCTAATGCAATATGCAGCGGTTTATCGGCATTGAGCGTTTGCAAAAGTGCGAGGATTTTAACAACAGTTGTCGTTTTGCCCGTCCCTGGACCACCGGTGATGATAGTAAAGGCTTGCTGCATCGCACATTTTGCCGCTTCGCGTTGCCAATTTGTTTCTAATTCTGTCGACTGTTCAAAAAAAGAATTGAGCGTTTCATCCAAACTAGAAACCGATAAATCAATTTTCTCCATGCCGCGTAATTTGGCAATTAAACCTTGTTCATAATCCCAATAACGCCGCAAATAGAGATGCGCGTGTTCGTCGAGATGGAACGGTAAAACAATTGAATTGTTTTGGGGCGAGGTGACTAAACCCGAATTGAGCAGTAATTGCTGTTGTGGCGCATTGAGTTTAAGGCAGGTATTACCCTGATATTGTGTAAAAGATAAGTGTGCAAGCAGATTTTCTAACATTTCCTTTTCGTGATTTGAAAAGGTCGTCAATGCACTAAAAAATTGTGCAAAGGCAATATCGAGACGAGAAAATTGAGAAGATTCAAGCATAAAAGTATTGTGCCTTGAAAAAATTTTGCCCATAAAAAAAGTCTTAATAGCTGTTGCTATTAAGACTTTTTACTTTGGTACCGAGGGCCGGAATCGAACCGGCACGGAGTCACCCCCACCGGATTTTGAATCCGGCGCGTCTACCAGTTCCGCCACCCCGGCAAAGTAGGTAAAGTATAGCAATCTTTTTTGAAAAAACCAGTTTTTTATAATTTTTTTTTATTCTCGGCTAAAATAGGCATTCTTACACTAACTTTTAATTTTGTTTTATAAGGGAAATCACATGAGTCAAGCAGCAGCGATTGCACTGATTGAAAATTATTACGCCGCATTCAACAACGGTGATATGGATACGTTTTTAAATTTATTGACCGATGATGTGATTCACGACATCAATCAAGGCAAACGCGATATTGGCAAAGAAGCCTTTACGCAATTCATGGCGTGCATGAACTCAAATTATAAAGAACAGCTTGTCGATATGGTGATTATGGCAAGCGCAGATGGAAAACGTGCGGCGGCTGAATTTGTGGTGTTAGGCGAATATTTACAAACCGATGAAGGCTTGCCTGAAGCACAAGGTCAAAAATACCATTTGCCAGCAGGTGCATTTTTTGAAATTCGCGACAATAAAGTGGCTCGTATTACGAATTACTACAATTTGCAAGATTGGATTGCCCAAGTTAGCGCGTAATTTTTTGTGATGGGATGGGCAGTTCTTACTGCCCGTTTTTTTCAAAATGGTTTGACAACTGCCAAAATAATAATAGCAATTAAAAACAGCACCGGAATTTCATTCATCCAGCGATAAAAAATATGGTCGTGCTTATTTTGGTTATCTCGGAAATCTTTTAGCCATTGCCAGCAAAAATAATGGTAAATTACTAAAACTAGCAACAACACCAATTTAATGTGTAACCATCCTGCGTGCGAATACATTTGCCACGCACCCGCAATTAGTAACCAAATGCCAAATACAAATGTCGCCATCATCGACGGGGTCATGATACCGAAAAACAGTTTACGCTCCATAATTTTAAAACGTTCGTCACTTGCGTTATCGTCGCTCATGGCGTGATAAACGTACAAACGCGGCAAATAAAATAAACCCGCAAACCAACATACCATCGTAATTAAATGTAGAGCTTTTAACCAAAGCATTATTTTTCCTTTAAAAAAGTTTCGATTTGCGGCTGCAATTCAAATAAATCGAACAAGCCGGTTTTTTGCCAAACAATTTCACCTTTTGGATTAAGCAAAAACGTTGTTGGCGTAACTTTTACCCCTCCAAAGGCATTGGCTAATTTCGCCTCAATATCTAACGTAATTGGATAGGGCAGAGGACGCATTTTAGTAAATTCAATCACATGATTCGGTGGGTCGTAATACATGGTCACTGCAATAATTTCCAAACCTTGTCCGTGATAACGCGAATATAAATCGAGCCATAGCGGAATTTCTTTTAAACAACTCTGACAATCCGTTGCCCAAAACGTCACAACAACTGGTTTGCCACGCAAATTTTCAAATGACATTTGCTCACCATTTAACGTGGTAAATGTCATGTTTGGAATGGTTTTGTTTTGACTAAAAAAAACACCTGCGATTAATACAAGTAATGTGACTGCAAAAAAAATACGTTGTGTGATTTTCATTGTGCAACCAAAGAATATTTAAAAATGGCAATTTTACCGCTTTTTTAATTTGATGACGTTTGTTTAAACCTACCGTTTCATTTTACAATTTCGTTATCAGTGAATATCGATTTTTAATTTTGTGATAAACAATCTAGCGGTCATTTTTCGGCAGGCACAAAAAAACGTCACTTGCGAGAATACCCTACAAGCAACGTTTTGTTTTGAATTGATGTTTTTTATTCCTAAAAATAGCGTCTTAATCGAAAATTTTTAACAAAGTCAGTAAAGTTATTCGTGATGATTACTAAAACAACAGTTTAAATGTACTTCCCGTCTCTAGCTGCGAATCAATCAAAATATGCCCATGAGCATGATGCACAATGCCGCTCACTGTTGACAATCCAAGCCCTGTACCTTCGCCTTCTTTTTTTGTAGTGAAAAATGGATCAAAAATTTGATCAATCATTTTTTTATCGATGCCTGTACCGCTATCCGTGACGCTAAGTTCAATGAATTTACCTTCAACAGATTTTAAACACGCCGCGCATTGGTGCGTGAGTAGCTCGACTGTTGCGAGTTTCACTTTGATAACGCCGCCGTTTAATTTCATAGCGTCACGCGCATTTACCAATAAATTCGTTATAATCTGATGTAAATCAATTGGATCAATGAAAATTGGCGGCGTATCGTTTAAATCGAGTTCAATCGTAATTTTTTTCATTAACCCCACTTGCACCATTTCAACAACTTCTTCGATAATTTTGCGGGTAGATTTTGTAACTTTTATTTGTTCAATTTCAGTGGACACAGTATGTTGGCGACAATACCCCATCATTTTAGCAATCAACTCAACAGCACGTTTACCGGCAATTTCAACATGCTCTAAGTTTTGATTTAACATGGTTTTAATTGACTCGTCTCGAATATCTTCATCGACGATAATTTTATTCATTTCGTTAAAGCCCAAAATGCTCGTCAAAATGTTATTAAAATCATGTCCAATTCCGGCGGCAAGGCGACCAATACTGTCTATTTTTTGAATTTGCAAAAGTTGTTCACGCAAAATTTGCTCACGCTTTTGCATTTCCATTCGTTCAGTAATGTCATGCAAAAAGACAAATAAACTACTGTCATTTAATGTAGAAAAATATGAGGCAGTAACTTCTGCAATCCATGTTGAACCGTCTTTACGTTGTTGCTGAATTTCAAATGTTTTACCGTTACCTTGAACGATTTGACTGAATTGTTGTAAACTAAGCGCGAAATTCCCCGTCATTTTCAATATATTCATCGAGAGCAATTCATCTCGGCTATAACCTGAAAGCTCACAATAACCGTCACTGACTTCTAAAAATTTTCCACTACTATCTATCCGACAAAAACCATCGGTAGTTTTAATGGCTATTTCATAAAGTGCGGCGCGATGTTGCATTGCCTGCTCGCGTTGCTTTTTATCGGTAATATCAAGCCCTAAAAAAGAGTATTTATAATGCTGATGGGGATTATTTTCATGAAAAACAGGAAAAATAATACCTTGAATCCAATACAAAGAGCCTGCTTTGTTGCGATTACACATTTCCCCCGACCAGATTCTGCCGCTTTTTATCAGCGACCACATATTGAGATAAAATTCTTTGTCATGAAATCCTGAATTCAAGACTTTATGTTTAAATCCGAGCAATTCTTTTTCACTGTAGCCCGAAATAGCGCAAAAATTCTCATTTACAAAGCTAATATATCCAGTCAAATCCGTTTCACAAACAATTGCTATGCGACTGAGAGTATGAAATAAATCTAAACCTAAATTGGCTTCAATCAATAATTGACGATTTTTATCGAGTTCAACACGCTGCATGGCATATCGAATGACACGCACTAAAGAAGTTGAACCATTATAGATAATATCTTTTGCGGTGTAATCGGTTGCGCCTTCTTTTAATGCCGTCAAAGCGAATTCGATATTTTCTTTGCCGGTTAAAACGACAATTGGAATTTTACCTGCAAGTTGTTTTGCCAATCTTACTGTTTCTAATCCTTGGGAATCAGGAAGTGACAAATCTAACAATATCACATCAAAATGAGAATTTAAGGCTAATTCTTTTTTTGCTAATCCAAGCGATTGAACCCATATCACATCAAAATGAACGTATTTGTTTTTTTTTAATGCCGTTTTAACGAGAAAAGCGTCGTTTTCTTCATCTTCAACAAGTAGAACGTGAATCACTGCCTGAGTCATTGTATATCCCGGTTATTATTCAATTACTAACTAATTTTCTAATGAATCGAGCCTTATACGTCGTAAGGCGTTTTATTGTGGCGCGTTAAGATTAAGTATGCAATGGAATAATTAGGTATGTGACTGCCTGTTTCCATAGCGCAAGAAGTAAGGATATACAGTAGATACCGTACAATATGACGTAATTTTGAAAAAAGGGTTCACGCCGTGAACCCTTTTTTTGAATAGATTTAAAGCTGTGGACCAGCTTGAGTGAAATCGAAATCGTTATTTGCGCTGGTGTATTTTTTGAAATTCGCCACAAACATACCGGCTAATTTTTGCGCGATTTCATCAAATTGTGCTTTATCCGCCCACGCATTGCGCGGATTTAACAATTCGGTTTCAACACCAGCCAATGTTTTTGGAATGCTCAAATTAAAGAAAGGCATCGTTTCAAATTCAGCGTTGTTGATGCTGCCATCTAAAATTGCATTTACACAAGCGCGAGTGCCTTTAATACTCATGCGTTTGCCAACGCCATAACCGCCGCCTGTCCAACCGGTATTGACCAAATACGCATTCACGCCGTGTTGTTCCATTTTTTTACCGAGCAACGTGGCATAAACCGTCGGATGCAAAGGTAAAAACGCCTCGCCAAAACAGGCAGAGAATGTGGCTTGTGGCTCAGTGACACCACGTTCTGTGCCGGCTACTTTTGCGGTATAACCTGACAAGAAATAATACATCGCTTGTTCTTTTGATAACTTTGAAACCGGTGGCAAAATACCAAACGCATCGCACGTTAAGAAAATAATATTTTTCGGCATGCCAGCGCGTAAATCCGGTTCATGATTTTCGATATGTTCAATCGGATAAGAAACGCGCGTATTTTCAGTTTTAGAACTATCGTGATAATCGACTTCGCCATTGTCGTCATAAACGACATTTTCTAATAACGCATGACGACGAATCGCCGCAAAAATTTCAGGCTCATTTTCTTGCGACAAACCGATACATTTTGCGTAACAGCCGCCTTCAAAATTAAATACGCCTTCATCATCCCAACCGTGTTCATCATCGCCGATTAACTTGCGTGACGCATCCGTTGAAAGCGTGGTTTTGCCAGTGCCAGATAAACCGAAAAATAACGCCACATCGCCAGCTTTGCCAACGTTTGCGCTACAGTGCATCGATAAAATACCTTCCAATGGCAACCAGTAATTCATCATGGTGAAAATGCCTTTTTTCATTTCGCCGCCGTACCAAGTACCACCGATGATAGCGATATTTTTTTCGACGTTAAAAATACAAAAAACTTCAGAATTTAAACCATGATCTTGCCACTTGTGATTGGTGTAATTACTCGCGTTGTAGACGCGAAAATTCGGCGCAAAACTGTCCAATTCATCCGCTTCTGGGCGAATAAACATATTTTTTACAAAATGTGATTGCCACGCAAATTCGGTAATAAAACGCACGGATTTACGCATAACACCATCGCCACTAAAACCATCCGTGACATAAATATCTTTGCCCGATAAATAATCAATCACATCTGCATACAAATCATCGAAAATTTCAGCTGAAACAGGTTTATTGACACTGCCCCACGCGATGTTTTGACTCGACGGTTCTTGTTGCACAAAAAACTTATCTTTCGGAGATCGACCGGTGAATTTCCCTGTGTCTACAGTCATCGTGTCATTTTTTAACACCTGTCCTTCTTGATTGGCGACTTCATGGGCAAACAGTTCGTCATAACTCAAGTTATGATAAACCTGACCCACGCTGTGAAGTCCCAATTTTTCTGCACTTAATTCACTCATTACTACGGCTCCTAAGATTTTATGATCGTTCTTTTATCGGGTTTTTAACCAATTTCGTAAATGTAGCCGATATTGGATTTTTAGACAAGGATTTGTGTTTTACCTGCGAGTTATCGCGGTTTGGCGCGATTGCTTTAATATGTTATCTTTTCGCAATCATTCGCTTTCAGACGGTTAAAACACATGACACCTGAACAATTTAACGATTTCGCCCAACAAGGCTACAACCGTATTCCGATTAGTCGCGAAATTCTCGCAGATTTAGACACGCCGCTTAGTGCGTATTTGAAACTTGCGGACGGAGCATATTCTTATCTATTTGAATCCGTTCATGGCGGTGAGCAGTGGGGGCGTTATTCAATTATTGGGTTGCCATGTAAAACGTTTGTGAAAGTATCTGGAAACCAAATTACCGTGACGTTTGAAAATAAAATCCTCGAAGATTTAACGCACGAAAATCCATTGCAATGGATTGAAGAATTTAAAGCGCGTTTTCGCGTTCCTGAAATTGAAGGTTTGCCACGTTTTAATGGCGGTTTAGTCGGTTATTTTGGTTATGAAACCATTTGTTATATTGAGCCGCGCGTTTGTAAAATTACCAAACCTGACGAAATCGGCGCACCGGATATTTTGCTGATGGTGTCCGAAGAATTACTCGTTTTTGATAATTTATCAGGTAAATTGTTATTGCTCACGCATGCCAATCCTGAAGAAGCGAATGCGTATGAAAACGCGCAAAATCGATTGCAAGCATTGGCGAAAAAGTTGCGGGAATCCAGCGCGAAACCGCAATCTCATGCTAGTCCTAAAAATGTTGATGAAGAGCATTTTGTTTCTGGTTTTACGCAAGATGGCTTTAAACAAGCCGTTGAAAAAGCTAAAGAATACATCACGAATGGCGACATTATGCAGGTGGTTTTGTCGCAACGTATGACGATTCCTTACAGCGCAGAACCGCTGAATTTATACCGTGCGTTACGTTGTTTGAATCCGTCGCCGTATATGTTTTATTTAAATTTAGCCGATTTTCATATCGTTGGTTCGTCGCCTGAAATTTTGGTACGTCTGGAAGATGAAACCGTTACCGTGCGTCCGATTGCAGGCACGCGCCGACGTGGCACAACACCAGAACATGATTTAGAACTTGAACAAGAATTACTCGCTGACCCGAAAGAAATTGCCGAACATTTGATGCTTATTGATTTAGGGCGCAACGACACAGGGCGGGTGGCAGAAATTGGCAGCGTTCAATTGACCGATAAAATGATTGTGGAGCGTTATTCGCATGTGATGCACATTGTGTCGAACGTTACAGGAACATTGAAACAAGGCAAAAATGCGTTTGACGTTTTAGCGGCAACGTTTCCCGCTGGAACCGTGAGCGGTGCGCCGAAAATTCGAGCGATGGAAATTATTGATGAACTCGAACCTGTGAAACGTGGCATATATTCTGGCGCGGTGGGTTATATCGGTTGGACGGGAAATTTAGACACGGCGATTGCAATTCGAACCGCTGTGATTAAAGATGGTCTGTTACATATTCAAGCAGGCGCAGGGATTGTCTACGATTCCGTACCGCAAAGCGAATGGGAAGAAACGATGAACAAAGGACGCGCGGTGTTTCGCGCGGTAGCGATGGCGGAAGCAGGTTTAGAAGGAGAGCAAGCATGAAAGTCGTAATGGTTGATAACTACGATTCATTTACTTATAACTTAGTGCAGTATTTTGGCGAATTAGGCGCAGAAGTCATCGTTGTTCGCAATGACCAAGTTTCAGTTGCTGATATTGCCGCATTGAATCCCGATAAAATTGTGATTTCACCAGGGCCTTGCACACCCAAAGAAGCGGGCGTTTCGGTTGAAACAATTTTGCATTTTGCCGGAAAAATTCCACTTTTAGGCGTGTGTTTAGGGCATCAAAGTATTGGTTATGCGTTTGGCGGTAATATCATTCACGCAAAACAAATCATGCACGGTAAAACATCTCAAGTTTATCACCACAATCTTGGCGTTTTCAAAGATGTATCAAATCCATTTACGGCAACGCGCTATCATTCGTTAGTCATTGAACAAAGCAGTTTGCCTGATTGTTTAGAAATCACCGCATGGACACAAGACGAAAATGGTGGAATAGATGAAATCATGGGCGTGCGCCATAAAACGCTTGATATTGAAGGTGTACAATTTCATCCTGAATCGATTTTGACCCAACACGGGCATGATTTGTTGCGGAATTTTTTGCAACGTTAAACGTGATAAATGAAAACTTCAACCAACTGGCATGCCTTAACGTCTGAACAAGCCATCTTACAACAACAAACTGCTCAGTCAGGCTTAACAACTTTCGAAGCGCAACAACGTTTAAAACGTGATGGCGCAAATCAGCTTTGCGAAAAACCGCCTAAATCTCTTGGGCGGTTATTTTTTGCACAATTTCAAAGTATTTTAATTTTAGTGTTAATCGCGGCGGCAATTTTAGCCACTTTCATCGGCGATAAAGTCGATGGGTTGGTAATTATGACGGTCGTGTTTATCAATTCGATACTGGGATTTTACCAAGAGTTTCAAGCTGAAAGAGCGTTAGTCGCACTTAAAAAAATGTTGTCGCTGCACGCTAAAGTGCGCCGCGACAATCAAGTGAGTGAAGTTGAAGTTAAAGAATTAGTGCAAGGTGATATTGTCTTGCTCGAAGCGGGTGACAAAATTCCTGCTGACGGACGTTTGCTCAACGTATTTGGATTGGAAGTTGACGAATCTGCGTTGACGGGCGAATCATCGCCTGTCGTTAAATATATCGACGCATTGCAAGAAAAAACGATGCTTGCCGAACGCTGTAATATGTTGTTTATGAATAGTATCGTAACGCGCGGACGCGGTGAAATGCTTGTAACAGCAACAGGTATGAACACCGAAATCGGCAAACTCGCGCAACTTTTGACCGAAACCGAAGAACAACCTACGCCGTTGCAAATTCAGCTCGACCGATTGGGAAAGCGTTTGGCAGCGTTGGCGTTGGTAATTGTTTTAGTATTATTTGCCAGTGCGTTATGGCGCGGCGAACCGTTAATTGAAACCGCTTTTACTGCTATCGCATTGGCTGTCGCGGCAATTCCCGAAGGTTTACCAGCAGTTGTAACCGTAACGTTAGCGTTGGGCATGCACCGCATGGCAAAACAAAAAGCCATTGTAAAACGTCTTTTAGCCGTGGAAACGTTGGGCTGCACGACGGTTATTTGCACGGATAAAACAGGAACGTTGACGCTGAATCAAATGACGGTACGGCAGATTTTTTATCATGGGCAAACCTATAATGTTGACGACAAAATTTCGCCCGCCTGCAGTACGAAAAATGAATTATTGTTGCCATTGATGTTGTGCAATGACAGCCAATTTCATCATGGCAAAATTATCGGCGACCCGATGGAAGGCGCGTTGTTGATGCTGACAGAAAAAGCAGGATTAAATTATGAAAACGCCCGAATGGAATACCCGCGTTTAGCAGAAATTCCGTTTGATGCGGCACATAAATTTATGGCAACGTTTCATCGTCATGGTGATGAAATTCTTATTTTTGTTAAAGGCGCACCCGAAGTCATCTTGTCTCGTTGTCGTTTAAATTCCGATGAACGTTCTGATTTGTGTGTAAAAAATACGAATATGTCGAAAAACGGTTTGCGTGTTTTAGGCGTGGCAATGAGCCGTATTTCAGCCGCTGAATATAAACCACGGTTCGGTTTGCCTATTGAAGATTATTTGAAACGCTACATTGAACATTTGCATTTTGTGGGTTTCATCGGTCTGCAAGATCCGCCGCGTGCAGAAGTTTATGATGCGATTCAATTATGCCAACGCGCGGGCATTGCTGTGAAAATGATTACCGGCGATCAAGCGACGACAGCAACGGCAATTGCCAGAGAATTAGATTTGCATGGTGAAACGTTGGATGGTCGTGCGTTAGCGGCGTTAAGTGATGATGAACTGGCGGCGCGAATTAACAATATTGGTGTTTTTGCGCGAACCGCGCCAGAACAAAAAATGCGTATTGTGAACGCACTCAAAAAAGCTGGTCACGTTGTTGCCATGACAGGCGACGGCGTGAACGATGCACTGGCGTTGAAAAGTGCTGACATTGGCATTGCGATGGGAAAAAGTGGCACGGATGTCGCTCAAGAAGCCGCAACCATGATTTTGACCGATGATAATTTTGTCTCGATCGTGAATGCGGTACGGGAAGGACGCGGTATTTACGACAACATGGTGAAATTTATTCGCTTTCAGTTGTCCACCAATATCGGGGCAATTTTATGCGTGGCGATTGCGCCGTTATTACATTTGCCGTTGCCATTTTCGGCAATCCAATTACTTTGGATTAACATCATCATGGATGGCCCGCCAGCGATGTCATTAGGCGTTGACCCTGCGCGTGGCAATATCATGAATGAACCGCCGCGTTCTGAATCTGCTCAATTATTGTCGTGGCAACGGCTGGCACAATTGTTTTTTTACGGCACGATTATGGCGAGCGGCACGTTAGGAATTTTGTTTTACGATTTGCAATTTCATGATGTCGAACACGCTAAAACACTCGCTTTTACCACATTTGTTTTATTTCAAGTTTTCAATGTTTTTAATGCTCGCGCAGAAAAAGGCACTGCATTTAATCGACAATTTTTCAGAAATATCTGGCTTTGGTTATCACTGATTGCTGTGGTGGCGTTGCAATTTTCGATGGCGAAATGGGAATTCGCTCAAACTATTTTTCATACCGCTGATTTAAATTTGGATGATGGTTTGCTTGCGTTAGGCGTAGCGAGTAGTGTGTTAGTTTTAGAAGAATTACGAAAAATAGGGAGTCTGTTGAAAAGTTCTGTTTTTGCACCATAGTTGTAACCAATCAATTCACCTTAGAGGGTAGCACAATGAGAATGGACAAATTAACCAGTAAATTTCACGAAGCCATTGCAGACGCGCAAAGTTTAGCGTTAGGCAAAGACCATCAATTTATCGAAGCCGCGCATTTATTACTCGCGTTACTTGACCAAGACGGAGGCAGCATCAAGCCGTTGCTAGCGCAAAGCAATATCAATGTCCCAACTTTACGCGCTGACACGTTAGCGTCAATCAATCGATTAGCCAGCGTTAGCGGCACGGGCGGTGATGTCCGTTTATCAAACGAACTCGACCGTTTATTAAATCTCACTGACAAACTAGCGCAAAAACGTAACGACACGTTTATTTCCAGCGAATTATTTTTGTTGGCTATT
Source organism: uncultured Pseudomonadota bacterium (assembly GCA_903834465.1). Classification (GTDB taxonomy): domain Bacteria; phylum Pseudomonadota; class Gammaproteobacteria; order Methylococcales; family Methylomonadaceae; genus UBA10906. Next base: position 76,463 of record CAILJB010000112.1, on the reverse strand, counting down.
GTGGATGAAAAAGGCTCACTTACTGAATCATTCAAAAAATTCGGGATTTCAAAAGCCTTGCTCGAAACGGCGATTGAAAAATTACGCGGTGGCGAAACCGTGCAAGATGCTAACGCCGAAGACCAACGCCAAGCCTTAAAAAAATACACGATTGATTTAACCGAACGTGCTGAACAAGGAAAACTTGATCCTGTGATTGGGCGTGACGATGAAATTCGCCGCACGATTCAAGTGTTGCAACGCCGAACCAAAAATAATCCTGTTTTAATTGGTCAACCGGGTGTGGGTAAATCGGCGATTGTGGAAGGTTTGGCACAACGGATTGTCAATGGCGAAGTGCCTGAAGGCATGAAACATAAACAAGTTTTATCACTCGATATGGCGGCGTTAATTGCGGGGGCAAAATTTCGTGGTGAGTTTGAAGAACGTTTGAAAGCCGTTTTAAATGATTTAGCCAAACAAGAAGGGCAAGTCATTTTGTTCATCGACGAATTGCACACGATGGTCGGTGCAGGTAAAGCCGAAGGCGCGATGGATGCAGGCAATATGCTCAAACCTGCGTTAGCGCGTGGCGAATTGCATTGTGTTGGCGCGACGACGCTCGATGAATATCGCAAATACATTGAAAAAGATGCAGCGTTAGAGCGACGATTTCAAAAAGTGCTGGTCGATGAACCAAGCGTTGAAGACACGATTGCGATTTTGCGCGGCTTGAAAGAAAAATACGAAGTGCATCATGGCGTAGATATTACTGACCCTGCGATTGTCGCGGCGGCAACGCTTTCTTATCGCTACATTGCGGACCGTCAATTACCTGATAAAGCCATTGATTTAATCGACGAAGCAGCGAGTCGAATTCGGATGGAAATTGATTCAAAACCTGAATCGATGGACAAATTACACCGCCGTTTGATTCAACTCAAAATCGAACAAGTTGCGCTCAAAAAAGAAAAAGATGCCGCCTCGAAAAAACGTCTGCAAATTTTAGAACAAGAAATTGGTGAACTCGAAAAAGAATATTCGGATTTAGAAGAAATTTGGAAAGCGGAAAAATCGGCGTTGCAAGGCAGTGCGGCGATTAAAGAAAAACTCGAACAAGCGCGTTTAGATGTTGAAGCCGCGAGACGTAGCAATGATTTAGCGCGAATGTCGGAATTGCAATACGGCATTATTCCTGAACTTGAAAAACAAATTGCCGCGACTGCGAATATCGATACCTCAAAAATGACTTTGCTTCGCAACAAAGTTACTGAAGATGAAATCGCCGAAGTGGTCTCGAAATGGACGGGGATTCCTGTTTCAAAAATGCTCGAAGGCGAACGCGAAAAATTGTTAAAAATGGAAGAGCATTTAAAACAGCGCGTGATTGGACAAGATGAAGCCTTGAAAGCGGTGAGCAATGCGATTCGTCGTTCACGCGCGGGACTTTCTGACCCGAATCGTCCGAATGGGTCGTTTTTGTTTTTAGGGCCAACAGGCGTGGGCAAAACCGAATTGTGCAAATCGTTAGCTGAATTTATGTTTGATACGCCCGATGCGATGGTGCGGATTGATATGTCCGAATTTATGGAAAAACATTCGGTGGCGCGTTTGATTGGTGCGCCTCCGGGTTATGTTGGGTATGAAGAAGGCGGTTATTTAACGGAATTGGTGCGTCGTAAACCGTATTCGGTGATTTTGCTCGACGAAATCGAAAAAGCGCATCCTGATGTGTTTAACATTTTGTTGCAAGTCTTAGATGACGGGCGTTTAACAGATGGTCAAGGTCGCACGGTGGATTTTAAAAATACGATTATCGTGATGACTTCCAACATCGGTTCGGACATTATTCAAGCGTTGTCGGGCGAGGCAATGTATGACGTGATGAAATCAGCGGTGATGGATGTAGTGGTCACGAAATTCCGCCCTGAATTTATCAATCGCATTGATGAAACGGTCGTGTTCCATTCGCTCGGACGTGAACAAGTTCGCGCGATTTCCATCATTCAAGTCGATTATCTTCGTAGCCGTTTGCAAGAACGTGAAATTGGGTTTGAAATTTCTGACGCGGCGTTGGATTTGTTGGGCGAAGCGGGATTTGACCCTGTTTATGGTGCAAGACCGATGAAACGCGCCATTCAACAACAACTTGAAAATCCACTCGCGCAAGCGATTTTGGGTGGGCAGTTTGTCGCGGGAGATGTGATAAAAGTGGTTGAGGAAGGTGGGGAGTTGCGATTTTTGCGATAATTCGATTACAGAAACGAACAAATGGCGAATAATTTCGCCGTTTGTTTAGTTTTATAATTGCGTTTTCAATAAGCTATCCAAGTTAGTCACTAATTTTTTGGAGTAGAAATGCCATCACTAGATTTTGATACAGAAAAGAGCCACTTTCTCCATTACTACAACGAGAGAGCATCATTATTTTCAGATGCTGTTAAATCATATAAAACTCTTTTATCACTGTTACTTGCAGACAATGATGAATTTGCTACCCCCCATGTGAATGGACGAGTAAAACATCGAGAAGAATGTATTGGCAAATTTGAAAGGAAATATCGACAAAAACTCGAAGATGATAAAAAGGACTACGAAATCAAAGAATACATAACTGATATTCTTGGCTTGAGAATCGTTTGTCATTATGGAAGTGATGTTGAATTGGTTAAAAAAATTCTTCAAAATAATTTTCAAATAATTGATGAAACAAATAAAACTAAAGTCATGGAAGCTCACGATGACACGTTTGGATATAAAGGCTTACATCTTGACTTGAAACTATTAGAAAATCGTGCCGCTTTGCCTGAATATAAACGATTTAGTGAATATCGATTTGAAGTTCAAATTAGAACCATAATTCAAGATGCTTGGAGTTCACTGGATCATAAGATTAAATATAAGAAAAATATCCCATCTAAGCTGAAAAGAAGAATTAACAGATTAGCTGCTTTGTTTGAATTAGCAGATCAAGAATTTGAAACTATTAGAACAGAAACGACTAAAAGTGAAGAAGAAGCGATTTTAAAACACACCGAAGATAATCATTTGAATGCTTTTTTATTTTTGAGTACGGTCAAAAAGCATTATCAAGATTACAGATTCGATGGTCATAAAGTCGATGAGTTTGTTGAGGAATTGTGCAAGGCTAACAGTTCTATCTCTTGTAGTGATATTGAATTAGCTTTAACACGTGAAAAGTTAGAACAGTACATTAAATATCAATCGGAGCATTGGAATAGATTTAACCCTTACACCACAATACGACATGCTTTGTATTATTACGATAAAAATTTGTACAAGAATCTATTATTCAGCATGCAACGAGCTAATTTTGACAAGTGGATTGACGATAACAGTAATTCACAAGCCACTGATAATGTGTAAGTAAAAAGCGGCGAATACTCGTCGCTTTTTAGGCAACAACACATCCAACTTTTTCCAATCAAAAATTGGTCGTACCTCAATACAAATCCACCGGATCAACATCAAGCGACCAATGCACTTTGGAGGCTGATTTTAACGCGGTGATTTGTGGTACAAGTTGTCGCAATAAATGATGCAATGCCGCGCGATTCGTATGTTGGAACAGTAATTGATAACGATATTGCCCCGCACGTCTCGCCATCGGCGCAGGAATCGCACCTAAAATCTGCACCTCTTGCGTATTCAAACTTTGAGCTAATTCCGCCACGGCTTGTAAAAACGTCACCGGCAACGCTTCATTTTCAGCATGAGCGCGTAACAATGCCTGATAACTAAACGGCGGCAAACTCGCCATTTCACGTTCTGCCAACGCTAACGCCGCAAATTTCGCATACCCATCACGCAATAATTCCGTCAATAACGGATGTGTCGGTTGGCGCGTTTGCAATAACACTTTACCTTGTTTTTGTTCGCGTCCGGCACGCCCAGACACTTGCACAATCAATTGTGCTAATTTTTCACCCGAATGAAAATCGGTGCTAAACAATCCACTATCCACGTCCAAAATCGCCACCAACGTGACATTTGGAAAATGATGACCTTTTGCCAATAATTGCGTGCCTAAAATAATGTGCGCCTCACCGGCGTGAATTTGCGCCAAAAAATCTTCCAACGTGCCTTTGCGTTGCGTCGAATCACGGTCTAAACGAATCACGGTTTTATCTGAAAACAAGCGCGTTAAAACAGATTCCAAACGTTCCGTTCCCAATCCCAGCGACGTTAAATCATCAGACTGACACGCAGGACAGGTTGAAATTAAACGATGTTCCGTGCCGCAATGATGACAACGTAAAATATTTTTATGTCTATGAATGACCAAATTCGCATCGCAATGAATGCAACGCGCCACCCAACCACAATCGTGACACATCAACGTCGGCGCAAACCCGCGTCGATTTAAAAACAATAAAACCTGCTCATCATTTGCCAAGGTGGCGCGAATTTCGTCAATCAATTTTGCTGACAAACCTTCTTGTAAGCGTTGTTGACGAATATCGATGATTTGCACCAACGGGGGCAGGGCGTTTCCAGCGCGTTCGGGCAATCGCAAATGTTGATAACGTTGCTGTTGAACGTTATATAAACTTTCTAGCGATGGCGTAGCAGAACCTAAAACGACCGGCACATTGGCTAATTTCCCGCGCATGACGGCAACATCTCGCGCTGAAAATCGAAAGCCCTCTTGTTGTTTAAACGAATTGTCGTGTTCTTCGTCGAGAATGATTAAACCGAGATTCGGTAAAGGCGTAAATAATGCCGAGCGTGTGCCGAGTAACAATGAACATGCACCGCTTTGCATTAACAGCCACGCATTTTTACGTTGTACATCGGTCAATTTGGAATGTGAAATGGCAACGTGTGTACTAAAACGTTGCTCGAAACGCTGTTGTAATTGTGGCGTGAGAGTAATTTCTGGTACAAGAACAAGCACTTGCTGTTTACGTTCTAATACAGATTGAATCAGCTGCATATACACTTCGGTTTTGCCGCTACCTGTTACACCGTCGAGTACGAAAACGTTAAATGTGTCTAATGCGGCGTGAACTGAATCAATGGCGTTTTGCTGTGCGTCGTTGCAAACCAATTGCACGGTTTTTATGTCGGATTCTGCAGTCTTTGGCAATTTTTTAATGACCGCGTCTTTACCTTGCCGCAACGCAATGGGAAATGCAGCGCTCATCACTTCGCCGAGCGGATGATGATAATAACTGCTCACCCAATGCAATAGTTTTAAATCGATTTCCGCAAGCAGTGGCGCGTCATCAATAATGCGTGTAATTGGTTTTAATTTCTCGCGCGGATAATCACTTTCAAAACTGGTTGAAATGAGAAACGCGATTTTTGAACGTTTACCAAAAGGAACTTCGAGGCGAATCCCCGCCCGTAAATTTTCGTGCAAAGAATTTTCAGGGGCGAGGTATTCAAATAATTGGAAAAAAGGAACGGCAGGAATGGCGACTTTTAAAATAAGGGGTTTAGTCATGATTCCAAATTTGCACCAAACTCAACGTGGCAAGCATTAAAAACGCCAGCAACGTCCACGCTGGCATATTCAAACCAAGCATTGTCCAATCGACTTTTGCACAATCACCCGTGCCAGAAAGCATGAGTTTAAGGGTGTCTATGAGCGGAAAATTTTGCAACATGTATTCAAGAGCCGGACTGCATTCGGGAACTTTATCGGGCGGTAAGTGTTGAATCCAAATGTGGCGCGTCGAAATAGATGCTCCGCCTAACGCAGTTAATGCACCAACAATGGCATAACGATTGATACCGCTTCGACTAGGATTTTGCATACCAGCCGTTAGGAAAACTAAGCCCGTTAAAAAAATAGCGATGCGTTGTGAAATACACAAAGGGCAAGGTTCTAAACCTTGTGCAAATTGAAAATACGCGCCCATGCTGAGTAAAAATACACAACCTGCACTACCCAAGAAAAACCAAATTCTTGGTGTAAACCTAATTTTGTTAATTATTGCCATTGATATTCCACCTCGTTTCTAAATAATCGACAACCGCGACTCGGTCCCATGACAACCAAAACATCACCCGCATTGAGTTCGTGATCGGTTTCGCCGTTAGTAAAATGTAATTGGTCGTCTAATTCACGATCGACTACACCAATCAAAATTAAATTATATTTCTCGTTTTCCAGATTTAATTGGCTCACCATCACGCCTTCCAAATAAGAATCGATGGGAATTTCAATTTGCGCCATATTTAAATCGTGCCGCCCAAAAACCGTATGGTCAAGAATGTTACTAATATCGGGTTTGGTAAGCATTTCATGCACTTTTCGTCCGCAAATTTCATACGGGTCAATAATTTTATTTGCGCCGGCGGCGAGCAATTTTTCTTCGGATTCTGAATCATCGACAATGGCGATAATGATGACGCTTTTATCAATGGCGCGTGCCGAAATGGTTAAAAATACGTTGTCTGAATCTTGTGGATAAAAACAGAAAATAATGTCTATATTCGCGCCAATGCCAATCGATAATAAATCATCGTCATTTCGAAAATCAATGACGCGCGTTTCAAAACCTTTTTCGGCAACTAAGGTCGCTTCAGTTTCATTACCCGCAGCAAATAAAATGTTGCAATCGTCTTGAGGCAATCGACTCATTGCCTCAAGTGACATAATGCTATAACCAAATACGACGATTTGTTTCATTTTTTGACCTTAGTTGAAAAACGGTTTGACAGTCGATGTTGTGCAGTTGCCGATTAAACAAGAGGCTGCTGTCGTCGCTGTAGCGGCAGCTTGTGCAGCAGTTACACGGGTAATTAAGTACGGTGACGAATCGACCGCGCAGGTTGAATCACCAACGTTACATGCGGATTGAACAACAAGATAATAAGACGGATAATTTTTAGACAATAAAATGGGATACGTTCCTGTATCGCCCGCTTTGCCCGTTCCACAGACACTACCGTTAATCAGCGTGGTCGATTGTAATGTTTGCGTATTGTCGTAAATCAATACTTTCCAATCGTTTTGGTAACGAATAGAACTTGGACAATTAAAGGTTAAATTAACATCGGCTGTGCCGGTATCCACTTGGTAAATATTCATATCCGAAGCGGATTTAATCTGTCCAGTTTGTCCTGCACCAAGATTCTTTTTCGATGAAAGCCAGCTTGTATCAAAGCTATGAGGAATCGTAACGGTTGGCGTAGTTGGAGAAACAGCATTGATTACCCGACTTAACGTATAAGTAGATTTATCAACAATGCAAAAGTTGTCATCTGGTTCACAAGCCGATTTAACGGCAACATAATAACGGACAGAATTTGAAACTTTAGGAATAGTGATTGTATATGCGCCATTGTCTCCCGTTTGACCCGTGGCACAATCACTACCGTTAATGACATAAGGTGTGCCATTTAACGTTTTATCGCTGTTATAAATGATAACTTTCCAGTCATTATTAAAACGTTTGGAATCGTTACACGAAAAATTCAGTTTTGTATCGTTGTTGACACTGCTATCAACGTAATACAATTGCAAATCGGCTGCCGATGTAATTTGTCCATTTTGATACGCGCCAAGGTCTACTGGCGGAGATGAATCAATAATATCCGTTGGCAAATGATTACTGTAATTAGTCACACCACTCGTATCAGTGTTGATATAAAAAGCATCTTTAGCTTCACAGTGAAAATCTCCAATATCCACTTTAAAAGGTATTACCACCGCTCCCGTGCTAGTTGTTGTGGTTGTAGTGGCTTGACTTGGATTCAAATTTTCTAAATCGAGTTTTGTGCCAGTCAAAGTAATTGTAGAGTTAGTGCTACCACATCCACCGAGTGTAACCGTTGCATTATCTTTAGCGGTTAAGTTGTAATCATTGATTTCAGCACTTCCCGTGATATTACCTAAAATACTATCAGCCGGCGTAGTTGGTGTGGTGGTTAAAATTTGGCACGCCATCGTTCCGATTTGAATGTTAATGGGCGTTTTATTTTTCAAAACAGACATTTTATTCACGTTTGCCACTCTAACCCCAACAGTAGCAAGGTCATTTAAACCACAACGATTGAGTCTAAAACTAAAATTCGAACTGTTAGTGACGCTTGCCGCTAAAACACCGGTGTACACTTTGGTTACATCTCGTGCAATGCTGTATTCTGAAGTATCGACGGTGCAATTTGTTGATGTTGGGTCGCACGCTGATTTTATTGAGACATAATAACTCGGTGAACCTTTAGGTAATGTGAAACTATAACCCCCTTGATCATTGACAAAACCAGAGCCACAATCGCTCCCGTTGATAAATGTCGGATAACCTGCCACTAATGTATTTTTGTTATCGTAAACTGTTAATGTCCAATCATTTGTTTGTCGTGCAGCCATTGAGGAACAAGAAAATAGCAATGGAATGTCTGCCGAGCCATTACTTTCTACGATATAAACGTTGTTATCATTGTTAGTGTTAATTTGACCAGATTTAACAGAACCGAGTTGTGTAGCATTTTGTAATTGCATTGCCGTAAGTGTATTGGTATTGGCAACAACATTTTTAGGTATTGCCCCTAGTTTTAATTGATAATCTGAAGTGTCGCATGTTTCTGGTTTATTGACAGAACTATCCGGACTGACATAGTAGTATGTCGGGGTCATTGTTGGAAATTGTACACACGCAGATTGAACCCCAATGTAATATGAGGCGACTTCATTTTCATAATCATCGTTTTGATCGATAATCATCGAGAATTTATCAGAACATTTTTTTGCGGATATTTCGTTATAGCCTTTTAATTGCTCATCAGGTTTAGTACTGTCGGCATAATGTTTCCAGGTGCTGATATACCAGCCAAATTTACTTACATCATCAGTGGAGGCTTGTGGACATGAAAATTCTATTTCCATATCAGCAATTGGAAAGGGATTTTTAGAACCTAGCGCGTTATTGTCCACTTCAAAAAAATTAACTGCACTTGCAGCACTGATTTGACCTGTTCGACTACTATTTTCCTTTAAAATTTTGGGTTTTTGGGTACTAATATCGTAGTAAGGGGTATTAGCAAACGTTGGATTTCCAATTCCCCAAGCAGACCCTGTCAACACAAACAACGTTGCTATCAATAAAATTTTTCCACTGTTCATAATCAACTCATCTGCTTTTTGAGAATTTTAAAATTTAATTACTAACCTGCTGGCCACGTCATTTGTCGCCCTGCTAACAAATGGACATGCAAATGATAGACCGCTTGCCCACCTTGAGCGTTACAATTCACAACAGTGCGATAACCTGTTTCTGCAACACCTAGTTGTTTTGCTAGTTGCGCGGCGGTCTGCATCAATTTACCCAATAAAACTACGTCATCGACATCATTTAACGTCGCAATATGATGCTTTGGAATAATTAAAATATGAATCGGAGCTTGGGGTTGAATGTCGTTAAACGCCAATATGTCGTCATTTTCAAAGACGATACTTGGCGTAATGTCACCCGCTACCATTTTACAAAATAAACAATCGCTCATTTTTTGCTCCTGATTAGAACGGCAAACTAAATCCTGCGGGCAACGGAATTCCAGCCGTCACGTCCGCCATTTTTTCTTTTTTCATTTTATCGACCTTATGCACCGCATCGTTAATGGCGGCGACAACTAAATCTTCGAGCATATCTTTATCATCCCCCAGTAGTGAAGGATCGATAATGACTTTACGCGCTTCACGTTTACCGGTCATGACGATGCTGACTAATCCACCGCCCGATTCACCAGTAATTTGCATCAACGCTAATTCGTCTTGCACGTTTTTCAAATCTTCCTGCATTTTTTGAGCTTGTTGCATTAAATTGCCTAACGCATTTTTCATTCTTTTTTATCCTCTGTTGAAAATTAAATGGGTTGTATGGTTTCGGGTAAAACCTGTGCGCCAAAATGGCTTTGCATATATGTCACGTTCGGGTCTTGATAAATCGCTTCGGCAGCGGCTTGCTGACGATTTTCCTGCGCTTGCATGATTTGTTGCGCGGGTGTAACGGTTGCCAGTGTTTTGACTTCGATGCTCAATTTAAGCGGTTTTCCCAATAAATCACGCAATGCTTTTTCGAGTTTTGAGATAGCATCTTGATCCAATAAACTCTGAAATTCTGCCGCTAAACTCAACTGACATTGCGTTTCATCTAAATATTCTAATACGCAATTGCTGGCAAATTGTCGTGTCATACCTTTCAAACCAGCCACTATTGTTTCCCAATTATCGGTAATTCGCGGCATTTCTGAAATAGGCGCGGCAATCGGTGGCGATTGAATCGGAATAACAGGAGGCTGCGGATTCGTCGCTTGCGGTTTAGGTTGAGAAATTGACGCGATCGTTGAGACCGGCAACGGTGCAATGGGCGGCGTATTTTCACTTTTTACGGGGCGAAATGTCAGCATTCGCAACATTACCATTTCAAAACCACTGCGTGGATCGGGCGCAAGTTCTAAATCTTTTTGTCCCAGCAAACCAATTTGGTAATACAGTTGCACATCTTCGGGGCTAAACGTTTTCGCTAAATGCGCGACCACTTCGGCATCTAAATCGTGCGTGAGCGTGGTGGGAATATGCTGAACCAACGCGATACGATGTAAAAATTGTAAAAGCTGTTGCAATAAATCGCTAAAGTCCGGACTGAGCTGACTTAAATCATCAATTTGATTCAAAATCGCAGGCGCGTCAGCTTGCGCTAAAGCCTGTAAAATGGATTCAACAGGTTGTTGGGCAATCGAACCGAGCATCGCGTAAACATCCGCGTTATTCACTGCACCATTCCCGTATACAATGGCTTGGTCGAGCAAACTCAACGCATCACGCATACTGCCATCGGCGGCGCGCGAAATCAGTTTTAGCGCGTCGGGTTCAAAAGCAATATTTTCTTGCCCCAAAATAAAACCCATTTGGGTAAAAATTTCGCTCGGCAACAGACGTTTTAAATTGAGTTGCAAACAGCGCGACAAAACCGTGACAGGGATTTTATGCGGGTCAGTGGTCGCAAGCAGAAATTTAACGTGCGGCGGTGGTTCTTCGAGGGTTTTGAGCAAGGCATTAAAACTATGCCCGGATAACATGTGAACTTCGTCGATAAGATAAACTTTGTAACGCCCTTGATTTGGCGCGTATTGCGCGTTATCAAGTAAATCGCGGGTATCTTCGACTTTTGTCCGCGAGGCGGCATCGACTTCAATCAAATCTAAAAAACGTCCTTCGTCTACCGCGCGGCAAATATCACATTGTCCGCAGGGATTAAAATCTTGCAGATTTTCACAGTTCATGGCTTTCGCTAGAATTCGCGCCAAAGTGGTTTTTCCCACGCCGCGTGTGCCTGTGAATAAATAGGCTTGATGAAGACGATTGTGTTTTAAAGCGTTGGTGAGCGACGTAATAACGTGGGTTTGTCCGACAACTTCAGTGAAATTATGCGGTCGCCACTTTCGAGCAAGCACCTGATAATTCATGACGGGATATTTGAAATTTTGAGGGCAATTTGGGTGGTAGTGTACCAGCTACATCTCGGCACACGAATCTGCTGTTACCGTTGCTTACTTCCGTACCTGGCGGGGTTCACAGCGTATCGTTGCGAGAGAACCGATAAACTACCATAATGCTGTCAGCTCAATTAGCTGAAGACGGCGTATTATCACCTAAGAATGCCATGCTGACAACTTAATTCGTGATTTTTGTCATCGTCTCGCATCAATTCGTTTCAAATTATGTCAAGTTTTGAGTGCTAATTGTTCCAATAATGCTGCAATAAATTCTACTTTCTGCGTCGTATTTTCAAATTTTTGTATAAATCTCAATTTATCCTGACCGTCGAGTTTATAGATTTGTGGCTGTGTTTGAATCAACGAAATCAGCTGCCCTAAATCAATATTCGGTTCAGGCAAAAACAAAACACGTCCGCCTTCAGAATGGACTTCGATTTTTTTAATGCCTAATGCTGTCGCGTGTTGTTTCAGTTCGGCAATACTAAACAATGTTTTAGTCGCGTCGGGCAATAAACCAAAGCGGTCAATCATTTCAATTTGCAAATCACGCAACTCATTTGCCGTTTGAGCATTGGCAATACGTTTGTACAAAACCAAACGCTCATGCACATCGAATAAATAATCGTCAGGAATTAACGCGCTGGCTTGCAAATCAACTTCTGCACCATTTGAGGTTATATCCAGTTCGGGATTTTTACCGGCTTTCAATGCCCTGACGGCGCGTTCTAATAATTCGGTATAAAGCGTAAAACCAATTTCTTGAATTTGACCACTTTGCCCTTCGCCAAGCAATTCCCCCGCGCCACGAATTTCCATATCGTGTGCGGATAACATAAATCCTGCGCCTAAATCGCCCGCCGCTTCGATAGCATCCAAACGTTTAATCGCATCGGCAGTCATTAACGCTTTCGGCGGCACAATAAAATACGCATACGCGCGATGGTGCGAACGTCCTACCCGACCGCGTAATTGATGCAACGCCGCTAAACCCAATTTATCAGCCCGATTGATAATCATGGTATTTGCGCTAGGAATGTCGATACCGCTTTCGATAATCGTGGTACTGAGCAAAATATTAAAACGCTGATGATAAAAATCGAGCATGATGCGTTCAAGTTCATTGCCGTGCATTTGACCGTGTGCGATTTCGAGCCGCGCTTCGGGAATTAAACGACTTAACACTTCCGCCATTTTGTCCATGCTTTTAATGTCGTTATGCAAGAAAAACACTTGTCCACCGCGTTTGATTTCGCGCTGACACGCTTCACGAATCTGCTCATCTTGCCATTCATTGATAAAGGTTTTAATTGGATGACGATTCGGTGGCGGACTGGCGATAATTGAAATATCGCGCAAACCACTCATCGCCATATTTAACGTGCGCGGAATGGGCGTTGCTGTTAGCGTGAGTAAATCTAATTCGCTGCGTAATTTTTTGAATTGCTCTTTTTGACGCACACCAAAACGGTGTTCTTCGTCGATGATGACCAAGCCTAAATTTTTATATTTCAACCCATCGCCAAGCAATTTATGCGTGCCGATGACAATATCGACTGTGCCTTTTTCGAGTTCTTGGGCAATTTGTTTTTGTTCTTTTGCCGTAACAAAGCGCGATAGCAGTTCGATTTTTATTGGCCAATCGGCAAAGCGGTCGCAAAAATTAACGTGATGTTGTTGAGCGAGTAATGTTGTTGGCACAAGTACCGCGACTTGTTTACCGTTTTGCACCGCTAAAAACGCCGCTCGCATGGCGACTTCAGTTTTACCAAATCCCACGTCACCGCAAATCACTCTGTCCATCGGTTTGATTTGATTGAAATCGTCGATGATATTTTCAATCGCTTTGGCTTGGTCGGGCGTTTCTTCAAAACGAAAACCTTGTGCGAAAGCGTAATAATCATCCGCACTAATGCGCTCGAATAACGGTTCAGCGGGGCGTTGATGCAAGGCGCGTTTCGCGTGAATATCGAGTAATTCAGCGGCGACATCATGAATGCGAGCAATGGCTTTTTGTTTGGCTCTGCGCCATTGGTCGCTACCTAATTTATGTAACGGCGCGTTTTCGGGACTCATGCCGGTGTAGCGCGTAATGACGTGCAATGACGCAACGGGTACATATAATTTATCGTCATTGGCATAACTGAGCGTTAAAAATTCGCCGCTCATGCCGCCAATTTCCAACGTTTGCAAACCTAAATAACGTCCCACACCATGTTCAGAATGCACAACCGGTGCGCCAATCGTGAGTTCGTTTAGATTCGCCACCAGCGTTTCTAATTGCCGCGCAGAGGTTTTACGGCGACGACGTTGCGCGACTTTTTCGCCCGATAATTGGCTTTCGGTAATCATTGCCAACGCCGGTTTTTGCAATAATAAACCTGCGTCAATCGAGGCAACGGTAATGCAATGCGTATGTTCGCTACTTAAAAATGTTTGCCAATCGGCGACAACTTTTGGGTAAATCGATTCGCGCTTTAAGGTTTGCAACAAGGCTTCTCGATGACCTGCGGATTCGGCGACAAATAATATTTTGCCGTCAAAATCAGCGACAAATTTCGTCAATGCTTGTGCGGGATGTTTGAAATGGGCGTTAAAACTAATGTCTGGAAGGGGAGCGCAAACGTCTAAAACAATTTGTTCACGTTTTTTAAATTCGGCGGTGATATTTTGTGGCGATAAAAATAATTTTTCAGGCGCAAGGGCAGGGCGTTCGGCATCATTTTTCCGCAATTCAAAACGTGTTTTTACCGCGTCATCAAAATCTGTCATCGCGGTTTTCAAATTCGGCAACGTGACCAGTAAGGCAGATTCAGGCAAATAATCAAACAGAGTCGCGGTTTGTTGCGTAAATAACGGCAGATAATATTCTAAACCACCGACCGCAATGCCTTGCGTGACATCACGATAAAACGCGCCGTTATTTGAAAAATGATTTTTAAATCGTTCAATTGCTGCCTCGTCAAACGGAAATTCCCGCACAGGCAAAATGGTCAGCGATTCAATAATTTCGTCAGTCGAAAAAGCGCGTTGGCTTTCCACATCAAAGGCGCGTAATGAATTGATAACTTTATCACTGTCCATTTCCAAACGCATCGGCACGCGGCTACCCATGGCAAAAATATCCAAAATTGAGCCATGTAACGAAAACTCGCCGTGCGTAAAAACTTGCGTGACCGCTTCGTAACCACGTTGTTTGAGTTGTTCGGCAATGCCGTTTAGCGAATCACCTTTGTTTAACGTGAATTGTTGCTGCGCTAAAAAGTCGGGCGGCGTGAGGCAGTGCATTAACGTATTTGCAGCGACAATTAACGCGCCTTGTTCCAAATTCGGCAAAGTCGTTAAGGTTTGTAAACGCTCCGAAATAATTTCCGGCAACGGCGAAAATACGTCATACGGCAAGGTTTCCCAATCGGGAAAATGCAAAATGGGTTGTTCATGATTTAAAAAAAACGCCAATTCGTGTTCCAGCCGCAATGCACTGTGTGCGTCAGGCGTAACAATCACAAATAAACGGCGATGTGTTTGAATCGCTGTCGCCAAAGCCAAAGAATCGGCACAACCGGTTAAACCTGACCAAGTGACGGTAGGTTGTTTAGACGTAGGAACGGAAAGGTTTAATGAAGTGTTGGGCATAGTCAGTCATTGCAAAACATAAACAGTGGTTATTTTAAACCGAATTTAGAGGCGCGTATTATAATACCCACACTTTTACGCATGATTTTTATTGGAGAATTTTGAACATGACGCGCATTTATAATTTTAGCGCAGGGCCATCGATGTTGCCTGAAGTGGTTTTGCAACAAGCACAACAAGAATTACTCGATTGGCGCGGCAGCGGTATGTCGGTGATGGAAATGAGTCATCGTGGCAAACAATTTATGAGTATTGCTGCCGAATTGGAAGCTGATTTACGCGCGTTGATGACTATTCCTGAAAATTATCGCGTGTTATTTTTGCAAGGTGGCGCGTCGGCGCAATTTTCGTTGATTCCGCAAAATATTTTAGGCAACAAAACCAAAGCCTGTTACGTCAAAACCGGCGCATGGTCAAAAAAAGCCATTAAAGATGCGAAGCCGTATTGCGAAGCGATTATTAGCGCAAGTTCTAAACATAGCCATTTCACCACAATTCCAAATTCTGCGACGTGGGAAGTTGACCCGCAAGCGGCTTATTTGCATTACACCTCAAACGAAACGATTCATGGCGTGGAATTTGACAGCATTCCTGATGCAAAAGGGTTGCCACTGGTGTGCGATATGTCGTCAAATATTTTGTCTCGTCCTGTTGATGTTAGCCAATTCGGTTTAATTTATGCCGGTAGCCAAAAAAATATGGGGGCGGCGGGTGTGACGGTGGTGATTGTGCGTGAGGATTTGTTAGGACAATGTTCGAAAACTGTGCCGCCTGTTTTTAATTACGAAGAACAAGCCAATAATCAGTCAATGCTCAACACCCCAACAACTTACAGTTGGTATTTGATGGGATTAGTTTTTAAATGGTTGCAAACGCAAGGCGGTTTGGCAGCTATTGAACAACGTAATATCGCTAAATCAGCAAAGTTATATCAAGCCATCGATGTGTCGAGTTTATATCGCAATTCGGTTGAAATCGCGTCACGTTCACGGATGAATGTGCCATTTATTTTGACAAATGAAGCATTGGAAACCGATTTTTTAATCGCGGCGGAAGCGGCGGGATTAAATGAATTGAAAGGGCATCGTTTACTTGGTGGTATGCGAGCGAGTATTTATAACGCGATGCCAGAAAGCGGTGTCGAGGCTTTGATTGCTTTTATGCAGGAATTTGAACGCACGCATTAAACCGCCATGTTTAAACCACTGTCATTTATATGCCATGCCAGTGGTTTGAAATGTTCAACGATAAATCCACATTGCATCGCCATAACTAAAAAATCGGTACTGTTGCTCAATGGCGTGCTGATACGCAGTCATTACAAAGTCATAACGTGAGAAGGCGGCAACTAACATCAACAATGTGGATTCGGGCAAATGAAAATTGGTTAGCATCGCATCGACAGATTTGAATTCATAACCCGACAAAATAAACAAATCTGTGTCGCCAAAACCTGCTTGTAATGTTCCAGAACGTGAAGCTGATTCTAAAGCCCGAACGGCTGTTGTCCCAATTGCAATGACTCTTCCATTACGTTTTTTTGTGGCTTGTACGGCATCTACTGTTTCTTGCGATACGGAAAAATATTCTTTGTGCATGACATGTTCAGATAAATTTTCTACGCGAACCGGTTGAAATGTGCCACTGCCAACATGCAACGTTACAAAAGCAGTTTGCACACCTTTTGCCCTGATTTTTTCCAACATGGATTCATCGAAATGCAATCCTGCCGTGGGTGCTGCCACTGCGCCCAATTGTTTGCCAAAAACAGTTTGATAGCGCGTTAAATCGTCTTCGTTATCAGCACGTTCGATATACGGTGGCAATGGAATATGTCCAATTTCAGCAAGTATTTCTAACAACGTTTTTTCGTTTTCAAAATATAATTTAAATAAATCGCCATCTCTGCCTTCGACCTCACAAAAATAGCCGTTATCGAGTTGAATTTTCGCGCCTGCTTTGGGAGATTTACTGGCGCGAATATGTGCCAGCGCGTGTTGTTCATCCAAAATACGCTCGATTAAAATTTCGATTTTGCCGCCAGTTGTTTTCGTGCCAAATAATCGTGCGGGAATAACGCGCGTATCGTTAAAAACGAGTAAATCTTCCGACGCAATAAAATCGAGCAAATCGCTAAATTGTTTATCGTGTAATTCGCCGGTATCTCGATTCATCGTCAGTAAACGACTGGCTGTACGTTCGGATAACGGTTGTTGTGCAATTAACGCTTCAGGCAAGATGTAATTAAAATCGCTTTTTTTCATGACGTGACGGTTCGATATTTAAAGATGCAGGGAATTCCCGTGGTGATGCTTTAGGCAGGACGTGTAAATTTAAAATCAACACGTCGCCTTGCCATAAATAACCGCTCAACCGATTAAACTCGCTAATTGATACAACGGTGGCAAAATTAACATTTCAACCAATTGAATGCCCATCAATACCAAAATGACCGACAAATCCAGCCCACCAAAATTCGGTAATGCACTGCGACATGTTCGCAATAACGGTTCGGTCAAACTGTAAAGTAATGCGGATATGTCGCTAAACGTGCCTGGATTCAGCCAACTCAGCATAGCGCGAGCGAAAACCGCATAAAAGAAAACGTTTAATAGCAACGCAATCAATTGGGCAAACGCCGTTAAAATCAAACCGCCAATGCTAAACGTCACGCCTTGTAGCAATGCCAGCGAACCATTCGCGAGTAATTGCAATGCCATCATTAACACTAACGACGACGTATCAATATTGCCGATTGCCGGAATAAAACGGCGCAAAATTTTCAACGGTGGATGCGTGAGCATGATTAAAAATTTTGAAATCGGATTGCGAAAATCTGCGCGACACCATTGCAATAAAAAGCGCAATAAAACGGCTCCGATATACAGCGAAAAAAAGGTATCTAAAACAAATATCACCGGATTAGTAAAATAATTCATGCCCATGAGTTAGGCTTCCTGTTTTGATAATTCGATTGAACGGTCGCGGGCGGCGTGCAGAGCTTTTGCCACTAATTCGATAAAACCACCCGCTTGAAAGGTTTCAATGGCTTTTTGTGTCGTACCGTTTGGCGAGGTAACGCGCTGACGTAAATTTTCGGGCGATTCTGCGGATTCCAGTGCAATTTTTGCGGCACCTAAAGCGGTTTGTTGCACGAGCAATTGCGCGGTATTTGGACTTAAACCCATTTCTAACGCCGCTTTTTCCATCGCTTCCATCAATAAAAAATAATACGCAGGACCACTGCCTGAAACAGCCGTGACAGCATCGAGTTCACCTTCGGTTTCAACCCATAAAGCAATGCCGACTGAACGTAAAATATTTTCAGCTAAATCACTTTGTTCCTCAGTAACATTTGAATTTGCATGCAAACCGGTCGCGCCAGTTAAAACTAAGGCGGGGGTATTGGGCATACAGCGCACAATCGCTGTTTCATCGCCTAACCACGCACTCAAACTGGCTTGCGAAATTCCGGCGGCAATTGAAACCACAAGTGATTTCTTCGCAGTAATTGCCGTCGCTAAGGTTTGTGCAACAGATTTTAAAACTTGTGGTTTTACAGCCAAGACGATGACATCGGCAGCTTCAACAATTGCGGCATTATCACTAGATGTATTAACGTTTAACTGTTTTTCCAAATTCGCTAACGTATCGAGGTTTGTGTCGGAGACCCAAAGCTGTTGCGCTGGATGACCGCTCGCAATCAGACCGTTGAGTAAACTCACTGCCATATTGCCGCCGCCGATAAAACCAATTTTTTGTGTATTCATTTTGTTCTCATTTGTTTAAATAATTTCAATCAATAAAATCTGTAAATCTGCGACATTCGTACCGGTTGCGCCAGTCATTAAC
Organism: uncultured Pseudomonadota bacterium; assembly: GCA_903834465.1. GTDB lineage: Bacteria > Pseudomonadota > Gammaproteobacteria > Methylococcales > Methylomonadaceae > UBA10906. The sequence goes on along the minus strand of CAILJB010000112.1, from coordinate 57,527 downwards.
AAATCATTTGCGCTTTTTAACGCGGTGTAAGAATCGTTATTTTCCAATAAAGCTAATGGATTTTCGCCTGATTTTCTCATACGTTGCAGCGTGCTAGCATCGACAATACCACCTGCAGCAGGGCTTACGCCATCAATGCCATCGGTGCCGCCACTTAAAAATACCCAGCGACCATTCAAACCATGTTTTTCAGCGGCAAGTGCAAACGCCAATGCCATTTCTTGATTTCGTCCACCGCGTCCCTTACCGCGTAATGTCACCGTCGTTTCGCCACCCGTTATAAAAGCAATTTTCTTATTTTCAAGGGGGTAACTTTTGGCTGCCAATACAAATTGCTCGGCAACATCGCGTGCTTCACCACATAATGGATAGGCATATCGAATAGTTTCATAGCCTAAAGATTGGCTGATAGTTGTCATCGCGTCAACACTCATCGCATTGCTACCAATTAGCGCGTGTGAGGTATGACTAAAAATTGGGTCATGCGTTTTAGGTGTTTCGGGAATAATTCCCCGTTCGCCTTGTTCTAAATGTGTTCGTACGGATTGTGGCGCATCGTTCCAAACATGTTTAGTTTTTAAAATCGCAATCGCTTCTGAAAAAGTTGATTCATCGGGAACGGTTGTGCCGCTGGCAATGACGCTTAAATCATCGCCTAATACATCCGACAAAATCAGCGCGTGACAATCAGCGGGTGCAATCAGTTTAGCTAACCAACCGCCTTTTAATTGTGACAAATGTTTACGCACACAATTGACTTCATTGATGGTCGCGCCACAAGATAATAATAAATTTGTCGTAGCAATTTTTTCGTCTAGCGTAATCGAATCAACCGGATACGGAATTAACGCCGACCCGCCACCGCTAATTAACACTAAAACTAATTCGCCTATTTGTGCTTGTTTAGCAATTGTAGCAATGCGTTCTGTGGCATGAAAACCCGCTTCATCAGGTAAAGGATGCGACGCGCCAATCACTTCAATGTTATTTACAACCGTGACATTTTCATAATTGGTGACGGCAATTGCGTTACCCAGTATATCGGGTGGAATAATGTCTTGAGCCGCCTTTGACATAGCACACGCCGCTTTACCAAAAGCGATAACGTGAATGTTTGAATAATTTTTATCTAAGACAAAATGCTTTTTTACTGCGTCATAAGGGTTTGCAGCCGCAACACACGCTTGAAAAATAGTTAAGGCATTTTGACGCAACATGTTTATGCTCATGCCATCTGTTTGGCTAATGCAAAAATATTTTCTGCATCCAAAACGTGTGTATTATTTTCAAATAATTGTGCGATACAGGCACGATGCAAAGTCAGTTTCAATGCGCCAAAGCCCAATGCCCCCCAAACGATTTTGCCATTACGCTCGATACCTTTATCCATTGCATCAATGCCGCCAATGCCTAACGGCGGTGTTGCATTTGCGTCGGCGAGTAATTCGAGCGTTTTGTTATTTTGCCAATGTTCAGGTTTTAAAAGTTCAACGCCTGTTGCACCGGCGGCAATCACAATATGCGCGTCGCTAATTGCCTGAGCACGAGCATCAAAATCTGCCGCCGCCAGTGCCGAAAGTTTTACGTTAAAACGTGCCTCCATCGCTTCACAGGCTTTTTCGGCATTCCATAATTGTCGAGATGTGACAGTTACATTTGCACCTTCTAACGACAACATCGCGGCGGCACGTTGTCCAACAGGCCCTGTACCACCTAAAACAACGGCTTTTTTTCCCGCTAAAACACCGCTCGATGCTAGTTTCGCTACACATGCCGCCGCTGTTGTATTACTGCCATTGCTGTCTAGCATGACAGAAACGCGAAAACCACCAAAAAAATGTTTTTGCACCGCTTCAAATAATGCTTGTCCTGCAATCATGTCACTCCCACCGACGAAAATAGCCGTATTTTTTTTCTCTTTGGGAGCGCGTGTAAAAATCGTCCCTTGCACTAAAGCAGAAACTTTGTCAGGTGTTAAATTACCATGTCCAATTACATGGTCAGCACCGCCGTCATAACCGACTACCGTATCAAAAACGGAAGGGTATGTATCGGTGTCGAATTGAAATAATAATTTTTTCATGAAATTACTCACGCTAGTTAGATTTAAAGGGATAAATGGGCAACATTATAACTGATAAAACAGACTGATCCGTTATGCACAGCCTGTTTTTACTCGCTTATGAATGGTACGATGGCAACAATTTTAACCAGAAGTTATCCACTTCGCTCCCGTTTCACCATTTTCGATAACACCAAATTAAAGTTGTTTCAAAGGAAAGATAAAAAAATGAAAGCACCACTTCATATCGCTGTCACAGGAGCAGCGGGTCAAATTAGTTATTCGCTACTATTCCGCTTGGCAGCTGGGCATTCGTTTGGCAAAAATCAACCCATTGTGTTGCATTTACTCGAAGTTCCTGCGGCGATGACGACGTTAGAAGGTGTCGTTATGGAACTGAATGATTGTGCTAGCCCTATTGTTCGCGGTATTGAAATGACTTCTGACCCCTTAGTGGCATTTAAAAATGTGGATCATGCGTTTTTAATTGGCGCACAACCACGCAAATTAGGCATGGCACGAAAAGATTTACTCGAAGTGAATGCTGAAATCTTTTCCACGCAGGGCAAAGCGTTAAATGCCGTTGCAAATCGAAATGTAAAAGTGTTAGTGACAGGTAATCCTGCGAACACAAATGCGTTAATTGCATTAAAAAATGCCCCCGATTTATCACCGGCAAATTTTTCAGCGATGAGTCGTTTAGACCATAATCGTGCTATTAGCCAATTAGCTGAAAAGTGTGGCGTGTTGACGACGGACATTAAAAATATGACGGTGTGGGGCAATCATTCTTGCACGCAATATCCAGATTTACATCATGCCAAAGTGCGGGGGCAAGACGCGTTATCGCTGGTGGATAATAAATGGTTTTTAGAGGAGTTTATCCCCACGGTGCAAAATCGTGGTGAAGCCGTCATTAAAATACGCGGTCAATCGAGTGCTGGTTCGGCAGCAAATGCGGCGTTAGATCAAATGCGAATGTGGGAATTAGGTACGCCTGATAACGATTGGGTAAGCATGGGGATTTACTCCGACGGGAGTTACGGCATTGAAAAAGGTTTGATGTATTCATTTCCTGTAACGGTTGAAGATGGCAAAATTCAAATTGTTCAAGGTTTACCTATCAATGAATTTAGTCGTCAGCGTATGCAATTAAGCGAAGAAGAATTAAAACAAGAACGCGATGCTGTAAAACACCTATTCTAATTCAAAAATTTCTCACCAAAATTGAAAAATGCGGCAAATTTTTTGTCGCATTTCCACGAAAATATTTTCAAAAAATAATAAGTCTGATATGAACTTATGCGTTACTCATAATAATTTACCTTATTCTCAACCTATCCTGTTGGCGAAATCACCAGTATGACTGTGTGGTATTAAATTGAATTGTGCCTAAAATGTCAGACGTGTATTTTGATAACAAAGAAAAATAGTTATTAAAATGGTGAGTTCGAACTATTGGTTCTGGCAGGTGACGTTATGTACGACAATGAAGAAATAGAAAAAGTAACAGAAGATGTTAAACAACATTTAAAGTTAGAACAGCGAGATATTTATCATAGAGACGAATTTGAATTACACACTGTGCATGAGCGTATGACAGACTCTGGTTTGAGACGCATGCTACTTATGGAGGCGTGTTCTTCTGTCTAAGCCAAAAGCTATGAGGGCGGCACAATGTGACGCTCTCATGAATAATATTTAAATTTTTAGAGTACATCTTGTACAGCATCCAATTTTTTCCAGTCAGGAATGGGCGCAACACAGTCTTTTTTCGGAATGTATTCAGATTGTTCTAATTTTTTATAACGATGAATGTAACGTGGACAATTCAAAAACAAATTCCGAACCGTAATGCGAATAATGAATTTTGCATCAATGTATTCATTCAAAAGCGGGTCATCTAATGCAATATTTGCTGTGCCATGCAAACGCAGACGTTGTGGGTTTTCAAAATCAATAAAAAGCAATCCAACTTCATGATTCAACGCAATGTTCCCCGTCGTTAAAAAAATCCCATTGCCATCGTAATCAGGAAATGCAATGGTTTTATCATCAATCACGCGCACAAAACCTGTCGCGCCACCTTTATGCGAAACGGTTGGACGACCTTGGTCATCGACACTGCTAATAAAAAACATATCGCGCGATTCAATGAAAGCACGCTCTTCATCGGTGATAACTTCATGCACAATCAATTCATGCACACGGTCAGCTAATTTGCGTGAATCAAAATGCTCTTGTAATTCAATATTACCTTTGTGAAAAGCATCGCTCATAAATTATTCCTCAGACTGTTTAAAAAATGTGATTAAAAATAAAGTTACGCAAAAAACAACAAATAGCCACCTAAGCTAACCATCACCAAACCGCTGATAAATTTAAGCCAGCGACCTTCTTTTTCTTGCAACCGTCGTTGACTTAGCGTGATAACACCAATAGCTAAAACAACACAATCGTCAAACATATATGCGACGTTGTAAAGTAAAAGATAACTGTAATAATGAAAGGGGCTGAAATGTTGTAACGTTAAAATCCGCGTATAAAGTGCTGGAAAACCGGACGTACACATAAATTCAACAATCTGTACCAAAACAGCCAAAATCGCAACGCCAATTAGCGCACCAGTAAGATTTTGAGCATTTAAAATACGACGAATGCGTGCATAAATATCTGTTTTTGCAAAATTTGGAATTGATAAAGACAATCCGCGCCCAAAAAACAAAAAATCTTTGAGATTGATTGCACCGGCGAGTAACGCAATTAACGCGATAATAATTTCAGAAAGTCGCGACAATCCAATCCATAAAAATAAATTTAGCCACGCGCTCATAAATAAAAAATAGGCAATACCTTCAATGGCGACAAATGTGCCAGCAATGGCTAACATTCGCCCACGATTTTTCGTGGGAGCCAGTAACGAAATCATTAAAATTAACACCCACATCGAACAAGGATTAAACCCATCAAGTAATCCCATCGCTAACGTGAATAAGGGTAAACCTATTTCGGTAAGCGTGAGTTTTTGTCCGAAAAAGTCGAGTTCAAACGATTCTGTTTTTTCAATTGTTGGCGCAGTACATTCGAGCGTTTGTTGAATTTCACAACTTCCTGCGTCATTTTGCGTCGAAGGAACGGGCGTTGCGGATTTTTGGGCTAAAACATTACGAATCCACTGTCCCGTCGTGATGGCATCGGCATAGCCAATAATCAGTTGCCCTTTCACATTTATCGCAGGAACACGAATCAAGCCAATGCCTTGTTGTTGTGCGATGCGTTGTAATTGCGAAAAAGCTGATGGTTCTTGCGTGAGATTATGAATCACAATATGTAAATTGGGTTGTTCTTGTTGTAACGTTTTTAAAAACGCTTCTGCTGCCGCACAATGTGGACAATTTTCACGCACAAAAACTTCTATATCACTCGTTTGTGCATCAACTTGATTAAGCTGCATGCCTTGTGAATCCGCTACACTCAAATTAAAAATTGAACTTTGTGTTAAAACTAACATCGAAAAAATCAACGACTTAATAAACACATTCATCATTTTCCCCTAAAAATTTAACTCAATTTTAGATTACCGTTGTACACTCAGCCATGTAGTGAAAAATGTCATCATCTTTTGTTCATCACGAGGGCTGTACAATGCGAAATCAGCAAACACTTACCATCGATGGAAATCAAGCCGCCGCTATGGTGGCGCATAAACTCAGCGAAGTCATTGCCATTTATCCCATAACTCCCGCAACGCCAATGGGCGAATGGTCAGACGAGTGGTCATCGCGAGGTCAAACGAATTTGTGGGGAACAATACCACAAGTTATCGAAATGCAAAGTGAAGCCGGTGCGGCGGGGGCAATTCATGGCGCGCTGCAAGCCGGTTCGCTAGCGACGACGTTTACTGCCTCGCAAGGTTTATTGTTGATGCTGCCGAATATGTACAAAATCGCCGGTGAACTTACGCCAACGGTATTTCATATTGCCGCACGTTCGTTGGCATGTCAGGCGTTGTCTATTTTTGGCGATCACAGCGATGTTATGTCGGCGCGAATGACTGGATTTGGGCTGCTCTGTTCGAATTCCCCGCAAGAAGTTTTAGATTTTGCGTTGATTTCCCATGCGGCAACGTTAGAAAGTCGCATTCCGTTGCTACATTTCTTCGATGGTTTTCGCACTTCGCATGAAGTCGCCAAAATCACCACATTTGATGATGACGTTTTTCGTGGCATGATTGACGAAGCGTGGGTAACGGCGCATCGAAATCGTGCATTAACGCCTGATAATCCGGTATTACGCGGTACGGCGCAGAATCCCGACGTGTATTTTCAAGCACGAGAATCGGTGAATTCCTATTATCAAGCAATGCCTGCGATTGTGCAGGGCGCGATGGATAGATTTGCGGCATTGACAGGGCGCACTTATCGATTGTTTGAATATGTAGGTTCAGAACACGCCGAGCGCGTGATTGTTATTATGGGGTCTGGCACAGAAGCGGTTGCAGAAACTTTGGAGTATTTGAATCATCAGGGTGAATCCGTTGGCTTACTGAAAGTACGTTTATATCGACCTTTTGATGCAGCGAGTTTACTTGCGGCATTGCCATCGACCTGTAAAAAAATCGCGGTATTGGATAGAACTAAAGAACCGGGCGCAGATGGTGAACCACTTTATAAAGATGTACTTACCGTACTCGCGCAAGATTTCATTAGTGGCACGGCGAAATTTTCTGTTTTGCCAAAAGTTGTTGGTGGACGTTATGGACTGTCATCCAAAGAATTTACGCCAGCGATGATTAAGGCGATTTTTGATGAATTAAAACAAGAATATCCCAAAAATAATTTCACTATCGGCATACACGACGATGTGACGCATAGCAGTTTAGCGTGGGATGCTAGTTATCGCACCGATGCACTTACCGAAACATTCCAAGCGATGTTTTACGGTTTAGGAAGCGATGGCACAGTTGGCGCAAATAAAAACACCATCAAAATTATCGGCGAAGAGACGAATTTAAACGCACAAGGTTATTTTGTGTATGACTCAAAAAAATCAGGTGCAATTACGGTTTCACATTTGCGTTTTGGCGTAAAACCGATTCGCTCAACCTATTTGATTGCTGAAAATGATGCGAATTTTATCGGTTGTCATCAAACGATTTTTTTAGAACGTTATGATATGCTCGCCAATGCAGCGGCTGGCGCGGTATTTTTGCTAAACACGTCTGAATCGGTTGAAAACGTTTGGGCTTCATTGCCCGCCAAAATGCAACAACAAATGCTCGATAAAAAAATTCGATTTTATATTATTGACGGTTATGCAGTGGCTGAAAAAACCGGCATGGGTAGACGCATTAACACGATTATGCAGACGTGTTTTTTTGCTATATCAGGTGTATTGCCACAAGAACAAGCGATTAAGGCAATTAAACACGCCGTTGAAAAAACCTACGGCAAAAAAGGTTCGCGCATGGTCGAACTGAATATGAGTGCTATCGATGAAACGTTAGTGAATCTAAAAGCCGTCCCACTGCCAACGCAAGTGAGTAGTCAATTTGACATCCAATCTGTAATTACCGCGACCGCGCCTGATTTTATTAAACGCGTAACTGGCGAAATCATTGCCGGTCGGGGCGATGCGTTGCCGGTTAGCGTGATGCCTGTTGATGGTACGTTTCCAACTGGCACCGCCGCGTATGAAAAACGGAATTTAGCGTTAGAAATTCCGGTTTGGGAAACCGATTTATGTACGCAATGCGGCAAATGCGTGATGGTCTGTCCGCATTCGGTGATTCGCAGCAAAATTTATTCGCACGATGTTTTGGAAAATATGCCAGAAACATTTAAACACGCGCCGATGTTAGGTAAAGATTTTCCCGCTGGTTTAGAAATCAGTTATCAAGTCGCGCCAGAAGATTGTACAGGTTGTAGTTTGTGTGTGGATATTTGTCCGATTCGAGATAAATCTAATGCCAGTCGTAAAGCCTTAAATATGGTGCCACAACCACCGTTGCGCGAAACTGAACGTGAAAACTGGGATTTCTTTTTGGCAATTCCCGAATATGAGCGTCGTCTGTTAAAAACCAACACCATCAAAGGTGCAATGGTATTACAACCGCTGTTTGAATTCTCCGGCGCATGTGCGGGCTGTGGCGAAACGCCCTATATCAAATTGGCTTCGCAATTGTTTGGCGACAGGATGGTGGTCGCAAATGCAACGGGCTGTTCGTCGATTTACGGCGGCAATTTACCGACCACACCATGGACTAAAAATGCCGAAGGGCGTGGCGTAGCGTGGAGCAATTCCCTATTTGAAGACAATGCCGAATTCGGTTTAGGAATGCGCGTGGCACTCGATAAACAAAATGAATACGCCAAAGAATTATTAGCTTCATTACGCGAACCATTAGGTAATGAAATCGTCGATTCCATTTTAAATGCCGACCAATCTGATGAAGCGGGCATTTACGAGCAACGCGAACAAGTAGCAACGTTGAAACAACGCTTACAACCGCTAACAAATTCAACCGCGCAAACATTATTTAAAATTGCTGATAATTTGTGCAAAAAAAGTGTGTGGATTATGGGTGGTGACGGTTGGGCGTATGACATCGGTTATGGCGGTCTTGACCATGTTTTAGCAAGCGGTCGTAACGTCAATATTTTGGTTTTAGATACTGAAGTCTATTCAAATACCGGCGGACAAACTTCAAAATCAACCCCGTTAGGCGCGGTGGCAAAATTTTCGGCAGGCGGTAAAGCCACCGCTAAAAAAGATTTAGCCTTATTGGCGATGGATTATGGCAATGTTTATGTCGCACACGTTGCTTATGCCGGTAAAGATACACAAACGCTCAATGCCTTTTTGGAAGCCGAAGCGCACGAAGGGCCGTCTATTATCATTGCTTATTCGCCTTGCATTGCCCACGGTGTCGATTTATCGAACAATCATCGGCAACAAAATCTAGCGGTAAAAAGTGGACACTGGCCGTTATTCCGTTTTGACCCCCGTAAAATTAAACAGGGAAAAAATCCGATGCACCTAGATTCGGCAGAACCTTCTATTCCTTACCGCGATTTTGTAAAAACTGAAACCCGTTTTAGCATGTTGTGGCAAACGCATCCTGAAGAGGCGGAGCGTTTTCTAGCACAAGCGCAACAAGACGTTAAAAGTCGCTATCACTATTACAAACAACTTTCGGAGCTGGATTGGGATGATACGATTAGCGTGTCGTCTGTCAAAGCGCAAATTAAAACTGTAACGGAGTCAGACAATGGTTGATTTAACGACAAATTATCTTGGTTTGAAATTGGCAAATCCTTTAGTGCCGTCTGCCTCACCGTTGAGCAAAGATATAGAAATTGCTCGTCGTCTTGAAGATTGCGGCGCGGCGGCATTGATAATGTATTCGCTGTTTGAAGAGAAAATCGAAGCAGAACATCAGCAAATGGCGCGATTTTTTGACCAGCAAGCTATTGGACATGGTGAGGCGGATTCGTTTCATCCCATGCCAAACAATATTCAAACCTATCAAGAACACTATTTAGAAAATCTGCAAAAATTGAAATCGGCGTTATCCATTCCCGTCATTGCCAGTTTGAACGGTACGTCGTTGAGCGGTTGGGTTGAATACGGTAAACAGTTGCAACAAGCCGGCGCAGATGCGCTGGAATTAAATATTTACCACGTCGCGGCAAATTCTGAGGAAAACAGTGAGACAGTCGAACAACGTTATTTAGACATTTTGCAAGAATTGAAGGGGGCGGTCAGTGTGCCAATTAACATGAAACTGTCGTCACAGTTTAGTTCACCGATTTATTTTGCGAAACGTTTGGAATCTGCTGGCGCGAGTGGTATTACGATATTTAATCGCTTTTATCAGTCTGATATTGATTTGGAAACTCTGCAAGTGATTCCAAAATTAGAGTTATCCACGCCATCCGAAGCCTTATTACGCATACGTTGGGCAGCATTGTTATACGGACGTACGCATTTATCGATAGCGGTCACGGGTGGTTTTCACGAAACGCCCGATATATTGAAAGCATTACTGGCGGGTGCAGATGTAGTACAGCTTTGCAGTGTATTACTCAAGCACGGGGCAGGGCATTTAACCAATATCTTGACAGAATTAGAACAATGGCTCGTTGAACATGACTATGAATCGATTGGTCAGCTTAAAGGGAGCGTTAGTCAACAAAATGCGATTGATCCCAGCGCGTATGAACGCGCCAATTATGTGCAGGTATTAGATAATTATTCTTGCGCTGCTGGCGTATTACGGTGATTGATAGATACGAGATACTTTCATGACGTTAATTCAATCACTGCTTAAACTGGACGCTTATCCGCATCCTGTGAGCGCGATTGAATTAATTGAAACACATATTTCGTGGGTGATATTGACGGGGCAATATGCGTATAAAATTAAAAAGCCGGTTCAGTTTGATTTTTTAGATTTTTCGACGTTAGAAAAACGGAGTTTTTACTGCGAAGAAGAATTGCGCCTGAATCGCCGTTTTGCGACAAACCTTTATTTACAAGTTGTGCCGATTACGGGAACAGTAAAAAATGCTCAAATAAATGGTGACGGTGAAATCATTGATTACGCGCTGCAAATGCAGCAATTCACGGCATCTCAAGTGTTGAGTGAAATGGTAAATCAAGGTCGTTTGGAGGTAGAAATTATTGACCAACTTGCCGACCTTGTTGCGAATTTTCATCATCATGCCAATGTGGATACCACCGATAGTTGTTATGGCTCGATAACAGAAATTCGCCATTGGTTTTTAGGAAATTTCGCGAATATTTACCCGCTGGTTGAGAATGACAGGTTTTTACAGCAATTGACAGAGTTAGAAAATTGGGGTGAGCAAGAATTGCTGAAAAATGAATCTCTAATTCGGCAGCGTAAACAACAAGGGGTTATTCGAGAATGTCACGGTGATTTGCATTTAGGGAATATTGCGGTGCTTGATAATTGCGTCACGCCGTTTGATGGCATTGAATTTAATCCTGCGTTGCGTTGGATTGATGTGATTGATGAAGTGGCTTTTGTGATGATGGATTTAGAACAGCATAATTTAAAACCATTTGCCTACCGTTTTTTAAATCGCTATTTGCATCATAGCGGTGATTATCATGGTTTAAATTTACTGCGTTATTATTTGGTCTATCGGGCGTTAGTTCGCACCAAGGTTGCTTTATTACGCGAGCCGTCACATTTATATGCCGCAAAAAGTTACGCTGCTTTAGCGGAAAAATTTAGCAGGTTTAAAACGCCATTTTTGCTGATTACGCATGGGTATTCTGGTTCGGGAAAATCTACTTTTAGCGCAAAGTTAGCCGAAACGTTGGGTATGGTTCATTTACGTTCAGACGTTGAGCGGCAACGTTTATTTTCAAAATCAAAAAATAAATACAGTGCAGAACACACGCCGCAAACTTATCAAACACTTGCTGATTTTGCTGTTGATATTCTCGCGGCTGGTTTTTCGGTAATAATTGATGCTACTTTTCTCAAATTTGAGCAACGCGCTTTATTTCAAACACTAGCGGCAACTCAGCAAGTACGATTTGTGATTTTAGATTTTCAGGCAACAGAAGAAGAATTAAGTTGTCGTATTATTCAACGGCAACAGCTTAACAATGACATCTCTGAAGCGACATTAGAGGTATTACAGCAACAACTCAAAACAGCTCAACCACTGACTACCAACGAACAAACTCACGTTATTCAAGTCGATAACAAGGTGTTATCGTTGGAAAAATTATTTCATCCTCTCCAAGGAGAACAACATGACACAACAAGTAAATTATATTCGCTGGTTCAACGAATTAACGATTGATGACGTGCCACTTGTGGGTGGTAAAAATGCTTCTTTGGGTGAGATGTATCGAGAATTAGGGGCGCAAGGGGTACAAATTCCTAACGGTTTTGCTATTACGGCGGAGGCTTACCGATATATTTTAGATAAAGCAAATGGCTGGGAAGTATTGCATGAGGCATTAGACAATTTAAATCCCGAAGATGTAAATGACCTTGCTAAACGCGCTCGCAAAGCGCGTGAAATTATTTATGCCGCGCCATTGCCCGATGATTTGCAGCAACAAATTCTCGCCGCTTACAAACAACTTCAAAACGAATATGGCGAAGAGTTAAGCGTTGCCGTTCGCAGTTCGGCTACCGCTGAAGATTTACCAACTGCTAGTTTTGCAGGGCAACAAGATACTTATTTAAACATTCGCGGCGAGGCAGCGTTACTCGAATCGTGCAAGCGTTGTTTTGCTAGTTTATTCACTGACCGCGCCATTCATTATCGTGTTGACCAAGGCTTCGACCATTTCAAACTCGCTTTATCTATCGGAATTATGAAAATGGTGCGTTCCGATTTATCAGCTAGCGGGGTGATGTTTTCGCTCGATACAGAATCAGGTTTTAGCGATGTAGTGTTTATTACGGGGGCGTATGGTTTGGGCGAAAATGTGGTGCAAGGTTCTGTCGATCCTGACGAATTTTATGTGCATAAACCGACGTTTGAACAAGGATACCGCGCGGTTTTGCGGCGAACATTAGGCGCAAAAAAAATCAAAATGATTTACAGCGACCGCAGCACTCGTGAATCTACACACAATATCGTTACGTCCAGCGAAGAGCGAAACCGTTTTTGTATTACTGACTCGGATGTGTTGACGCTTGCTGATTACGCCATCAAAATCGAAAAACACTACAGTGCCAAAGCGGGTAAAGCCAAACCGATGGATATGGAATGGGCAAAAGATGGCATCGATGGCACGCTCTATATTGTCCAAGCACGACCTGAAACGGTAGTTTCTCAATTGCGCGGCATGATGTTAGAGCAATACACGCTCAACGAAACTGCCGAACCAATTATCACCGGTCATTCAGTGGGCAGCAAAATCGCCACGGGCACCGCGCGAATCATTGAAAATCCTCAACAGCTCAGCAGTTTTAAGGCTGGGGAAGTTTTGGTTGCTGATATGACTACACCTGATTGGGAGCCTGTAATGAAAATGGCTTCGGCGATTGTGACAAATCGAGGCGGGCGCACATGTCACGCCGCCATTATTTCGCGTGAATTAGGCGTTCCAGCGGTAGTCGGTTGTGAAAACGCGACCACGACCATTCAAAACAATACGCCTGTCACTGTATCGTGTGCCGAAGGCGATGTGGGGAAAGTGTATGCGGGAATTTTGAATTTTAATGTTCAAACAACCGATTTAGCGGGCATGAAACGCCCTAAAACCCATATTATGCTCAATATTGCCAACCCAGAAGTAGCATTCAAAACTAGTTTTTTGCCCAATGATGGCGTGGGGCTGATGCGGATGGAATTCATCATTACTGAATATATCAAAGCACATCCGATGGCGTTGATTCATCCTGAACGCGTGCAAGATGCAAATGAACGCGAGCAACTAGCGAAACTAACGCGCCATTACGATTCGCCGCAAGAATTCTTTATCAGTAAATTAGCCGAAGGCGTTGGCACAATTGGCGCGGCGTTTTATCCAAAACCGGTTGTCGTGCGAATGTCGGATTTTAAAACCAATGAATACGCGACGTTGCTCGGCGGACGCTGGTTTGAATTTGATGAAGAAAATCCGATGATTGGTTTTCGTGGCGCGTCACGCTACACGCATCCAGCGTACGCCGAAGGGTTTGCACTCGAATGCGCGGCGATGAAACGTATCCGCGACGACATGGGATTGACCAATGTCATTTTGATGATTCCTTTCTGCCGACGAGTTCAAGAAGCCAAAAAAGTGTTGGGTTACATGGCGCAATTGGGTTTGAAACGTGGCGAAAATGGTTTACAGATTTACGTTATGTGCGAAATTCCCAATAACGTGATTTCGATTGATGCATTTTCGCAGCATTTCGACGGTTTTTCGATTGGCTCGAATGATTTAACACAGCTCACATTAGGCGTTGATAGAGATTCAGCGATTTTGGCAGAAGATTTTGATGAACGTGACGACGGTGTAAAAGAGATGATTCGTCTCGCGGTAGCAGGTTCTAAACGTAACGGTAAACATTGTGGTTTGTGTGGACAAGCCCCGTCTGATTATCCTGAAATGGCGCAATTCTTGGTGGAAGTGGGCATTGATTCGATGAGTTTAAATCCTGACACCGTGTTGAAAACGACGCAATTGGTTTTGGAAACAGAAGACAAACTGGCACAAAATTAAATTATGTCTAATCGAATTATTCACATTCATGATGACACTGAAAAATCGGTGTCATCTAAGGCGCAGCAAAAATTTAATGCGTTAAGAAAAAAAATTGAGGCGCAAAAAACCGTGCTGCAAGAATGGCACGATGCGATTCCAAAATATCAGCATCGTGTCCATGATGAATATCAACCGCTGTGGGACAGTTACAACGCGCATCGCATTAAATTAGTACATTTGTTGGACGAGGCGTATGGTGACAAATCATTCAAAAAAACGGATAAAGCAAAAATCAAAGACATTCTGACGACTGTAACGATGGAATTGATTAGCCAGCACGGAAAAGATGAATTAAAAGAGCTGTACAACCGATACAGTGATACAGATTTCGATGCTGAATACCCAGAACAAGATGATTTTATCGCCGAAATATTTTACGATGATGCCCCTGAAGAAAGGCGTAATCATCGTAAAAAATCCGCAAAACAGCTCGAAATAGTGGCTCAAGAAAAAGAAGATGCACAAAATATGAGTAAATCTATACAAGCGGTTTTTCGACAGCTTGTTGCGGTGTTGCATCCCGATCGTGAACCTGATGAAGAGGAACGTAATCGAAAAACAAAATTGATGCAACGTGCGAATACGGCTTATGCCAAAAAAGATTTATTGCAATTGTTGGCGTTGCAACTGGAAATTGAACAAATCAATCAAACGCAACTAAATACCATTGCCGAAAATCGGTTAAGACATTTCAATAAAATTTTGCAAACGCAGCTCGATGAATTGAATCAAGAAATTGTTTTAGTGGAATCACCTTTTCGGGAACATTTGAATATTCCATCGCATTTACCATTGTCGATGAAACAAGTGCTAAAAGCGTTGCAAGATGACATGAATGCCATGAAATTTTCGATTACAAAATTAAAACGTGACATCAAAGACCTTCAAAAACCTGCAAATCTTAAAATGATGTTAAAGGCTTACAGGCTTTGATAGGTCGGAAATCAAGTGATAACTTCGCAATGATAACGATAGACGTGCAATGTTTTTGACCAATAATGCCGCGTTAAACCTGTTTTCAATTTTAGATGTTGTAAAAATTGCTGCGGTGCAGGCAACGAATCCCATACCGAAGGTAAAAATGTCCCACGCAACGCACCTTCTTGCAGAATCAAACCGTCAACGTGTGGATTCAATTGATGAATTAAATCGTCTTCTGAGTTAAAAATAATCCGCTCGGCGGGGCTGAGAATAGAAAGGTGTATGTTTAAATACGAATATTCTTCTGCACAGACGGGTGGGAAACGGTAGTCATCAAATGCAGCTAAAAAAGCATTTTCTGCAATATCGACAACTAACGGGCGAACCGCTTCCAACATTCCAACACAACCACGCAAATGGTCGTTAATTTCTAATGTCACAAATGTGGCGCGAATTGCCTGTAATTCTTCGGGATACTCTTTTGCATTCACGGCTAATGCTTTGCCATATTCCAAACCATGAGCAATAGAATCTTTAGCGGTTTTTAGCAATATTTGCTGTTGTTGATTAGTTAATGACATAAGCCCCATACCCCACAACTTGTTGTTTATCTCCAGCGGTATCGCCTGAATTTCTTAAATCGATAGTTTTAATTTGACGAGATTTCTTTTTTGCTAACGCTTTTCGTAATATTTCTGGATTGGCTGGATAAAATGTACCTGCAACGGCTGGTGAACGAATTGAGACCATGACTATTCTCCAAAAATACGTTTTTCATCGTCCAGATAATATGCCCTAATCTACAAATGCTGCAATGCAAAATTAAAAATATCCATTAGAACCATGATTTAGCTAAGTGGATGGTTATTTAAATTTGTTATTGTATTAGCTGCAATATAAAACCATCTGAAAAAAAATCGTTTTAATTGTAGTGTCAATCCTCGTTCTCGTTGAATTCTTATATCATCTCCAATAATTGAGGCGATGCCTGAGTGCGAGTGGTGGATAATGTGCGGAACTAACGCGTACATAGGTTGTTTATGTAAAAAACTATATTTCAAATAAAGATCAATAGGACAACGAATTTCTCTGCCTTTTTGTAAAAGATTTTTTGCACCATTAGGCGTTACAACATAGCCTGTAGCACGCATAGAGATATTTAATTGCTTAACTAATGAAAAAAACGCCCCCTTATGTGAATTTAAAACCATTTTTGATTCCAATGGTTCCAAACGAATAAAAGGCACCTCATCTGTCAAATTCGCTATAAAATTTAATCCGTCAATAAAGTTATCCGTTAATTCAAAATCATCTTCTAACACAACCACGGGTTCATTTAGTTCAATACATTTTTCCCATGCTATTAAATGACTAACATAACAACCTAATTCACCTAAAGCCGCTTTTCTACGGCGATTGATTAAAAAAGCAGATTCATTATAATTTCCCAAATAGGGGTGATGACTGGTTCGACCATCTATAGCATCTAAAAACTCAAATTGTATTCCTTTGTTTGTTAACTTAGTTGTAGTGTTAGCCCTGCGATTATCGCTATTTAACAAACTAATGACAAAAATTTTCATCACTTATTTCACTCCTCAATGTGACAACCGGTGTGATTATACCGCAATACGCCAGACTTTTTAATTCGCTATCATAACGCTTTTGCTATTATTTCTATGGTTAGCGTGCAAAATGGCAAGTACATCGCCAGTTGCTTATGCTCCCGTGTTAAAACTCAACTTTACATTACAATTACGTCATTGAGCTGTCACAATTGTCACAACATTGTCATGAAAATAAATTATGCTGACGGTAATTTTTTATCAAAAATAGGTATTTTCCAGTGTCCGCATTGCAACAAGAACTGATTACAATCCTAGAACACAAAAAACTTACACCACACTTTCAACCCATTGTTTCTATTTCACAAAAGAAAATTATTGGTTATGAAGCACTGATTCGAGGTCCGTCGAATAGTCCGTTGCATAGCCCTCTTAATTTGTTTGACATTGCAGAACGCTATGGTTTGAGTTCACAACTAGAATTTGTTTGTCGTGAATTGAGTATTAAACATTTTGCGGATTTTAATTTGGATGCAAAATTATTTCTAAATGTCAGTCCACACGTTTTGTTGCAACCTGAATTTAAAACGGGCGAAACATTGCGTTATTTAGACCAATTTGGTTTAAATCCGCATAGCGTCGTCATTGAATTAACTGAACATAAGCCTACCGACGACTACGAACTAATGCGCGAAGCGGTGATGCACTACCGCGGTATGGGCTTTGAAATTGCGTTAGATGATTTAGGGGCAGGGTATTCAAGCTTACGTTTGTGGTCAGAACTACTGCCTGAATATGTCAAAATCGATCAGCATTTTATTCAAGAATTACAAAATGATTCGGTCAAACTTAATTTTGTTCGTTCAATTCAAGGCATTGCTAGTTCGCTTAATTGCAATGTTATCGCCGAAGGCATTGAGACTGAAGCCGAATTTAAAACGATTGAAAAATTAGGTATTTCTCACGGGCAAGGTTATTACTTAGCAAGACCTGCCGCAATGCCATTAGGAAAAATTGATGTGGACATTTTCTTACCTGAAGATTCCTCGGAAAAGAAACCCGTGTGGGTAAATTCAACATCTGTGGATGCAATCAGCCGTTTTATTGCGCCGATTTCAGCAGATACATTGATTAGCGATGTGATGAATCTTTTTCAACAACACCCAGAATTAACCATTCTGCCACTGGTAGATTTTGATATTGCGTCGGGCATTATTTTTCGTGATATTTTTCTGTCGAAATTATTTTCAAGTCGTTACGGCATGGAATTATACGGGCGTAAACCGATTAAAACCTTTATCGATCAAATCCCACTAAGTATTGATCACAACACGCCTATTGAATCAGTGAGTCAACAATTGACCTCGACTATGCGTCATGAACAGGCATTTATCATTACGCGTAAGGGGAAATATGCAGGCATTGCAACTATCTTGTCGTTATTAGAAAAAATTACGTTGCAACAAATCGATAATGCTAAACACGCGAATCCACTGACATTATTACCGGGTAGCGTACCGATGAATGAACAGGTTAATCAACTGCTTGCGAGCAAAACATCGTTTGGTTTTGGTTATTTTGATTTGGATAATTTCAAGCCGTTTAACGATATTTATGGTTATAGCGCGGGCGATGACATTATTAAAGCTGTCGCAACAACATTAAAACAATGTATACCCGCCGAAAGTGGGCGCATTGGGCATATTGGTGGTGACGATTTTATTGTGATTTTTACTGGTGAAGATTGGCTCGAACGCTGTCAAAAAGTATTGGATGCGTTTGAAGAATTAGTGCCGAATTATTACACGCCTACAGATGTTGAGGCAGGCGGTATTCGAGCAGAAAATCGTACAGGTGAAAAATGTTTTTTCCCAATGACCAGTTTATCGGTAGGTTTAGTTTCGCCCATGACAACCATTCATTGCCATTCCCATGTTGATATTGCGGATTTAGCGTCGGAATCAAAAAAAATGGCGAAGAAAATTGAAGGGAATAGTTATTTTGTGAATCACCGTCAAAGCCCTAAAACGTTAGAGACCATTCAAGCCGCTAACGATAGGCAGGGTGATTTTCATGAACATGACACCGTCATTAAATTACACTCGATACGTTGAATGGAATAAAAAAATCGCCTTAGCTTAAAGCAAGAGGCGATTTTTTTGTGATAATTTTCTATTTCTTCAACGCCCGTTGCCGCCGCGCTTCTTTTGGATCATTTTGTAACGGTCGATAAATCTCTATTCGCTCATTGGATTTTACTTCACGTCCTAATTCACAGGGCGTTGAAAAAATTCCTACATGTAATGTTTCCAATTTGAGTTCGGGGAACTGAGACAAGATTCCTGAGTATTTAATCGCGTCAGTTACATTACTTTTTTTCGGCACATGAACGATTAACAACGTTTGTTTTTCTGGCGTTGCGTAAACTACTTCAACATCAATCATAGCGCGTAAACCTCTTTGGCGCGTTGCGTAAATGAACTCACCATCGTGTTGCAAATCTGATTGAATACTGCGCCAAACGCTAAACTTGCCAATTTTCCCGATAATTCAAATTCTAAATCGAGTGAAATTTTGCTGGCATCGTCGCGCAACACTAAAAAATTCCATTCACCGGTTAAATGCGAAAAAGGACCATCGAGTAAAGAAACTGTCATTTTGCTGCCGTACTCCAACTGATTTCGGGTTGAAAAATTTTTCTGAAAGCCGCCTTTTGAAATCGACAATTCCGCTTCAATTAAATTACCGTCACGTTTGATAATGCGACTGCCGCTGCACCACGGCAAAAATTTTGGATAGGCTTCAATGTCATTGACTAAATCAAACATTTGTTGCGCGGAGAATTTAACCAACGCGCTTTTTTCTACGCGCGTCATTTATAACACTCCAATGACGTGCAAAAATACTAAAAAGATTGAGGCAGGAGCAACGTAACGCACTAACACACGCCATACTTCGTAAGCGGGTTTACATGGCATTTGTAATTCACTTTCGCTGTGTTCGCGTTTCATAATCCAGCCTGCGAAAACGGCAATGCAGAATCCGCCAATCGGTAACATTAAATTTGCCGTGACATAATCGAGTAATTGAAAAATGGTGCGTTCAAAGAAGTGAACATTTGCCCAAATATTAAACGAGAATACCGTACCTAATCCTAAAAACCATGTTCCTAACCCTGTCCAAATACAGGCTTTTTGACGCGAAAAATTTTTGTTTTCAATTAACCATGCAACAGCCGGTTCAATCAATGAAATCGAGGACGATAACGCCGCCACAACCAGTAATACAAAAAACAAAATTCCCATGAGCCAACCGCCAGTCATATTGCCAAATGCAATCGGTAGCGTTTGAAAAATTAACCCTGGTCCTGAAGCGGGATGTAAACCATTTTCAAAAACCAGAGGAAAAATTGCAATTCCCGCTAGTAACGCGACGACAGTATCTGCGGCAGCAACTAAATAAGCGGTTTTGGCAATTGATATGTTTTTGGGTAAATACGCGCCATAAACCATAATTGCGCCCATGCCCAAACTCAATGTGAAAAACGCATGACCCATTGCGGTTAAAACGGAATTGCGCGTTAAGGTACTAAAATCTAAATTGAACATGAAATGCAAACCGCGTTCATAACTGTTCGTTGTCATCGCATAACCAACTAATAAAATTAGCAATACAAACAAGCTCGGCATTAAAAAACGCACAGATTTTTCTAATCCATTATTTACGCCCCGCGCCACAATCCACATAGTCGCGCCCATAAAAAGGCTATGCCAAAAAATCAATTGCACTGGACTGGCGATAAAATTTTCAAACAAGGTTTGAATACTTGCCGCATCGGCATCAAAA
This sequence comes from uncultured Pseudomonadota bacterium, assembly GCA_903834465.1. Classification (GTDB taxonomy): domain Bacteria; phylum Pseudomonadota; class Gammaproteobacteria; order Methylococcales; family Methylomonadaceae; genus UBA10906. The sequence goes on along the minus strand of CAILJB010000112.1, from coordinate 36,881 downwards.
AAACTGCCGGTGAAGGCTTTGAAAACATACGCGCTCGCCCAACCGGCAATGACGCTGTAATAAGACAAAATCGACGCGCCTGCAATAACGCCCATCCAGCCGAGATAATGCCAATTTTTATCGGCTTGCGCTTCTTGCGTTAGTAATTCCATGGTTTCAATCGGATTACGTTGGCTACGTCGTCCCATCATTGTTTCGGCAATCATGATTGGAATACCAATCAGTAATACACACGCTAAATACACGACGACAAACGCACCTCCGCCATTTTCGCCCGTGATATAGGGAAATTTCCAAATGTTACCTAAACCGACTGCCGAACCCGTCGCGGCTAAAATAAATGCAAACCGTGATGACCAATGGCTATGCGTTAAAGTTGTGGTTGTTGTCATAAAGCGTTCTCTTGTTATTTAGGTTAATAGGCAAATGTACCGCGCATTTTAAAACGAATTACCCCGAACTGTACGCACTAAAATGAATTCGAACCATTCTAAAATGACAGGCATAAAAAAAGGCTTGCGAACTTTTACATTCGCAAGCCTTTACAAATTGTTAATTAACTAACCAATGGTACTGCTATAACCAAAATCAAATGTCGGAATATGACTGTCCAACCAACCTTTAACTAATTGACCAACTTCTTCGGTAACATCTGCTTCGCCGGCATGGAATTTCTTTTGCAAGTCAGCGCAAATGCCAATTAACGCGGTGTGTTCTGCCTTGTGCGCGTCAAATGCAGCGTAATTTTTCGCCAACATTTCACGTTCTTCATGAGCAAAATGATCAACCACATAAGCAATTAAATCGTCCAACTGTGCGCCAATCGCAGAGCGTTCCGCGCCGCCAGTTGCTAAATCATAAAGTTTATTTAATTTATCAAACAAAATACGATGCTCTTCGTCAGCAAAACCCACGTTAGTCGCGTATTGTTCAGCTGTCCAAGTAATTAAAGCCATAATTGTCTCCTCATTAGTTATTATTAAATACCGCAGGAAAAGTATGGATTAGATTTTGATGTAAGTCAATTTACAAAATTTATCCCTTAATACATTGAATTATCACTTTAAAACAGAAGATATTTATCAATCAAATTCAACAACTTTAACCCGTGCAAACTTCCGTTTTCCAACTTGATAAACGTGCGTTGAACCAACAGCAATTTCTAATTTAGGATTATCAACTCGCTCACCATCAATTTTCACTGCGCCTTGGTTAATCATCCGAATCGCCTCCGAAGTGCTGGCTGTTAAATTCGCTTCTTTTAACAAATTCGCAATGCCTAAATTTGCACCGTCAATTTTTAATTCCACTTCATCCATTTCGTCAGGAATCGCGCCACGTTGAAAACGGGCTTCAAAATTTTCTAAGGCTTTGACCGCTGCCACTTCGTCGTGGAAACGGGCAATAATTTCTTGTGCTAATTTCACTTTGTAATCGCGTGGATTTACGCCGTTTTGACATTCAGAATTCCAAGCGGCAATTTCAGACATCGGGCGGAAACTGAGTAATTCAAAATAACGCCACATCAATTCGTCGCTAATCGACATAATTTTGCCAAACATTTCATCAGGCGCGTCGGCAATGCCAATGTAATTATTGAGCGATTTTGACATTTTTTGTACGCCGTCCAAACCTTCTAAAATCGGCATCATCATCACGACTTGCGGTTTTTGTCCGAAGGCTTCTTGCAGTTGTCGTCCCATCAATAAATTAAACTTTTGGTCTGTGCCGCCTAATTCAACATCGGCTTTCATCGCCACAGAATCGTAGCCTTGAATAAGCGGATATAAAAATTCATGAATCGCAATCGGCTGATTTCCCGTGAAACGTTTATGAAAATCGTCACGCTCAAGCATACGCGCCACCGTATTTTTTGCCGCGAGTTGAATTAACTCCGCCGACGACATCGCATTCATCCACGTTGAATTGAACATCACCGTTGTTTTTTCAGGGTCGAGAATTTTGAAAATCTGGTCTTGATAGGTTTTTGCATTCGCTTCAACATCTTCGCGCGAAAGCGGTTTGCGTGTGACGTTTTTACCCGTCGGGTCGCCAATCATGCCCGTGAAATCACCAATCAAAAATAAAATTTCATGTCCAGCATCTTGGAATTGTTTAAGTTTGTTAATTAAAACCGTGTGACCTAAATGTAAATCGGGGGCAGTGGGGTCAAAACCTGCTTTGATGCGAAGCGGACGATTTTCTTCGAGTTTTTTAATCAATTCTGCTTCAAGTAAAACTTCGTGTGTGCCGCGTAATAATTCGCTTAAATCGGTGGTATTTTTGGTGTTCAAAAGAATGCCTCAAAAGAAAAATAAAAAAATCAGGAATGCCACAGCATCCGCGTTAAACATAGATTATCATAGTTGACCCTTGATTCGATTCAACTGTCACAATTTCAAACGTATGTCATTTCTCACTGTTCTACAAAATAAAGGCAAAGTTTCCGCTTCCGATTTAAAAAAAGTGGAACGAATGCAAAAAACCGCTGTCGCAGAAAGTTTACCCGCGTTGCTGATTAAACTTGGGTTGTGTTCTGAATTAGATGTTGCATTGGCATTTGTTGAAAGTGGCGATTTTTCTAAAATCACGCCAGAGCAATATCCATTAGAAAAAGTTTTACCAGATGAAATTTCGCTACGTTTTTTGAAGCATTACCATTTAACGGGATTAAATGCTGACGAAACAACACTCACGGTTGCAATGCTCGACCCCGAAGATGATTTTGTTTTGAACGCTTTGCGTCTTGCAACAGGCAAAACGATTGTGCCGCAAGTCGGTGTTTTATCTGAAATTGATGCCGCGATTGCTGTGCAATATGACGAAGGACAAAACAAAAACGATACATTGCTTGATGATTTAACGTTTGATGAATTGGGTGAAGAAGATTTGGCGCATTTAAAAGATTTAGCCAGCGAAGCTCCTGTTATCAAAATGGTAAATGCGATTATGCAACGCGCCATTGAAGTGAAAGCCTCGGATATTCATATCGAACCGTTTGAGCAAAGTTTAAAAGTACGTTTGCGTGTGGATGGGGTTTTACAAGATATTGACGCACCACCCGTTAAATCAACAGCAGCCGTGATTTCGCGTATTAAAATTATGGCAAAACTCAACATTGCCGAACGCCGTTTGCCGCAAGATGGACGAATAAAAGTGCAAATGCTCGGCAAAGAATTGGATTTGCGCGTTTCGACCATTCCCACGATGTACGGCGAAAGCGTGGTAATTCGTTTGCTGGATAAAGAAAATACGGTCTTGGATTTTCAAGCCTTAGGTTTTGCAGGACGACAGTTGCAACTCTTCCTCGATGTTCTCGCGCAACCGCATGGCATTATTCTAATCACTGGTCCGACAGGTTCGGGTAAATCAACCACAATGTATGCGGCATTAAAACAACTTAACACAACTGCGCGAAAAATTATCACTGTCGAAGACCCTGTGGAATATCAAATGGATGGTATCAATCAAATTCAAGCCAAACCGCAAATTGGGCTGACGTTTGCGGTGGCATTGCGCTCGATTGTACGCCAAGACCCAGACGTAATTATGATTGGGGAAATGCGAGATTTGGAAACGGCGCGAATTGCAGTACAATCTGCCCTGACAGGGCATTTGGTGTTGTCAACGTTACATACAAATGATGCAGCAGGCGGTGTCACACGTTTGCTGGATATGGGTTTGGAGGAGTATTTACTGACTTCAACCGTGAATGGCATTTTAGCGCAACGTTTGGTTCGACAACTTTGCACCGCGTGCAAACAATCTTATGTTGCACCAAATGAAGTGATTGACGAAATACGTTTGCGGCGTTTTAAACCTGACGGTGAAATTACGCTTTTTAAACCGGTCGGTTGCGCTTCATGTGGCGGTTTGGGTTATCGTGGACGATTAGCCATTATCGAATTTTTGCCGATGACTGACCCGATTCGTAAATTGATTATGGCACATTCTGAAGCAGGAAAAATTGAAACGTTAGCGCGTGAAGAAGGCATGACGACGTTGTATGAAAATGGTTTGCAAAAAGTGTTGCAAGGCGTGACGACGATTGAAGAAGTGATGCGCGTGACGGCGGAGAATTAACATGACCTTATTTTTCTATCAAGTTGTCAATACTGCCGGTGAAACCGAAGAGGGCGAACGTGAAGCCCTCGATGAAATCAGTTGTGTGCAGCAATTGCAAGCCGATGGCTACATTCCAATTCGTGTCAAACCGGCAAAGCGGCAAACTTTTCTAGGATTAAATTTAAACGGACAGCGAAACAAATTATCGAACAAAAGCATCGTGTTACTAACCGGCGAATTAGCAACGTTATTGGAATCAGGTTTGCCGTTAGACCGTTCGCTCATTGTGTTAATGGATTTAGCCAGCGATGAAACATTAAATAAACTCATCGGGCGCGTGTTAGAAAAAGTCAAAAGCGGCGTATCGCTTGCCGATGCACTGGAACAGCAAACAGGCGTGTTCAGTAAATTTTATTTAAACATGATTCGCGCAGGTGAAGCAGGCGGAAATTTAGGCGATGTATTAAGTCGTTTGGCGAGTTATTTGGAAAGTTCACAAGAATTAAAAGACACCGTCAGCACTGCGTTAATTTATCCGACTATTTTGTTGGTTATGTCGCTCGCTTCGTTGTTCATTATGTTGACGTTTGTTGTGCCGCAATTTAGTGAAATGTTTGCCAGCGCAGGGAAGGCGTTACCTGTTTCAACGCAAATTGTTGTCGGGTTGGCAAATTGGTTGCAAAGTTATTGGTGGGCAGTAATTGGTAGTGTCATTGGTGTCATCAGTTATTTTAATTTTCAGCTCGCCAATCCAGACACGAAAAAAGTCTGGGATGGTCGCTGGTTAAAATTACCGTTGGTTGGCGCGACGATTTTAAACAAAGAAGTTGCTAACGTGACGCGCACATTGGGAACACTTTTAGGAAATGGCGTGTCGATTTTGTCAGCATTTATTATCGTACGCGAAACCGTTGATAATTTAGTGATTGCTGCCGCGTTACATGACACCGAAGAACAAATTAAACAAGGGAAAACCTTATTTGACGCGCTCGAACAAAAAGCGATTTTCCCAAAAATGGCGATGCAAATGATAAAAATGGGCGAAGAAACAGGGCATTTAGAAGAAATGCTTTTACGCGTCGCCACGATTTATGACAAACAATTGCGAATGTCGATTGCACGGATGCTGGCGTTACTTGAACCGGCTTTGATTATTACGTTAGGGATTATGATTGCAGGGATTATTGTGTCGATTTTGCTGGCAATTTTGAGTGTGAACGATTTAGCGGTTTAACAAAATTAAGAGTGAGGGCAAGATAATGAAACAGTTACCAAAGGTTGGTTTTTTGATATTGATGGCAACGAATTCGTCATTAGTATTTGCAGAAAATACGAGTTCTGGCGACGAGGCTAATGAAATCGAACTTGAACCAATGCTCATTGTTGGAAAACACGCGAGTCTGGCATCGTCGCAAGAAATTAAACGTGATAAGCTCGAAATTGTGGATTCTGTCGTTGCTGACGACATTAACAAATTGCCCGATTTCAATGTTACCGATGCACTGTCGCGTGTGACCGGTGTGCAAATTCTTCGGGATAGAGGCGAAGGCTCAGGCGTTGCCATCCGTGGTTTGACACAAATGGAAACGCTTTTAAATGGTCGTGAAGTTTTCACTGCCGGCGCCGGACGAACACTTGATTTTGCCGATATTCCCTCTGAAATGGTTGCTGGTTTGGATGTTTATAAAACCTCATCGGCAAATAATATTGAAGGTGGCGTTGGCGGTACGATTGATTTACGTACGCATCGTCCTTTTGATTTTGCAGGACGGCAACTATTCGGTTCAGCGCGGGTTATTCATGGCGACCTTGCTGATATGCAACGCCCGCAATTTTCTACGTTGCTCAGCGATCGCTGGAAAACGGAAGATTTCGGGGAGTTCGGCGCGTTAATGAATTTTACTTATCAAGAACGTGCTTATCGTGAAGATCAAAAAAGTGCGGGCAATCCGACAGTGAACAATAATATCATCGCTGGACAAAGTGTGATTGTGCCAAATGGCACGTCAGAAACATCCAGTCTAGGTCAACGCAATCGTATGGCAAGTAATTTAACGTTGCAATGGCGACCGTCGGATAATCTTGAACTTTACGCTGAAGGCAATTATGCCGAATTTAAAACGATTCAAAATTCCAATCAAATTAACGTCTCGCCTTCATCAACATTTGTGCCTGGCAGCCCAAAATTATTTCCTAATACCAATGATTTACAAAGCATTAGTTGGCTCAACGCGCCAGTTTCTGTTCTTGGTTTTGCTCGTGATACAGTGGACAGAACTAAACAAGCCGCCATTGGTGGCAGTTGGAACAAAGACGCGCTAACGCTCAAAACGGATTTAAGTTACACCAAAAGTTTTAATAATCTGTTTTACTCAGGCCCTGTGATGAATGGTACGGTCGCGCAATTTAATCAAGATTTATCGGGTTCAATTCCTGCGACAAGCATCAGTGGTACCAATTTACTCAATCCCGCCAATTTGCAATATGCCAGCATGGCTTATCGCGCCAGACCATTTAATGGCGATTTAGCAACCGCGCAATTTGATGGGACTTACGATTTTTCTCATAGTTTTGTTAAATCAATTTCCGCAGGTTTTCGTTATGCTAAACGTGGCGCGACCAATGACAGCGGTTTGATTTTTGGTGATGCGGCGGTAAAAGGCATTTCAGTTGCTGACAAACCTGGCTATGTCATGGCGAATCCAAATCAAGATTTTTTAGGCGGCAACGGCACAAGTATTAGCAATTATTTAATTAGTGATTTATCAACCGCTCGCGATGTGGCGCGATTGCGTAATGCGTTTGGAATTACCACCCCTATTCCGACAGCAGGGAATCCGCTTAGTATTTGGAACATTAACGAAGAAACACAAGCCGGTTATTTGATGAGTAAATTTGAAACAACAGCGTTGCCTATCGATGGCAATGTCGGTTTGCGGGTGGTGAGGACGCTCGAATCTGTGAATGGAAATCAAACGCTACCGAATAGTGGTACGACACAGCCGATTGATTTAAATAGCCGTTATCTTGATTATTTGCCCAGTATCAATATGCGTTATAAATTTACGCCAAGTTTGTATTTAAGAGGTGCAGTATCTCAAACCGTGACACGCCAAAATTTTGATCAACTTTCACCCTCGCTCACACTTATTCCTAATACTGTTACGCCAGCACTTAATCAAGGCAGTGCGGGTAATCCGAACTTAAAACCTATTTACGCGGACAATTTTGACGTTTCATTGGAAAAATATTTCAACAAAACGACTTCGGTGTATCTCACTGGTTTTTTGAAAAAAGTCGATGGTTTTATCACCACCGTGAGTAATACAGAAACTTACGATGGTGTGAATTATCAAGTCAGTCGTCCACAAAATAACAATAACGCTACTATTAAAGGGTTCGAAACAGGTTATCAGCAGTTCTATGATTTTTTGCCCAGTTGGCTAAATGGTTTGGGAATGCAGACTAATTACACGTTTATTGATAGCGAAACGCCGAGCAGTATTTTAGGTCAAAAAGTACCGCTACAAAATCTTTCTAAACACAGTTATAACATTGTGGGGATGTACGAAAAAAATGGATTTTCGACCAGAATTGCTTACAATTGGCGCAGCACGTTTTTGAGCAGTATTAACAATTTTGTTGGCGTTGGTACATTACCTGGTTACACGAATGGTTATGGCTGGCTAGATGCTTCAATGGGTTATCGAATTAACACGCATTTTTCAGTTTCGGTTGACGCAATGAATTTACTCAATACGTTACGCAGTTCTTATTACGGTTCGCAAACCATGCCACAAAACGTCTATGCGAATGATATGCAAATTGGTGGAACGGTGACGGTTCGCTTCTAATATGAACATGTCTCGTCGCTTTTTGCTTTTGATGCTATGGCTAATGTTTTCATTTTGTGGCATCGCGCACGCTGCCAACGTATTGGAATTGTGGCGCAGTAAAGTTAGCGAAACACGGCTATTAGCCGAAAACAATGTTCCTACTGCCTATACGCAAGCACAGGAATTACAAAAAACATTGCCTATCGATGCAACACCTGTCGATCAGATAAGTATTTTAAATGTACTTGCACGAATTGAACTTTATGCAGGTTTAACAGATTCAAGTGCTGAACAGGCTCAACAAGCCTTTGAACTTGCTAAATTGCACGATGATAAAGTGGGGCAGGTTGAAGCAGACATGACCATCGCTCTTGCGGCAATCAATCAAGCTGATATTGGCAGGCAAAACAATGTTGTGATGCACAGTATGAGTATTGTTAATGAAATTAACCGCCCTGATTTATTCGGTGAGGTAATGCTCAGAACAGCCATGATGTATCGTCGAATGGAGCAGTATGAGGATGGGGTTGCTATCGCTGTGCAAGCAATGGAAATTGCCAAACAAAACAATAATTCGCTTGCCATGACGTATGCGTGTTTTGCATTAGCGTCAAGCTATGACATCAGTAATCGCTCCAAAGAAGCGTTAGACATATATGAGAAAATGCGCGACCACGCTATTGAAGCGCATTCTAAATTATTAGAAACAGACGCTTTGGTGGGTATTGGTCGCATGACTTTCAATCTGGGTAATACCGTCGAAGGAGAGCGCATTCTTCGTGAAACAGTTAAATCTTATCGTTCGATAGGTGCGCCTTTTTATGTTGGGCATACCTTGTTCGGATTGGCTGAGAGCTTGCGTAAAATTGGGCGAACAACGGAAAGTCTGCCCATTATGGATGAAATCGTAAAACTCTACGAAAAAGGTAAAAACAAAATCGCCTTGTGGTGGTCGTTGAAATTCCGCAGCATTCATTATCAAGCATTGGGTAAAACCGATTTAGCAAACAAAGATGCCCAGCGTAGTTATCTGTTGGCAAAAGAAATTGGTTTTCCTTATTATGTAAATCAAAGCGCACGACAAATGGCAGCTCTCACCGCCATTCGAGGTAATTACAAACAGGCTTATCAACTTAACGTTGAAGCCGAGGAAATGTCGGAGAAATCGACCAAAGAAAAATTGGGTACTCGAATGGTTGAATTAGCGCAACGTTATGAAACCGAAAGTAAGCAACGAAAAATTAACGAATTAAACCGTCGTAACCAAGCACAAGCGAATGAAATCGAACATCGCGTGTTACAACAACGTTGGCTTGGAACGTTGTTAGGTAGCAGCGTGGCAGTTACAAGTTTGACGATGTTTTTTATGCTTCATTTACGTCGCGCTAAAGAAAAAATTGAATCGCTTAATGTAACACTCGAACAACGGGTATCGGAACGCACAGAAGAGTTATATCAGCAAAAAAGTTATTTACGAACACTCATTGATACGCTCCCGTTAATGGCGTGGCTTAAAGATACAAAAAGTCGCTTTATTATTGTTAATAAAGAATTTTCATATACAACAGGAAAAACTATTGAGGAGTTAATTGGTAAAACTGATCTCGATTTTTTTCCCAAAGAAATGGCAGAAGCCTATCGTGCGGATGATTTTGAAGTGATGGCAACGCTACAAAAGAAAACCGTTGAAGAGCAAATAAAAAGAGCAAATGGTGATATTTTTTGGGCTGAAACACTTAAAGCCGTCGTTTTAAATCAAGAAGGCAATCTCTTAGGAACAGTCGGTATCGCGGTTGACATCAGCGACCGCAAAGCAATGGAAGAAGCAAAAGAAAACGCGTTAGCTGAAGCCGTGCGATTGGCTTCGTTGCGTAGTGAATTCATGGCACGAATGAGCCATGAATTACGCACACCGTTGAATGGTATTTTAGGTTATACCCAAATTTTATTAAAAGAAGACCCTCAACATTCGCGGTCTCATCAAAACGAAATGTTACAAGTAATAGAGCAGAGCGGTGAACATTTACTTAACCTTATTAACAATATATTAGATTTTGCTAAAATCGAAGCGGGCAAACAAACATTGAGTTTAAACAATTTACGCTTACCCGTTTTTTTGCATAATTTAATCAATATTATCCGTTTGCGAGCTGAGCAAAAGTTAATAAAATTTGAGTGTGATATTGCCGATGATGTGCCAGAGATGATACGCACCGATGAGGTTCGATTAAGACAGGTGTTGCTCAATTTACTTGCTAACGCCCTTAATTACACCGAGCAGGGACAAATTAGTTTGCGTGTAACCGTTTTGGAATATGGGTGTTTACGTTTTGAAGTAAAAGACAGTGGTGTTGGCATCGAAGCCAAGCAATTAGAAATTATTTTCCACCCTTTCGAACAGGCAATAAACAAACCCTATAACAACGGTGGTACAGGTTTGGGATTGGCAATTAGTCGCGAAATAGTAAAATTGATGGGCAGTGATATTCATGTGATGAGTCATGTTGGGGAAGGAAGTATTTTTTGGTTTGATCTCGATGTCACCGTTATTCCAACTTCTGACACGACAACGATATGCGAAATTCCTGCTGTAAATTGCTCTGCTGAATCGACATTAGCAACGCCCGAACATATTTTGATTATTCCGCCTGCGGAAGAAATGAATATTTTGCATCATTTGGCATTAGAAGGCAGTATGCGTAGCATTATTGATCAAGCCGAACATATTGCAAATCTTGATCCGCGCATCACCCGTTTGCAGAACGATTACACACGATGGCGCAAAGTTACCAATCCAAAAGTATTTTAGAGTTGATTGAATTTTATATAAAAAAAGAGAATATGTAACATGAACAGAAAAGTTTCTTCGATACCTATTGCTACAGTTTTGATTGTAGATGACATCTTGGCAAATCTTGGCGTAGCGGTAAGTCATCTTGAAGCGCGTGGCTATCGCGTGGTCATTGCTCAAGAAGGAGAAGAAGGTCTGCAACGTGCTATTTTTGTCCAGCCGGATATTATTTTGCTCGATATTATGTTGCCTGACGAAGATGGCTTTGCTGTTTGCCGCCGATTAAAAGCCGATGAACGCACACGCGGTATTCCTGTTATTTTCATGACGGCTTTATGTGAAGACGAAGATAAATTGAACGGATTTAAAGCCGGCGGTGTTGATTACATTACAAAACCGTTGCGTATCGATGAAATGATGGCACGAGTGGATAGTCAAATCATGTTGCGGCGGATGCAAAAGCAAATTATGCAACAAAATGAACTGTTGCAATTACATCAACAAGAATTAGAACAACGCATCGCGCAACGTACCGCTGAACTGACCACTAGCAATTTATTACTCAAAGAAGAAATTATCGAACGACAACGCGCTCAAATAGCTTTGCAAGAAAGCGAAAGTCAATACCGATCGCTCGTTGAAAATACGCCCGATACGATTGCGCGTTACGATAAAAATTGTCGATGTATTTTTGTTAATCCTAAAATGATTGAGGAATTAGGCGGCGATTTGAGCCGCATATTTAGTAGTACACCCAATGAGTTATCGAGCGGCAGACACGCTATCGATTATCAGAACCGTATCGCACAAGTGTTTGTTGATGGTAAAAATACGGCGTTTGAACTATCGTGGAAAACACTTAAAGGTAAGCATATTGTCAGCTATATTCGTTTAGTACCTGAATTCGATACCGATGGGAATGTTGCCAGCGTGTTATCGGTTGGTCGTGACATCAGCGAAATTGATGAATATAGACACAGTATTCACCATTTAACTTTTTATGACATACTAACCGATTTACCCAATCGCGCATTATTGATTGAACGTATGCAAGCGTCTAAATATGGGCAAAATTTTGGTTTGATGATTTTAGATTTGGATAATTTTAAAGAAATTAACGACACTTTAGGTCATCGTATGGCGGATAAATTACTGTGTGCCGTGGCTGATAGATTATTACAAACAGTTCATATCCGTCACACGGTAGCGCGGCTTGGTGGTGACGAGTTTGCGATTTTATTGCCACAAATATACAAAAACGATGATATGGAAGCTATTGCGAGTGACATTGTGAATGCGTTTGAACAACCATTTAGGGTAGTTGGTCGAGAGGTACTTGTATCAGCGAGTTTAGGGTTGTCGATGTATCCGGGTGATAGTACCGATATTCATACGCTATTTTGCTATGCCGATTCCGCAATGTATCAAGCTAAAAAATTGGGTCGTAATAACTTTCAGTTTTTTCAAAATGAGCGAAAAGAAGAAAAGGAATAGCGTGGGCGATGATAGTCGCCTATTTCACAATCTATTTTCCTTACTATGCGGCAAAAATTTCACTAATTTCACTGAATTTTCATCACTTTTCAAAATTTCCAGTGCGTAACCGTGCAAGCGAATACAGATACCACTATTGGGAATAGTTTCCATAAAATCTAAAATCAAACCGTTTAATGTTTTAGGCCCTTCAGTGGGTAGCATCCATTGTGTAATACGATTTAATTCACGCACTGTTACACTCGCGTCCACTAAATAACTGCCGTCATGTTGTTGGCGCACGGTATTTTCTTCTTCGGTAATCAATTCACCGACAATTTCTTGCAATAAATCATCTAATGTGACTAAACCTTGCACATCGCCGTATTCGTCAACGACTAAACCGAAACGAACTTTCTCGGTTTTAAAACGCAACATTTGTGTGTGAACAGGTGTACTTTCAGGAATAAACGTCGGTTTGTTGAGCAAGCTAATAATAGTTTGTTTATCAAAATCTTCATGATGGATTTCGATTAACGCTTTGCGTAAATGTAAAAAACCTACCACGCGATCAACATTTTGTTTATAAACAGGCAAGCGAGTGTGTGCACTGTGTTTAATTTGCAAAATAATGGTTTCAATTGGTAGTTCTAAATCAATGCCGACGATTTCATTACGCGGTGTCATAACATCTTCAACGGTTGCAGATTCTAAATCTAAAATCCCTAATAACATTTTTTGATAACGACTAGGCATCACACTTTCTGCTTCACTGATAATGCTTTTCAGCTCGTCTTTATTGAGTGACTCTTGACTGGTTTTCGTTGTGTCAACACCCATCCAACGCAGCAAACAATGCGCTAGCGAATTTACCAGCCAAACCAGCGGATAAAATATTTTTAACAATACGGTATAAACCCATGCTGAAGGAAAGGCGAGTAACTCAGGTTTTATTGTGGCGAGGGTTTTAGGCGTGACTTCTGAAAAAATAAGCATCACGAGAGTGAGAATTGCCGCCGCAATGGCGACACTCGATTCTTCATCAGCATAAAGTTTTATCGCAATCACGGTGGCAATCGATGACGCGAAATTATTAACAAAATTATTGCACAACAAAATCAAGCCCAATACACGGTCGGGACGTTGTAATAATTTATGTGCTTTAATTGCACCAGAATGTTTTAGTTTTACTAAATGCCGCAATCGATAACGATTTAAGGTCATTAAAGAGGTTTCAGAGCCAGAAAAAAAGGCTGATAAAACTAACATCAACACAAGTATGCCGAATAGCATACTAAGAGGCATATCGTTCAAAGAAAACACTCGCGGGGTTGTGAATAACTTGCTTAGTGTCTACGGTAGCAAATTTTTGTCAAGCCCAAAAGTCAGTATTTTTTTACGTTTTTTAGTTTAAATTACATTAACAAAATGTAATAATAGTATGAAATAGAAAGTGTTTTAGTTTTAATTTTTGTAAAATTCGGTTGTCTGCCTTGATTACTTGGCAAATAGTTTCCCTTCTAACCCTCGTCCTTGCCTTATTATAGTGCGATAAAATTTTAGTTTAACTGAGTAAAAAGTATGGCGTTACTACCTCCTATTTTGTTAATTGATGATAATCAGACGCGCATCCAACAAGTTGAAATCATTTTTCAATTCATGGGGTATCAGGTAAAAACCATTGGATCGGACAATTACGCAGACTATTTAAAAGAAATCAACCTGGTTTGCGGTATTTTTATTGGTGAAGGAATACGCAAACAGTTCATGATTATCAATGAAATTGTCGAAATGGCGCAAAAAATCCCCGTCATTTTTATTACTGAAATTATTGATGAAGAAATCCCCGCAGAAAAAGTGCATGAAAAATTATTTCATGTCTTGCCGTGGCCGGTTGCTCACACGCAATTAAGTCCACTACTCGCTAAACTACCTATCAATCGCACCGCCACATCAGCCAACCATAACACGCTCGATAGTCAAAAATTCGTCTTGCCATCATCCGATAACGAAAAAGCCTTGTCGTTAATTGCAACGCGCTTGAAAGGCAATAGCACTTCGATGGTGCATATTCGCAAAATGATTGCCCAAGTCGCTGAATCCGAGGCAACTGTATTGATTTTGGGAGAATCGGGAACAGGTAAAGAAGTGGTTGCTAACGCACTGCATGATGCCTCGTTGCGCAATAGCAAACCGTTTGTGCCAATCAATTGTGGGGCAATTCCTGCCGAATTATTAGAAAGTGAATTATTTGGTCATGAAAAAGGCGCGTTCACAGGTGCATTGAATGCGCGACAAGGTCGTTTTGAAATGGCAGAAGGCGGCACGCTTTTTTTAGACGAAATTGGTGATATGCCGTTATCGATGCAAGTGAAATTGTTGCGCGTGTTGCAAGAACGTACGTTTGAACGAGTGGGTGGTAACAAAACGCTTCATTGCGACGTGCGCGTGATTGCCGCCACGCATCGGCATTTAGAAGAAGAAATTAAGCATAATCGTTTTAGAGAAGATTTATTTTACCGTTTGAATGTTTTTCCTATTGAAATGCCGCCGCTTAAAGAACGCACCGATGATATTCCAGTATTGATTGAAGATTTAATTACCCGAATGGCACACGCAAATCGTGGTTTTGTGAAATTAACGCCCAATGCCTTAGCCACGTTAATGCACTATGAATGGCCAGGAAATGTCAGAGAATTGGCGAATTTAATCGAGAGGCTGGCCATTATTTATCCCAAAGCATTGGTTGATGTGGATGATTTACCCGAAAAATTTAAACAATATCGCGTTGAAAGTTTTCATCTCGAAACGGTAATTCCTTCGCATGAAATCCGAGAAGAAGAAATTAAAGTTCGTCATGAAATTGTCGAGAACCTTGCGGGAACAACAGCATCGGAAATGCGAGATTTAATGCGTCCTTATGAATATGTTCCAGAAACAAACGCACAGTTACCTGAAGAAGGTATCGATTTAAAAGAATATTTAAATACGATGGAATTGGATTTAATCCGCCAAGCCTTAGACGAATGCAATGGTGTGGTGGCGCATGCGGCAAAACGCTTGAATATGCGTCGCACAACGCTAGTTGAAAAACTGCGTAAACTGGATTTGCAGCGTTAAGATTGACTTACAACGTCGTATTTTTGACTATTTAATTGATTTTTTATGGCATCAATTATGCTTGATAAATAATCAATACGTCCTAAATTAGAGAGAATAAAAATGAACGACATTCGCATAACTCCCGCTTTAGATCAAATACGCAACTTGTCCATTGCCGCTGGTAGTAGCGTTCCAGAGGTGCCATCGGAAGGCATTGATTTTGGTTCGATGCTCAAACAAGCTATCAACGATGTTAATACAAAACAGGAAATTTCAGGGAAAATGAAAGCGGCTTTTGAAAGTGGCGACAAAACCATGAATCTTGCCGAAGTAATGGTCGCCTCACAAAAAGCGGACGTTTCCTTTAAAGCTATGACACAGGTTAGGAACAAATTAGTTGAAGCCTACAAAGATGTCATGAACATGCCCATGTAATCCCTAACCACTGTGATTAACCAATGAGTGAACAAAATAGCACTAATCCGCTCGCTACAAACAGTGGTGCGGATATAACAACAGGTAACGCGGGTTCGGAAGGCTTTATGTCTGGTTTGAACCTCGAAGGTCATCCTGCAATTAGAGGGCTTGCTAAACTAACCATGGCACGTCAAGTTGCCATTATGCTTGGTTTAGCATTAAGCGTCGCCATTGGTATTGCAGTGGTGCTTTGGTCGCAAGACGCAAATTATGCGCGACTTTATACGGAATTAAATGACAAAGATACGGCCGAAATTCTCGATGCGTTGAACGCTCAAGGCGTGAAATATAAAATCGAAGAAGGCGGCAGCATCATGGTGTTAGCCGATAAAGTCAATGACCTCAAAATAAAACTTGCCGCCCAAGGCTTGCCGAAAAGTAACAGTTTAGGCTATGAATTACTGGATAAAGAACAAAGTTTTGGCACCAGTAAAACGGCTGAATTGTCACGTCATCAACGTGCATTAGAAGGTGAAATTGCTCGCACGATTATGTCGATTCAAAGTGTGAAATTGGCACGCGTTTTATTAGCGTTGCCGGTGCAATCGGTATTTGTGCGTGAACGTAAAAAGCCAAGTGCGTCAGTTATTGTGCATTTGTATCAAGGTCGGACTTTAGATAAAGGACAGGTCGAAGCCATTGTGCATTTAGTCTCATCGAGTGTCCCTCAACTCGATGCCGATCACGTTACCGTCGTCGATTACAAAGGTCAGTTACTTAATACCCGTTCTGATGCCGCCGGAAATTTGACAGCCAGTCAGTTCGAGTATAAAACCAACATCGAAGAACATTTGATGCACCGCATTGAAAATATTATGTCGCCATTAGTCGGGGCAGAATCAATGCGTGTACAAATTTCCGCCGATGTGGATTTCACTGAAACCGACAAAACACAGGAAATGTTTAATCCTGATTTGCCGGCGTTACGCAGTGAACAAACAACTGATGAACAAAATAAAGAAAATCCACAAGGTGTTCCAGGTGCGTTAAGCAATCAACCAACACCAGCGGGTACAGCAATTGAGACCATTCCGCCCGTGTCGCCAAATTCGCTTGTTACCGATACCAATGGAAAAGGTTATGCGTCAAAAACAGCAACTCGCAATTATGAATTAGATAAAACGATTACACACACGCGCCTCGCGTCGGGTTTATTACGCCGTTTATCTGTTGCTGTGGTAGTCGATGACAGACATATTCCACAAGCAGATGGCGCATCTAAATTACAGCCTTACGCGCAAGAAGATTTGAATCGTTTTAATGATTTAGTCAAACAAGCCGTCGGTTTTGACAGTGGTCGCGGTGATGCCGTAACCGTCACTAACGTGAGTTTCAGAGGTGCAGACTTAGATTTACCGCCTGAATTACCATTATGGCAAGAAGTCTGGTTTGTCGATTTAGTTAAACAAGTCGTTGCAGTATTAGCTATCCTATTCCTCATCTTTGGGGTGTTACGTCCGACTATTCGCAGTTTGATTGCGAAAGATGAGGCAGAAAAACGCGCTATTGCTGAAGCAGAAGAACAAGCACGCGCCGCCGCATTGTTGGCCGCAGGTTTTGTTCTTGATGATGATGGTACGCCGTTGTCACTTACTGAAGATGAACAACATAAAATTGACGAATTATTGGAATCGATGGATTTGCCTAGATCGTACCAAAATCGTTTGGATTATGTGAAAAAATTAGTCGATGACGATCCAAAAGTCGTTGCCCAAGTCCTCAAAACATGGATTAGAAGAGATGTCTAGTAACCCGAATGTCTTAATGCGTAATTCTGAGAAAGCCGCTGTTTTATTACTGGCGGTGGGAATGGATAAAGCCGCCTTTGTTCTAAAACAAATGAACCCGCGAGAAGTGCAGGCAGTCTGTTCGTCGATGGCGAGTATGGGTGATATTTCTGTTCCGTTGATTGAGGAAATCTTGGAAGAGTTTATTAACGACGTTAAATCACAAACTGCATTGGGGATGAATTCCGACGATTACATTCGCACCGTGTTGGTTAATGCGTTGGGTTCAGAAAAAGCGAACAGTATTTTGGATAGAATTTTCCAAGGTGGTAGTTCGAAAGGGATTGAGCAGCTTAAATGGCTCGATTCACGTTCTATTGCCGATATGATTCGCGCTGAACATCCGCAAATTGTTGCAACATTGTTATCGCTTATGGATCCTGAACAAGCCGCTGAAGTGGTGATGTTCTTCTCTGAAACAATGCGAGCGGATTTGATGATGCGTATTGCAACCATGCAGGGTATTCAACCTCAAGCGTTGCGCGAATTAGATCAAATTATGGAGAAACAATTGACGGGTTCAGATAACGCGAAATCGACAAGTTTGGGTGGTGTGGACACGGTAGCAAGTATTTTGAACTTCATGGAAACAGCGGCAACCGAAATGGTGATGAACGAAATCACCGAACAACGCGCTGAATTAGCACAAGAAATTCAAGAAAAAATGTTTACCTTCGATGACCTTATTGATATTGACGATCGAGGTATGCAAACCTTGTTACGCGAAGTGGCAACCGGTAACTTACTGTTAGCATTGCGTGGTGTGGATGAAGCATTGAAAGAAAAAATCTTCTCGAATATGTCTAAACGCGCCGCTGAAATGTTACGCGACGATTTAGAGGCTTCACCACCTGCGAAATTGAGTGATGTTGAACAATCGCAAAAAGATATTTTGGCCATCGCAAAACGCTTGGCAGAATCGGGTGAAATCAACTTAGGCGGTGGTGGTGATGAGCTTGTCTAATCGTCCGCGCTTTTCGGCTACTGAATTAGAGTCGTTACGTTTGTGGGCGACACCTAATTTTGGTGAAGAATACAACACACCGCAGGAAATTGTTGAGCCTGAAATTATTATCGAAGAAGAGCCGCCTGCGCCAACATTAACCGTTGAAGAAATCGAGGCGATTCAAAAGCAAGCGCAAGCCGAAGGTTTTGCATTAGGAAAGCAAGAAGGTTATCAAGCTGGATTTGTTGAGGGTTCTAAAAAAGGTTATGACGAAAATGTTCATCTGATTGAGGTGCGTACCACGCAATTAGTCAGTTTGCTTGAATCATTAAGTCAGCCGTTTAAATTACTCGATGAACAAGTTGAGCAAGCCTTAGCGAATTTATCGGTCAAAATTGCCAAACAAATTTTGCATCGAGAAATCGAATTAGATTCGGGGCAAGTCACAGCGGCGGTTAAAGCCGCCGTTGCTGCTTTGCCGATGGCTTCGCAGAAAGTCACACTGTATTTACATCCTGACGATGCAGAATTAGTACGTTTCAATTTAGGTTTAGACGAAACCCCCTCTACTTGGGTAATTGTAGAAGATGTGTCCATCACGCGCGGGGGCTGCAAAGTCGATACTGAAGTATCACACATCGATGCGACGATTGAAAATCGATTAGATGCGGTATTAGAAACATTGTTTGGTGAAGATTTTATCCCTGAGGATCACAAATGATTCCAAAAGCGAACCGTTCCGACATTTGGCTAGATAGATTAAAGCCTTATACCGAACGTGCCGATACACCTCATGAGTTAATTGTAGAAGGTAAATTGTCGCGCATGGTTGGTTTAACCTTGGAAGCGGTCGGCTGTCGTGCCGCGATTGGTTCGCGTTGTGAAATCGAAACTAAAAACGGGCGCATGATTGAAGCAGAAGTGGTTGGTTTTTCAGGTTCAAAAGTATTTTTAATGCCAACTGCAGAAGTTCATGGTTTAGAACCTGATTGCCGCGTCATTCCGATGGGTAAGAACAGTTTGGCAAAAGTGGGTTTTGGTTTATTAGGGCGGGTATTAGATGGTGCGGGGAATCCATTAGATGATAAAGGACCGTTGCGAACAACGGCACAGATTTCCCTAACTGGAACGCCCATCAACCCATTAAGCCGCAAACCTATTCGTGAACCCTTAGACGTTGGCGTGCGAGCAATAAACTCGATTTTAGCGGTCGGACGTGGACAGCGTATGGGTTTATTTGCCGGTACGGGTGTGGGTAAAAGTATTTTGCTGGGCATGATGACTAAATTTACGAACGCCGATATTGTCGTCGTGGCGTTGGTGGGTGAGCGGGGACGAGAAGTCAACGAATTCGTTTTGAAAATTTTAGGCGAAGAAGGTTTAAAACGTGCCGTCATTATCGCTAGCCCTGCCGATTGTCCACCGTTAATGCGTGTACATGGTGCGTTATTGGCGACCAGTATTGCTGAGTATTTTCGCGATCAGGGTAAAGACGTTTTGCTTTTGATGGATTCACTCACACGTTTTGCTCAAGCACATCGTGAAATTGCTTTAGCCATTGACGAACCGCCTGCGACGAAAGGTTATCCGCCCTCGGTGTTTGCAAAATTACCGCATTTAGTGGAACGCGCGGGAAATGCTGACGAAGGTGGTGGTTCGATTACGGCGTTTTATACCGTACTGGCAGAAGGCGATGACAATAACGACCCAATTGCCGATGCGGCGCGAGGGGTGTTAGACGGACATATTGTATTGTCGCGGAATTTAGCCGAAGCCGGTCATTTTCCCGCAATTGACATTGAAGCCTCTATTAGCCGAGTAATGCCAGATGTTGCCGATGCGAACCATTTAAAATTAGCACGCGATTTACGGCGGTTATATTCTCTCTATCAACAAAATAAAGACTTAATCAGTGTCGGTGCCTATCAACCTGGTTCTGATCCGCGCATTGATAAAGCAATTGAAAAACATCCGATTATTTTGGAATTTTTACAACAAGATATGAACGAATCAGTTAGCATTGCTCAAAGTTTGCATCAACTTGAATTGTTATTAAATTTACGTTAAAGCGAGTTTGTCATGAAAAGATCAAAACGATTACAAGTCATTGTTGATATTAAAGCCCAGCAAGAACAAAAAGCGTTGGAAATTTTGGGGCAATCGCAGCGTCAACATACCCAAATGAAAGGGCAAGTCGAAGGTTTGACGGTTTATCGCAAAGATTACGTTGATAAATGTAATGCGTTTGCAAGAGATGGCGTGAAAGTTTCGCGCTTAATTGAATTTCGCTCGTTCATTGATAAGCTCGATGTGGCTATTGTTGGTCAAGAAAAGATATTGAAAAGTATGGAACAGGATGTGCTGTTAAAACGTCGCATGTGGGAAATGACGCATCGAGGTACGCAATCCATACAAAAAGTCCGTGAGTCTGCCTTAAAAGTTGAACAAAAACATGAAGACAAACGTGAACAAGCAGAACAAGATGAACACGCTTCACGTTTAGGACGTAAGAAATCCACTAGCATTGGCTCCGTTTAAACAACGGCGAATCTATAATTTAACGAAGGTCACTCCTGATGATTACCGCAACAGCTTCTTTACCTACGACTACGTTAACACCCGTTGTTGACGGTGCTGTAACGACTACTTTGACAACCGCTACGGGTGTGCCGTCGTCTGAAGGTTTTTCAAATGCGTTGACTGCACAATTAAATTTGCTTGCTCAACCTGCAACAGATGCGGCAGCATTGGTGACACCATCCGCAATTCTTTCGGCTGCAATGACAGCATCTATAGCAACGCCTGCGCCGATAGCAACTGAACTTTTAACAAATTCAGAAACAACAGTTTCTCCTACATTGCAACAAACTGTTACCACAACAAATGCGTCATCGATTAGCCCATTGATAACAGCTAATTCATCTGTTACAACGGGAACCACGTTATCTAATGCGCCGACTGTTTCAACAGCAGCAACAATGAGTGCTGAAGACACAGCGATTTTATCAGCGGTAACAGGTACACTTAAATTTACGACATCTGGTTCTAAATTGGGCGATACTTTGCCTGCTGGGCAGAGCGTGCAATTACCGGTTTCAAATCCGGCAACCGAACTAACGCAACAAAGTGTGCAAGCAGTAGTCACACAAGCCGTGACAAATACGCAAGTTAATACGCCTGCAAACGTTTTGGTACAGCAAATCACACCAGTAGGCGTTCAAACACCTGCAACTACAACAACACAAACAGGAATTGTAACAACACCACAAATACCTGATAACGAAGTAAGTACAGCGCAAACTGTAGTAACGTCACAAGCTCAACTTGTTGAAACACCCGTTGCGAATATTCAAGTACAAACACCTGTGGCGAATACTCAAGTACAAACACCTGTGGCGAATGCTCAAGTACAAACACCTGTGGCGAATGTTCAAGTACAAACACCTGTGGCAAATGTTCAAGTACAAACACCTGTGGCGAATGTTCAAGTACAAACACCTGTGGCGAATGCTCAAGTACAAACACCTGTGGCGAATGCTCAAGTACAAACATCTGTGGCGAATGCTCAAGTACAAACACCTGTGGCGAATGTTCAAGTACAAACACCTGTGGCGAATGCCCAAGTACAAACACCTGTGGCGAATGCCCAAGTACAAACACCTGTGGCGAATGTTCAAGTACAAACACCTGTGGCGAATGTTCAAGTACAAACACCTGCTGTTGAAACATCTGTGACATCACAAGATCAAATACAAACTAATAACACTCCACAACAAACGCCAATAACTCAAACAGTTGTTGTAACCGCGCAATCTGAACTCCAACAAGTACCGACAACTACTCCCGATTCAAATCAACCAATTGTCACTGAACAAATATCGCAAGATGATGTGGTCGTGCAAGTTCAGCAAAATAATACGCCAAAAATACCCAATCAAGCTCGCGTTGCGACTGATATTGTAATTACGCCGCAATTAGCAGTAACAGCTCCCTTATTGCCGGTAGGGCAGGGCGTTAGTGTTAAAGCAAAAAGTGGCGATAGTGGCACGCCGGTGGTGACTAGCGATGCTGAACACAAAACAGTAGAAAATCAAGACACGCCTGTTGTTCAAGTTGTTTCTGACGTAATTATTGCGTCGCAAGTGACTGCCCAAGCCGCGCCACCTGTTCAAACTAAAACGGAAAATGTTTCTGTTGAAACGGCGAGTGATACAACAACACAAGATAAACCAACACTTACCTCAGCCAAAACGTTGCTTATGGATGCCGTGGCAAATCGTAATCCAAGTGGCGATGCAGCAAACAACAGTAATAACGGTAACAATGCCCCATCAAACCCAGTGTTACAAGGCGATGCGTTGCTAAATCAACAGACGGATAACAAACAAGGTGTAGATACTAAATCATTTGCAAGTGTATTGAATACAGAAAACACGGATGTTCTCAGCGCGTCAGCTACTGCGCCAACAAGTGATAAATCTACACCACAAGGCGTAACCAATGCGGTAAATAAATTAGTGCAGGATACGAAAGTTGACGTTCCAGCGATGACAAAACCGTTGTCGCATCCTGAATGGAATCAGGATTTAGGTGAGCGCATTGTTTGGATGAATAATAAAGGGGTGTCGAGTGCTGAAATCAAAATGAATCCGCCCAATATGGGACCTATTTCAGTACGAATTGATATGAATCAAGATCAAGCAACAATTGCGTTCACGGCTCAAAATAGTGATGTGCGTAACGCATTAGAAGCCTCTGTTCCAAGATTGCGTGAAATGCTCAGTTCACAACATGTGAATTTAGCTGAAGTAAACGTATCGCAACAATCGTCTACCAGTACAGATTCTGGTCGTTCACAACAGCAGTTTGCTCAAATGGCTGATACGTCTACAAATAGCGGACAGGGAGGGAATCGTCAAAATAATCCTGAAGTAGACGCACAAGGAAATCCTATTAACGTTGGTAATAGTGTCGATGGAACAGTTGATGAGTTTGCTAATGGTCAAGTCATTAGTTCTAACGGGACGAATGGATTATTGAGTATTTACGCTTAAAAAACTGGGGTGCAGACAGATTCCGTACCCCATGATTCAACAAAAATCATCAACAGCCTAACTTAATATGTGTAAAATCGTGGCAGATATTTTTTATACTTCATTCTGTTAGGACAGTTCATCATGCGTAGAGTTATCTTCAATCAAAAAGGTGGTGTGGGAAAATCCACCATCACCTGTAATTTAGCCGCTATCAGTGCCATGCAAGGCAAACGCACGTTAGTCATCGACTTAGATGTGCAAGGCAATTCCACCCAATATTTATTGGGACAAAAAGAAACCGACAGCGATAAAACGATTGTTTCTTTTTTTAAAGAAACATTGAGTGTTTCGTTATTCGGCGGTGGTAAAAGTGGTTCTGGTTTAGAAAATGCGATTCATGCCACGCCATTTCCCAATTTATTTGTGTTGCCGTCACATCCTGAAATGGAACCCTTGCAAGGGCGTTTAGAATCACGTTATAAAATTTTCAAACTCAAAGAAGCCTTAGAAAAACTAGAAGGTTTCGATGATATTTACATGGACACGCCACCGATTTTGAATTTTTACAGTCAGTCTGCGTTAATTGCTGCGCATAAATGTTTAATTCCTTTTGATTGCGATACCTTTGCACGGGATGCGTTGTATTTGCTCATGCAAACACTTACCGAAGTGAAAGCCGACCATAATCAAGAGTTAGAAATTGAAGGTATTGTTGTCAATCAATTCCAAAAACAAGCAAATTTACCGCGTCAATTAGTTAATGAATTGATTGCAGAAGGTTTGCCGGTTCTAGCTTCAATGCTATCCACATCGGTGAAAGTGCGCGAATCGCATTCTGAATCAAAACCGCTCGTTCACTATGTGCCGACGCATAAATTAACTGATGAATTCCGTGCGCTACATGCTGAAATTCACAGCCGTTAAACCGTGGGCGTTACCGATTCTGTCGGGTATTTTTATTGGCACGAGTTATATTCCCTTTCCACCGTGGGCAGCATTATTTGGTTTTGTACCACTGTGGTTATTCTGGCAACGGCAAACTGAATTAAAACCCGTTATTTTAGGCGGTGTGATTACAGCATTTGTGTTTACGCTGATTGGTTTTAATTGGATGACGTATTTGCTGCATGAATTCGCGCATTTGCCGTGGTCGTTAGCGGTCGTGGGCATGATTTTGTACGCGCTGTTTGCCCATTTGTATGTGCCAATTGCGGGCGCAGTTTGGTTTATATTGCAAAAACGCCTTTCTTGTTCTAAGTGTTTATCGCTAGGTTTATTGGCGATTATCACGATTTTAAGCGAAGCCTATTCGCTGACGTTATTCGATTGGAATTTTGGCTATTCGTGGTTTGGTTCAAATATTCCTTTTTATCATTGGGCAGAAATTGTCGGTTTTAGCGGTTTAAGTGCGATAACGTTGGCGTGTAATTTACCGCTGTATTTAGCGTGGCAATGGCGAAATGAACGGCGCGGCAAAGTATTATTCGGTGCGGTTGTTGGTATTTTCACGCTGTTAAATATCGGCGGTTTGATACTTAAATTACGATTGCCTGCGCCAGACGCCGAATTTAACGTGTTAATGGTGCAAGGCAATATTGGAAATTCTGAAAAAATGGCAGCAGAAGTTGGCGATGGTTACGGTCAGGCGATTTTAAACCGTTATCTTTCGCTCACTCATAACGCATTAGAAACGCATAAAAATCAGAAAATTGATTTTGTGTTGTGGGCAGAAACGGCGTTTCCGACATTTTTGGGTGAAAATTTAGTACCGCAAAATGCTTATCCGGCGCAACTTAGTCAGTTTTTGCTCGAACATAACGTGCCATTGGTGACGGGTGCGTACAGCGTTGATATGCGTGAAAAATTATTAACCAATTCGTTATTTTTATTGGATGAAAACGGTGACATCGTGCCGCCGCATTACAGCAAAACAATTTTGCTCGCGTTTGGCGAATACATTCCGATGGAGCAATGGTTTCCACAAATTCGGAAATGGTTGCCACCGATTGGGCATTTTGCGCGAGGGCAAGGCGCGACGACATTGTTTAATTTACATGGTCTGAAAATGGCTCCGCAAATTTGTTACGAAGGTTTATTCGCCTATTTCTCGCGAGATTTAGCAAATTTGGGCGCACAATTTATTGTCAATGTCACCAATGATTCGTGGTATGGGACGTGGCAACAACCTTATCAGCATTTTTATATGACGTTAGCGAGAGGCGTTGAATTTCGTCGTCCAGTGTTGCGCGTCACGAATACGGGGATTTCGTCGGTGAGTTTGGCTTCGGGGGAAATTTTGCAACGTTCGCCGATTCATGAGCAGTGGTCAGATGTTTATCGCGTGCCGTATTTGAAAAATCCACAGCCCACGTTTTATCAACAATGGTTTTATTTGCTGCCGAGTTTGTTGTGGTTAAGTTTTGCGAGTTTGCTAATCTTAGCGTTGAAACAACAAGTTATGGTTACAAAAACGTCTAATTGAGCGTATTTTTCATTAGTTGTGCAAAAAAATGTGGCGCGTTTTTTATTTTTCTATATAATACGCAGCTTATCAAGTTATTTGCCTTGGTGGCGAAATTGGTAGACGCAAGGGACTTAAAATCCCTCGTTCGAAAGGACGTGCCGGTTCGACTCCGGCCCAAGGCACCATAAATTAAGAAGCCTTACTCGAAAGAGTAAGGCTTTTTTTTTGCAATTTTAACCTGAAATGACAAGCGTTGAGATAACAATATGAAATTGAAAGGAAAAGACGTTGAAGTTGGCTATTTGTATTTAACCAGTGCAAATCAATATCGTGCTGTATTAGCAATGAAAGGCGAGTTTATGATTTACGCGCCCAGTTTGGAAGGTACTACACCATTAAATTCGAACACGACAAAAATGCCCTTTGAAAATCAGCCCTTCAAAAAGTGTCAAATCGTTACCTTTGCAAAAAAAGAGTATCAAACGTTTAATTTCAATGGTCTTGATGCCATCAAGCATAAACTGAATGAATCGCAGTTGGCAGAAGTCATCGCACAATGTAACGCAAAATATGCAATCGCAACATTATGATTCATTTTGTTAATCAACATCCTATCAAGCCACCTTTTCCAGACGGATTAGAACAAGTTATTTTTGCCTTAGGTTGTTTTTGGGGTGCAGAACGTAAATTCTGGCAACAAAAAGGCGTTTATAGCACGGCGGTGGGTTATATTGGCGGCAATACAGAAAATCCCACTTACAAAGAAGTTTGTACAGGATTAACAGGTCATGCCGAAGCGGTTTTAGTCATTTTTAATCCTGAAATAATTGTTTTTCCGCAGTTGCTGAAAATCTTTTTTGAATCGCACAATCCAACGCAAGGGATGCGTCAGGGCAATGATATTGGTACACAATATCGCTCAGGCATTTACACATTTAATGACACACAGCAAAAAGTTGCAGAATTTGCTAAATATATTTACGAAATAGAACTAACAAAAGCGGGCTTCCCTGAAATTACCACTGAAATTCTGCCAGCTCCGCCGTTTTATTATGCTGAAGAATATCACCAACAATATTTAGCCAAAAATCCAGAGGGTTACTGTGGTTTAGGTGGATTAGAGGTGGCGTTTAGCTTAAACATCAATCAAATTTAAAAAAGTACAAATGACACATACTACGCCCTATGGCAACATGGGTGGCGAACAGACCATCCGCTTATTGGTAGACCGTTTTTATTTTTATATGGACACGTTGCCCGAAGCACAAGGCATACGCGCAATCCACCAACCTAGTCTTGCTTCTGCTAACAGCAAATTATTCAAATTTTTGTCTGGTTGGTTAGGTGGCCCTAATTTATTTATCGAAGAATTTGGTCACCCCATGTTACGCGCTCGTCATCTTCACTTTAAAATTGGCGAATCAGAACGTGACCAATGGATGTTGTGTATGAATAAAGCACTGGAAGAAATACCGATGAATCCCACGTTGCATGCTAATCTCAAAAATGCCTTACGAGACTTAGCTACGCACATGATAAATACCGATGATTGATGTTCTGGTGGGAATATGAGCAATAAACGACTCCGAATTAAATCGCCTAAAATCTCACCTGTAGTGATAAGCAAAGAATTAGAGAATCTATAAAAACGCCCCGCCTTTTAATTAAAAAAAGCAGGGCGTTCTATTCAATCAAAATGAATTTAAAAAACTAAGCCGCAAAATTTTTCGCAGCAAAATCCCAATTCACCAATGCCCAGAAGGCTTCCAAATACGCAGGACGCGCATTGCGGTAATCAACATAGTAAGCGTGTTCCCAAACGTCGCATGTCAACAACGGTGTTTGACCGGCGGTTAATGGGCAACCGGCATTGCTGGTGCTAACGAGTGCCAAACTGCCATCTGCATTTTTAACCAACCACGCCCAACCCGAACCGAAAGTGGTAATAGCCGTTTTGGTAAATTCTTCTTTGAATTTTGCAAACGAACCAAAGGTTGCGTTAATAGCATCAGCCAACGCGCCAGTGGGTTCACCGCCAGCGTTTGGAGCTAAACCATTCCAATAAAACGTGTGATTCCAAACTTGTGCGGCATTGTTAAAAATACCACCAGACGATTTCACCACGATTTCTTCGAGTGACAAACCTTCGAATTCAGTACCAGGTACTAAATTGTTTAAGTTTGTGACGTAAGTTTGGTGATGTTTGCCGTGGTGAAACTCTAACGTTTCAGCCGAAATATGTGGCGCGAGTGCGTCTTTGGCATACGGTAATGCGGGAAGTTCAAAAGCCATAAAAATCTCCTAAAAATGAAATACCAAGTAATTTAATGCGGAATAACTTTAGCATTGCTGACTGATTAAATAAAGATTTCGCTTATAATTCGCACACACTTAGATTTCTTATTAGGAAAAATCAAAATGACTGAAAAATATACTGCCCCGATGGCACTCAATATTGAGGAAGGAAAAACGTATAGCTGGTGCAGTTGTGGCTTGAGTAGCATTATGCCGCTTTGCGATGGCGCACATAAAACCGCTGATACGGACAAAAAATCATTAAAATTTGTCGCCGAAGAAACCAAAACTGTTCATTTATGTGCCTGTGGCAAAACCGGCAATCCGCCGTATTGCGACGGTAGCCACGCGCGTTAGGTCGTTGTAATGGCAATTGAAATCGAACACAAATTTTTATTAGCCAATGACGCATGGCGCGAGCAAGTGAGTCATTCGGTAATTTATAAACAAGGTTATTTAAGTTCACAGCCAACGAGTTCAATTCGTGTGCGAATCAGTGATAATCAAGCGTGGCTCAATATTAAAAGTGCGACTATCGGCACGCAACGACACGAATATGAATATGAAATCCCGCTCACTGACGCGCAGGAAATTTTAGACAATTTGTGTTTAAAACCAGTGATTGAAAAAACGCGCCATTTCGTCACGCATGGCAATCATCAATGGGAAATTGACGAATTCGACGGCGAAAATGCGGGGTTAATTGTTGCCGAAATTGAATTAGAAGCAGCGGATGAAACGTTTGAAAAACCCGATTGGATTGGCGAAGACGTTACGCAAGATATGCGTTATTACAATAATAATTTAGCCAAATACCCGTATAACCAATGGCGCGACGATGCTTGAGACGGCAGGCAAATCGTTAGACCCGAAAGATTGGACAGCGTTTCGCGCTCAAGCGCATCGAATGCTTGACGATATGTTGGATTACACAGAAGGGTTAAATTCAAATCCTGTTTGGCAACCGATGCCTGCCGAATTGCAAACCACATTGCGTCAACCGTTGGCAGAAAAAACGTTAGCCGACGCGCACGCCGATTTTATGCAAAAGATATTGCCTTATGCGGTCGGTAATCCCCATCCTCGTTTTATGGGTTGGGTGCATGGTGGCGGGACACCGGTTGGCATGGTGGCAGAAATGCTCGCTGCTGGTTTAAACGCAAATTTAGGCGGACGTAATCAAGCCCCTGTTGAAATTGAACGCCAAGTAATGCGCTGGGTGCGCGATTTATTTGGTTTTCCCGAAACTGCCAGCGGTTTATTTGTCACCGGAACATCGATGGCAAATTTAATCGGTTGTTTATGTGCGCGAACCAATGTTTTAAGCGCAGAGGTGCGACAAAATGGTTTACGCAATGCGCCAGAATTAACGGCTTACACGTCAAATACCGCGCATATCAGCGTCGGACAAGCCTTGGATATTTCTGGAATCGGCACAGCCGCGTTACGCAAAATTTCTGTTAATAAAAATTACGAAATGGATGTTGAGGCGTTAGAACAAGCAATTATTTCGGATAAACACGCAGGAAAAACCCCATTTTTAGTCGTGGCAACGGTTGGCAGTGTTGATGTGGGCGCGATTGATGATTTACAAAAAATTGCCGCGTTATGTGAGCGTGAAAAAATTTGGTTTCATATCGATGGCGCATTTGGCGCGTTGGCAATGCTTGCTCCTGAACTTGCACCACGTTTGGGGGGAATTGAACGTGCTGATTCGATTGCCTTTGATTTTCATAAATGGGGACAAGTGCCTTATGACGCAGGGTTTATTTTGGTTCGAGATGGCGATATTCATCAACAAACGTTTGCCTCGCCGGCAGCTTATTTACAACGTCACGAGCGCGGTTTGTCCGACAATTCGCCGTGGGCGTGTGATTTAGGGTTAGATTTATCGCGCGGCTTTCGCGCGTTAAAAACGTGGTTTACGTTGAGCGTTTACGGCGAAGAAAAACTTGGACAAGTTATCGCTCATACTTGTGAATTAGCGCAATATTTAAAACAGCAAATCGAAATCACGCCAGAATTAGAATTACTCGCGCCCGTCGCGTTGAATATTGTTTGTTTTCGTTATTGTTGCGATGAGGCTAATCGCGTGAACACAGAACTGGTGATTACCTTACAAGAATCAGGCATTGCCGCGCCATCCTCTACGACCTTAAATGGACACGTTGCAATTCGCGCTGCCATTGTGAATCACCGCACAACGAAAAATGACATTGATATTTTATTAGCTGCCGTTTTGAAATTTGGCAACACTTTAACTTCTTCCAAACCTTAAAATTATGAAACCAACTTTAAATCTTACCGAACTAGCATCTACATCGTTTATTGGTTTAGTTGAATTGATGCGACTTGCTCATGCAAATGTTGACCTTGCGCCATTGGGGCAAATGTTAATTGATAAAACGAGCGACAATCTAAACGATGCGAATGCGCTCATGGATTTAGCGACCGTTTTGCAATTGCGCGGTAATCGTGAATTAGCGTTGCAAGTGCAAGCCCAAGCCATTGAACTACAACGCGCTTATGTTTCACCAACAAATCAATCACCAATGTTGCGTGTATTAGCGTTGTTGAGCAAAGGCGATTTGATGGCAAACACGCCGATTGAATTTTTGCTCGAAAATTCGGACATTGAATTAACGCAGTTTTATGTCACGGAAGATTTATTTACTGTCGCCGGCGCATTGAACGAAGATTTGCCCGAACATGATGTATTGTTCGTTGCGATTGCAGAATCAGAAGAAAATCTGTCACTATTAAAACAACTTGAACCGCTTTTAAGGGTTTGGTTAAAACCGGTTTTAAATAAACCCGAACGCATTGCCAAAATGTCGCGTGATGCGGCGTGCCAATTACTTGCAAATGTGGCGGGAATTGTGATGCCAAACACGGTGCGTTATACGACGGAAACACTCAATCCAGCCGCTTTTGAGTATCCGTTAATTATTCGTCCGGTGGATTCGCATGCGGGTCACGATTTAGCAAAAATAGATTCGCCAACAGATTTAACCGATTATGTTACGCAGCAAAATTATGACGAATTTTTTGTGGCGCGATTTGTTGATTATCGTAATGCCGACGGGCTGTTTCGAAAATATCGCATTATGTTAATTGCAGGCAAACCGTTTTTGGCGCATTTAGCCATTTCTTCGCATTGGATGATTCATTATTTGAATGCCGGTATGGCTGACGATGCCGCAAAACGCGCCGAAGAAGCGCGAGTCATGAGCAAGTTCGCGGAAACGTTCGCTAAAAAACATGCGGCGGCTTTTCAAGCGATTTATGAACGCACAGGTTTAGATTATATCGGGATTGATTGCAGTGAAACGCAAGACGGGGATTTATTGATTTTTGAAATTGACAGTTGCATGATTGTTCACGCAATTGATCCAGTTGATTTATTTCCTTATAAACCCGCGTACATGGCTGAGTTGTTTACTGCTTTTCAAGATTTACTCAAGGTAGCATAATTTTGAAATTGATTTTTCCTCAAACCCGCTTAGGGCAATATTATTTACCACTTTTTTACGTTTACTAAAGGTATCACAAGGCATCACAATGAAATATTCATTTAAATCATTCTACACAGTAGGATTTTTCCTCACGGCGTTTTATACCGCTGGCGTAGCACAAGCGGCAACGACGGTTATTCCTAAAATAAGCAAAGCAAGTGTATCCCCCACGTCGGCAATCACTGGTTCAATGTTCAAATTTTCCGCAACATTGAATAGCGCAACGTTACCGAGTGGCTACAGTGTAAAAGTGGATTTTGGTAATGGATTAGCCTCAATGTCCACGGATAGTTCAGGAATAAATTATTCCTTATCGCGTATTTTAAGCACCGTTGGCACTGGGGCATTTAAAATTGGGGTTTATAATTCCAGAAATATTTTGCAAGATGTCACTTATGGTGGAACTTACTCAGTTAAAGCTGCGCCAGTCAATCACCCACCTGCAATAACATTGGTGAGTGGTGGTGCGACTATCGAAAATGGAATGGTTTATACATTGCAAGTCAAAGCCACAGACAGCGATAATAATTTGAGTAATGTGGTGGTTGATTGGAAAGATGGTTCAAAAACAGAGCGACAAAATGCAACCAATGGCACAACGCTCACCTTTACGCACACCTATACCACAGCAGGCATTGTTACATTAACGGCAATCGCTAAAGACAGTGGTGATCCTATTTTATCCAGTACCGTTTTATCCAAAACGGTTGAGGTGACATCAACACCACCGCATTACAGTAAAGTTTGTAACAGTGGGGCGTTAGAAGGTGAAGAGGATTGCCCTGTTAATCCCGTTTTCGGAAGTGCCTCTACGGATTGGGCATGTACAAAAGATAATAAAACAGGGTTAATTTGGGAAATTAAGACGGTCGATGGTGGTTTGCGCGATATGAACAATGAGTATACCAATTACTCACCCAGCTATAATCCAAGAGGGGAATATGAAGCTGTAACCGATGCGAATGGTTTTGTATTTGACGTAAATTCCAATAGTTTATGTGGTGCAAAAGATTGGCGATTGCCCACGAATGAGGAACTAAAAGGTTTAGTTTATTGTTCAGACGGTAAATATACAACGCTTGGCGCAACTGAATCGGGAACCATTTGTACCGGATTACCTTCTAGTCCAATGATTGATGAACTGTATTTCCCTAACACGCAGTATTTATTTTGGTCATCTTCGCCGTATGCAACTAATAATTTCAATATGTGGGTGACTGATTTTGATAACAGTAGCACTGGCACGAGTGATATGGGTAGTAGTAATGCTGTTCGATTAGTGCGGAATGGACAATAATTTGTCGCATCTTTGAATTTTTATTTTTTACACAAGAGAGTTAATTATGACTAAACATATTATTCACACCCCCCTCGCGCCACAAGCGATTGGCACTTATTCACAAGCGGTTAAAGTGGGACGCACCGTTTATTTATCCGGGCAAATTCCATTAGTTCCTGCGACGATGACATTAGTAACAGGCGATATTAACGCACAAATTACGCAAGTTTTTGAAAATTTAAAAGCTGTCGCGCATGCTGCTGGCGGTGAATTATCAGACATTGTGAAATTAAACGTTTTCTTAACAGATTTAGCGCATTTTCCGATTGTGAATGAAATCATGGGACGTTATTTCCATGAACCTTATCCCGCTCGTGCGGCGATTGGTGTGGCGGCATTACCGAAAGGTGTGGGCGTTGAAATGGATGGCATTATGGAATTGCCATTGCAAGAATATTCGTATTCTATGCCGCCAGAAGATTATCTAGTCTAAGATTTTCTCCATTTAAACATTATGTCTTCGCTCAAACTTCCCGTTAGTGTTCTAACGGGAGTTGGCTTACAAACAGTTAGCCGTCTGCACAAACTACAGCTTTATACGCTTCAAGATTTATTGTTTCATTTACCACTACGTTATGAAGACCGCACAAATGTTCGGACAATCAGTTCGCTTATCGTAGGCACATCGGCGTTAGTTCGAGGACGCATTGAACAAGTGGCAATTATGCCATCAGGACGTAAAACGCTCGTCTGTCATATCAATGATGGGTCGGGCGTTTTGGTGTTGAAGTTCTTTCACTATTTCCCCACGCAATATCAAGCACTCAAATATGGCGATACGTTGCAATGTTTTGGTGAAGTGCGTTTTGGTTTTAATGATGGATTGGAAATGGTGCATCCTGAATACCAATTGCTTACCGAAAATGAAGCGGTTGTGACTGAAAATGCGCTCACGCCGATTTATCCCAACACCGAAGGACTAAATCAATCAATTTTGCGGCGAGCGGTGTTGCAAGCCTTGCAACGTTGTGACGCGGAATTACACGATTATTTGCCAGATAATTTGTTACAACATTTTAGTTATCCTGATTTTCGTAGCGCGTTACAGCAGATTCATGCGCCAAAAGAAACTATTCATCCGCTTGCTTTTCAACGTTTAGCACACGAAGAATTGATTGTGCATTATTTATCCATGCGTTGTGCAAAACTACAGGCAAAACGTTGGCAAGCTCCGATTTTTCATGCCAACAAAAAGACAGAAAAAGTCTTTTTGAAATCGTTGCCTTTTAAACTCACTGGCGCACAACAGCGTGTGATTGCTGAAATTTATGCGGATTGTGAAAGCCCGCAACCGATGTTGCGATTAGTGCAAGGTGATGTTGGCTCAGGGAAAACGCTTGTTGCAGCAATGGCAGCGTTATTAGCGATTAGTAACGGCTATCAAGTCGCGCTTATGGTGCCGACTGAATTACTTGCCGAGCAACATTATCGAAATTTCAGCATGTGGTTTGCGCCGTTTAATTATCAAATTTTATTTTTGACCGGACAATTAAAAGGCAAAGCGCGTGAGCAAGGTTTAAAAGCGTTAGCGGCGGGTGAAATTCAATTAGTCATTGGTACACACGCGCTGTTTCAAGAACAAGTGCAGTTTCAAAAGTTAGGGCTGATTATTATCGATGAACAACACCGCTTTGGTGTCGATCAACGTTTGGCGTTACGCGATAAAGGCGAGAATGGCGAAATGCGTCCGCATCAATTAGTGATGACTGCCACGCCAATTCCACGCACCTTGGCGATGATGCAATACGCAGATTTAGATGTTTCGGTGATTGATGAATTACCGCCGAATCGCCAGCCTGTTATTACGCGCGTGTTACCCACGCAACGGCGTGATGAAGTGATTGCAAAAATTAACGATTGGGTAACAAAAAAACGCCAAGCCTATTGGGTTTGCACGTTGATTGAAGAGTCGGACGTGTTGCAAGGTGAAGCGGCAGAAAGTACCGCACACTTTTTAACGCAAATGTTGCCAAAAGTGCGCGTTGGCTTGGTTCACGGGCGTATGAAAGCGGCAGAAAAAGACGCAATCATGCAAGCGTTTAAAAATCACGAACTTGATTTACTCGTTGCCACAACGGTGATTGAAGTGGGCGTTGATGTGCCGAATTCAGGTTTGATGATTATTGAAAATCCAGAACGTTTAGGTTTATCGCAATTACACCAATTGCGCGGACGGGTTGGGCGCGGGGAAGGAGAGAGTTATTGTTTATTGCTTTATTCAGCGTTGCCTGAAATGGCACGAAAACGGTTGAGTATTATGCGTGAACATCACGATGGATTTGTAATTGCCGAAAAGGATTTGCAATTGCGAGGCGCGGGAGAACTATTAGGGACGCGCCAAAAAGGACAATTGCGTTTTAAAACAGTCAATCCTGAGCAGCACGGACATTTGTTTGAAATGGTATCGGAATGGGGCAATGAAGTATTCACCGCCGCACCGGAAAATGTACCGTTGTTAATTGAACGTTGGCTTGGTTCGGCGGTGAATTATGTGGAGGTTTAACTTAGCCTAAATAATTCCTAGTCTGGTTAATCTAATCGTCATTGCCTGATTTGATACTTCGAATACTTCGCTTATTTGGGTAATAAAATCATCCTTAGGTATTTTAGATTTTTCACCATGGATTGATTTGTATGTGTTAATAATTTTTGATGCTTCTACACTAATAAATTCAGCCGGCATGAGCAATTGAGCAGCAAATTCATTTGCTCTGAACTCTATAGACTCTTGACGACCATCCCTTTTCAAACTATTAGATGTAACATGAAACTTGTTATTTTCATTTTCCTTTCCAATGTTTGGAATAATATCATTGACCAAATGTGCAAGTTCATGTGCCATTGTAAAACGTTGACGATTAGTTGAATCAATTGGGTTTACCCAAATAACTGGTTTATGGTCTTGATTTAAAAAAACCTCACCAGAAAATGATAATTTTTCAAAATCATAACTCTGGTCAACATTTGCGCCGATACTCTTTGCTATTTCAAATACATCAACTGGGGCTTGAGTAATACCTAATGTTTTTAATAAATTATAAGGTTCAATATTTTTTATTGATTGCAACTCTGTTATTTTGTTCATTTCAGCCACCTATACTGTCAGCAAATTGTTTTAAACTGTCTTTAATTTTGTTGCTTTGTTCTTTATAAATATTTTCTAAGACAGAATCAATACGTTCTTTTACGTTAGAATGCAAAACCAATTGTTTTACAAAGTCGCTTCTGAAATCATCATTCTCGGCTAAATCATCCAGCAGTTTTTGAGTTATTTCTTTAACATGTTGTTCTTGAGTTCGATTAAAGTGATAAGTAATCGCTCCTGCAATTATGGCTACTGTAAAACTGGCTATCGTTAGATATAATGTGACAGTGGAGTCGGCATGAGCCATCACAATTCCTGCCTGAGAAGCTATAGTATCTGAATGAGACACTGCATTATTAGATACACTTATTAAATCGTCAGTATAATCAGATGTTGCTTGTAGCTTTGCTTCGATTGTTACGATTTTTGATTTTAACTCTTCAATTTGCTCAGCTTGTATTTTAATAACGTCTTCTAGCTTTATCGGCGAATCAGCCATAACTTTTACCATTTTCACAAAATTCTAAAATTGACATCCTCCCCGCCCTAAAGGGTTACAACGGGGATTCCTTATTGCTAAGGAGCAGGCATGTATCACTACTACCTACTGGTTTCTGCTGCTGACCGCATTACAGCACGGTTCACTTCACAGACTAGCCCCCGAAAGTCC
>CAILJB010000111.1 GCA_903834465.1 uncultured Pseudomonadota bacterium | reverse complement strand
GATGCGATTGTCGGTGCGCCCAAACAAATTCATGCAGTCGTTGCCGATGCGTGCATTGGTTGCAAAAAATGCGTGGCAGTTTGTCCAACCGAATGTTTGCAAATGCACCCGATTGACGTGACGTTGCGCGATTGGCGTTGGCATAAACCGCAAATTGCGGCGGCTTAGGAGAAATGACAATGTTTGCCTTTCTTGAAAATCCCAAGTTTCGCGGCGGTATTCATGCCGAAGAACATAAAGCCGAAACCTGCGACAAATCGATTGCAATGAATTTGCCGTTGCCGAAAAGACTTTATATTCCCGTGCAACAACACGTCGGCAAACCCGCTGAACCGATTGTGAAAGTGGGCGAAAATGTGTTGAAAGGGCAATTGCTCGCTTATAGTCAAGGCACCATTTCTGCGCCCGTTCATGCACCAAGTTCTGGCGTGATTTTCGACGTTCAAGATTTTCCCGCGCCACATCCTTCTGCGTTACCGATTCGTACCATCGTGATTGAAACCGACGGGCAAGAAAAATGGTTTAAATACGCGATTCCTGAAAAACCGTTTGAACTCCCGCCCGAAGAAATTTGTTTGCGAGTAGGTGGCGCGGGTGTTGTCGGTTTAGGTGGCGCAGTATTTCCCTCAGCGGTGAAATTAAATCTTGGTCGTAAAAATCAAATTCACACTTTGTTAATTAACGCGGGCGAATGTGAACCATATTTAACGTGCGACGATTTATTGATGCAAGAACGCTCGGCTGAAATCGTCGGCGGCATTCGTTTGATGTTGCGCGGCATGAACGCACCGAAAGCCATTGTCGGCATTGAAGACAATAAATCGCGAGCCTTTTCTGAAATGACGGAAGCGAGCAAAAATTTCCCCGAAATCAGCGTTGTGCAAGTTCCCACCCGTTATCCAATGGGCTGGGACAGACAAATGTTGCGTTATTTAACGGGCAAAGAAATTCCCGCAGACGGCAGAGCGACTGATGTCGGTGTCATTATTCACAACGTCGCCACGGCTTATGCTGTTTATCAAGCCGTTTGTTTATCGAAACCATTGATTAGTCGCGTCGTGACGGTTTCAGGTGGCGCAGTTTCTAAACCTCAAAACGTTGAAGTGTTAATCGGCACATTGATGTCGGAAGTGTTGGCATTTTGTGGCGTTGAAAATGACAAACTCACTCGTTTAATCATGGGTGGCCCGATGATGGGCGAAGTCTTACCACACGCCGATGTTCCCGTGGTGAAAGCGAGTAGCGGCATTTTAGCGTTATCGCATGAAGACATTTTTGAACCTGAAGTTAAACCGTGCATTCGCTGTTCAAGTTGCGTCGCCGCTTGCCCCGTTGGATTGTTACCGCTCGAAATGGCAAGTCGAATCAAAGCTAATAAACTCGATGCCGCTGTGGATTTAGGGCTGAAAGATTGTATTAGTTGCGGCAGTTGCTCTTACGTTTGCCCGTCAAATATCCCGCTGGTGCATTATTTCAAATTTGCTTCGGGCGAATTATTCAGCCGCCAACAACGCGAACATAAAGCCGAACAAACCAAACGCCTCGCGGATGACAGAACCAAACGTATGGATAGAATCAAAGCCGAAGCGGATGCTGATGCGCGACGTGTAATGGAAGCGCGTGCGACACGTCAAGCGGCAGAAGCGCAAGCTCAGGAGGCAAACGCATGAACATCAAACCAATCAGTTCACCGCATATCAGTTCAGCGCGGCGGGTCGATGAGATTATGCGAAAAGTGATTTTTGCGTTGTTGCCTGCGTTGGGATTTGGAATCATTATTTTTGGCTGGTCGGCGTTATTTCTCACTTTCGTCACGGTATCATCGGCGTTAATGTTTGAAGCGATTTGTTTAAAATTCAAAGGCGCGACGGT
>CAILJB010000110.1 GCA_903834465.1 uncultured Pseudomonadota bacterium | reverse complement strand
TTTAACCTTGGCGCAATGTTATAGCCTATTGATTTTTCTAATGCCTGAATTGCGTACCGCGCCAACAATCGGCGTTACCAGTAGCAGTGCTGGTATCTATAACGTAACCGCGCCACCACCTGTTGACGTTTTTGGAGGCGCACATTTTTACATACTAATTGATGATGCAACCCTTATACCTACCATCGGTCAAATTATAAACTACCGTTGCTGGTTGAATCCTAAAGTATCAGGAATTGATTTAGGTATATCCGCTGATTTTAAATTTGCCACTGTTAGTGTTAAACCTAACGGCACTATAAAAAAATCATCCTTATTTGATAGCTGTGTGTATCAAGCAGAGCGACTCATATACGAAGCTGCGCCAACGTTGAGTAACGACTTAGCTAGAAAAGAGAGAGTTTTTGCAAAGATAAATTCTGATACTGAAGCACTCAATACCAACAGTTTTTATTTTTCAGATACTCAACAATTAGAATTAGACGCAATTATTGATGCAGCAATGCTATCTGTAAAAACTGAAAGCGATAAGTTAAAGAGCATTGTAAAACGTGAACAAAAATCACAGTTAATTTCATCGGGGCATACAGAATTAGAAGCCGAAATAATTGTAAAAGCACGCGAGAATGACATTTTAAGCGGTAATATGATGTTAAAACCTGATAATGCACCTGCTATATCGGTTACTGATATTTTAAAAGATGGCGCGGACAAATGGCATTTTTGGACGTTTGCTAATCCTGATAACCTTGCTGAATCTTGCAAAGCACAATTATATTTTAATGATGACGGTACAGTAAAATTACATTCATTTGCAAATTACGGTTGTAATTATGACTTAGTGAATTATTCCTGTATCGGGCAATTTCTAGCTTTGAAAAAAATAAAAGCTAATCCAAAAAAGGATTATCTATCGCAACAATTAGATGAAATCGCAGTTGCACAAAATACGCAATTACACGCTTTATGGACTAAATTAGCGGAGTATTTAGCCAATAAAGTACCTCAAAAATTCACGCTTGAACAAACTGTAGGTATCATCGACAAAGCAATGTCAGCGCGTGATTTTGACGTTAAAAACGCGGCTACGGTGTTAATCACGAATAAGGTTAATGCTAATAAAGAAAAGATGCGATTGCTTCACTTATTGCCACAAGGAACGTTAGAGGCTTTCAACATCAAGTCTCACGATGTTACAGGTATGTCAGTCGATGAAGTAGCCTTAAAAATGCGTGATATGTTTTTGAAAAATCCTACCATGTTTATAGATAACCGTGGCATGGGTTACGGTAAAACAAATACACTTGCGGCTTTGGGTAAGTTACTCG
Organism: uncultured Pseudomonadota bacterium; assembly: GCA_903834465.1. Classification (GTDB taxonomy): domain Bacteria; phylum Pseudomonadota; class Gammaproteobacteria; order Methylococcales; family Methylomonadaceae; genus UBA10906. The sequence goes on along the minus strand of CAILJB010000110.1, from coordinate 5,462 downwards.
ATGTTAATATCATCTATGTTACCCACCGTACTACGTTGGTAGCACAATCGGCAACCCGTCTAAGTTTTACGTCTTACGATGATATGTCATCGACAAGGTATTCCTTTAGTAAGGATGTCAACCTAGCAGTATGTGTGAATTCTTTGTTTAAATACGACACGAGAAAGGCAACTGTTGTATTTGTCGATGAAGCAAGGCAAGTTTTTGAAACAGTTGTCGGTTGTTCAACAATGCAATATCGCAGTCATCAATGCAATAATTTTACCGATTTATTAAAACGCGCTGACATGGTTGTATTAAGCGATGCTGGGATGAATAGCTCCGCATTAGAATTCTATGCAGAATGCGCTAATCATAAAGAAATCGTACATATCACTGCTGATGCAATGGTAGATAGCAAGACTTATAAATGGTTGCCTAATCACGACACGACGCGCCATAAAGCATTAGAACATCTAAAACGTGGTGAATGTTGTGTTATTGCTTCAACTTCATCGGAACAAGCAGAAAGGACTGAAAAGTTTTTTATCAGTAACGACATTCCTAAAAATAGATTGATGTTAATTACAGGCACAACCAGCAAATATACTGATGATAGTGAAGTAGCAAAATTCTTATCTAATCCAAATCAATATGTTGATGATTACGACTGCATTATTTATACACCTGCTGTTGTGTCAGGTTTTTCACTGGAACATCCAAAATTTAATCATACCTATTTCTTATGCAGCAAAGTTTTACCAGCAAATGAATCTATGCAAATGATGGCGCGTAATCGTTGTGCTACGGACATTTTCGTTAGTTTAGGAATTGACAATAACAAGGAAAAACTTGTAACTGACAGGCGCATATTGAGAAAAGGGCAAGCTGCGAAATTAAAACGTTTGGCTGATGGTTTAGGATTGGATGGTTTAACTATCGACACCATTACACCTAACTTATTAGGCGAATGGCAAATTGATTTGCTTGCATCTACCAACTACGATTTAAACAATTTTGCGCGTAGTTTTATGCTGTTGTGTGAATTGGAAGGTAAGAATTTTGTTAATGCGGATGCTGATAAATTTATCGAGCGAGGTACAAAAGAAATCGTTAAACAAGAGAAACTAAAAGGCATTCTATCTGCTGAAAACATATCGGCTGAAGAATATAACCAACTCGAAAAGAAAGGTTGTACTTCTAAAAAAGATACTTTTGCATTCCAACGTTTTGAAGTTTTAAAAATGAAAGGTTTGATTAAATATGATGCAAAAGGTAATTGTGAAGTCGATGTTAATAACGTTGGTATTGATGACAATGACATTGAAAATTATCTATCTGGGATGATGATTAAATTGCGTAATTTTGAAAATCTGCATAAGAAAACGCAAGAATTACGCAAAATCGACAAAACCAATTTTGAAAGTAAAAATTCTTTGCGCTCGTTGGTATCACGACAAAGTTTGATAATGCCTTGGATTGAAAAATTAACTGATGTTGATAAAAAACTCCGACATTTGAAAATTGATGAAAAAACCAATTTAATAAAATTTGGCAAAAAAGAAATATCGGAGTTCGTAAAGCATCTTAAAAATAACCATGCTGAATTATCGGAATTTGGGAATTTTAATCGTGATTTTAAATCTGATGCAAAAGTCATGGCGGCACTTTTAACTAAGTTTGGTTTTGAATTGGAATGCGTTTCTAGGACAGAAAACGAGAGATTTTATTCGATAAAAATAAATGCTGATGTTTTAGCGTATGCCACGGAACATAAGGCTTAGAAGGTATAAAAAATGCGGATGCAACTGTTTTTCTCTTATAAAAAGAATCAGTGCATCCGCATTCATTCACACAAACAAAATAGACTTAAAAACTATGATTACTGAATACAACACAAAAGACGAATTCCTAGCATACGCGACAAGCAATCCTGACTTATTCGAGTGGATGGACGAAAATGGTAATGCGTACAGTCAACCATACTATAAGGGTAGCTTTGATTTAATGCGCTCAAATGAGAATGCGCGTGATGTAGCTCAAAAAATACTAAATCGTACTACTCAGGTTACTGAAAATAATTTTGACGATGGGGAGGCGTGCCTTAGCTCACTGAAGCATTTTCTCATCGTGGAAGACTTGGTTTCTGGCATGACACGCCCCGATTGCGCTAAGAAACACGGTTTATCATTGCATGGCATAAATAAGGTGCTTTACTCAAAAACCGCTCGTAATACGATTGCTCAATTACTGCATACAGCAAATAAACGCCTCGCACAAAATCTTGAGTTAGCAACGGATGTAGCCGCTAACGCTTTAATGGAATTGATGACTAAAGGCACAGCAAAAGATAGACTTTCAGCTATCGAAAAAACTATGAAGTGGAGTTTTGCATTAAACGGTATCTACGGTAACAGTGCAAAGGTCAGCCAAACTAGGACTGTGAAAGGTGATAATGGTATCACTGACAAAGTAACAGTCACGGGCAAGTTGGATACCGTTGTTGGTGATAGTTTGGTTGGCTAAATTCGATAGCGGTGGGTAATCAACCTTTACGGAATTCTGAAAGGTTGATTACATTATTCTAGGGACGGGTGGGTGGTGTCAATTGTTGACACTGATTAACTTCCGTCTATTTCGTGACGGAATGTTCCAAGACTTCCCCATTTTTTATGGACGAAGTTAAGGGTTGGTCAATAATTGACCAACCCTTTTATGTCAATAATTGACGTAAGGGTTAAGTTATCAGTTTTGTTTTATCAACAATTGATAAAACAAACAATGTTGAAATTCAGATTTTGTTTTGTCAACAACTGACAGAACAAACAATTACAAAATAGCTTTTATCAAATCTTGATTAAACCTATTAGGGGTCGATAGGGAATTCGGAATATAAACCCCGTTAAGGAATTTCAGTTGAAAATAACGAGTTGAATTTAATAGTTTTTCGTTCAGCCCAAATGTAATCGCCAGTCAAACTGATATGTTCCCAACCAAGCGGTGATAAGTATTGCAACCAATTCTCATCAAACTGGATATTTTGTTGGCGTAAAGTTTCAACCGCTCGTTCCATATAAATCGTGTTCCACAATACAATTGCAGAAGTCACAAGCGTTAAGCCACTTGCTCTATGGCGTTGTTGTTCATAGCTTCGATCACGAATCTCTCCTAATCGATTGAAAAATACAGCCCTAGCGAGTGCATTACGGGATTCACCTTTGTTTAATCCTGCATTAACACGACGACGCAACTCAACATCTTGCAGCCAATCCAAAATAAAAATAGTTCGTTCAATACGACCTAACTCGCGTAAAGCTACAGCTAAACCATTTTGTCTTGGGTAGCTGCTTAACTTCCGTAATAACAGCGAAGCCGTTGAAGTACCTTGTTTTATCGACGTTGCCAAACGCAAAATATCATTCCAATTCGTTTTTATTCGATTAGTTTTCAGCTCTTCACTCATCATCGGTTGCAAAGCAGCATAACTTTTAAGTTTTCCAGACGGTGAAAATAATTTTGTTTCGTTCAGATTTCTGATTCTTGGTGCAAGTTTGAAGCCCAATAAGTGCATCATGCCAAACACTTGATCCGTAAAACCAGCAGTGTCAGTGTAATGTTCTTCAATGCGTAAATCTGATTCGTGATACAGCAATCCATCAAGAACATACGTCGCATCCCTTACACCAACGTTGATGATTTTGCCGCTAAAAGGCGAGTATTGATCGGAAACATGTGTATAAAATTGTTCTCCAGGTTCAGAGCCGTTTTTTGGATTTATTCGTCCTTTTCCTTGAGCGGCATCTCCTGAACGAAAATACTGTCCATCTGAGGAAGATGTTGTGCCATCGCCCCAATGTTTGGCAAAAGGATTTTTTAGTTGAGCATTAGTGAGTTCGGCTAAAGCCGCTGAATAAGTGTCGTCACGAATATGCCACGATTGCAACCAAGCTAATTTTGGATAGTTTGTACCAGGGCAAGAGTCGGACATTTTACTCAAACCCAAATTGATTGCATCGGATAAAACAATGGTCAACAAAAGATTTTTATCTTCAACAACTTCACCATTTTTTTGATGAGTGAATTGGTTGGAAAAATTCGTCCAGCTATCAACTTCTAAAAGTAATTCAGTAATTTTTTAACGCAGTGGCTTGGGCGATAAAATCCTTCGCTTTTTCAGGAATGACGGCATCTAAAGGCGTAATTTTTAATCCAGATTCATCAATAATTGCATCAGGTAAATTGCCAGAAGCCGCTAATTTATTCACCTGTTCTAATTTTTCCTCCAGCAGTTTCAATCGTTCTTGTAGATACAAATTGCAATCCTGATTCACATTCAGAGGCAACTCATTATTTTTCTTGAGTATTTCAAATTTTGTTGATGGGATTAAGTAGGCGTTGAATTCCTTGAATTGCCGTGAGTTCTCAACCCATACATCACCTGAACGTAGAACATTTTTTAATTCTGAAAACACACACAATTCATAGTAGCGACGATCAATACCATTATCTTTAATGACTAAATCTTGCCAACGTTTTTTCACAAAACTGATCGGCGTATTTTCAGGTAATTTCCGTCCATTTTCGGCGTTTAACGTTCGTAAAATTTCGATGGCACGAACAATATCTTCAGCAGCAGGTGTGGCTTGAATGTTTAAAGCCTTCAAAAATGCAGGTGTGTATCGTCGTAACGTGTTGTAGCTGTCACCCATAAACACCAACCCATCGAAATTTTCTGGTTGTTCGAGCTTCTGAGCCTCTGTGATACTTGCTTCAAAATCTGCCCATGAAATCACTGACTCAACCGCTTCAAACGCATCTGTACCATTTTGTTTGGCATCAAGTAACGCTTGACCAACTTGATGGTACAAACGAACTTTGTGATTGATGGATTTTCCCGACTTCTGAAATTGATCTCGATGTTTCTTTTTTGCGGCATTGGCTAACCTGCCAATGATACGGTCATGTAAATCAATAATTTCGTCTGTAATTGTCGCAGTAGTTTCTAACACCAAGGCGACCAACGTGGCATATCGTCTAACAGGTTCAAATTTAGCCAAATCACGGGGAGTCATTTTTTCGCCTTCACGCGCAATTTTAAGCAATCGGTTTTGATGAATATCCGTGTTATTGGGCTGTACTGGAAGATTGATATTTTTTAATGTGTTTAGCCGTTCAATATGTTCGAGCATTTGTGGAGAACTCGGTTTGCGCGGTGTTTGGCGTAACCAAACAAGCCAAGTAAAATTTGAATCGGGTTTTAGCTTCAGTAAATCATCGAGTTTTGAATGATGCTCACTTGATAATGATTCAGTGAGCTTTTGGTAAATTTGACGATTAGCTTTCGTAATAGCTTCAGAACACAGGCGTTCAATGACATTGACTGAAGGCAACAGAATCAATTTAGCTCGTAAATGTTCAACAAGTGTAGTGGCTAAAACAATTCCTTTGTTCGTTTGCATCGCCACTGAATCAAGAAATTTTAA
>CAILJB010000109.1 GCA_903834465.1 uncultured Pseudomonadota bacterium | reverse complement strand
GAGTTTGATATTTTGCAACGTGAAGACCATTCTGGTACGCGCATCGTTTGCAAACGTTGGGTACACGATAATTCAAATCACGGCGAATATTGCCCATTTGAATTTGGTGTTTTTTCACGTCCTAAACCTGGTGAAACCCTAAATGGCGATACGTTTATTATTAAAAATATTCGTGGTGCGACGCTAATCGGTGTGATTGACGGTGTTGGACACGGTGAATTAGCACATAAAGCTGCCAATGCAGCACGTCAATATGTTGAACGTCATGCAGAATCACCGTTACTGGATATTTTTCGTGGTGTTGATAGAGCCTGTGCGTCAACACGCGGCGTGGTGATGGCATTAGCAATTTTTGATTGGAAAAAAAGCATATTTCGTTACGCCAGTGTCGGCAATATCGAAGCAAAAGTATTTAGTGATTCTCACGAAAAATCAAAGTTTATAGTTCGTCGCGGCATTGTTGGAAAACACGCGCCATCTCCTGTTATTACTGAAAATATCTGGCATTCGGGCGACATATTGGCATTACATTCCGACGGTATTTCAACACATTGGCAATGGCACGATTTCGGGCAATATACGAATAGTTCCGCTCACATTATTGCGGAAGAAATCTACAGCGTTACCCAAAAAGATCACGACGATGCAACGATAGTTATAGTCAAATGAAAAAACACGATCTCGAACAACTCCTGTCAGATAAAGCCCGTTTAATCGAAGAATTACAATTTGAACTCGAAGAAACGAATCAAGGTATCATTCAATTGATGATGGAGCTTGAGAATTTAGAGCAGGAAAAATTACGCGAAAATATCGACCTTATCAAACAATTACAAGTTGAACTTGCCGACACAAATAAGGGCTTACTTGCATTAGCAGTTGAACTCGAACAATCCGAAGAAAAATACAGCAGTATTTTGGAACACGCCGCCGAAAGTATTTTTACTTTTACGGAAGCGGGAATTGTCGAAACGGTAAATCCTGCGGCAACCGCATTATTTGGTTATGCCGAACACGAATTACTCGGCATTAACATCACCGTGTTGATTCCAAAATTTAATCAAATTGCACCTGAACTTCATCTCAAAGAAGAAATTTCACAACCCAGTGGCGTGCCAGTGGTTTATGGTGTGCATAAAAATGGCACGGCATTTCCCATTGAATTTACGTTGGGCAGACCTATCTACGCGAATAAACGCCAATGGTTAGTCATTATCCGTGACATTACTGAGCGCAAAAAAGCCGAAGAAGGGCTGCGTTTAATGGCAAAGATTTTTGAAGGAAGTACCGATGCCATCGTGATTACGAATACTCGTAGTCGAATCATTGATGCAAATATCGCATTCACTACGATTACGGGTTATGAAAAAGCGGAAGTTTTAGGACAATATCCCTCGCTTTTAAATTCACACAAACATCCTGATAATTTTTATTTTTTACTGCGCCGTGATTTATTAAAAACAGGGGCGTGGTGTGGTGAAGTTTGGTCAAAACGTAAAAATAACGAAATTTATCCGATTTGGTTATCGATTTACAAAGTCAAAGATGAAAATAATCACACGACGCATTTTGTCGGTATTTTTAGTGATATTACAGCGCGAAAAGCCGCCGAAAATCAGCTTAAACAATTGGCACATT
>CAILJB010000108.1 GCA_903834465.1 uncultured Pseudomonadota bacterium | reverse complement strand
GGTCAATCAGGGCCAACGGTATTGCGTCCAATTACAAATTTGCCTGCCGAAGGCATCATGGAATTTGATATTGCTGACGTAATCAATATGGCGGCAAAAAATCTCTTGCCTGATGTTATTTTGCATGAAATGGCTCATGTGTTGGGATTTGGTAATTTGTGGCAAGAGGATACTTTGAAGAACTCAAGCGGAGACTATATTGGCGTTCATGCACTTGCCGCTTATCGAATACTAGACAACAACCCGACAGTGACAAGTATTCCTATTGAAAAAAATGGCGGTTCAGGCACAGCAGGTGTGCATTGGGATGAGCAAACGTTTGGTTCGGAATTGATGACGGGGTACACCAGCAATGGCGTGATGCCGCTGAGTGCGATGAGTATTGGCGCGATGCAGGATTTGGGGTATACCGTTGATTACACTAAAGCCGATCCTTATACATTGCCTACGGGTTTGGAATTAGCTAATTTACAAGAACCCGCCATTAAAGGTTCTTTCATTGCTAGCAACACTGCAATAGTTAACACCGCAACATCAGGTAACGATGTTTTATTAGGCACAATTCGCAACGATTACTTATCGGGGTTAGCGGGAAACGACACGCTTTTAGGTTTAGATGGCAATGACACCTTAGACGGTGGAACAGGTGCTGATGTTATGAAAGGCGGAAACGGCAATGATACATATATTGTTGATAATCCAGGTGATAGCGTTATTGAAACAAATACAGATAGCGGCATTGATACCGTTAAAAGCTCAATCAATTACACCTTGCCGCGTAATGTTGAAAATATAACGCTTACGGGTTCAAAGTCCATTAACGGCACCGGTAATGATGGTAATAACGTGTTAATTGGGAATTCTGGTAATAATATTTTAAACGGCGTGAGTGGCAACAATACATTAGATGGCGGTTTAGGCAATGACACATTAACAGGCGGTTCAGGACACAACGTATTTCGTTTTGATACAAAACCCTCTCCAACCAACATCGATAGAATTACTGATTTTGTTGTCGAAGATGACACCATTCAATTAGACCATTCTATATTTTCTAAACTCACGCATAAGGGCGTTTTAGACGCGGCTTATTTTAAAATCGGCACAGCGGCAAGTGATAATAAGAACTATATAATTTATAACCCAAACACAGGAGCTTTGTCTTATGACAGTGACGGTAACGGTCTAAATGTCTCGATAAAAATCGCTACATTAAGTGTGAATTTAGACATGACCAACCATGATTTTTTTGTTATTTAATGATTTCAACCCCAGCGTTCGACGGACTTTTTCTACGATCGACTTCTTCGTCACGTTTTATTTTTCTGCGCTGATGTGCGCTACGTTTTTCTACGGGAGGCCATAGAATTAACTTAGTATTTGTCTCCATGAGTTCATTGATTTTTCTGAGCAACGTAATCTCTTTTTCTTGCTGTTTAATAATCAAATCTTGCCTTTCAACATCAAATTCGAGTTGCTGACGTTTAGTTTTACTCTCAGTCTGATCGTCCGAATTATAGTAACAACGCGAGTCATTATTGTTTTGAATTTCCGTATTGTTATTTCCCATCGAATTAAAAATATTTTGACTAACGGTATCGAATAATTCGGAAACATCCACTTCAAATATTTTCGCAATTTGAAGAAGTCTCGATACTTGCACATTTGTTTCACCTCTTTCAATGCTGCCATACCCATTTGGCGACATGTCTAATTTATTTGCCATAGTCTCTTGTGACCACTTCCTTTCCTGTCTCATGCAACGTATTTTTCTATGTAACAACATTTTATATCCTTTATTCGAACGAAAAACAGTAAAGTTCACTGCTTTCCGTATTGTTATTAGTGGACAAATAATGAATTTAATAGGTAGCTGTACCGTAATAAGCCGATAAATATAATTTTTTTAAATCTTCAAGTAACGGAGCGCGAGGATTGGTACCTGTGCATTGATCATCTAAAGCATGTTCTGCCATCGAATCCACAGCGGCTAAAAACGCTGTTTCACTTACTTCAGGCAACGCCTCTTTAAGACTAAGTGGAATTTCGACTTGTTGTTTTAGCGATTCGATTTTTTTTATCAACAATTCGATGGTATCGCTATCCGCCTCATCACGATTAAATCCCAAATAATCAGCAGCCATTATGTAACGCTCTTTTGCATTGGGATAGTGATATTGCGAAAACGAGGCTTGGCGAAATGGACTATCTGTGGCGTTATAACGAATCACATGCGTAACAAGCAACGCATTCGCAAGTCCGTGCGGAAGATGAAAAGTAGAACCCAACTGATGCGCTAGTGAATGACAAATCCCTAAAAAAGCATTGGCAAACGCTATGCCTGCAATTGTCGAGGCGTAATGCACGCGCTCTCTGGCTTTCGGATTAAGCTCACCCTCACTATACGCTGATGGCAAGTATTTAAATAGCAAACGCAAGGCTTCGAGCGAATTAGGTTTTGTGAAATTACTGGCAAATGGCGAAACCAGCGATTCTAAAGCATGTGTCAACGCATCAATGCCGCCGTAAGCGGTTTGATTTTTCGGCAATTTCATCACCAGTTGTGAATCGATAATGGCAATGCTCGGTGTTAAAGAATAATCCGCTAACGGGTATTTTCTACCCGTTTTATCATCCGTGACCACTGCAAACGGTGTCACTTCTGAACCTGTGCCGGACGTGGTCGGAATTGCCACTAAAATTGCTTTATTTCCCAACGGCGGTAATTCATAAACACGTTTTCGCATATCCATAAATCGCGCCGCCATCCCTTCAAATTCGACTTCAGGATGTTCGTACATGAGCCACATGATTTTCGCTGCATCCATCGGTGAACCACCACCAAATGCAATAATCACATCAGGCTGAAAACTTTGAATTTGCGCTAAACCACGTTGCACCGTAGACATGGTGGGATTTGCTTCAACGTCGTAGAAAATCCGAAACGTCATACCCAATTGTTCTAAAGCGGCGCGAACTTCTTGCACCATGCCGGAGTTAAAAATATGTTTCCCCGTCACAATAAACGCCCGTTGCGAACCTTTCAAATCTTGCAAAGCGGTCGGCAAACAACCTGGTTTAAAATAAATTCGAGAAGGTACGCGATACCAAAGCATATTGTCTCGACGGTCGGCAATAACTTGGATATTTAGCAAATTCATTGGCCCAACATTTCCACTCACCACACCACCGCCCCATGTTCCACAGCCCAATGTCAACGATGGCTCTAAACGAAAATTATACAAATCCCCTGTCGCGCCTTGCGAAGAGGGCGTGTTAATTAAAACGCGGCAAACTTTCAGAGCGTGCCTAAATGCGGTTAGATGTTCAGTTGCAGAAGGTGCAGCATAAATGACCGCTGTATGTCCCATTCCACCGAATTCAATTAACGCTTTAGCTTTGCTTAACGCATCATCAAAATCGTTAGCATGATACATCGCTAAAATCAGCGACATTTTTTCGTAAGAAAATGGCTCATGCACACCAATATCTTGAACTTCGGCAATCAAAATGCGTGTCCCTTTCGGCACAGAAATTCCAGCTAATGCCGTCAGTTGAATAACCGATTGCCCAACAATATCAGGATTTAAATGACCATTTAACAAAAGAATGGCAGATACTTTTTGTTTCTCTTCTTCGCTTAAAAAATACGCACCGCGTTTAGAGAATTCCGCTTTAACGGTTTCGTAACGTGTGCCGACAACGACAACAGCTTGTTCTGAGGCGCAAATCATGCCGTTATCAAACGTTTTACTGAGCAAAATCGACGACACCGCCATTTCAATGTCTGCCGAATCATCAATCAGCGCAGGCGTATTCCCCGACCCCACGCCCAGTGATGGATTTCCCGACGAACATGCCGCATGAACCATCGCCATGCCGCCTGTTGCTAAAATCAAATTCACATCGGGATGACTCATTAAGGCTTGTGATAATTCCAACGTCGGATCGTCAATCCAACCGATAATTCCCGCAGGCGCACCTTCTTTAACCGCTGCGTCTAACACAACTTTTGCGGCGGCAATCGTGCAACGTCTCGCATTTGGGTGTGGAGAAAAAATAATGCCGTTTCGAGTTTTCAACGCAATCAAGGCTTTGAAAATTGCCGTAGAAGTTGGATTTGTCACGGGAACAATTCCCGCCAATAAACCAACCGGTTTTGCGACTCGCTGAAAACCAAACGCCTCATCCGATTCGATAACCCCGCACGTTTTTAGCGAAGCATATTTGTGATAAACCTCTTCGCAAGCAAAGTGATTTTTAATCACCTTGTCTTCGAGTAAGCCGCGTCCTGTTTCTTCAATTGCGAGTTTGGCTAAATAAATGCGCTGATTACTTACTGCGAGCGCGGCTTTTTTAAAAATCGTATCGACTTGTTCTTGTGAAAACGTGGCAAAAAGTTGTTGAGCGGCTTTAACTTGCGCGATGGTGGCGTTTAAATCTTCGATAGTAGACATTTTGTTTTTCCATTGAATTTTGCTGTAAAAAGCGGAGGCAGTAGCCATTCTCGATGGCTACCGAATAGGAAACATGAATCGTAGAAAATTAAATAAATGTACTTGAAATTAACGAGGCTGAATTTGTCCCGACCAATAAAACCCAAGTATCGGCGGTAGTAATGTTTTGATCGGCTACGTCAGTCGTATCAAGAAGTAGTGTGTCTGCACCAGCACTATTTAAAGCGATAGTGAATACGCCTGCATTGTATGCACCAGATAAGAAAATGGTTTTGGTTGCAGTAAAGCTCGCCGAGTTCATTCCAATACCCGATACAGCAGAACCAGGTGTTCCGACATCTAAAACATCTGTCGCACCAGCAAAACCATTAACAATATCAAGACCATTGCCAAACGTAATCGTTTGTCCTGCCGCGATAGCAGTCGTCGTTGTATTAGCGGTCATGGCTTTACTGTCGCCATTTGCTTGAGTGATGGTATCTGCCGATGAAAAATTAGTATAAAGATTGATGGTGTCTGCGCCTGCACCTGCTGTAATGGCGTTAGCCCCCGCCGCACTGGTTGCAAAAAGAGAAATAACATCATTACCTGAGCCAGTTATAACTGTTGTCGCACCATCGCCAGACGTTGCATTGACTGTGACCGCACTGGTACTTGTACTGATAATTGTTTGTGCGCCAACACCTGCGGTTACTGCATTGACTGACGTAAGTGATGCGCCACCACTCGGAACACTTCCCGTCCCAATAAATCCACCGATATTTTGCGCTCCGTCGCCAGTGCTGGTTGCAACAACTGTCGTTAATCCCGTTCCTGCGATATTTAACGCCCCTGCACCCGCTGTCGCTGTCACCGTTGAAACGCCTGAACCTGTTTGAATGGTTTGCGCTCCTGCAATAGAGCTTGCGGTAATTGTGGAGGGATGTGTAAAGGAGGTCATCGTGATGTTAATTGCGCCAGCCCCCGATGTTGCAGTGTTCAAATCTACGCCACCCGAAAATGCGGTATTAAAGTTAGAACCGGTGGTGAGCGTTTGTGCGCCATTTCCCGTTGTATTGAAGACGACTTTTTCGATATTACTCACATTTGTCCAAAGCGCATCGGGTGGTGTAATTGCCACATCGATAAGATGGTCGATATGAAGTGTATCTACGCCTGCACCACCGTCGAGAGTGTCGTTACCTCCAAAACCAAAGGTATCTGTCGATACACCCGCATCATAAGTGCCATTAAACGTATCATTTGCCGATGTTCCAGTGAAAGAGTCCGCATTCGTAGTTAGCGTAAAAGTTGAACCAGTACCTATCGCTGCTTTGCCAGTGGCAAAGGTTAGACCTGTTGCAAGTACGTTCGTCAGTTTAATCAATGCGTCTCCCGATTGAACACCTGTTGCGGCGTTGCCAACTACGAATAGGTAACTATCTGCGCCATCGACAAAAACAACGGAAGTGCCAATTGCATCCGTCGCAACAGCATTAACAACCGCTGCTAGTTTCAGAGAAAGTGTGTTATCGGCACCATTGAAAGTTGCAAGACCGGCGGCTGAAATCTGTGCAGTTCCAGAGACGGCAGCAGTAATGTGAGTCACAGCGGCTAAAGTCGTTGCACCAAAATCGATTTCATTACCAATCCCTGTGCCAGCCGCCCAATCGGTGATGGTATCGGCACCTGCTATCAGTCCAGCGATATTCACGGCGGTGAAGTCGGTGGCGGCAAACTTGAAGACATTGGTACCACCGAAGCCGAACATAAAGTCGGCGCTTGTAGTTCCAGTTAAGGTGTCGTTGGTACTCGTACCTAAAATGACACTAGCCGTTGCCGTAGCAACATTCCCTGCCGTATCAAATACTTTCAATGTGACAGGTGTTACAGAGCTTTGTGCTAAAACTGTGACAATGCCTGCGCCACCAGCCGTGGTTGCAGCGGTACTTCCAATTAACACACCAGTAGACGTGTTGTATACGCCGACCGTACCGGCTTCACTATTGGTTGCAGTTAATGTTGTTGAGGATGCTACGGCTAGTGATGTTGCAGTGGGAGCGGTGGTATCCAACACCACCGCTTGCGTTGCTGCCGTGCTGGCGTTGCCGGCAGTATCAAACACCGCCGCTTTCAGCGTATTGGTGGTGATGGTTTGCCCTGTCAAGGTCCACACATTCGCGGCGGCGGTCGTTGCCGCGACCCACGTTGCCCCGTTATCCAAGGACACTTTTAAGGTTTCGCCCACCCCGATGGTGCCGGTGTAAGTCCCCGAAATGGTTTGCGCAGCGGTGTTGGTAATGAAATCCCCCGCCGTGCCGGTATCGGCAGACAACGCCATGATGGTTGCGATTGCCGTGGGAGCGGTGGTATC
>CAILJB010000107.1 GCA_903834465.1 uncultured Pseudomonadota bacterium | reverse complement strand
CCTTTGGACGTTATCAAAAAATATATCCAAAATCAGGATAGTCCGAATTGAAAATCAAAAGCCGCTTCGCGGAAGGAGTGCTATCCATCCCCACCCAAGCCTATCAGCTCTGGGTGGGGAATTTCGCACGGTGAGTTAAAACCATGATGGATTGGTGTGAGAGCGTGCAATCTAAAGTTATTTTGGGTGGAACGCTGACTAGTCAGGCAGATGGCAAAAGCTCAACCAATGCGCTCGGAAACGTTCACAACGAAGTACGGCACGACTTGCTTGTGTCAGATGCAATGCAAATTGCAAGTAGTCTAAATCGATTTATCAAATTGATTTGTCAGGTTAATGGCTGGAAAGGTCGTCCGCCTAAGTTTGTTTTTGATACTAATGAAACTGAGGATTTAGCGTTATTTGCAGATGCTATTCCAAAGCTCGTAGCGGTTGGAATGGATAAAATACCGGAGTCTTTTTTGTATGAAAAGCTAAAAATTCCGGTAGCAAAAGAAGGCGAAGCTGTTTTGAAGGTATCGTCTTCTGTACCGCCAAAAACAGCACTTTCTTCGCTTTCAAATGATATACCTATCAAATTCACGTCAGACCAGCAAGTAATTGAAAATATTGCCGATAATTTACTCGAAAAATTATCAAGCCCGATTTCAAATGAGCAGATTCAGCAAGTAATCCGCGCCTCAAAATCGCCTGAGGATTTAGAGCAGCGATTGGCAATTTTAATGACAGATGCGGATTTTTCAGAATTCACACAAGTATTGGAGCGCAGTTTATTTGCGGCAGATTGCTGGGGTTATGCCAGTGCCTGAACCAATTAAATTTGGTTTTAACGTCCCGTTTCATGAAGCGATTGCCGCAATGACAGCGCGTGGCGTGGTGCTACCGGATGTTTATTACGGTGTACTGCAAGGCATCGCGCGACAAAAAGCGTTTTCAATTGCAGGAATTACCGCTCTTGACCAACTTACTGCCGTGAGCGATTCGCTCAAACAGTATATGGCAGAGGGTGGGAGCTTTAATAACTGGCAAAAAGAACAAGCCGTGGTTGATTTGGGTTTATCCAAAGCGCGTTTAGACAACATTTGGCGAACGAATCTGCAAGGTCAGTATATGGCTGGCAAATGGGAGAATTTCAAAAAATATGAAAAAGACCGCCCTTTTCTTATGTACGATGCTATCAACGATAGTCGCGTACGTCCTAGCCATCTTGCTCTTGATGGCATTATTCGCCCTGTTGGTGATGCTTTCTGGGCTACTCATTCTCCCCCTTGTGGTTATCGATGCCGTTGCTCGCTAATTTCATTGTCGCTAAAGCAAGCGCAAGACCGCTCAAAAGATGGTAAAGGTTTAAATCAGCAACCGGTGCTAAAAGATGGTTCACCAGCATCGCCGGATAAAGGATGGGATTACGATAAGACCAATCGCATGGCGGGAATTGATAAAGCGATTTCTGAAAAGCTAGACAAAGCACCGACTGTGTTAAAATCTGTATTTGAAAAACAGCAACAAGCCAAAATGAACAATCCGATTGCGCCATATCGTCAAGAATGGCAAAAAGATTTCCCAAAGGTGATACTGAATGCACCATTAGGTGATGCAGCTAAACATCCTGATTATCAAGCGGCAAAATCGGGTGATTTCACAGCTGCAACACGGTTAGTTTCTGACTTAATCAGTAAAGATGCACTAGCTAAATTAGCCGATGTGATTGCCGAAAAAAAGCCTTTGCTTATTCCAGTTCATGCCGAAGAAGCGATAAGCGTCAATCAAATTCCGTTGGCTTACGCTGTCGCTATCGGCTTGGAATTTAACTTGCCGATTGAGTTCAATATCGTACAATCAGCAAAAGTTAGTCGTACTGGTTCAGATGGCTTTGCACGGTTAGCATTTCCACCGCCCTTTGCTGGATTTCCAAGCCAAGAAGCAAAACACGCTATCATTTTTGACGATACATTAACGCAAGGTGGGACACTTGCTAACTTGCGCGGATATGTTTCTCAATTTGGCATAGAAACACTTGCGGCGACAACATTAACCGGAAAAAATTACTCGTCTGTTTTAGCTATTACAGCCGCAACATTAGAAGAATTAAAAGGAAAATATCATGAACTCGAGCAATGGTGGGTTAGTTACTTTGGGTACGGATTCGCAAGCCTCACAGAATCTGAAGCAAGATACATCATTAACTCAAAGGCGGATGCTGACGCAATCCGAAATCGAATCATTGCAGAAAAACAAAAAGGATTCGATGGTACAAATGATTAAAATTTTTAAAAGTTCAAATCTTATGACTAAAATTTCTGAAAAACGCACGGCAACTGCATGACCATTGCCATCGAAATATCGCAAGTTATCGCCGCTCTCACACAACTGCAAGGTCGCTGTGAAAATATGCAGCCGGTGTTTGATGGTATTGGGCAGCGAATTGCGGATAATATTCGACTCAATTTAGGCGTGGGTCTTGATTCGTGGGGAAATTCGTTTGAGCCGCTAAAAAAACCGCGTAAAACAGATAATGGTTTTGGCAAAGGCGTTCCACTCAACGACACCCGTCAACACATTTTTAACAAAATTGCGTTTAATCCCAGTCATGATGGCGTGGAAATTGGCATTTTAGAACCTACGCCAATTGGTATGACACACCAATTCGGCAGCGAAAAGAAGAACATCCCTGCCCGTCCTTTCATGCCGATTGTAGGCAATCAAGTTGATATGCCTAGCGACTGGAATGCCGAAATAATGCGAATTATTGATGAACATTTTGCTGGCGTTTGACAACGCCGCTCCTACAGGCGATAGTATCGCCTCGAATAATTAACTACAAATCGAGGTGAAAATATGCACCAAACAACAGATAGTTCAGTATTAGATGCTTTATCTGCATCTATATCACGTTCAAATTTAATAACCTTTTCTACACCATTAAAATTCGTTTCAAATACCGATTTAACTTCTAATTTTGAAGTAAAATCATCACCAGATATTAGTAACGGTATGATTAAAGAGTCAGGATTATATTATTTTGACGCTTTAATAGGAGCTACTTTCAATGTGGATTTGATAGCAAGTTATGGAATACCAAATATTTCGATATTTAACAGCAATGGAACAGCTTTAATAAATGTTGAAGCAGATACAGTCGATATTGCAAAAGAAGCCATGGTTAATTTTGTTGCCCCCTCTACTGGAAGGTATTATTTATTTGCTTCGGCTGATTCGACCGACAGTAATGCAAAACTGACTGTACTAGAAGACCAAGATACATCCCCTGCATATCATCCGCCAGTAGTTGTTACGCCTACACCATCACCAGTAGTTGCTACAACAGCTACAAATCAAAAATTGGTTGGCACATCTAAATCAGATAATCTTATCGGTGGCGATGGTAATGATACATTAACGGGTGGTTTAGGTTTTGATACCTTAACAGGTGGAAAAGGCGCAGATAAATTTGTTTTTACCAGCGTCAAAGATGCACCTATTGCACATTCTAAAATTGAAACCATTACGGATTTTTCACACAGTGACGGCGATAAAATTGACCTTTCTGCTATTGATGCAAATACAAGCATAGCAAAAGACCAAGCCTTTTCAGCACCCGTTATTGGTTCGGAATTTTCAGGTGTATTTACCAAGGCGGGACAATTATTTTTCGATACGACCGACCAAATTTTGTATGGCTGTGTGAATAACGATGGCGTGGCAAGTTTTGCAATTCAACTCAACGGCGTAACCAACTTGGTTGCGAGTGATTTTATTTTGTAATTTGACAAAAGTATTTAGCGGGTTTAACTTATCCCCACTGCCACGCATTTGGCAGTCGGGATTTGCCTCTCGCTGAAACACTTAACGTCCAAGGGCGTAAGCTCTATTTTTTTGTCCAAAATTTATATGATGGGCTTTGATTTTGAGCCGTAGAAATACGGGCTGGTTTGTTAAGTCACCAGTAAGGCAAACTCGTGATTGAAGTCCGTCACCATAACTCGAATTATGATGACGGTTAAGCTGTAATCCTTTGCCAATTTCGGTAACGGATAAACTTAATCAGGAGTCATATTATGACCACATTAGCTTTAACCTTCAATGGCGTAACTCTTTCGCCAATTTCACACAAAAACCAAACTTGGTTATCAGCTGCAGAATTATCTAAGGCTTTAGGATACGCAAAATCTGATGCCGTATCTCAGGTTTATGACCGTAATTCTGATGAATTTAACGACAGCATGACAACTGTTTTACGAGACACTCAAATTGAGGGTCTGGGGAAAAATAGCGGTTTGCAGAAGGAGCGACGTATTTTCAGTCTTCGTGGCTGTCATTTAGTCGCTATGTTTGCCAAAACAGCAATTGCTAAACGATTCCGTGTTTGGGTGCTTGATATTTTGGATAAAGAAGTTAATCAAAAACCCTACGCCTTGCGTGACCTTCCCGCAAAAACTTTAACGCCAGCGATGCTGCTACACATTACCAAGCAGGTGAAGTGGCTGGTTAAAAATCAAATCGGGACGAGTTACGGTGTGTTGGGTGGTGAAATTTTGGAAAAATTCAACGTGAACAAACGCGAAAATATCCCGCTTGAAAAATACCGCGAGGTTTGTGCATTTCTAGGTTGCGAACCCGACGCTAAAGCATTGCAGGGTGAATTGGTTGAACCTGTTGTGCAAGCGTATCAACCGCCAAAAGGGATGCGGTTAATTTCTGAAAGCGAGTTTGAAGCCCTGGGAAAGTCCGTTAAGGTCACACAAATTCCTGCGGATTCGGTCATTATTAGTGCGGAGAAGTACATGGATTTGGAGCGATATTCGCTGAAAAATCAATTTGATGATTTTGTCAAAATGGTTGAGCAAAAAGGCGGCAAGGTCTTAATGCCAAGCGAAGTCAAAACGGTGAAAGGGATTTTTAAAGCCTAGTTTAGTATTAACAGCAGTTCTAAGCCTCGATGACGCAAGTTGTCGGGGCTTTTTTATGCCCGTCAAAAAATCACTAGCGCGTGCGAATATCAAAAAAAAGATGTTGCAATCAAACTGTCGCGCATGAAAACGAATAACTCTTCAAATTTCGCCGTTGCAGCACTTTTAACTGATTTGAGCGGTAATGTTCCGTCTGAAATTCAGTTGACGCTGGACGGTACTTTTAAAGCAAAAGATGGGCGACCTGATGGACTGTCGGGATGGGTTATTGATGCAAAAATTGCACAAAATGTGGTTCAACTTGCCAATTCACAAGCGGATGCTTTTGTTATCGATTATGAGCATCAAACGCTGTATGCCAAGCAAAACGGCATGCCTGCGCCAGCCGCAGGTTGGTTTAGTAATATCGAATATCGCGCAGGATTGGGATTATTTGCAACAGGCGTAGAGTGGACGGAATCTGCCGCCCTTGCGATTCAAAGCAAGGAATATCGCTATATCTCACCCGTGATTGCGTATGACCAAAAAACAGGTGTAGTCACAAAAGTGTTAATGGCGGCATTGGTCAATAACCCTGCGCTTGATGGCATGAAAGATTTAACCGCACTTGCACAAGATTATTTTTCACAACAACAGGAATCACCAATGGCTGATGCAGCAAAAATAAAAGAACTCGAGGCAAAAGTTACTGACCTTGAAAAACAATTGGCAGATAGCAAGGCGGCATGCACGGCAGCTGAAGATAAAGCTAAAAAAGCAGCGTGCGCGACTGAAACGGGGACGGTTGATTTATCGCAGTATGTGCCAATGGAAGACTTTAAGGCGACGCAAACACAATTAGTTGCGTTATCCGCGCAAGTGCAGGAAAAAGAAATCAATGAAGTTATTGAAGCGGCTTTAAGTGATGGGCGTTTGTTACCCGCTCAAAAAGAGCTTGCACAAAAAATGGGTAAAAAAGACCTCGCCTCGCTCAAAGAATTTTTAGGTGGTATGCAAAAAGTGGAAGGTTTGGCAAATACGCAAACTGGCGGAAAGACACCTGCTGATTTACCTACTGCGCCAAAAATAAAAGTGCCTGCTGGCTATAAAGTTGATGAAAACAGCGCGGCATTACACGCAAAAATCACAGAATATCAACATAAACACGGCGTTGATTACACAACTGCTGCTTTTGCTATGGAAGTTTGATTATGAGCAGACAAGCAAACGGGATTTTCCCACTAACCACCATTGCTACAACAGCATTAACTGAAAAACGATTTATTACTTTTGCCGGCGCAGTACCTGCCGCAGATGCAAACGTAATGGGTGTGGTTCGACAAAATGCTGCGATTGGTGATGCGGTTACAGTTGATACGCTAGGTACTGCGATTGTTGAAGCAGGTGCGGCAATTACAGCTGGCGCAACCGTTAAAACGGACGCAACAGGGCGGGCAATTACTTGGGCGACAGCAGGCGCAAAGGTTGCCATTGCCATGCAATCTGCTAGTGCAGCAGGTGATTTTATCGAAGTGTATTTGCTTCAAAACGCAGCTTAAAAAGGACTAAATCAATATGACTATGAATGCTCAATCGGCTCGAATCATCGATCCGATTTTAACAACGGTGGCACAGGGCTATCAAAATAACGAATTCGTCGGAAGCACCTTGTTTCCAAGAGTGACTGTGCCGCAACGTGGTGGAAAAATTCTGCAATTCGGAAAAGAATCATTTTTGACTTACGACACACAACGCGCTCCTGGTTCTGTTACCAAGCGCATTGAAGTGGGTTATAGCAATTCAAATTACGCCATTGTTGACCATGCACTTGATGCCATTGTGCCGTTTGAGATTTTAGAAGAAGCAATGGCAGTGCCGGGCATCAATTTAGCTACGGCAAGCATTCGCACGGTTCAGGATGCGATGGCATTACGCTTAGAAATTGCACAAGCCACGCTGGCAACAACCCCAAGTAATTACGATTCAAGCCATAAAACAACATTATCTGGTACGTCGCAATGGAGCGATTTAGTCAATTCTGACCCAATCAACGATATTGAAAATGCAAAAGACCAGATTCGTACGACAACAGGCAAGATTGCGAATGTATTGATCATTTCAGCACCTGTTTTGAAATCATTACGCATGCACCAAAAAATAATCGACCGAATTAAATATACGGGTCGCGATGTACCAACGCCCGAATTGCTTGCGGCATTATTTGGTGTTGACAAAGTAATCGTTGCAAATGCCATTAAAGCGACGGATGCAGGTGCGTTTTCTGACGTATGGGCTAAATCTGCAATTTTAGCCTATACCGATATGAGTGGCATGAGCGACATGGGTAGACCAACGTTCGGCTATACATATACTTTGACAGGTTATCCATTTGTGAAGCAAGCGCGTCAAAATTTAGACATTGATTCGTGGATTTACGGCGTAAAAGATGCTGTTCAGCCCGTCATTGCAAGTGCAACGAGCGGTTTTTTAATTTCATCGGCGGTGGCGTAAATGGCAGAAAAAAAAGAAGTTGAAAGCGTGGTGGAATTCATTGTGGTTGAACCACTTAAGCATAACGGTGTTGATTATCAAATCGGCGAAACAGCAACGCTCACTGAAAAAGACGCTGTCACACTGCTTGAGTTAGAAGTTATTAAGCCAAAAGCAAAGGCTGAGTAATGTACTGCACAAAAGCTGACATGCTCGCTCGCGGCTGGGAAAAAGAGTTAATTCAACTCACGGACAAATCAAAGCTGGGAGTTATAGATGATGGCATTCTTAGTCAGGCAATTGCTGATGCGAGTGCAGAAATTGATTCTTATTTGCAAGGGCGTTACAGCCTGCCATTGACAATATCTGTACCTAACTTAACGCGAATTTGTTGCGATATTGCTCGATATTACTTGTTTGAGACGAAAGTTACCGAGCAAGTGCAAAGTCGTTATGACGCTGTATCAAGGTACTTAGTGCAAGTTGCAAAAGGTGCAATCAAGCTCGGCATTGAAGTACCCGTGACAAGCGTTGCAGTGAATGGTGCAGAGATGACTTCAAATGTGAATGTGTTTGGTCGCTCATGAAAATCGAAGAATGGATAAATCGCCTTAAAACGCACTGTCCGTCATTTTGCGGAAGGGTTGAAGGTGCAGCTTCACTTGCGGCAATCAGGTCTTCCGCTGTGATAACGCCCTGTGCGTTTGTCATTCCTGCCGCAAAAAATGCCGAGCCAAATACTAAAGCAGGTATTCATTCTCAGAAAATAACTGAAATGTTTGGCATTGCAATTTTTGTTGGAAATGTAGCGGACTCAACAGGTGAAGCAGCGCAAGTTGAGCAAGAGCCTATTTTAGATGAGATTTACGAAGCTCTGGCGGGTTGGCAGCCATCTTATGCAGAAAATCCTGTTGATTATGTAACAGGCAGAATTGTAGGTTTTGATGACATGGTTGCATGTTGGCTCGACACGTTTAAAACCGATTATCACAAAAGAAAGCAGGTATCTTTATGATAGAAGATGAAAAAAAACTAGTTATTCCAGTGGCTAAAAAACCGCTCACAGAAGACGAGCTTTTAGAAGTTTGGAAGCAAGATGAATATCACGGCAAAGGGGGGGCTTATGACTGCGACCCATTTACCGGAAAACGCACACCCAAAGAGGATTAAGCAATGGGATTAACGAGAAAACAACTGCTTTTAATTGCAAAAGAAACAGCTTATGCAATGGATGCAAGTCCGACTAATGCACTTAATGCGGTGCTAACTGGCGATGTCACAATCACGCCATTGGCGGGTAGTCCAGTTCAGAGAAACATTATCAAGCCGTATTTTGGTAATTCGCAAAATATCATTGTTGAAAAATATGTGACGGCGGATTTTGAGGTTGAATTAGCTGGCAGTGGCACGGCTGGAACAGCACCGCAATTCAGCGCATTGATGCAAGCATGCGGTTTTTCTGAAACAGTTTTAGCAGGCACAAGCGTGACCTATCTGCCAATCACGTTAGATTCGGTAACGCAAGCCGGCACGTCAGTAACAATTTATTTTCAACGTGATGCAATTAAGCACGTCCTGCTTGGCGCACGCGGTACTTTTACTGTTGATATGACCGTTAAAAAATTGCCGACTTTGAAATTTACAATGACGGGGTTACTTGGCACGATTTCAGATAGTCCGCTGAACACCTCGGGATTAGTTTATACAGCACCTGCACCTGTTCCGGTATCAACAACAAATACAGTAGCCGTTTCAATTCATAGTTATACGCCGGTATTCGAGTCATTCACGATAGATATAGCAAATGACGTAAAACATCGTGCTTTGGTTGGCTCTGAAACTGTGGTTATTTCAGACAGAAAACCGAAGGGAAATATCAAGTTTGAGCAGCCATCTTTAGCAACTAAAAACTTCTTTGATATTGCTGAAAATTCAATACTCGGTGATTTCTCAATCACGCATGGCTTGACCGCTGGAAACATCATCAAAATCGAATCGGCGGCAAATGGGCTGGGGATTGATGCACCGAAATATGCGGACAGCGACGGCGTGGTGATGCTCGATTGTGGACTAACGTTTATTCCAACGTCCGCCGGTAATGACGAAATCAAAATCACTTTAACTTAAAAACAAACTTCAATAAGAGGATTTAAAAATGGCATTAGTAATTGGCAAAGAAAGCACCCGCAAAATCAACATTACCGCTGAAGAACCAGGTGATTTCACAAAAGTGACTAAGCATACGTTTGATATAGAATTTAAATTGCTCAAGCGAGACGAATTGGCAGGTATTCGCGAAACATCTAGCGTAGGCGATGACGATTTAGCTATCGAAATGATTTTTGACAGCATTGTCGATGTGAAAGGCGTGAAAGATGAAAATGGTACTGAAATTCCATTTAGCAATGATTTGTTAAAAGCATTGCTCGACACTTCATGGGTT
>CAILJB010000106.1 GCA_903834465.1 uncultured Pseudomonadota bacterium | reverse complement strand
TTTAGATATGAATAGTGAAAGCAATCCTGTACCTGCACCCAAATCAAGAACTCGAAAACAATCTTGATACTCGTAAGAAATCAATCCAAGCGCAGTATTATAAAAATCATCGAAACAAGGAATAAGTTGCCGTCTTGCTTGATCATAATTGTGTGCAGACACATCAAAAGCTGTTTTTACTGCTGTGGTATCCATAGTTTCTCGTCCTTATTTCACTACAAAAATTACATCAGCCAATGAACTAAATGTCTGTGCTTTGCCACTGTACTGAAAGTTTATTTTTAAATCATCCATTTTCTTATTTTGAAAATTATCAAGATACGAAGTAATTACGGGTTTCAATAAATCAAGATTTCTTTTCAATTTCCAAGAATTATTAAAATCCTCAGAATCAACAAGCACTAAAAATAAACGATTTTCAGAACCAAAACGCATTTCACCTTGGTTTTCATATAGCCATGTTGCGAGTATTTTGGGATTGTTTTGTGCATCTTTGAGAATTTGTAATTTTTCGTTTCGTAACGTCGTTAAAACAGAATTACAGAAATCGTCATTTCTATCCTTCATTCGCTCAGTTATTTCATGATAAATGTCAGAATCTTTCGCTTTTTTATCAAAAGGAATATTAGCTTTTGTTGCTTGAGTTTTCAAAAAGGTTAATTCAACAGGCAAACCTTTTTCTTTGCGCTTAAATTTAATGTATTCAGCGGGAAGATAAGTTACTTTCAAATCAAACGGAATTGAATTAACGAAAAAATCAACGCTTTTAATTTGTCCAACCGTTGGCAATACCAAGGAATGCGATTTAAAAATGAATTCAATTAAAATACTGCTCCAATGGTTATACCAACTGTTTAAAACATAACCTTGAACGGCAACATTTATTTCAGTTTCAAATTTTGAAAGCAATGTATCGTAAGAATTAAGAACTTTTACATAACGACTAATTAGGTATTTATCTAGCGAATTTCGATAATCACCGCCCCAATCGAAATTTTTTAATTTATACAGTTCTGAAACCAATTGTTTTGTATCCGTTTGAGCAACTTGTTCTTCACTTTTTGCCTGAATATAAACATTTAAAATTTTGTGTGAGAATTCAACGGAATTGCAAAGTAAATCAAATAATTCTTCAAATTGTTTTGCTAATGTTGTTTCGTTAAGTGACAAATTATTTTGTTCAACGAATTCGGCAACCAATTCTTTACGACTAATTGATTTAGTTTTTAACCACAATAATCCAACACTATCCGAATTAAATTCTTCTAGCTGTTCATTTTCGTAACGCTTTTTCCAGTAATTAAAATCTTTCATTGAAGAGTCTATTTGATGATGGATACAAAATGTTTTTTCTTGGGTTTGCAAACAAATAAAATTTCTTTGCTACCAGCAACGCTACCTTTTCCACCTCTGCCATTAGTATATGTTTTCGCTTCAATTTGAACTTGTCGATGTTTTGAAATAATTTTTTCAAATTCTTCCACGCTAGGATAACTGCGATTGTTATAACTAATCAGCCAATGCGGTATGTTTTCAGCAAGTTCAAATAATTTTTCAAAGGAAGCAATGACATCTTTCTTTTTATCGAAACCGCTCACTCGTTGTGGTTCATAACGTTTAATGCCATTGATAAATTGTTTATCTTGCCAATACTCAGTAAATGTTTCGAGCAAATGATAAAAACTTTGATAATCCGCGTGGCTATCACAATACGGCGGGTCAAAATAAGCTAAATCAACATTTTCTAACGTTGGTAATAATTCCAAAATGTTCGCATGATGACTGCAATTGTCTTGTTTATTATCAAAAACTGCGTAGTTATATTCTGGCAACAAATTTTTAAAAATAGTTTTCAACGGCTTTATTAAACTGCTATTTCGTTTTATTCGCTCAGGATTACTCGCGTATTGTAATGCTTGCGTGTGTGCAAAATGCCCCATTGTTATTTTGCGTGTCATACTGCGATTGATTACCGCATAAGCTAAGGCTTGCTTGTAACGATTTTCTAATAACGGAATGTTTGCTCTAAAATTATCTAAAAATGCCGCTTCTTCTTGTTGAAAAAAAACATTCGTAAAGGTGTTTTCCATCAATTGGAAATCGGTTTTATTTTCAGCATGAGAAAAAAGCAATTCAACATCATTTTTTCTTAATTGCTCAGTATTATTTTCAACGAGAGCTAAACCAATTTGATTGTTAAAATTTAAAAAATCGTTGGTAATTGTTTTAAATCCCAATTGCTTAAATAAAAAAGCTACAGATTGCGAACCCGAAAAAGCATCTAACGCAGTTTGCACTTGGCTAGGAATAAATTTATTTATCCATGCCAAGTGCGTGTGTTTTGCACCTAAATACTGCGGTGCAGGGAATTGATGATTAAAGTGGCTGTAACTATCAAAAAGCATTAAACGCCTTCAAAAGCAAAAATCAATCTTGTGGATAATTTCATAATTAAAAAGCAAACAACTCTTGCAAGCGTTCACAAAGTTCAATTTGCGTTGTTTTATCCAAAACGCCCAACTTTTTAACCAGTCTGTTTTTATCAACGGCTCGAATCTGGTCAAGCAAAATCAAACCATTTTTACCATCGAAATGACACGCAACGCGACTGGGATAATGAAAACCTTTGCTCGTCATCGGTGCAACAATCACTGTGCCTAAATCCGATATTTCATCAGGTGAAATAATTACACACGGGCGTGTTTTGTTGATTTCTTGACCTTGCGTTGGATTGAGTTGAACAAGCCAGATTTGAAAACGTTTAATGCTTACCACTCGATTTTCTCATCGTTCGTAAGATTCGCCTCAAGCCAATCACTATCTAAAACTTCCTGCCCGTGCGTTGCAATCATCGTTTCAATTGATGCTTTCCAATTTTGACGCGGTTTTTTATTCGCTACGGCATCATCAAAAGACAAAATCACTCGCACAGAAACACCGTCTGGAATGTAATCAGGAATACGAACCGTATGTTGAAAAGGGATTGCTTCAAATTCGATTTGTTGTTGCATCATTTCATCCTTCAAAAGCAAAAATCAATCTCGCGGATAATTTCATAACATCAACTCACCAACCAGACGATTCTCTTATTTTGGCTATTACATCAAAATACTTAACATTCCCTAGTCTTCTTTCACCTGGGTGATAGGCATTGATAACTAATCTGTTATCGTCAAATGAGTAGTGAAAAGGAGCTGAAGCCTTAATTGGTGAAACAGATAAATTTTCAAATAATTGCCAAACTCCGCTGCAATTTATGATGATATTCGGACTTATTTTTTCGATTTGATCATGCAAAAATTCTTTATGGTCTGCATAATGCTGATTTATGACTTTCCACTTAGAACTTGCGCCACCACCAACTTTTTTAACATTGATAAACGCAATACTGTTCATTGCATCAACGACGATGTCATCTGACTCTGGAATTTTATTATAATCATGAATCGCATTAAGAATACCGTGTGAAGTCTGCACTATTTTCTGGTAAGTTTGCCTCCATCTATTGTAGCTCCTTACATCTTGATGAAAGTGTCTCATATCCCAAGCGTTCCCATCTGGGGCGTTTGCCTCTTTTAGAATCCAAAGTATCTGATATTTTTCCTTGTAGAATTTTTCAATGTTTGTAATTCCATCCGTTAAAACAGGCAAAGGTAAATGCCGCTCATTCGCCTTACGCATTTCTTCATCAAGTTCATCTTCTCTGAGTAACATTTTTCTTTCCTAAAATCGTTTAATTCAACAACCCACGCACCAATTCCAAAACCTCAACCAAAGCCCCCGCCAACGCCGCAGGATTATTCCCACCAGCTTGTGCTAAATCAGGTTTGCCGCCACCTTTACCACCAATTTTTGCGGCAACAAAATTCGCTAATTCGCCAGCTTTAACTTTTGCGGTTTGGTCTTTTGAAACACCCGCCACAACGCTGACTTTTTCGCCTTCCACCGATGCCAAAACGACAACCGCGTTATGTAATTTGTTTTTCAATTGCTCGACGATTTCACGCAAGATTTTGGCATCGACATTTTCAACCGTTGTCGCCAACACTTTCACACCGTTGATGTCAGTGGCTTGCGCCATCAATTCATCACCTGTCGCACTCGCCAATTTTGAATTCAAACGCTCTAATTGTTTTTCCAAACCACGCGCACGTTCAACGAGTTGTTCGACTTTTTCAACGGCTTTATCGGGTGTGCCTTTGACCAAATCGGCGATTTGCACCAACGCACTTTCACGTTGCGCGAACCAGTTTAAACAGTTTGCACCTGTGACCGCTTCAATTCGACGCACGCCAGCCGCTACGCCGTTTTCGCTGATAATTTTGAAACATCCAATATCGCCAGCACGCGCAACGTGTGTGCCGCCGCATAATTCGGTTGAAAATTCGCCAATTTTTAATACGCGCACTTCTGCGCCGTATTTTTCACCGAATAACGCCATCGCGCCCGCTTTGACCGCATCATCTTTTGCCATGATTTGCGCCGAAACGGCATTATTCAAACGGATTTGTTCATTCACCAAACGTTCCATTGTGGCGATTTCGTCAGCCGTCAACGGTTCAAAATGTGAAAAGTCAAAACGTAACCGTTCGGTATTCACGAGCGAACCTTTTTGCGCGACGTGTTCACCCAATGTTTGACGCAACGCGGCGTGTAATAAATGCGTCGCCGAATGATTTAATTCGGTGGCTTTACGTTTCACCAACTCGACAGCGGCAACCACATTTTGCCCAACTTTCAACGCGCCACAACGGACTTTGCCTTGATGCAAAAATAAACTTCCAGCTTGTTTTTGCGTATCGGCAACGTCAAAAGTCGCGTCAGTTGTGCTAATCGTGCCGCAATCGCCAATTTGACCGCCTGATTCGCCATAAAACGGTGTTTTGTCTAAAACGATTACGCCTTCTTCGCCAGCGTTCAATTGTTCAACCGCTTTGCCGCCTTTGAATAACGCTACGATTTGCGCGGCATCGTCGAGTAATTCATAACCCGTAAATTCAGTTTGTGAATCGAGTTCGATGTTTTTGTGAGCATCCGCCCCGAAATGACTGGCAGAACGCGCTCTATCACGTTGCGCTTCCATTGCGATTTCAAAACCTGCGTAATCGACGGTTAAATTATGTTCACGCGCAAAATCTGCCGTTAAATCCACAGGGAAACCGTAAGTGTCGTAAAGTTGGAAAACGGTTTCGCCTTCAATCACCGTGCCAGCCATTTTCGCCACACACGCTTCCAAAATCTTCATGCCTTGACCGAGTGTTTCAGCA
>CAILJB010000105.1 GCA_903834465.1 uncultured Pseudomonadota bacterium | reverse complement strand
TTGCAAGACTTCGCTCTCAATTGGCGCACGAACGATTAAGCGTTCTAAGGTACTTTCAGTTTGTAAAATTGCCGATTTGGCTTGTTCAACAAAAGCGACTTCGCTTTCTAATTTTGCTTTGGCAATGGTGAGTGCGTTGCGACGTTTTAAAATTTCTTCTGAACTAATGGCGCGTGAATCACTCACCGCATTTGCTAAATCAAATAATGATTGCGAGTCGGAAACATTGGCTTTGGCGACTAAAACATCAGCTTGCGCTTTGACTAAATCGGCGTGTCGCATCGTAAGTTCAACGCGGTTTTCACGGTCATCTAAATAAAAAAGTGGCGTGCCTGCACTGACTTTGTCGCCGACTTTTACCGCAACTTTGCTGACTAATCGAGCGAGAGGCGAACCAATGGCGATATTTTCATTTTTCGGTTCAATAATGCCTGCACCTGCAATGAAATTTAAGTAAGGGGCTGACGACGGTTCGACTAATGCAGGTGCAATCGGAACAGCTTGATTGCTGCTGACAACGGTATAAGACGCGAATAAAAATCCAGCAGCGGCGAGTAAAGGAAGTGTGTATTTCATGTTTTGAGTCTCAGCAGCTAAGAAATTTTAACAATATGCCCGTCGTCCATTTCGGCAATGCGGTCGGCAAAACTAAAACTGCGGGCATCGTGCGACACAATAACTAATGCGCGGTCTTTATGCACCGCGACTTCTTTCAATAAATTCATTACGTTATGACCACTCGTATGATCTAACGCGCTTGTCGGTTCATCACAAACAATCAAACGTGGATTGTGAATTAACGCGCGGGCAATCGCGACACGCTGTTGTTGTCCGCCTGAAAGTTGCTCAGGCAACGATTTCCAACGGTCGCCCAAACCAACACGCTCTAAAACATCAATCGCTTTTCGCTTGGCAACATGACGATTTTCACCGTTAATAATTAGCGGCACAGACACATTTTCAGCGGCATTTAACGAAGGCAATAAATTAAACGCTTGGAATACGAAACCAATTTGCGACGCACGAAACCGCAATTTATCTTTGCTTTTCATGGTTAATAAATTTTCACCAAACAATTCGCATAAGCCCGAATCTTGGTCGAGAATACCTGCGATAACAGAAATCAGCGTCGTTTTACCACAACCAGAAGGACCAACGAGCATCATCAATTCGCCTAAACGAATCTCTAAATTTACACTGTTTAAGGCAATGACTTTTTGATCGCCAGTATCATAAATTTTGGTTAAGTTTTCACAGCGGACAGCGATATTCATATTCAACTTTTGAACACAATGGCAGGTTCTAAACGCATCACTTTGATGATGCTGATTAGCGCGGCAAACATACAAATTACACTTACGCCCGTGCCGCTAAAAACCAACAATTGCCACGGAAATTTGAATGCTAAAATCGAATGCCGCATCGCAAAACCAAATAACGCCGTCAATCCCACACCCATACCGTAACCGATGCTGCCTGCGACTAATGCTTGTAATAAAATCATCCGTAATAACACACCATTAC
>CAILJB010000104.1 GCA_903834465.1 uncultured Pseudomonadota bacterium | reverse complement strand
AGGTTTGTGGATTGATGCGAACCCAATAAACCCCGCCGACTTTAGAAAATCGCAAAAATGAAATGGCAAAATCACATGATAATCGGCGCAAGTTTTGGCGCGGTCATCAATCCGTTAATTATCCCCGTTGCTGTCTTGGGTTCAACTGCGCCCGATTGGCTTGAATACGTTTTGAAAATTTTCGGCTATCGAGTGAAACACCGAACCGTCACACACGTTTTGGTTTATTGGCTCGCGGCAATCGCATTTTTTAAACTCGTGATTGACTATCGCGCCATTGGTTTAGGTTTTGCAATCGGCGGTTTTTCTCATGTTATCGCCGATTCATTCACAATCGCAGGCGTGCCATTTTCGCCAACAAGCGACGCACGTTTTCATTTATTCGGTGGAAAATTGCGAACGGGAAACGCGGGAGAGTACGTTGTGGCGGGAATAATCGCGTTACTTTGCGCGGGTTGGATTCACTTATCACCAGCGAGTTTTAAAAACGCGCCAACACTTGAAACAAGCGGCTTTTTACCGTTTTTTTATGACTGGAAAAAAGAATATGACAGCGGGGTTGTTGATGGCGCGGAGTGGCGAGAAAACCGTTTAAAGTTCATTTAAACGGTTTGCGGAGAGTTTTAACGCTCTTTGTTTGATTGGCTTAAAACGGACGCTGCTAATTCTTTAGTTTCTTGCGCGTATTTATCGCTACTTAAAACTTTTGATGCCTTAGTTTCCATATCTGCTCCTGTCTGTTTAGATCCGTTACTTTGTGCCAACGCCGAAGCCGCGAGGCTTTTTTTTATTTGAGATGAATTAGGGTCTTTTAGGATTGATGCCGCGTGAGATGCAACAGTCGTTGAAGTTTGCTTGGTGTTTTTAGTCATGAGATTTATTGCCTTTTGTGAAATTACAGAACGGCTGATTTATAGGCAAGTAATTGATTTTCAAGGGACAATCACCGCACCACCCCAAAAAAACTATAAATAAACAAGAGCGAATAACACGAATAACACGAATAACACGAATAACACGAATAACACGAATAACACGAATAACACGAATAACACACACAACTCACGAACGGCGCGGGTTTCAAATTCTGAGAACAGGCGAATAACAGGCGTTTTTTTCTGTTATCAGCCTAAAAAAGCGAATAACAGGCGAATAACAGAAAACAAACGGCTTTGTTATTCGCTTTTTTTTGCTCAAAAAGAAAAAGTTTGATTTATGTAACGCGCTGTGTTTTGATGCGCGTAACGAAAATCAAAATAAAAAAGGCTAAAAATGTTTAACAAAACAATAATCGCAACATCTATCGCGCTACTTTCAGGTTGTGCAACGATGTTTGACGGCTCAACGCAAAGTTTAGCCATAACAACCGCCAACGATAAAGCCCCCGAAAAAACAACCTGCAACATCATCAATGAGGAAGGCAGTTGGCAAACAATGGGTGGCAATTCAATGACCACCATTCACCGCGACGGAAACACCATGACGATTAAGTGTGACAACCCGTATCAAGGCGGATTGTCTACGCTTGAACCGAATTTTAGCGGCGGGTATTTAGTTTTAGATTTATTTACTGCGTGGGGAATTGGTTTATTTGTCGATGCTGGAACAAATGCGCTTTATTCTTACCCTTCAATGGCAATTGTCGGAATGATGGATAAATCAGGTGTAATCATGCCGCCGTCTAAATTGGTTTTACCGATCACTGCGCCAGCCGTCGAAAACAATATCAACATTAACAACTATCCGAATGCGTCAAAAGTTGACGTGAATGAACAAACAATCGGCGGTTCAAAAGAAACAATTGTTGAATCATCCGAGTATTTCATCGGCAAAAAGGGGAAGTGTTACACGTTAAAAAACGGTAGACAAATCAGCGTTAATAAATCACTTTGCCAATAATTGAGGATTGAAAATGTTAAAAAAAATTGCAGTTATCGGAGCGTTATCGATTGTTGTTTTGTCGGGTTGCTCAACGTTATCGGGTGTTAAAGACGCAAAAGGCTCTGGCACTAATCGACTTTACAATAAACCGTTTGAGAATGTTTGGAGTGAAACCGTTGGAACAGTTCAATCGTGCGGGTTAAACGTGGTTTCAACCGATAAAACAAAAGGCGAAATCATGGCAGAAAACGGCATGAGTGCATTTAGTTACGGCGAAAACGTTGGTGTATTTGTTAAACCAATGGGCGAAGCACAAACACAGGTAGAAGTTGTTAGCAAACGGGTTTTAGCAACCAACGTTATGGCTAAAGATTGGGAGATCGAAATTTTCAGAAATCTTGATTTTAGATTGCGATAAACAGCGACAAAATTACCACTACGCGGAATATAAGGATTTAGACATGAATAAATTAGTTTTAGCAGTAATGATTTTTGCTTTTGCCTCAACGGTTAACGCAGTGACAGTACCCAAAAACACACCCATTACAGTACAAACAACGGACGTAAGGGTTTTATGGTGTTCAAACTGCTCAAAAACCTCAGGGTTAGACGAGAATGCGACCCTTGAAAATTATTCAGATTGGTATTTCAGCATCAACCCAACCAAGAAAACAACGATAGAGAAAATGATATTAGGCGGCTGGAATTTGAGTCAGGTCGTGCCTTCTGGTGTTGGTGGTCAATACTACGTCATATTTACGAAATAACGGAAGCCGTCACAGTAGAGGATGAAAAACAGCAGGAGAACAAAATGAAAGACGCTAACGACACAGCAACCAGAGAAATAATCCCGCAAAAAATAGAACGACGTGGCGGGTGGCGCGAAGGCGCGGGACGTAAAAAAGGCGAAATTCAAACAAGAGTAATGAGAGTTGATGAGCGTTTAATCGGCATTATGGAAACGTTACGAGAAAAATTGAGAAGCGGCGCAATTGATGAAAAAACGATTGAGAAACTGACAGAAAGTGTCATGACTTAATTAGATTTAAAAGCAAGAGCGGGAAAAATTAGCCAGTTCTTAAACTCGCGTTATGACACGGCTTGCGGGGAAAAAGCACCCCGCGCCTGCTAAATATGCCCCGCGCGACGGCGGTTCGGCTTATGGCGGAAAAGCACCGCCACGCCTCTCGTGCCTTACGCTATGCGGTGCAAGGTGCGGCGAAAAAGCCGCCGCGCTTTTTTTTGAAAAGAGCAAAAAGCCAAAGCGAAATGGTGCGGCTATCGCCGCTCTGATTTGATAAAAGAAAAAAGAAGAAATCAATGACAAAAATAATCAATATCGAAAACCAGCAAAAAACAATTTATAAAACTATTGATTTATTCGCAGGCATTGGTGGAATTCGCTTAGGTTTTGAATCACAAAACTGTAAAAACGTTTTTTCTTCTGAATGGGACAAAGATGCACAAAAGATGTACCAAGAAAACTTTGGTGAAGTGCCACATGGCGACATCAATTTAATTGAACTTAGCGACATTCCTAATCATGATATTTTATTAGCTGGCTTTCCATGTCAGCCATTTAGTATTGCTGGTAAAGGTTTAGGATTTGCGGACACAAGAGGCACTCTATTTTTTAACATCGAAAAAATACTTGAAACAAAAAAGCCCCGTGCTTTTTTGTTAGAAAACGTTAAGCGCTTAACAACACATGACAATGGTCAAACGTTTGCCGTGATTTTAGAAAGGCTCAAAAATTTAGGCTACACCGTTTATAGCAAGGTTTTTAATTCGTTAGATTTTGGTTTGCCGCAAAAACGAGAACGCATTTATATCGTTGGTTTTTTACAACCAGTTCACTTCGATTTTCCAAAACCTTTGGGATATTACAAACCGTTAAGTGAATTGTTAGAAAACGATAATGAAATTGCACCTAGCTACTTCCTTTCTGAAACGATTAAGCAAAAGCGATTAGATGGTGTAAAAGGATCGCCTCCTTTTCCGTCAATATGGCATGAAAATATCGGCGGTAACATTTCGGCATTGCCTTATTCGTGTGCGTTGAGAGCAGGAGGAAGTTATAACTATTTAGTTGTAAATGGTATTCGACGTTTGACAGATAGAGAAATGTTGCGATTACAAGGCTTTCCAGAAGGGTTCAAAATAAATTTACCTTATTCAACATTACGAAAAGTAGCTGGGAATTCGGTTTCTGTTCCCGTGATTAAAGCGATAGCGAGCGAAATGATTAAATCGTTAAAAATGCAAAGGGCTATTGAGCCAAAACCAATCCAGTTACTTTTATAAATTAAGGCAAAAATGAATATCATTGAAGCAAAACAAGCATTAGATAAAGTTATCGATAAAGCACGAGTTCATCTTTACAAACCAATTCAAGTAGCTGAAATTCTTTATCGTGATCGAACAGTGCAAGATATTACACTTTCAGATTTGACGACTTATCGCACGCAATCAAAAAAGTGGCGTGACGTAATCTGTATTCAATTTTTAGGTCGTACAAGTACATCGTCGGCACGCTATCAAGACGATATTTTTAACGACAACGCTGTACCGCCAGCAATTTTGGAAATTCTAGGTAAGGAAAATCGGGCGACAAATGGCATCGTTGAAGCCTATGTTTATCGCAAGTTTTTACAGCGATTTAGTCAAATGTCTACAGGGTTAGATTATTGCGTCACGCACGATAAAACCGATTTTAAGTTAGACGAATTTTTGGCGATGTTTTGGCATGAACCTGGATTGCGTCGAAGCATAGATAAAGTTTATGAAATCATTGTTTATGCGCTATTTGCCGTTTTAGTTGAAGCTCTTGAAGTTTCCGTTGAAGTCAGTATGAATCCCGATAAAACCGATATTCTCAACGAATTTTCGGACTTTGCGAAAAGCGTTATCCAACTTACTCCCGAACAAACAACGATAAATCTTAAAGCTAGAATAAACCGTGTTGGAGTAACGAATGCTGCTGACCGTGGGCTTGATATGTGGGCAAATTTCGGTTTAGCCATTCAAATTAAACATCTTTCTCTAACTGAAGAATTAGCTGAAAACATAGTTTCTTCGGTATCTGCTGACCGTATTGTTATTGTT
>CAILJB010000103.1 GCA_903834465.1 uncultured Pseudomonadota bacterium | reverse complement strand
CAGAAGAAGCACCTGGTGAAGTCGAATTATTCCAAGGGCGTTCGTATAAATCCTATCGCGGTATGGGTTCACTCGGCGCGATGTCACAATCTCAAGGTTCGAGTGATCGTTATTTTCAAGAAGAAGCGGATTCTGTTGAAAAATTAGTTCCAGAAGGTATCGAAGGTCGTGTGCCGTACAAAGGAACCATGCTTGCGGTTGTGCATCAATTACTTGGCGGAATTCGCGCCAGCATGGGTTATACAGGATGCGCGACAATTGAAATTCTGCATGAAAAAGCCCAATTTGTGCGTGTTACTAGTGCGGGAATGCGCGAAAGTCATGTTCACGATGTAACGATTACGAAAGAAGCACCGAATTATCGGATGGAATAACACGTTTATTTCCAATAAAAAACGCTTTGACTGGTTTGCAATCAGAGCGTTTTTTTATACCAGAATTTTTCAATTACAAACAGGTTGGCGGCTTTGGCAAACCTGCTAATAAACACGCATATTTTAGAGGCGATGCAGGAAAAAGCGTTTGTAAATAACGGCTATTACCTTTCTCAATTCCGAATTTATTAGAAATTGCTTTCACAAAAATGCGTGTATTTGGCAAATAATTAAATTGTGCGTAATAGTCACGCATAAATAAAATAATTTCCCAATGATTTGGCGTTAATGCAATTTGATTTAATACCGCTAATTTAACCGCCACTGCTTCGTTCCAATCACTGGCATTAACTAAAAAACCGTGTTCAGTAAGATTTAAGTCCATGTTTGAATTGGTGTATGTTCGAGCGTTAATTGCACAAATTTTGCGTAATCAATCACCGCAATTTGTTCTAATAACAAATCTGTTTCAATACCGCGTAACGTTAAATCATCGCTTAAAACATAGCACGGCGTTGTACTCAATAATTCAGTTAAGGCAGTTTGAAATACAGCATTTTTTAATAATTTCAATACAGCATTATTTAAAAAAATTACGCCTGCTTGATTATGCAAACGATTTAAAACGATAGAATCCGATAATTCAAAAATTAAATGTAGCATTTTAATAGCTGTCCGTTAATTTCAAACCCGCAATTCCAATTATGACGAATAGAATTGAAAGTAATCGATAAATATCCATAGATTCTTTAAATAAAAAAATGCCTAAAATCGCCACGCCCACCGCGCCCATTCCTGTCCAAACAGCATACGCTGTGCCAAGTGGTAATGTTTTTAACGCTAACATCAACAAATAAAAACTACCGCCGCCCGATACCGCTGTCACGATACTTGGAATAAGCTGCGTAAAACCTTGGTTGTATTTTAAACTCAATGCGAAAACAATTTCGACGCAACCTGCCGATAACAGCAATAACCAACCCATAAATCTCCTTTTGTAATGAAATCTTTTACAATGAACGAACAAAAACTACTTTAAACTTTCGGTAAAATCAATGGATAACGAAGAATCAGCAATACTCCACAACCGCGCAATGATAGCGAGTAACTTATCGATGCTCGCAAAAAACAAATGTATGATTAGTGTAGGATTAGGCGGAAAAGATACGTTATT
>CAILJB010000102.1 GCA_903834465.1 uncultured Pseudomonadota bacterium | reverse complement strand
TGAGAAAGTGGGAAGTTTCAGGTGAATTGTTGCCGAAGCGCAAAACAAAAGGTGGTACACGTTATTACGACGTGGCAGAACTGTTAAATTTGGGCGATGAAGATGCCCCGACCGTTTGTTATGCGCGGGTTTCTAGCAATGCGCTCACACACAAAAAAATCGCCGAAATCATTTCACCGGACGTACTTCACGTTTCGTTTGACAAAGATATTGCCATTCTCACTGACGCATTAGGTGAAGATTTTCTGGCACATGGCGAAAGTATCATTTTGACTTGTGAACAAGCACTGCAACTGGAAAAATTGGCAATACGTCTGTTGCGTGGCGAACCGGTCGATGTTTCGGTTGCCGATATTCGCACATTGCTAAATGAAATTAGTTTATTACGCAAAGTCTCTTTTAAAGATGTGTTGATAGGATTTAATGGCGTTGTTCAGCAAGCGGCAAATTGCATGGAAAAAGAAGTTGCCCCGATTGTGGTGAAAGGTGGCGAAAACATTTGGATTGACCCGCAAACATATCAAGCCTTTTTACGTTCGTTAGTTCATGTTTTTCGTAACGCTGTGGTACATGGCATTGAAAGTCCAGAAGCACGTTGGGAAACAGAAAAAGATGAGGTTGGTAAAATTATTTGTAATGTTGAATATGGTAAAAATACGCTAAAATTGACCATTACCGATGATGGTGCGGGAATCAATCTGGAAGCATTACGCCAACGATTGGTTGCGGCAGGCATTTGCTCTGCTGCCGAAATTGCCGCGCTTCCCGATGATGAAATCACACAATTGATTTTTAGGGATAATATCAGCACGCAACAAGGAATAACCGAATTAGCCGGACGTGGTGTGGGTCTGGCGGCAGTGCAACAGGAAACGAAAAATATGGGTGGCGAAGTGATAGTTAAAACAATTGCCGGTCACGGAACGCAATTCATTTTCACGTTACCGTTGCCACCAGAAATCCTAACTGAAGAAATTATTTAAATGTCAGGACAAAAACTCATTGCTGAAGTTATGCGCTCTGTGATGATACGAACGCGAGCCTATTTTGCGAGCGAATTCGGCATTAACATCACTGAAAATGGCAGTTGTATGGGCGAAATAGAAACCATTACATTACTCGATATGACAGCCATTATTAGTATTGGTGGCGCGATAAATTTGTTAATTGCGTTTAGTTTTCAAGAGACATTGCTTAACGTTATTTATGACGAAATGACGGACGGTTTAGGGATTCCTTTCAATGAAATCGATAGGTATCGCAAAGCCGCCGCCGGCGATGTTATTAACACAGTTCTTGGACATTGCACGATAGATTTACAAAAATTAGATCGAAACGGAGTAGTAATTACACCGCCAATTATCATTCGTGATATAAAAAAAATTCGCCACTTGAAAAACGCCATGTTTTACACGCAAAATTTAAACACCCCGTTAGGTGGTATAACTATCAGTGTGGTGGGACAAAAAGAACTATTTGGAACAAATTTTAATCAGTAATGGAAAAAAACGATGGAATCTTTGAATATTGTAGATAATTTAGCTCTTGATGTTTTAGTTGTTGATGATTCACCCATTATCATTAAAAAATTAAGTACGCTTTTAGAAGGCGTGGGATATAGAGTAATTCATACTGCCACCAATGGGAAAGAGGCAATTGAAGCGTATAAATTATCTAAGCCCGACGTGGTTACAATGGATGTTACCATGCCGGAAATGGATGGGATTGAAGCTACGAAGGCAATTATTAGCGAATTTCCCGATGCTAAAATTATCATGGTAACGTCGCACGGTCAGGAAAAAATGGTACTCGACGCATTGAAAGCTGGCGCAAAAGGCTATGTACTCAAACCTTTTCAGCAACAAAAAGTTTACGAAGTTATTCAAAAAGCGTGTAACCGAAAAGTTGAATTACATTTTTTTTGATAAAAAGAGTTTGAGGGGCTGTTTGTCATGCCCCTATAAAATTAAAACGCATACGATGCCGCAAGCATGCCTTGAAACCATACCTGATTGCCGCCGCCTAAATATTCTTTTCCAGCTTCACTGGGAATAAAGGCTTCAAGTCCGACCGAAATATCCAGTGAATCGTTATATGCCCAATCGGTCAAAAAGTTTATTTCATTACCATAATTTGCTGATGACAATCCAAACGCTGATGGATTTACAAACGTATAATTCAAATAAATCAAATTCAGCGTAACACTTTCTTCGGGCGTTAAAACCAGTCTACCAACATGCGTAATCAAATTGGAATTGTACAATATCCATTCCCCGTTGATTTCACCTTGAAACCAGGTACTCCAAGTGCCAAAACCCGGTGACATACTGTCAAAACCGGCTTCTTGAATGGCATAACGATAACTAATCGCCGGCTGCCAAAATAAATCTTCTCGCTTGTATTCAATTTGTCCAAAACCACCAGACGCATGGATTCTCGATTTATCTGCCGATTCTAGCGTGTTCGTTTTCGTGGTGTTGATTTGATAAGCGTATTCGGTGCTAATGGTGAAATTTTCCAGCGGTGAAAAATCAGCACGGGCATTGTAAGTGTCATTATCTAAAACTTGCTGACCAAGCGGAGTGGTTGAACCATTTTCATGTAAAAAACGTTTATTACCCGTTTTGATATAACTCACACCAAACGTGGCAGTGTCTGAATAATGATACTCAAGATTTACGCCCTGATAACTTCTTTTTTCCGCCGGATTGAGCGGGCGCGTTTCTAAATAAAAACCTTCGAGTTTAATCTCTTCAAAATTAAAACGCCCAAGCAACGTATTATCAAACGCGGTGCGGGGATTTATCCAACCTGTCCCCAAATTACCGCCGTTATCTGCACCGTAATGCAATAGAAAGCCCGAACCTAATTTGTAGTTTTGTCTTCCGCCGGATAAATCAACGGTGATTTTTTCTTCTTCATCCAACAATTTCCCCGATTGCCAACCTAGAAATAAATCTTCAACCGTATTTCCATAATGATAATTATTGTAACGCCCTAATGTGGTGTAGTCGGTTTCTTGCAAATACATCTCCACGCCTTTTTGGGTATAACCTGATGGGTCATGTCCTAACGTGCTGCTATAAACGTAACTAAATCCACCATACAGTTTGCTATCACTAGGTAAATTCAGCGTGGCATCTAAATTAGGTTTAACGCTCATTTCCCAATAAACATCCGAAAGATGCGCTTTAGCAGGCGAGCCTGATTGATTATTGATTTCAGAAAAAATAGCATGTTGTACTTCTAGCCGCTACTAAAAACCTATGAAAATCCATAAAATCTATGATTTTCTAGTATCTATTCACACCGTCAATGCAAAAGCCATGATGAAACTATGGTCTAACTTTGCTCTTGTGTGCATTTAAGGTCAGGCTGTAAGCGTGTCCAG
>CAILJB010000101.1 GCA_903834465.1 uncultured Pseudomonadota bacterium | reverse complement strand
CGCGAAAACAAGATTGATTTTTTCGAAATTTAAAAGGTGAACGTCATGAATCGCAATAAAGAAAAATTAGTATCCTTAAAAAAACTCACCGCGACGGTTTATTTATGTCAGGTGCTGACCTTTTTTCTGGCGGGCTTACCCCAGCCCTTTCAAGGTGTTTTTAGAGGACAATGAGCGATTTAAATATCAATGACCAATCAATTCAGCAACGTGTTACAAAAATTCATCCATAGAAGTCCAGTAACCGTGATGGTTCAAGGCTTACTTGAACAGATATTAAATGAAGAAAAATTGAACACTTGGTTTGAAACAAACCGAGGACGGCAATATACAAGTGAGCTGCTATTTTCAACAGTAGTCGCATTGATGCTGGAGGTGGTTTGTCAGATACGAGAAAGCGTTCATGTCGCATATCGAAATTCAGAAAACATCAGCGTTTCGGTGACATCGCTGTATAACAAACTGAACGGAATGAAGATAGAAACCTCAGCGGCATTGGTGCGTTGTGTGGCTCAAGAATCGACCGCCATTATCAAAGAATTGAAAGCCGAATTACCTGCTATTTTGCTAGGCTATCGCACAAAATTATTGGATGGTAATTGCATCGAAGCAAGCCATCATCGTTTGAAAGTTTTGCGTGATACGAAATCAGGCGCGTTGCCAGGAAAATCACTGGTGGTATTTGATCCACAATTGGAATTGGCGATTGATGTTTTTCCGTGCGAAGACGGACACGCTCAAGAGCGAAGTTTGCTCGACAAAGTGCTGCTAACTGTGATGCACAAGGATTTGTGGGTAGCTGACAGAAATTTTTG
The DNA here is from genome assembly GCA_903834465.1 of uncultured Pseudomonadota bacterium. GTDB lineage: Bacteria > Pseudomonadota > Gammaproteobacteria > Methylococcales > Methylomonadaceae > UBA10906. The sequence continues at coordinate 1,150 of CAILJB010000101.1, read as the reverse complement.
TACGCAAGATTTTTTGTTTGGCATTCAAGATCGCGATGGTTTTTTCGTTGTTCGTGAACATCAGCAAATACCTGTGGTAGAGCTTGCTGCCCCTGTATTTGTTGGGTTTAGCGAAACAGGGGATGTTTTTGAACAATCGGTAATGCTCAAATCTGCCACGGGTGTTGAATACATGGCACGACGCATTATCGTTAAATTGAAGGAGAACACGCGCAACGGGGATGATGAAATTCGCATTTTGACCAATCTTGAAAAAAACGCTGCGGATGCGGTTAAAGTTGCTGAAATCTATCGTGAGCGTTGGGGAATTGAAACCGCTTTTCAGCGCATAGAGGGGCATTTTAACTCCGAAATCAATACGTTAGGTTATCCAAAAGCGGCATTGTTTGGATTTTGTTTGGCATTAGTGGCTTTCAATTTATATGCGGTGGTAATGGCTGCATTACGAGCGGCGCATCCTGAAACCGACATCAAAGAAGAAGTTTCCGAATACTACATTGCCAGTGATATTCGAGCCATTTACAGTGGCATGGTTATCGCGGTTGATTACGAGGATTGGTCTGTTTTTCGGAAAGCAACTATTTCTCAGATGGCGGGCTTACTGGTCGATTTGGCTCGCGTTTGTAATTTAGCCAAACTCAAGAAAAAGAAACGTAGTGTGAAAAAACCAAAAATTGACGTGAAACTTGATAAAAGTAAACCTCATGTTTCTACACTAAAACTACTTTCTGGGAATGCGTAAAAAGACCTTGAAAGGGCTGGACGTGGCTCTAAAAACGATGAATTCACAATATCGGCAAACAGCGTCCAAAATTGTTTCGCAGAAGTGATTCCATCATCTATTAAAGTATCTCCAACATATTCTCCTCGCATCATTTTATCCATTCGATTTCCTCTTAACCCACCATAAATTGTAGTAGTCGCGGCGATTATTGGAATAACAATATGCCCAATAAAAGGAATCGGGATCATTGCTGCCAGACTTCCTAAACCAATTCCAATTGCAATGCCAATTGTCATATATGGATTGTTTTCGATAAACTCCAGCAATTTCATTACAATGATTTTTCCGATATTAACCACATTGTCACTAAATTCGGTCTTAAAATCCCACAAATAATTCATGCGAGTTGTAATTTCTAGCGGCACT
>CAILJB010000100.1 GCA_903834465.1 uncultured Pseudomonadota bacterium | reverse complement strand
TGCGTGCGACTGTAAGGCATAAGAATACCGTATTGTGCGCCCAAACCAAGTAAACCAATTGCCAAACCATTTTGTCCAAGTGAGGTTTGTTGAATTAACCCCATGCCTTGTTGCACCAACGTTTCTTGCGATGCACGTTCGTTACTATGACGCGCCATAACGTGTCCCACTTCGTGACCCAAAACCGCTGCAAGTTGGTCTTGATTATCAACTAATTGCATCATGCCTGTATGAACACCGATTTTTGCACCTGGCAACGCAAACGCATTGAGGGTTTTATCTTCAAAAACGACCACCTCCCAATTTTGTCCCATGCCGCGTGTCAATTCTGTCACTATACATTGTGCCGTTTGATTGAATTGACCGTCATGATTCACAGGCTTGTCTTTTTTCATTTGGTCGAACGCTTGCAAACCCATTTGGCTCATCTGCGCGTCGGGCAGAAAAATAAGCTGACTTCGTCCTGTTGGACTGGTCGCGCAGGCATTTAAAACACTGCTCATTGCAACCGTAAAAAGTAATTTTTTAAACATAATTAAGCACTCAAAACAGAATTTTAAATATCATAACACGCCATTAAATCGATACAGCACCAAAAACACCTGCTTTTATTGCGATAAAATCAAAATTGCGAGCGTTTTATGTCCTGCGTGGGAACGCCACAAAATGCCGTATAATTGTTTTTATTTTTACGGCGTTTTCGATGTCAAACCACGATTTAATTGCTCAACTTTCAAAACAGCTCGAAACCTGTCTTAGCAAAGACAAATCCCTTTTAAAACGCCAACTCGATTCCTTACGACGTAACAAAAAAGCCGAACCTTCTGCGTTTGATGGTTTGCGAAACCGTATTGAAAAATCGGTCGTCCATTTTGAAAAACGTCGCGCCAGTTTCCCTGCGTTAAATTTCCCTGATTTACCTGTCACTGGCAAAAAAGACGACATTGCCGAACTCATCAAAAACAACCAAGTCGTGATTATGTGCGGCGAAACGGGTTCAGGTAAAACTACGCAATTACCGAAAATTTGTTTATCGATTGGACGTGGCGCAGCAGGATTTATTGGTCACACGCAACCGCGTCGAATTGCAGCTCGAACCGTTGCCGATAGAATTGCCGAAGAATTGGGCGAACCGATGGGCAAATCGGTCGGTTATAAAATCCGTTTCAACGATAAAACACACGCAGGTTCATTGATTAAATTGATGACCGACGGGATTTTGCTCGCCGAATCGCAAAACGACCCGTATCTCAGTCAATACGACACCATCATCATCGACGAAGCGCATGAGCGCAGTTTGAATATCGATTTTCTGCTCGGTTATTTGAAATGGTTATTGCCGAAACGCCCCGATTTGAAAGTCATTGTCACGTCGGCAACGATTGATACGAAACGTTTTTCGGAACATTTTAACAACGCGCCGATTATTGAAGTTTCAGGTCGAACGTATCCGGTCGAAATGCGTTATCACCCGATTGAAGAAAAAGAAGATGAGAAAGACGACGAAACCACGGACGATTTGCAAAATGCGATTTTAGACGCGGTCGATGAGTTGTATCGGGATTTGCGCGGCGATATTTTGATTTTTTTGACGGGCGAACACGAAATCCGCGAAACCACCGAATCACTTAAAAAACACCATCCGAATCAATACGAAATTTTGCCGCTCTATTCAAAGTTGAGTGTGAGCGAACAAGAGCGCGTTTTTAAACCGAAAGGCGGCAAAGTTCGGATTATTTTGGCGACTAACGTGGCGGAAACGTCGTTGACCGTTC
>CAILJB010000099.1 GCA_903834465.1 uncultured Pseudomonadota bacterium | reverse complement strand
TCTTCAACCGTTTCAATTGCTAACGTGAGTTGTTCATTATCAAGTTCACCCTGTTCTTGCTTCTGAATATCGAAGGCTGGTTTTTTTCGCATCTCTCCTTCACCTGTTAAAAGCCAGTTGTAATCTATTTTTTCTAGTTCTGCTAAGGTCAGTATCTCCTCATACGGCAATGACCCTGTTTTTTTTCTAGCATTAAACGTCCCTGCCTTCATATTTAGCCTTTCTGCAATCTCACAATCGAGATTGATTTTTAAGGCTTTTTTCAATCTATCAATTACATCATTAAAAATAAATCTAGTTTTCATAGTGTCACCTGTTGTAAATCTAGTTTTCATAGATTATTATTTATCCAACGTTAGACGAAACGTCTAAAAACAATCATAGAGCAACGGTAGATAAATGCAACAGGCAGAAAACACAAAATCAGAAATGACGGTACTTGCACAGTTGTGGCAAGAAATCCGTATTGGCTTTATTAGCCAAGGAACATCTTTGAATAAATTTTGTGCAGAAAATGGAATTCACAGACCGAATGCTAAAAAAGCCTTTAGTGGTCATTGGAATGGCAAGAAAGCCATTGCTCTTAGAAATCGCCTCTTAGAGGCATCAACGGCGCAAGCCATAACAACAGCGGAGGTGTGAGATGAGTAAAGATGAGCTAAAAGAGCGTTTGATGGTCGCAATGTGGGTTTTTTGGATTGGCATTGGACTTTTAATTGGTATGGGATGGGGATTGATTGGCTTATCTATTTCAATTTTGGTTTCAACAGTCATGGCGGCGCAAGCCATAACAACAGCGGAGTAGAAAGATATGTGTAAGCAGTGTGAAGGCGCGAGTGAAGAAAATGAGCTGGATGCTTTATTAGTGATTAAGGACGCGATTTGGGCTGTTCGTGATGAGTTAAAACACGCCAATGAATTAAGAGAAAAAGAAATCAAACTACTTTCGGAAACATACGAGGTAGTTAGTAGGGGGATGAGATTAAGGGCGCAAGTAGCATGAGTACGCAGGCAAAACAGCGCGAAGAAGCCATCACGGCAGCAATAGAACTGGAAAAAAAGCTAATTGAGCTAATCAAAAAAGAAGAGCCAGAGTTGTATTTATCCAATGTTGCACAAATTGCCGTGAGGTTTTTGAAAGAAAAGTTCTAACTTCCGAATCTTTCTTTATTTTCAATAAGGTATCTCATGAAGCCCTCAAATATATTTTTTACAGCAGGGTTTTTAGAGCTGGTAGCCGCGACTTCTGCGGTGGTTAATTGAGCGGCAATTTTCATCAGCTCAAGTTTAGTTTGTTCATTCATGTGGATTCTCCAAAAAGTTGAATGAGGTTTGTAGAGAAAGGATTTTAACACACGGCAGAATCCATACCATTAACAGTAATTTTTACCAACGGCGCAAGCCATAACAACAGTGGAGATATGAGAATGAAAGTAGATAGTGGAAGAGGAAAAAACAACGTAGTAGAGGCGATTTCTGAAATAGAAATGAAATTATTTGAGGTAATTAAACAGGGATCGCCAGGTGAGTACGGTGGTGTTATAGCAATTGAGGCGATTAAGTTGCTGCTTAATCGCCTCTCAGGAATGAGTGTGAACGAAGGCTAGTTCATATCGTGAAAGGACTGCTGAACTTCTAGTAGCGTGTTTTGAAAAAAATCAAGAACGGTGGGTTCTTCGCTTGAATGTTCAGCATTAGTTTCCTTGTCAGAACTCATGCGCTTTAAGGAGTTTATAGCTTTTGTTGTCGCAGAGGGTAATTCCTGATTTTCAAAAGCCAATTTTGTTAATTCAGCAGCAATTTTAAAGAGTTCGATTTTAGTTTGAGTGTCAATTTTTTCGGTCATGGGATTTTCTCCGGGTTTGACTAGGTTTGTGGAAGGACAAGTTTAACACAGGGGGTAGGACGAGCAGGCTGCGTTAGTGCCACGAGTGGTTATCGTTGAATCTATTTTTTGAGTGGATTCACCGATTGCAATTTCGCGATCAATTTAGGAGAAAAATCATGTCACAAACAGAAAACACCGTAACAGAAAACACCGTATCAGAAGCAGAAACCACTGAAGCGCCTATTAACGAAACGGTTAACACCGAATCAGTAGCCAGCGAAACTGTGGTCGGTGATAAATCACAAGTCGAAGCAGGCGCGGAAGAGGCTGAAGAAGCATTTACACAAGCTGACGAAGCGCAAGCCTAAGTAAGCGTGAAGCCGATTAGCAATAGTCGGCTTTGCAGTTACAGTTTGGGTGCTACCAAATTGTAATAGTTGGTGCGTTGAATGGGGAAAACGGTTTAACGCACTGACGAACCAACAACAATAATTAGGAGAGTGAAATGACCTTGCTAATCGTTAAAAATTTTGATGGTAAAGAATATGTCCACGGCGTTGAGGTTAAGACGCAGGACGACTGTGATAACGCTTTCAAATTGGCATTCGATGCACTACGCACGGGAAAGGATTTAACGTTGAATTTTTTGAATCAGGTTGCATGGAAACGCTGTGGCGAATCGTTTGACGGGGTAGATGACGTTGAAGTGTTAGCTGTTTAGTAAAAAATTTTAGCGTATAAACAATAAGTTAGGAGGGCGAAATGGTACATAAAAAAACAATAATCATGAGGTTAATTGAAAATCCACGCATTACGACAGCAAGAATGTTGAAGGCGACGGGATTATCAGAATCACAGTTGCAAAAGTGCCTTCAAGAATTAGAGGAAGCTGGTTTTTTAGAAGTCGTCTGAGTGAATTTGCTTAGTCATGGTGATTTATGACAAATCACCATCGCTAAACAGGTTTAAAGCACCTCCCCCAGCCTTTCAGGCTGCCCCCTCCAAAGGGGG
>CAILJB010000098.1 GCA_903834465.1 uncultured Pseudomonadota bacterium | reverse complement strand
TTCTTCACTCATGATTTTTTTCCTCAAGAATTTTTAAAATGGCTTTTGCTTTTTCAATATCACTGCTTTGCGTGGCTTTGTTACCACCAGCCAACAAGAAAACAAATTGGTTATTTCTGATCGTGTAATAAATGCGAATCCCACCACCAAAGGTGAATTTCAATTCAAACAAATTCGGAGCAAGTAATTTATGTTTTCCGAAATTCCCTTCGCACACGCGATTAAGCCGTAATAACAATCTATTTCGTGTCACGGGGTCTTTGAGTTCTTCAATCCAAGTTTCAAACGATGTGGATTTTTTAATTTCGTATTTCATGGTTGAATTGTATTCTAAAGGAAACACAAATGAAATGGCAAAATCACATGATCATCGGCGCGAGTTTTGGCGCGGTCATCAATCCGTTAATTATTCCCGTCGCTGTCTTGGGTTCAACCGCGCCCGATTGGCTTGAGTACGTTTTGAAAATTTGCGGCTATCGTGTGAAGCACCGAGGCGTTACACACGTTGTTTTATATTGGCTCGCCGCAATTGCATTTTTCGCACTGGTGATTGATTGTCGCCACATTGGGCTAGGCTTTGCAATTGGCGGATTTAGTCATGTTATCGCCGATTCATTCACAATCGCAGGCGTGCCATTTTCGCCAACAAGCGACGCACGTTTTCATTTATTCGGCGGCAAATTGCGAACGGGAAACGCGGGGGAGTACGTTGTTGCTGGAATTATCGCGTTAATGTGCGCGGGTTGGGTTCACTTATCACCGTCAAGTTTCAAGAATGCGCCAACCGCCGAATTATCAGGATTCGTGCCGTTTTTTTACGACTGGAAAAAAGAATATGACGGCGGCGTGATTGATGGCGCGGAGTGGAAAGAAAACCGATTGAAGTTTATTTGACGTTGATAATTCGATTGATTTGCGTATAATTTTCGGTACGTTATTAGGCGCAACTATAACGCATACAGGTGATTTAATGTTGAAAGTGCTGTTTTTTAAAAATGATAGCGGCGTTGAGCCTGTGAGGGAGTGGTTAATAAGCGAGTTAGACAAAAATGATAGGTTCATTGTTGGCGAAGATATTAGAACGTTGCAAATGAATTTACCCGCCGTCGGAATGCCACTTGTTAAGCCAATGGGAAACGGATTGTTTGAAATAAGAAGCAACATTAGCGATAAGCGCATTGTGCGGACATTGTTTTGTTATTCGTCAAACAGCATGGTTTTGTTGCATATCTTTATCAAGAAAACGCAAAAAACACCTAAAAGCGACATCGAACTGGCAATAAAAAGACGGAATTCACAACCAAAAAACATATTGGACTGAACATAATGAATGTAGAAATGAATCCACAGTATTTAGGCTCTGATTTTGATGATTTTTTGAAAGAAGAAGGTATGTTTGAACATTGTCAGGCGGTTGCAGTTAAGCGCGTGCTGGCGTATCAACTTCAATCTTTTATGAAAGAAAATCGGGTTTCTAAAACAGAAATGGCTAATCGTTTGAAAACTAGCCGAATGGGATTACACCGATTGTTAGACGCAGACAGCACCTCTATAACGCTTGATTCTATGGTCAAAGTTGCGGGTGTCGTTGGTCGGCGATTATCTATTTCACTCGACGCTTAAATTAACTAAAACCGCCTTATGGGCGGTTTTTTTTGACCGATTCAATTGCGCCAATCAAAGAAAATAAACGAAAATCTATGTTGATATGTAATACAGTTTGACATACAAAATGATTTGCTTATAATTGTTTGCGATTCATTTGTATTTCATAAAAACACACGAGAGGTATTACATTATGTCATTATCTACACACATTAAAAATCTTATCAATGATTCGGTAGAATCACAGCTAGTTTCTATTCGCCTTGCTAGCACTACCGTTAACACTATCGATGAATTGATTTCAGATTTAGAAAAGAGAGGAATGGACAAGAATCGTTCGGATTTGATAACTGCTTTTATAAATGGTGGGATTGACGAATTAGAAAAACAACTGTCTGAAACTAGTGATATTG
>CAILJB010000097.1 GCA_903834465.1 uncultured Pseudomonadota bacterium | reverse complement strand
GCCTTTATGGGCTTTGCAGGACTTCCCATCAAATGAACCATTACGAATCCTAAGAGGCGCGGTCATGTACGTTTTTTCTGCGATTATCATCTTAACGTTATTAGGATTAGCCTTAGGCTTGAGCTTAGGCATTGCCGCGAAATATCTCAAAGTTGAATCCGACCCACTCGTTGAACGTGTTGAAGCCTTAATGCCTGGTTCACAATGTGGACAATGTGGTTTTCCTGGTTGCCGACCTGCCGCTGAAGCCGTTGTTTCTGGCGCAGCACCTGTGACACTTTGCCCACCTGGTGGCAGTGCCTTAGTTGAACAACTCGCCAAATTGCTCGGCGTTGATGTGGATTTAAGTCAAACCGAAGATGCTGAACCAATGGTCGCGCGAGTCAGTGAAGATACTTGCACAGGTTGTACACGTTGTTTCAAAGTTTGCCCGACCGATGCAATTGTTGGTGCGCCGAAACAAATTCATGCGGTCGTTGCCGATGCGTGTATTGGTTGCAAAAAATGCGTGGCAGTTTGTCCCACCGAATGTTTGCAAATGCACCCGATTGACGTGACGTTGCGTGATTGGCGTTGGCATAAACCTCAAATTGCGGCGGCTTAGGAGAAATGACAATGTTTAAATTTCTTGAAAATCCTAAATTTCGCGGCGGTATTCATGCCGAAGAACATAAAGCTGAAACCTGCGATAAACCGATTGCAACAAATTTGCCGTTGCCGAAAAAATTGTATATTCCTGTGCAACAACACGTCGGCAAACCTGCTGAACCGATTGTCAAAGTGGGCGAACACGTTTTAAAAGGGCAATTGCTCGCCTACAGTCAAGGCACGATTTCTGCGCCTGTTCATGCACCGAGTTCGGGCGTGATTCTCGACGTGCAAGATTTTCCTGCGCCACATCCTTCTGCTTTGCCGATTCGCACCATCGTGATTGAAACCGATGGTCAGGAAAAATGGTTTAAATACGCTGTGCCTGAAAAACCGTTTGAACTCGACCCCGAAGAAATTTGTTTAAGAGTTGGCGGCGCAGGTGTTGTCGGTTTAGGCGGCGCAGTTTTTCCGTCAGCAGTGAAATTAAATTTAGGTCGCAAAAATCAAATTCACACCTTGCTAATTAACGCGGGCGAATGCGAACCGTATTTGACCTGTGACGATTTGTTGATGCAAGAACGCGCAGTGGAAATTGTTAGCGGTATTCGTTTGATGTTACGCGGCATGAATGCACCAAAAGCCATTGTCGGCATTGAAGACAATAAGTCGAATGCGTTTAAAGCGATGCAAGCCGCAAGTGCCGAATTTGAACAAATCCGCGTCGTGCAAGTTCCGACTCGTTATCCGATGGGTTGGGATAGACAAATGTTGCGTTATTTAACGGGCAACGAAATTCCTGCCGACGGACGCGCCACGGATATTGGCGTTGTGATTCATAACGTCGCCACAGCTTATGCGGTGTATCAAGCGGTTTGTTTATCGAAACCGTTAATTAGTCGTGTGGTTACAGTTTCAGGTGGCGCGGTTTCTAAACCTCAAAACGTTGAAGTACCACTCGGCACGTTAATGTCGGAAGTATTGGCATTTTGTGGCGTTGAAAACGAAAAACTTGCTCGTTTAATCATGGGCGGGCCAATGATGGGCGAAGTCTTGCCACACGCTGATGTTCCCGTGATAAAAGCGAGTAGCGGTATTTTAGCGTTGTCGCATGAAGACATTTTTGAACCCGAAGTTAAACCGTGCATTCGCTGTTCAAGTTGCGTCACCGCTTGCCCCGTTGGATTGTTACCGCTCGAAATGGCAAGTCGCATCAAAGCCAACAAACTCGATGCCGCTGTGGATTTAGGTTTGAAAGATTGCATTAGTTGCGGTAGTTGCTCTTACGTTTGCCCATCAAATATCCCGCTGGTGCATTATTTCAAATTTGCTTCAGGCGAATTATTCAGTCGTCAACAACGCGAACATAAAGCCGAACAAACTAAACGCCTAGCCGAAAATCGAACCCATCGCATGGAACGTATCAAAGCCGAAGCTGAGGAAGACACTCGAAAAGTAATGGAAGCGCGAGCGGCACGTCAAGCCGCAGAAGCGAAAGCTCAGGAGGAAAACGCATGAACATCAAACCCATTAGTTCACCGCATGTGAGTTCGTCGCGGCGCGTGAATGACATCATGTACAAAGTGATTCTCGCGCTGTTGCCTGCGCTGGGATTTGGGATATTTCTTTTTGGCTGGTCGGCGTTGTTTTTAACGATGGTCACGGTTTTATCCGCCTTATTTTTTGAAGCGGTTTGTTTAAAACTCAAAGGTGGCGCGGTCGAATCCTATTTGCGCGACGGCTCGGCAATTGTGACGGGCTTATTAGTTGCCATGACGTTGCCGCCTTATGCACCGTGGTGGATTGGCGTTGTCGGTTCAGGATTGGCGATTATTCTCGGCAAACACGTCTACGGCGGTTTGGGACAAAATTTATTCAATCCTGCGATGCTCGCGCGAGTCGCATTGCTGATTTCCTTTCCGATTGAAATGACAACGTGGGTTAATGTGTCGCCGTTTTTCACGGGATTGGATATTTTAGAAAGTTTCAAAATCACCTTTTCAGGCGTAGAAATCAGCGATGCCATCACAGGCGCAACGACGTTAGGGTTTGTAAAAACAGGTTTTTCGCAAGCACAACTTTTGCCTGATTTGCTGAGTGATTATTCAGGCTTTTTAGCCTTCATTGGTTGGGAACGCGGCAGTTTAGGCGAAACGTCAACATTATTGATTTTGCTCGGCGGCATCTGGTTAATGCGTCAAGGCATTATTCAATGGTTTATTCCTGTGTCGTTGCTCGCAACAGTTACCGTGCTTTCAACGCTTTTTAATCTCATCGACAGCACACATTATTTAAGCGCGTGGGTACATTTGAATTCAGGCGCATTGATGCTTGTCGCCTTTTTCATTGCCACTGATTACGTCACCTCACCAAACACACCGCTCGGACAACTCATTTTTGGAACAGGTTGTGGCGTGTTGATTTTCGTGATTCGTTCATGGGGCGGTTATCCCGAAGGCACGGGCTTTGCGGTGTTGCTGATGAATTCGGTTACGCCACTGATTGACCATTACATTCGTCCACGCATTTACGGGCGAACTCGTGACGGCAAACCGATTGAGGGAGGTTAGTCATGGACTTTGAAACGATAAAAACTACATTAAAAGCGTGGCTCGAACCTGAAAATTTAGAGAAATTACGTCCAAAATTAGGTTATCAAACAGGCGTGTTAGCAGGTTTTGCATTAGCTGCCGCATTGTTATTGGGAATGGCGGATTTAGTGACGCGCGACGTGATTCAATTGCGCCTCGAAGAAGATTTAAAAGCCAAACTCGAAGAAGTTATCCCCGCTGACATGCACGACAACGATTTGTTATTTGATACCGTGACGTTGCCATCTGCCGATGCAAATTTAGGGGCGGCGGAAACCATCGTTTATTTAGCGAAAAAACAAAGCGACGTGAATGCAGTGTGTTTCAAATTTGTTGCCCCAGACGGTTATGCAGGTGCGATTAGTTTGGTGATGGGCATCGACAAAAACGGCGAAATTTTAGGCGTGCGCGTCATTTCACACACCGAAACCCCAGGACTTGGCGACAAAATCGAAATCAGCAAATCAAAATGGATTTTAAGTTTTAACGGTAAATCGCTCGACAACGTCAGCTTTGAACAATGGGCAGTTAAAAAAGACAACGGTATTTTTGACCAATTCAGCGGCGCGACAATTACACCTCGAAAAGTCGTTTTAGCAATTCGACGCGGATTGGAATTCTACAAAGCAAATCAAGACACGTTGCTCGCTACAGGAGAAAAATCATGAATCTGTCGATACTTTTTTCACCCGAATATAAACGAATTGCCCGTGATGGGCTTTGGGATAACAACGTCGTTTTGACCCAAAATTTAGCGTTATGTCCGTTGCTTGCCGTGACAGGAACAGCGACGAATGGTTTAGGAATGGGCTTGGCAACGATTGCTGTAATGGTTGCATCGAATGGCATCGTGTCACTCAATCGGCATTTAATTCCGTCTGAAATTCGCATCCCCATTTTCGTTTTACTCATTGCCGCCCTCGTGACGCTGGTTGATATTTGTCTCAATGCGTGGATGCACGAATTACACAAAGTTTTGGGTTTATTCATCCCATTGATTGTGACCAACTGCGCGATTTTAGGGCGCGTCGAATCGTTTGCCTCAAAACAAGAACCGCTGCCGTCGCTTTGGGATGGTTTCATGATGGGCGTAGGTTTTACGCTGGTAATGGTGATTTTAGGTGCGATGCGTGAAATCAGCTCAACAGGCACTTTATTTGCCAATGCGTCGGTTTTGCTCGGCGAAAGTTTCCGTTTTATGGAATTAACCGTCATTTCTGATTACAAAGGTTTTTTATTAACGGCGTTACCGCCAGGTGGTTTCATTATGCTGGGATTTTTAGTGGCGATGAAACGGTTGTTTGACCAAAAAGCGGAGAAAAAAGCATGAATATCGGCGTGTGCTATGCCGAAGCAGAACGGCAATTATGGGTTCGTTTAGAAGTGCCTG
>CAILJB010000096.1 GCA_903834465.1 uncultured Pseudomonadota bacterium | reverse complement strand
TTGGAATAACCATTTACCGACATATTGAGTTTTTCCGCCATTTCTTCTTGTGACCAATTGCTGGACTCGCGCATTGAACGTATTTTTTCATGTATTTTCATAAATCCACACTAAAAGGGTGTGCGTAACCACTGTTTGTTGATTGGAATTTGTTGATGCAGATTTTACACTACTCGCCGTTTATCGTCAGAGTGTAAGTAAAGTAAGCACTAAAAAAAATACTAATAAATTTGAGAGGCATACAAAAATGGCAACTTTACTTTTAATGTGGGTATACGATGCAACACCCGTCGCCACAATGCAATTTCAATCAATGGCAGCGTGTATGAAGGCATCTGTTCGTTTTGAAAATACTTACGGTGAAGCACTTCTTGTTAATCGATGTTTAGATTCAAAAACAGGGGAAACAAAATGACAACGAGTTCAAAAATGAAGTTATTAAAAACTGTAATTTTCAATGTTTTCCTGCTTTTTATGCTGTCTACAGCCGTTTTCGGTGGAACAGAAGAGAGCAAGACACGCGACGATACAAATACAAGCCACATTGTCATTGATAAAAGGCAAAACGGTGTAATTGATTCACTTGATGACACACAACTCGATAATCAACGTAATCAGATAAAAGTTGATAAGCCTATCTTTGATGACAATAAAACAAGTGTTATTCGCAGATAAATCGAAGCAAAGAATCTTTTTCTTTAGGTATTTATAAATTTGGAAAATATATGAAAAAAATTTTGATAAGTGTAGCTACATTATTGGTAGTTTCAGGATGCGCTACATTAAAAACGCCTCAAATCAATGGAACGGATAAAAAAGAGGGGCTTATTGATTTTTCATTTACTTATGGTGTGTTTGAAAGACCAAAGGTTAATTGGACTGAATCAGATGTTTCTGCTACTCAACAATGTCTAGCATGGGGATATAGAAATCCATCTACAAACAGTGACGCATGGCAAGAATGTATATCCACAGATAATAGAGGAAACTGTAACAGTCATAGAGTAACTAAACGTTATCAATGTGGATTAAGCTCAGAAGAAGCAGAAACGCAGAGGAAACTACTGGCATACATTTTTAGTAAAAAATGGAGTTGGGCATCAGAAGTTGCAATTAAAATGTTCGGGGGAAAATGTGGTGGAGCATATTACAGATTTTCTGAAGAAAATGGTGAAGCACTTTATACTGCTCCTAATGACCGTTTAGCACGTGAAAGCGGTAACATCAGACCTCAAGTTGAATTTGATATAAAGCGGGATCATACAATCACAGTGAAACAAACAATTTTTTTTCAAACAACGAGAGGTAGGGTTTCAGCTGGTGATGTTTTAGATCAACGTACAATTACATTAAATCTTCTGTCGTTAGATAAACTGCACGTTAGTCGTGAACGGGTGTCGTTCCCAGAGTATGACAAACAATATCATGAAGAATCCGTGTTAAAACCATGCGAATAAAAAAGATAGAAGTCCCATGATTAAATTTTTTAGCGTAATTACACATTTTTTGTTTTTCACAAATCACCACTAATACGGTAGGTATCTACACTGTTTGTTGCTGGTAGCAATTTCAAGGGAACTTTAGAATTCGCGTGCTTTAATTTTTGAGGTTTTAAGTTTTAACATTTTTTAAATTTGGATATTTTTATGAGAAAAGTAATTTTATTGATGTTGTCGTTGGTGAGTACGATTAGTTATGCACAAAACATGGAATTTTGTGTTGTAGATAAAACTGGTAGCGTTATTGGTACTTGCTGGTCGAATATGGATAGCTGTCAAAATTATGTTCAAAACAATAAAGCATTTCAGTACATGTGTGTGTTGCAAGACCGAAAGCCAACTAAATAGCCCGATAATTCAAATACCTTCTGGAAACTTCATGAACATAAACGCAATCCCACATCTGTCATCAGATGTTAAACAAGAAATATCAAAGAACAACGACGTGGAAAACTTCATTTGTTCGTCAGCGTATTTTGTTGACTTGGTTGATGTATTGGATGGTTTTCTAAAACCTGTATTGCAAGCGGAAAAAGGGCGCGTTTTAAAGCAAAGTTATGTGAGAACTTATACAAAGCCGCCTGCTTATTGTCAAAAATGGTTCAACAAGGATATTCCAACACTTCTTTTTGCACCTCTTGAT
>CAILJB010000095.1 GCA_903834465.1 uncultured Pseudomonadota bacterium | reverse complement strand
TTTATATGGAAAATCAGGATTTTGCTGCCGTGATTCCGATTGCGATTTCGCAAGTCGCGCTGTATTACTACGATCCCGCGCATCAAAAAAAAATTTTCTTTAAAACGCTAAATGATTTGCGCGGTTATCGTATCGGCGCATTGTCCGGCACGATTGTGAATCGCGCTCCGTTTGAACAATTAGGTGTGCATATCGAAACCAGTTACACCCAAGAATCGCTGTTTAAAAAATTGCATTACGGACGATTGGATTTTGTGTTGGAAATCGATTTAGTGGGTCAGCGAATGATTGCCAAATTATTTCCCGCAGAACAGAATAATTTTATCGCTATTGCGTTGCCGCATTCTATTTCACCGATTGCGATTATGCTGGATAAAAATTATCCGAATGCTGATGCAATTGCCCAACGTTATCGACAAGGTTTGGCTGGAATTATAAAAAATGGACGTTATGCTGAAATTATCAATCGTTATTATCTACAACCACCACCCGAATCGTGGTTCAAAGAATTGGATCGTTTTACGCGACTTTATCAAAGTCCAACGCCTTGAAATTTTATCGACCTCAATCTGTCGATGGTCTTGTCATTCGGCAGACGAGGTCGGATGTGGATTGAAATATGCTAAGCATCAAAACTAAAATTATTCTATCGTTGCTGTGCTTCGTGATTGGCGTGTTAGGTTTTTATGAAACTAATCGCTATTTTGAAACGAGGTACCAGCTTTATGCTGAATTAAACGAGGTCGCGGATCGAGAAATTAAACGATTAACCGAAGGTTTAAAATTGCCACTGTGGGAAATGGATGAAACATGGCAAAACAAAGTGGCTGAAATTGAACTACTGAATAGAAGAATCTATGCGGTAATCATCACAGATAACCAGCAAGTAATTCGCGGAAAAATCCGTGATGCAAACTGGCAAGTCATCAATGCCGACAAAGATGTGCAGGGTGGTTTTATGCAACGTCATGGCGATATTTTTCATGATGACGAAAAAATCGGGGCGGTAAGCGTTTATCTCACGACACAGTTTGTCGAAGAACAACTTTATCAAGAGGCATTTGCACGCTTAATTTCACTTATTGCATTGAGTATTTCGATTATTTTATCGTTGATGATTATTCTAAATAGGCTGGTGGTTCGTCCGTTGCAGAAAATTTTGCAATCAATTGAAGCGATTACCAACGGTGATTACAGCGGTAAATTGATAATAAATCAAACGGCTGAAATGCGCTTGCTTGCCGTGGGTGTAGATAAAATGAAATATGCGATTCAAGAACGAGAACACGCGATTCTTACTTCTGAAAATGACTATCGTGTTTTGAGTGAACACCTTGAACAGCGTGTTATTGAACGCACAGAAGCTTTGGAACTCAATAATCAACATTTGCAAATGTTAAGTGTTGAACTCGAAAAAACCAAAGATAAAGCCGAAGCCGCGAATCGTGCAAAAAGCATATTTTTAGCGAATATGAGCCACGAATTACGCACGCCGATGAATGCTGTTTTGGGCTTTTCACAATTGATGCAAAAAGATGTGGCGTTGAACGCAAGGCAACGTGAAAACTTAAATATCATCAACAATAGTGGCAAACATTTATTGGAATTGATTAACGATATTTTGGACATGGCGAAGATTGAAGCGGGGCGGATTATCATTGAAAACAGTAATTTTGATTTAGGTGATTTAGTGCGCGACACCATCGACATGATGCACCAACGTGCTGAAGTCAAAGGTTTAGAGCTGTTTTTTGATCAGTCGTCGGACTTCCCGCGTTTTGTAAATTCGGACGAATCGAAGCTGCGCCAAATCTTGCT
>CAILJB010000094.1 GCA_903834465.1 uncultured Pseudomonadota bacterium | reverse complement strand
CTGTCGTGACTGTAAAGCGTTCCCCATCTTCTAAACGGGTCAAAGCTCGTGGAGATGCGAAAGGTGCTGATATTCTTCAGTTCGGGTCAGTCGAAGCCACCACTAGAGCCGCGATAGCGGTTTAGTGGTTGGTAGTTCACATCCTCTTTTTGGTGAAATCAACCATTAACAATGGTGATTTCAACCATTTTTCACTAAAATTATTTTGAGTATTTTTTAAAAATAATATGTTTATCATATAGATATGTTGATTTAAAAAGATGGCATATTTTTAGCTAAATTTCGAATAGTAAAGTATCATTCAATTTATTTATGATGAATGGACTTTCACGAAGGGGGGCAGCGAGTACACAAACACGTTTTACCTTGTAGCTTGTTGTCTCTAATGATTTTACCGAAAATTTTCAAAATTATTTTTAAGTGAGGTCACTTATGTTCAGTAGTCACGATTTTAATTCGTTATTTGATTCATTGTACAATTTCAATTCATTGTTTAATTTTAGTCCGTTTTACAACAGAAATATTCCAACTACAACTACCACGGGGACAGATGTCAATCTAGGCTCTGGATTGTCTTACACCGTTAAAACAAATGGACTTAGCATTCACGGAAACAAAGGTTTCGAGCAAGTTACCATTGCTCAAAATGTGAGTGGCATCAAAGTAGATTCTGCTGTTGAATCTGTAACCCTACAAGGGGTTAAGTTTGATCCTACTATGTTGGTTTCATCTCAGGCTAGTCTAGCCATCAATTCAACTGCCGGTAATTTAGCAACACTTAGTTTGGCGGCAAATCACAATGAATCGTTGAATTTTGCTAATGCGACGGGAACATTATCGCTTGATAGTTCTGGTAATGGTGTTTTTACTTTATCTCAAATTCAATTGGATAAAAACCAAAGTTACACCGTAACAAGCAACGATTTACAAGTTTATGGTAGTTCAGGACAGGAAAAAGTCACGATTGGTGCTAACGTAACAGACGTTTCAGTTTCTAGCACGGTTGAGACTGTGGTACTCAGTGGAAATTCGAGTGATTATTCCTACAGTGTTAAAGGTGGAGCCGTTGATATAACAGATAAAGCCGGCGATGATGTTGCATTTATTAGTGTGAATACTGCTTCGACAGGCACTCAAATTCAATTTGCCGATAAAACTCTCAGCGCAGCATGGGATATTACAGGTTCATTTGGCGGCTGGAATTCTTGGGGTGTGACAGTTACAGATCCAACTGCTCCAGCAGTTCCGACCACAATTTCAGGTGGCACGAATCTTCTGTATTCGGTTGATTTTAGTCAGGCACATTTAGGAAGCAATCTGGCAAATGTAGAAGCCGATATTAAAACGGCTTTGGATAATATAGGGCAATATGTTAGTTCTAAAGCATCTTTTAATCTTCAAGTTTTAACTGAACAAACCTCGCCAAAAACATTGGCAGAAGCCAACGCCACTATGGTTAACACGACCGGTCAAAATGGTGTGACACAAACCACGGAATTTCTTGCTGATTCTGTTTCGGGAACAGATTCCAATGCAGGAACACCAGACGCGACGCTTTATATCAATCTTGCAGATCTTAGCCAAATGTCGTTTAGTGGCACGCCGAGCGCAAATCAATATGATTTAACCAGTGTGCTGACGCATGAAATTTTGCATGGTTTAGCATTTACGGGAAATCTGGATGCTACAGGTGGCGCAAAAACGCCTTATGATGCGTTAGTGACCACACAAAATAATTTACCTGTATTCACCGGTTCTCATGCTGAAGCAGTTAATGGAAATGCTCCGGTGCCTTTAGATCCTATCAGTGCTGGTTCTGGGTCTGCCTATTATCACGTTGCGACAGCAAACGATTTAATGTCTGATTCATTAGGAAAAGGCGAGGTTCGCACTATTTCTGCTTTAGATGTTGCCATGCTTCAGGATATGGGGCTAAACATTGTGGGAGTTCCCCCGTCAGTCGTCGGCTAATTAGTTATGTGTCGCCCACTTTAAACGTGAATATTTTGTTTACGTTGTGGTGGGCGGCATTATTTGTCTTGTTCCCTGCGATTTCAAAATGAAACGATTATTCCACATGAGTTGGATATTTTTGTTATGCGGCATGGTGTTGATTTTTGTTTTATTAAGACCAATGTCGGTCAATTTCACAAATTATGTAATTTGGAAATATTCTACAACGACACAAAGTGAAACGGGTGATATTGATTATCGAGGGGCGCGAATTCGCTATCTTTCTTATGGACATGGCGAGCCTGTACTACTGTTGCATGGCGGTTTGAGTAATAAACTGAGTTGGTTTTCTCAAATACCGTGGCTCGTAACTTCTGGGCGACAAGTTATACTCATCGATACCCGTGGTCATGGTGATTCAACACATGGTAATTCTGAATTGAGTTATCAAATTTTTGCTGAAGATGTCTTGCAAGTATTAGATAGACTTAATATTCAACGCACCGATATTATTGGTTGGAGTGACGGCGGTATTATTGCGCTGTTGTTAGGACTTGATGCGCCGCAACGTGTTGAAAAAATTGTTGCCATTTCTGCTAATTTTCATCCTTCTGGCTTAATTCCTGAAGCCAGTGAAATTCAAAATGAATCTTCTTATTTTTCCCCCAAAAAATTTACCGATTGGCTGCGTAGTTGGTGGTCTGGCGCGGGTGACGCGCATCCTATTCTTGAAGCTGAAATAAAAGAATTATGGCGAACCGCTCCCTTACTTGTTCATGCCGATTTACGCGCTATTACGGCACCAACACTTGTGATTACAGCAGAAAATGACATTATTGAAATGTCACATTCAGGTGAATTAGCACAAATGCTAGCAAATGGTCGAATTGAAATTGTGCTTGGTGCGGGTCACGCCACGCCAATTACTCATGCGGAGCAAATCAATCAACTAATTGCGGCGTTTTTAGGCATTAAACCACCAATGTAATTTAACCAAATGTGACTGGACTTATGAAAAGCAAAAAAACTTTATTGATTTATGTTCTACTAAGTCTAACGGTAATGGGCATTGGTTTGGTGATTTATAATCATCCGCCTATTTTGCAAAAATCAATAACTGTTGAAAATTTTGGCGATGTAGCAACGGCTGAACGGATGTGGAATACGAAAGGTCTCGCATTAGTTTTTGTTGATACAAAGAAATTTCCAGTCATCAATCTAGGGCAACAAATAGCCGCAACAGGTATTTCGGCAGCCATCATTGATTCGACACAATTTTTTAAAGGCTTCAATAGCCAAACAGGGCAATGTCTCGATGCCAAACATATTGCAGCGTTTATAGAAATACTCACCAAAAGTTTCCCGAAATTCACAGAAAACCGTTTAATTGTTACAGGGATTGCCGATGGTGCGCCCATACCCTTTATCAATGCACAATCTGCTAGTGATGCGACTAATCTTTCAATTGGTTTTACGGTCGATTTACCTAACGAATTAGTTTTATGTCCGCCATTCGTTAGCCAATATCAGAATTCAAAACATCGTTTGGTATCGTTTTCTATTTTGAATGGTCATTGGCGGGCAGTTTGGGCAGATCAACCCGCAGCAGAAACGGGCGTTTTTATCAGAACGTTGGGAAATATTGATACGCGAATTGCCGCTTACGATACACCGCTAGATACGTTGTTGATTGAGGAATTGAAGGCGGCTCTTGGACACGTCAATCAATCATTACCATCTATGCCGATAATAGAAATTCTGGCAACCAGACCAAGTGATAATGTGACGCTATTTTATTCTGGTGATGGCGGTTGGCGCGATTTGGATAGAACTGTTGCAAACGAAATGGCGGCTTTAAATTATCCCGTCGTAGGCATTGATGTATTGCGTTATTTTTGGAAACCTAAAACACCAGAGCAAACGGCTACCGATTTAGCATCAACAATGGCATATTATCGAGAAAAATGGGGGACAAAAACTTTTGTATTGGCAGGTTATTCATTTGGAGCAGATATTTTACCCGCTGTTTACAATCATCTGTCAACAGAAGACAAAGACAGTGTTTCTCTATTGGTATTGTTAGGATTAGCCAAGAGTGCGGATTTTGAAATTCATGTTTCTGGTTGGCTGGGAAAAAGTGCGGGTGAACGACCTATTGCGCCAGAACTAACTCAAATTCCTAAAAATAAAATCCTCTGCATTTACGGCAAAGAAGAAAAAGCCGAAACGGCTTGTACTGCGTTACAAAATAGCGAGGCTAAAATTCTGGAATTACCAGGTGGACACCATTTTGATAAAAATTATCCAAAATTAACGCGGAAAATTTTAGATATATATCAGCAGCATGGTATTAACTGAATGAAACTTTTATTGTTTCACCTTCAAAAAATACCTTGCCCAGTGAAATATTAAACCAATTTACGCGGCGAGACTTTCAGGTTCGCCACCAACTGTCCACAATTTTTCTAATTGATAATGTTCACGCGATTGTTGTGTCATGGCGTGAACAATCACATCGCCTAAATCGAGAAGTACCCAATCTGAAGTCATATCGCCTTCCATTCCCAGTGGGCGCACGCCGTTTTCTTTCACTTTCGCTTCGACATAATCGCACAAGGCTTTTACTTGACGATTCGATGTGCCTGTTACCACAACCATGTAATCGGTAAAACTGGTTTTGCCACGCACGTCTAAAACAACCATATCTTGTGCTTTACGTTCGTTTAATTCGCCTTCAACTAAAGCTAATAATGTATCTGTTTGCATTGTGTTCCTGTTCTAAAATCAATAAAAATCAGCCTTGATAAAGCTGATGTTGCGTAATGTAGTTAATAACCGCGTCAGGTAATAGAAAACGCGGATTTTGTTGTGCGGTAATCATACCGCGAATTGCTGTTGCAGAGATGGCTAATTGCGTAATTTGTTGAAAAAATAAGTGTCCAGAAAGTTGTTTTTTTAAGAGTTGTTTATCTTCAGTCAATCGCGCTTTGAAAAAATCGGTCAATGGATGCAATGCGGCATTTGGGCGCGTAATGACCACAATGTGCGCCAAATCAAATAATTCCTGCCAACGATACCATGTCGTTAAATCATTAAACGCATCACTACCAATAAACAACAATAACGGCACATTAGGATAATCGCCGCGCAGAGCAGTCAATGTGTCGAAAGTATAAGAACCACCCGAACGTTGCAATTCTTGTGCATCAACAATTAAATCCGTTTGATTAGCCGTTGCTAAATGCAACATATCTAAACGTCTTATGGCATTTGCCATCGGTTCATCTCGATGTACGGGTTGGGCGCAGGGAATTAAACGGACGTGTTCAAGTGCAAATAATTCTTTCAGTTCTAGCGCAGAACGTAAATGTCCGTAGTGAATAGGGTCAAACGTACCGCCGAAAATACCAATCATTATTGCCGAATATGCCCATCGCCCAACACGATATATTTAAGAGATGTTAAGCCTTTCAAACCGACAGGGCCTCGTGCGTGTAACTTGTCAGTGCTAATACCAATTTCCGCCCCTAAACCGTATTCAAAACCATCGGCAAAACGAGTCGAGGCATTGACCATCACCGAACTGGAATCCACTTCACGCAAAAAACGACGTGCTAACGTGTAATCTTCAGTCACAATTGCTTCGGTATGTTGCGAGCTGTATTGATGAATATGGTTAATGGCCTCGTCAATACCGCTGACAATTTTTATTGATAAAATTGGCGCAAGGTATTCGGTTTGCCAATCGGTTTCAGTCGCGCGAATGCAATCGATAAGTAATGAACAGGTTTTTGCACAGCCTCGTAATTCCACCTCTTTGGCGCGATATTGTTCTGCGAGTAGTGGCAACACCGTTGGCGCGATACTTTCTGCGACGAGTAACGTTTCCATCGCGTTGCAAACACCATAACGATGCGTTTTCGCATTCACAGCGATGCGAATGGCTTTGTTAATGTCGGCTTTATCGTCAATATAAACATGGCAAATCCCGTCTAAATGTTTGATGACCGGAATAGTAGCTTCTTTGCTGATACGTTCAATAAGGCTTTTTCCACCGCGTGGCACGATGACATCGACAAATTCTTTCATGGTAATCAATTCGCCAACGGCTGCACGGTCTGTCGTTTCAACAATTTGCACCGCTGCGGCTGGAAATTCAGCTTCTCGCAATCCTTCTGCAATACATGCGGCAATGGCTTGATTTGAATGAATCGCCTCCGAACCGCCTCGTAAAATACAGGCATTACCCGATTTCAAGCACAACGCGGCGGCATCGATGGTTACATTCGGACGAGATTCGTAAATAATGCCAATGACACCCAGTGGCACGCGCATTTGTCCAACTTGAATACCGCTTGGACGATAACTTAAATCGGTGATTTCACCAACGGGATCAGACAACGATGCGACTTGAATTAGCCCGTCAATCATGGCGCGAATACCTTTTGGAGTAAGCGTCAATCTGTCCAACGCGGCATCGTCTAAACCATTGGCTTTTCCTGCAATCAAATCTTTTTTATTTTCATCAATTAAATCCGCTTGTTTATCTTGCAACGCATTGGCAATGGCAATCAACGCCCGATTTTTATGGTTTGTTTCAGTCTGACTTAGGATACGCGCCGCTTCTTTGGCGCGTCGCCCTAACGTTTGCATATAATTTTCAATATTCATATTTTTGTCCACGCTAAGAAATAATTCCTGTCATTTTACATAAAAGTAATACGCCGCCTGCAAAAATACCTGCTAAAACGTCATCGAGCATAATACCAAAACCACCTTGAACGTGTTGGTCAATCCATTTAATTGGGAATGGTTTTAAAATATCGAAAAAGCGAAATAACACAAATCCCAATAAAACCGCTTGCCAGCTAAACGGTACAAACCATAACGTGATTAAATAACCGGCAATTTCATCCCAAACAATGCCATTAAAATCATGCTCGCCCAGTAAATTCGCCGCATCGTCACAAATTTTAATGCCGACTAACGTGACTATCACTGTTAGCAGGCTATAAACCATAAATGACGTTTGTGCTAATAACAAATACACTGGAATTGCCGCAAGCGTGCCGCACGTTCCCGGAGCTTTTTTGACTAAACCCGAACCAAAACCGAATGCTAAAAATAGCATTGGATTTTTTAGAATCTGTTTCGGTGTGAGTTGATTTTTACCGTAATGCTCAAGAAAAATGTTCATAACCTTTTGCTGTGAATGTTTCAATATAACCGAATTTTTTTAAACGTAAACCCGATTGCGCTTCGATAATACCAATGGCAGTGCAATTTTCAGGGACACGATGCGCGTGTTGTGCCGGAACGGTAAAACATAATTCGTAGTCATCCCCTGCAATGAGCGGCATAAACGTATCGCCAGTTTTTTCAAGATAAGTTTTAACCTCGTCCGAAAGTGGTAATTTTTCCCATTCCAAACATGCGCCCACGTTACTTTGTTTTAAAATATGTCCTAAATCACTGACTAAACCGTCCGAAATATCAATACACGCGTTGGCGATGCCGCGTAACGCTAAACCGGTTTCAATGCGTGGCAATGGCGTATGGAAATGCGCTTCGGCATTTTCTGCTTTGCAGTCATAACCTTGTTCAATTTTTAAACCTAATCCTGCTTCGCCTAATAATCCCGTCATGTAAATTAAATCACCAACTCGTGCGGTAGAACGTTTTAATGCTTGTCCGCATGGCACTAACCCCATCGCTTGCACAGTTAAAGTTAAAGCACCTTTTGTGGTATCGCCGCCAATTAAATCAACGCCATAACGTTGTGCTAAATTTAAAAAACCTTTAGAAAATTCACTTAACCACGCTTCATTAACATTCGGCAAGGTCAATGCTAACGTAACCGCTAACGGTTTTGCTCCCATTGCCGCTAAATCGCTTAGATTTACTGCCAGTAATTTATGACCCAATTGCGCTGGATTTGCATTGGCAAAAAAGTGAACATTTTCAACCATCGTGTCAGTAGTGATGGCAAGTTCGTAGCCATTAGGAATTGACAGCAACGCACAATCGTCACCAATACCTAAACGTGTTTCGGAATTTTGCGGCGCAGATTTTTTGAAAAATTTATCGATTAGAGAAAACTCAGAAAGCATAAAGTGTATAGTTTATAGTTAAGTTAACGAGTTGTGATGCTCATCTCGCGTCTGACAAGTCTAAAAACACTTTTACCACGGTTTTCTTGTGCTTTCCAGGATACGTTGTTAATTTGAATCTCACTGCCTGTGTAAATACCGAAAGTGGCAATAACTTTTGCATCTTCAATGTTCGTCATATTTTCGATTAACTCTCCTAATTCGGCATGGTACGCATCGGCTTCAATAATCAATTTACTCAATGTGTGATGTAATTTTTCCAGTGTTTCTTCGTTTCTTTTTTCAGGGTGATTTTCAATAAATGTCAAAACAGTTTTAATATCACTTTGACTTTTTGCATTTAATGCAAATGCACTCTTTATTTCTGCCACGCGTTTTTGAACATGAGGATTGCTACCAACTTGAATGCGTGTTTTCATACCCGAACTTGAACCTATTAGGGTTGCTTTTACTAGCATCATTGCCCACGTCACACCACCAATAATGGCTGATTTTGTCCCTCCCATCTTGCTACCGATGACGATTTTGTTTTGCGCCATTAAATGGTTATTCATTGAGTATTTATCAATAACAATATCCACGCCTGCTTCAATAACAAAATTTTCTGCAAAACCAATACAGACCGAACCACGGGTAATAATTTTTGCTGCGTGTTCTTCGTCTTTTTGATTTTCGGTTTTGCTATAGCCTTGAAGACCGCCTTTAACAATTACACCGCCACCTGCAAGTAATTCGGTATTTCCTGTCACACTTCCTTTAATAACCAAATTTCCCATACACTCAATTCTTGAACTGAAAACATTACCATCAATTGTAATATCTTCGAGTGCAAAAATTTTCATGCCTTCTTTAACATCGCCATTAACGACGACCGAACCATTAAAACGAATATTTCCCGACAATAAATCGACGCGCTTTACCGTCAAAACGGGTAATACAATCATGCCATGCGGCACTAAAACAGGTTGTCCAGTAATAGTTGAAATGAGTTGGTTTTCGTCTTCAGGATTGATGCAAACGCCTTTTTTATCACCTGAAAAGGGAATATCTGCCCCACCACTAGGTTTAACAATTTCCCCCAAAACATTGCGACCATCTTCACCTTTTACAGGTGGAATACGATGAACCAATACAGCATCTTTATGTACAATGACGATGTCGCCTAATTCGCGGTAATCGACAACCCCATCTTCATTAACGAGTGGTTTACGTTCGTTTTGTTCAATTTCTGGAATCAAACTTAAAAATTGTGTATCAACACCTTCAACAGGCTCAAATCCTTGTGCGATAACAAATTTAGAAACCTGTCCTTCTGCTAAAGCTGCTTCAATTTCTTCTGTAGATACAACGCCCCAAACAATCCCTTTTTCCTGTAATAATTTCTGCGCGTCAGAAAGTGTAACATTCTTACCACCGAAATTTGGTGTTAGCGTCAAATAGGCTTGCATCATATCGTCAGAAAGAGAGATTTCACAAGTCGCGTCTCGTTGTTCGCCAATTTCGAATTCAAAACTTTCGCTGGTGGCGTGGTTATAGCGATACACTAAATCAAAAACTAAATAGTCATTGATAAATAAATGTGAAAAATGCTTTTGTTCTAAATGTGCTTTGACAATTGCTGCAGTCAGTTCAATTTTATCGTTGCAAGGTGTAACAACTGCAAATAATTTGAGACTGTTTGAGTTTAATTTAAAAGCCAGCCCATTTTCTATTCCATCAATCATAATGCAATACCATGTGTTATTTTTATTAAAAATTTCCTATTGTAAGAATTTTTCAATAAATTATCGGAACTGCGTCACAGAAATAGAATTTAAAGATTAACATGACGGCATAAATTGAATTTAAAATGACAAAATACACCTACAATAAACTGACTAAAATTTAGATTACAAATGAATAACGATAGATTTTCAATGATTCACAATCGAATGACGATAATTGAAAAATTATCGATACTTGTTGAGCATAAATGCGAAATAACGGCAAATTTTGGTAAGAATGAAAGTTTATTAACGTCTATTATTGAAATAAATATTGAAGATAGCAGACTTATTTTAAAGTGCAGCGGATCGAGTCAGTTGAATACGAAAATGGTAAGTGTGTCTAGTGTTGAATTTAACGCGATATTTCGCAATATTCACGTTGCGTTCACTGGTTTAGCTATTAAGAAAGTAAATTATAAAGGTCACACTGTATTTTTGATGTATATTCCAAGTTCGTTGTATTGGTGCAATCGCCGCAGACATTCACGAATGAAAATTCCTGTGCATGACTCTATTTTTTGTTTTTGTGAAATTGTACTGCCTATGCCGCAACACGATTCGGCTTTGGAATACAAGCAAAACTATACAGCAGCTACTGATAAGATAAGACAAAAATTATTTGATAAATCTGAGAAAAGTCGTAAATTCAACGCTAAAGCAAGTGAGATTTTAATAAACTTGGTTCAATTGGAATTGTATGACATTAGTCAATCGGGTTGCTCAATGTTAAATTGCGACGAGGAGCTTTCTTACTTTTTGACACCGCATACCACTTATGAAAAGTGCAGAATTGTCACGCCTAATCAAGATGAAATTAACGTCTCTTTTAAAATTATGTCGAAACGAACTGTACGATTCCATGAAATTACGGACGGTGATGATGCGTTTAATGAACTAATTGGTGTTGAATTTCTCAAGATAGAACGGCAGTAGTGGTAATTTAGATAAAGCGATATTCGCCACACTCTGACGAATACCGCTTTTTATTATCAATTTCACCACGAATTGCTAAAACTAATTACACACCCGTACCGACTTGCAGTGCGTCAAACCAATCTAAGAAACGTTTAACATCGTCGCCTTTAAACATACGACCGTGTTGAGGGGCTAAAATTTCGATGTCTAAATTTCTAACGCGATCAATCCACGCGCGTTTAGCTTGGTTCGACGGCATCATACGTTGATGGTAATAACGCATTTTTTCAACGTGACTATCAAAGCGTTCGACAAATACAGGCGCGTTCGCACCTTCCCAAGCAGACCCCACGCTTCCGGTCATTAAAATTTTAGCGACAGGATCATAAACATGGAAGTTGCAAGGCGAATGCAAGTAATGCGCGGGAATAATTTGTAACTCGACCGATTCTAATTTAATCGTTTCGCCATTATCAGGAATCGGCACATATTCGATTGATTCACAGCCAAAGTGACGAATATAACCTTCCCAAAGGGCAGGGGCGTGTAATTTTGCATTTGATAATGCTTGATCCCACAAACCCAATGACGAAATCACGTCAGGGTCTTGGTGTGAGGCAAACAAATCGGTGATTTGTTCAACAGGCGCATGATGTAAAACGGCTGCCATCATCGGCGCAAATAATTCCGTGCCACCTGGTTCAAGCAACAAACATTTGTTTGCAGTCCGAACAATGTATTGATTGCTATCAATAATATTATCGGGTTTATTTTCGTCGCGTCCAAACATTACCCATTGGTGCGCTCCTTCGTAAATCTTGGTCATTTTCATGGAAATAATGCTCCTCTTTTTAACTATTGCGATAAATCGATAATGCGATTCGACACCGTTGCACATTATCATGAATGGTGTGTGCGGCTTTATCGACACTTTCTGCGACGGCTTGTAAACTTTGCAAATATTCACCTGCTTGTGAGGCTTCAATTCGCGAGTTCGCCGCAATAACGCGTGCCGCTCGCGCGTGGTGCATGACCGCTTCTAATTGCCCCAACAATTGCGTCACGTCACGTTTAAACTGGCGTTGGCAATCTTGCATGATGGTTTTTGCTTGAGCGATGGGTTCTTGCATCGAATCGGCATATTCTGCGCCAACAGCGAGTTTTGCCACTTGTTCAAAACGATTGTACGCGGCAGTGCGGCGATATTCGTTCACCGTCAAACGATACAATAACAGCGCGTACACGTTGATATTTGTGACTAACTCAATTGTTTCTTTAGCAAGTTCGTTAATAAAATCGGTAATGGGTTGAAAGCCTTTTGCTTTGTCACCTGCGCGAAACGCAATTGCCTTCGCATTAGCAGCAGCTAAAGAAATTTCTTTTGCCACGACCATAACCGCACTCAATTCCGACGTAATCGAGGCAACGGCAATAAATTGTGATTTTGTCTGACTGTTCATAGTGTCTCTTTCACTTGAAAATAATAGCGTTAATGCTGGTCAATCGAGCAGTTTTTCGTTTAGCGCAAACCGGATTTAACCAGCGTCAAAATTTTAGCGGCAATGTCATCCAATGGCACAACATGATCGGCACAACCCAGTTTAAATGCCGCACCGGGCATTCCCCAAACCACACTCGACGCTTCATCTTGAATAATTGTTTTTGCCCCAGCGGCTTTCATGGCTTGCATGCCAACCGCGCCGTCTGCTCCCATTCCTGTAAGCAAAACGCATACCGCATTTTCACCTGCACATTTTGCCGCCGCATGAAATAACACATCGACGGACGGTTTATGACGATTAACGGGGTCGCCATTTTGTAGTTGAATAACGTATTGATTATTGCTACGAATCACTTCCATGTGATGCGTTCCGGGTGCGAGGTAAATATTGCCCCATTCCACCACTTGACCATGCACAGGAATACTGGCGGTCATTTGGGTTATCGAATCAATATGATTAACAAATGATTCACTAAACGCGGCAGGCAGATGTTGGGTAATTAAAATAGGCGGACTGTCCGCAGGCATATTTCTCATGACCACTTTAATCGCTTCCGTGCCGCCCGTAGAGGAACCTAGCACGACAATTTTATTAAAGCCTACTGTCCGTGCTGAAATGATGCGTTGCATGGCGTTATCGACTTCTTTTATAACTGGCGGTGGTTGTTCGCGCGATGTCATTGCACTCACATTTGTGCGTGCTGCACTGCGAACTTTAGAAATAATTTCGTCGGAATAAGCAGCTAATGTATTTTCAGCGTTAATTTTAGGTTTTGATACAAAATCGACTGCGCCTAATGCCAAAGCATCTAATGTGGCTTCTGCACCGTGTTCGGTCAAGGTCGAAATCATGACCACCGGCATCGGACGTAAACGCATCAAATTACGCAAAAACGTAATGCCATCCATGTGCGGCATTTCAATATCTAACGTCAGTACGTTAGGGTTGAGTTGCTTAATCATCTCTCTTGCAACAAAAGCATCTTCAGCCGTTCCAACCACTTCAATATCGGGGGCGGTGCTGAGTATACTGGTCAATACTTTTCGAATTAACAATGAATCGTCAACAATCAAAACGCGGATTTTATTCATATATGACTCTAAAAAATGGGAATTTTATTTGCGTTTTGTACCAGACACTAAAATAGCTCAACATCACCTTCGACAGGTAAATCTTTAATATTTCTTGAATATTGACGTTCACGTTGTGCAATAGTGTCGTTATGTAAATCTTGAATTTTCTTCATACCGACTTTTCCTGTTTGCGGAAAATAAATGACTTTGCGCGGATAAATATCCCCTAAATCTTGAGAAACGAGTAACAATCCTTCCTGGTCAATATAATCCAAAATGAAATTGATGTTACTTTGACCGACATCGCTTAATGTCGGAATAATTTTTCCCCCGCCAAACACTTTTACTTCTAAATTTTTACGTTTACCGCCGTTTGATAAAATGGTGTTGATTAAATGTTCCATCGCATAATTGCCATAGCGCGTGGCATTACCAATCATGGCATCGCTGCCTTGTTTCATTTTTGCTTCAGTAGTTTCTGGCAGCATAAAATGATTCATCCCACCAATCCCTGATTCTTTATCTCGTACACACGCCGAAATGCACGATCCTAACACCGTTGTAATCAATTCATTTTCTGACGTAACGTAATATTCACCGGGTAATATTTTCGCTGCGATAACGCCGTGATCTCTGTCTAAATAACGATTGACGTGATCAAAACCTCGAATGGAGGGTCTATCAATTTGACTTAAACTCATTTATTTATGTATTTTTTCTATAACTGGTGGTTGCTACTAATTCGAATTCATTACAAATTTGATTCAATGATTCTGAATGTCCAATAAATAACCAAGATTTACTGACCAACAGTTTAGCATATCGTTTTGCTAGCGTGGCTTTTGTTTCACGATCGAAATAGATGAGTACGTTGCGGCAAAAAATAACATCAAACGGCGTTTTCATGGGCCATTCTTGCATGAGATTTAATTGTTTAAATTGAATAATTTGCTGCAATTCAGATTTAACTTTGACGTGATTGGGCGATGACTTACTTTTCATAAACCAACGTTTTAAAATATCAGGTGACAAATCTGTGACGCGGTCTTGTGTATAAATACCATCAGAAGCGGTTTGTAACACATTAGTATCTAAATCGGTGGCTAGAATTTTAATATCCCAATCAGCAGGCATATTTTCCAACATCGTCATCGCGATGGAATAAGGTTCTTCACCAGTTGAGCAACCTGCCGACCAAATGCGAATTTGTTTTGTAGCTTTGTTTCGCATCAATAATTCTGGAATGACGACATCCCGCAAATAATCAAAATGATGTTGTTCACGAAAAAAAGAAGTTAGGTTGGTCGTAATCGCGTTAATAAATTCCGTAAATTCATCATCGGGATGATTATTTAAATACTGACAATATTCTTTGAAATCTCTTAATCCTAACTTTCTAACACGTTTAGACAGGCGAGAGTAAAACATATCAAAACGTTCATCTGGCACTTGAATGCCAGAATATGTGTTCGATAATTTTCTTAAAACATTGAAATCGTCAACGGTAAATTTAAACTCACGTTCTTTTTCTACGATAGCCATATCAGTAACGCATTTCCCTTGAGGTGATTTCTCACATTAAGACTCAGTTACATCAAGTATTGATAACAAATCTAGCAATTTTGCCGATTCGATAAAGCGTGCAGAAGGATAAATAATGTCGATGGTTTTATTCAAACACGGCGCATCTTTTTTTAGAGAAACTAATAATTGCAAGGTTGCAGTATCGATGGTTGTTACATCAGAAGCGTTGATTTCAATCGTATTGTGAACGTCTAATGCGCGTTTTATCGTGCTGTAAAGTTTTGCAATGTTTTTAATCGTCGCATCTGCGCCTAACTCAATAAGCGGTTCGATTTTTTCTTCTGGTGCTTTTGCAACTTCTTCGACAGATGTTTCGCTGACTTCCTCAGTGACCTCTTCGACAATAGCATCGATGACTTCGTCATCACTTTGTGGCGCATCAATAGAAATTTCGACGGATACATGAGCATCTTCATTTGCTTCAATAGAAATTTCAATGTCGCCGTCTTCATCGATGGTCACATCCATTTCAACGCTTGCTTCTACATTGTCAACGATTGGCTCGACAGTAGCTTCCGATAATTCTGCGGTAGGTTCTTCGTCTTCTACAGCAACTGTAACAGGTTCTTCTGCAATTTCAACAGGCTCTGCTTTGGCTTTTGCTCTGGATTTGGTTACTTTTTTAGCAGGAGGAGCGGGTGGTACTTCCTCTTCGATAGCCTCGCCATCCATCCATGCTAATGGATCGTAACCAATTAAATTATTTGTTGTCATTTGTCATTACCCTATCTTCAAGAAAATCATTGGCAAGGTTACGGAAATCTCTTGCGGAACGGCTTTTCGGACTGTATTCCAAAATGGTTTGTCCAAAACTCGGACACTCTGCCAGTAACGCTGTTTCACGAATTACTGTTGAAAGCACTTGATTTGGAAAGTGCGACAGTAAAATATTTAAAACCTGACCGGAAATGCGGCGCGTGGACATATAACGTGAAATAACGACTGACAGTTTATATTGTCTTTTTAATGCGCCTTCAAAACGTTTAACCGTTGCCATTAAATGTGACAAACCTTGCAGTGCAAGAAAATCACTTGCCATCGGTACTAAAATTTCGCGTGTGGCAATTAACGCATTTGCAACTAGCAATCCCGATGACGGTGGGCAATCAATAAAGACAAAATCTTGATCGGTTAATTGACCTCGCAACGCATCACGCAATAATACGCCACGCGGTGCGCCTGTATTACTCATTTGCTCAACATCTTTCAATCGTGAACCAGCAGGAATGAGTTGCAAATTTTCGCGTACTAGTAATGCTTGTTCTTCGATGGTTTTTTCTTTGAGCATTACGGCATCAATGCCACTTACGTTGTGCGAAATGAGACCAAAGGAAACAGCTAAATGCCCTTGCGGATCAAAATCAATAACCGTCACTTTTTTGCCCAATTCAGCGAGTGCGTGGCACAAATTCGCTGTGGTGGTGGTTTTTCCAACCCCGCCTTTTTGGTTAATAATGGCGACTAATCTGGTCATTACAGAAAATCTTCCGAGTCAGCAGAAACAGAATCAGAAATGGCATCCATATCGTCCACTTCATCGGGATTAAGCAATTTATCCACATCTAATAACATAATCATATTTTGCTTATAAACGTGCATACCGCGCATATAACGGGTATCTAATTGCGAACCAAAATTCGGAGCTTTTTTGATTTCGCTACGTTTAATATCAAGCACATCTGAAACCGCATCGGCAACAATACCCATTACAAATGTATCAGTGCGATGATGTTTGACGCACAACACAATAACGACGGTTTTGTGCGTGTATTCGCAATGTTCAAGTGAAAACCGTTCGCGTAAATCAACGATAGGAATCACCGAACCGCGTAAATTCAATACGCCTTTAATAAAAGACGGTGCATTGGGAATGACGCGCACCGCTTCCCAGCCCCTAATTTCTTGAACTTTCAGAATTTCCACGCCATACACTTCGTTGGCGAGTTCAAAGGTCAAAAATTGTTCAATTTGTTTACTATGTACATCGGTTGTCATGACTGTCATTCCCTACGGATTATTTAGTTGGCGTTATTCAGTTATTAAATTAAAACTCTTCCCAATCATCGCCACTATTTTTTGCTGATGAAGGGGCGTAGGCAGTGGATTTCGGTTTAGTAATCGATTTTATGGGTGTGCTGGCATTTTGACGTATAGCAGATGATGCCGATTTTCCACTGACTTTGAAGAAACTGAGTAATTCTGTCATGTTGGCGGATTGTTCGCTCATTGCCATACTACCGGCTGCGGCTTGTTCAGCTAATGCGGCATTTTGCTGCGTAATATCGTCCATTTGTGCAACGGCTTGATTGACTTGGTTAATTCCTGCCGATTGCTCATTACTCGATTCGGTAATATGCCCCACAATGTCACCGACCTTAATAATACTGTCGACAATTTCCATCAATGCCGCACCTGTTTCATTAACAAATGCCGTGCCAGCGCGAACTTTTTGTACACTATTCTGAATCAGTTCACTACTTTGTTGGGCAGCCGTGGCACTGCGTTGTGCTAAATTTCTTACTTCGGTAGCCACAACTGAAAAACCGCGTCCTTGCTCACCCGCGCGTGCCGCTTCCACCGACGCATTTAAGGCAAGCAAATTCGTTTGGAAGGCAATTTCATCAATCACACCAATAATTTCGGCAATTCTATTACTACTTTCGTTAATTTCTTGCATTGCTGTAATCGCCGATTTCACCACATCCCCGCCTTTTTCAGCGAGTTGCGTTGCCGTTTGTACGACGTTAGTAGCTTGTTGCGTATTTTCCGCGTTACTTTTTACGGTACTGGACAACTCGTGCATACTTGCTGCTGTTTCTTCAAGGCTTCCAGCTTGTTGCTCGACACGGTGTGACAAATTATTGTTACCACTTGCCATTTCTTGTGACGAATTATTGACGAAATCTGCGGCATCCCGAATTTGAATAATGAATTGACTAATTTTGGCAATTGCATCGTTGATATTGTCTTTGCATTGCGCGTAAGTACCTTGGTAATCGGCATGAATGCTATGCGTTAAATCCCCGCCTGCCATTTGTTCAATGACGCGATTGATGTCATTAAATACATTTTCAATCACATCGGTTAAGCCATTGATGTTAATCGATAATGATTTAGTAAACCCTTCTTTATCGTTTACGTTAATACGCGCACTTAAATCACCGACTTTAATTGAATTTACGAGTTCTTCAATTTCGTGTTCCGTTTGTTTTTCTAACGTTCGGTCTTGCCATTCTGCGATAAAACCAATATGTTCGCCATTTTCAGCGATGACAGGTTGTGCAATTACTTGCATGGTTCGACCAGCTAATTCAAGATGGGCAGTAACTGAATCGCGCAAATTACTTAATAAATTACGTTGATAAGCGGGATTTGTATGGAAAATATCGATGCTCGTGCCAAGCAATTTATCGGCTCTGAAATTGGGCAATTGTTTTCGTATATCTGCTTCAGCATTCGCAAATAATTTTTTCGCCGCTAAATTCACAAAAATAATTTCAAAATTTGAATTAGTAATCAAAACACTTGATTGCACTGTTTCTAAACCGCGAATGATACGCAATGATTCGGAATTGGATTGTTTAACGTGTGCTAAATCATCACCTAATTTAACGCCCGTTGCATAAATCGCCCGAAATAAATCGCCAAATTGATCATCGAGTCTTAAATTAAGGGATTTACTAAATTTATTCGCACTTAATTGATACAGTTTATCAATCGATTCTTCCAAAGAGCGTTCGGTGTCTTTAACGACATGCGTGACAATCATTGCGCCGAGAACAGAAAGTGTCGCAACGCCTGCTAATAAACCATAACTGCCATCGTTGAACAGGTTTTGCATCAAAAACGCATTTGGCGCAAGAAACAGACTGGAAGCAAATGTTAATTTTTTCCATGCGGCAATTTCTTGAAGAGATTTACATAGGGCATTAAAACCTGTCGAATGCAGCGTGGCTTTATTTTCGTTTACTTTACGATATAACTGGTCGGCGGCATCAATTTCAGTGCGACTTGGTGCATGTCGAACAGACATGTGTTCGCGTATGACGGCATTTTCAAAAACGGGCGTGATATTCGCGCTTACCCAGTAAAAATCTCCGGATTTTGTGCGATTCTTAATGACGCGATGCCACGGATTACCTTTTTTTAAGGTATTCCACATTTCTTCAAATATCACAGCGGGCATATCAGGATGTCGTACAATGTTATGATTTTTACCAATTAGTTCATCACGCGAATAACCGCTAATTTCTAAAAAATCGTCATTTACAAACGTAATTAAACCTTTTAAATCCGTTCGAGTAACCAGAATAGTTCCCGGTTTCATCACAATTTCGCGATTTGTAATTGGCATATTCGTTTTCATTGCAGCGCGTCCTGTTAAAAGGTCATTTATGCCAAAAAATCAATTTTCGTTTTGTTCAAACGATTCGAGTGTTAATAATTTATCGACATCGAGCAACATCACCATACGCTCGCTGACGGAAACAAGACCGTTGATAAATTCGTTACTGACTTTAGTACCAAAATCCGGTGCGCCTTGAATTTCAGCTTTATCGACGCTAATTACATCAGAAACAGAATCGACCACTACGCCCATAATACGGGTGTGACTGCCGCTGCCGGTTTGCAAAACGACGACGACTGTCAGCGGTGTGTATTCCACTTTGCTCAGACTAAAACGTTCGCGTAAATCGATAATCGGTACAATTGCACCACGCAAATTCACGACCCCTTTTTCATAAGGCGGAACGTTCGGAACGCGCGAGACAGGTTCCCAACTGCGGATTTCTTGTACACGCAAAATATCAACCCCGTACTCTTCCTTACCCAATACAAAACTCAAATACTGAATTGTATTAGTGATTTCTGGTGTGTTTTGTCCTAGGACAGCCTCAACGGCGGGTGTTTCATTTTCTTGTGACATAACGGTTTTCTGTGTAAGTTTGTGGTTAATTCAGGAAAAATTAGCGCACTGAAAGGCGCACTAAACCAGGCACGTCGAGAATTAACGCTACCGAACCGTCGCCTAAAATGGTTGCCCCCGACACGCCTTCAACGCGGCGATAGTTGGCTTCCAAGGATTTAATGACCACTTGTTGTTGACCGAGTAATTCATCAACCAAGAAGCCGCATAATGCGCCTTGTCCTTCAACAACAACAATCACGCCTTCATTCGATTTCGTTGCCGCACCGGATTTCACATTGAAAATTTCGCGCATTCGAATGATGGGCAAATACTCATTGCGTAATTTGAATGTCTCACCTTTGCCGGCAACTTTGTTGAGCATTTTTTCGGTGATGTTAATCGATTCAATAATCGAAACTAGCGGCACAATATAGGTTTCATCGCCGACGGCAACCGATTGACCATCCAAAATTGCCAGTGTTAATGGTAAATGAATCGCAATGGTCGAACCTTTACCCAGTTCAGAAATAATATCGATATTTCCGCCTAGTGATTGAATGTTTCGACGCACAACGTCCATGCCCACGCCGCGTCCGGAAATATCTGTCAATTGTTCGGCGGTCGAAAAACCAGGCATGAAAATCAATTCAAGAATTTGTTTGTCGGACATAATCGTGGATTCATCGACTAAGCCTTTTTCGATAGCTTTAGCGAGTAATTTACTTTTGTCCATACCGCGACCATCATCGACAATTTCAATCACAATGTGACCACCGCGATGGTAGGCTTTTAATTCAATCGTTCCCATTTCGGGTTTACCAGCGGCAAGACGCTCGGCAGGCATTTCAATACCGTGATCTAAACTGTTACGAATTAAATGCACTAACGGGTCGTTAATTAACTCGACAACGGCTTTATCAACTTCGGTGTTTTCACCGACTAATTTGAGCGTAATTTTTTTATTTAATTTGGTACTAATATCGTGTACTAAGCGCGGGAAGCGGCTGAAAACGAAGCTGATTGGCAACATTCGAATATTCATCACACTTTGTTGTAAATCACGGGTGTGACGTTCTAATTGCGCTAAACCACGTTTTAATTGTCCCACTTTATCCATCGTGAAATTTTCACCAATCAAACCAAGCATCGATTGGGTAATGACCACTTCGCCCACCATGTTAATTAAGGTATCGATTTTGTCGGTATCAACACGAATCGAACTGGAGGCTTTAGGTGCATTTTTGGATGGATCAGATTCTGTTGGTGCTGCTTTTTTAGCAGCCGCAGGTGCGGGAGCAGCTTCAACAACAGGTACAGGAGCTGCCTCAACAACCGGTGCAGGCGCAGCTTTAGGTTTTTTAGCTTTTTTTGGTTTGGCTAACGGAGCAAGTTCTAACGCGCAATCTTCCTCAACCCAGCTAAAGATTTCGCGTACCGCCGCTTCTGTGGCATCTGTGACTAATTTTAATTCCCAAGAAATATTACATTCTTCGGGGTCTAATTCAGCAAAAGGAGGTACGTCTTGAATATTGACATTTGATGTCAATGTCCCTAATGCACTAAGTTCTCGAAATAAACGAACAGGATCATTGCCAGTTTTAAGTAAACTCAAATACGGGCAGAAAGCAATTTTCCAACCTTGTTCTTCTTCAATTTCCTCTTCTTCTGGTTCAGGCTCTTCGTGGACAGCAACAGGTGCGGGAGCCGCTGCATGCGTTGCTGCTGGTGCGTGATCGCCACCGCTGGCTTTTCCATTTAATTCTATTTCTAACGCGGCTTGATGTTTTGCCACGCTCGACATATTGACATCTTCTTCATTTTGAATTGATGTTAACATTTCGCGTAAACAATCCACAGAGCCTAATAAAACATCCACCGCAGGCTTTGTTACCTGTCTACGTCCGTCACGCATTTCATCGAGTAGCGTTTCCATGATATGGGTATATTCGGCAACGACGGTAAAACCGAATGTGCCACTACCGCCCTTGATGGAGTGTGCTGCCCTGAAAATGGTGTTGATAACTTCTGAATCAATGTCGCCAATATCGAGCGACAACAATCCAGATTCCATCGCCTCTAAGCCTTCGAAACATTCTTCAAAGAAGACTTGATGAAATTGTGACATATCGATAGACATAACTTTACCTGTGTGCGCCTGAATTTATTTAAATAAGGTTGGAACTCAACCATTCCTAAAATCTACACTAATTCAGTGCAAATCCTGTGCCTAAAAACGCCTAAGTTTGACTGTAAGCCGTATCGAAGGCATTTTTAAGTATTTTAACGATTCGCTCTTCTTACGCAGAGCGGTTAAAAAGAGTGATTAGTTAATAGCTGCCTGCATTTTGGCGCAATGTGCCAATGCACTGGCTTCATCAACCACTTCTTTATTTTGTAGTGTCTTAATCATGGCGCGAAGAAACTCAACAGATTCCAACATAACGTTGATATTTTCTGGATTGGTCTGTTTTGTTTTGTCACGCATTTCAGCTAAAAGATGTTCCATCTCTTTGGCATAGTTGGAAACGGCGTGGAATTCCAACATCGCACAACCGCCTTTGATAGTGTGTGCGCCACGATAAATCGTCATCATTTTTTCAAAATCAAAAGCATTTAAGTCAATGCTATTTAGCTCAGTTTGCATAATATCTAAATTTTCTAAGCATTCTTCAAACAAAACATCGTGAAATTGTGTCATATCAACGGACATGGTCTTTTCCTTCTCTTTAAGTGAACAAAATAGTTATGTCGGCGTTAATTAACCCAACACTTTTAACAACGTTTTTAAAAGCTGGTCAGGATTAAATGGTTTAACCATCCAGCCTGTTGCGCCAGCTTCTTTGCCTTCCATTTTTTTTTCCATGCCCGATTCTGTGGTTAACATGAGCATCGGTACATGTTTATATTGTGGTAATTGTCTGAGATCTCGAATTAGCGTAATACCATCTTTATTTGGCATATTGACATCTGTGACAATGCAGTCAAAGGTACGAACTTTGGCTTTTTCTAACGCATCAACACCATCTTCGGCTTCTTCTACATCATAGCCTGCCGTTTTTAACGTAAACGACACCATTTTTCTCATTGAAGCTGAATCATCAACTGCAAGAATACTCGCCATTATTTTCTCCCTATAAATCAATTCAAAGCAAAATACTCGACGAATATTACAGCATCTACCACTACCTTGTTAAGCATAACCATGTTTTTTTTGGTCAGCGCGTTAAATATTGGTAAACGCGCTATTTTGTCCAATTTCTATGTCGATTTTTTGACACTTTGTTAGTTAAATTTTAAAGATATTTAAATAACGACATCCCTTGAACTTTTGCATACGATTGTTGTGCGGCTTGTAATGATAATTGTTGCGAATTCAATTGTGTAACTGCACCAGCGTAATCTAAATCTTGAACTTGTGATAAGGCTGTTTGGTTATTGATAATGAAATCTTGGTTAATTGATTGTTGACTTGTCAACGCGTTCATACGCGCTCCAACATCAGATTGAACGTTCGAAACTTGGGTAAGAGCGGTATCTAATTGTTTTAACGTTGCCAACGTAGGCGTACCCGCTCGCAATTGTGCTGAAAACGTTTTGATAGTATCAAAAAGCGATTGTCCCGTTGCGGTATCACCAAAAACGGCCGTCCCGGTGTCACCATCGTTAATCGTTCGTGAACTTCCGATTTGAACAGAACGTTGTGTATTTGAACCAAAATAAATAAAACCTGCTGTGGATGAAGGCGTTACACCTGAATTAGGCGTGGCAACGGGATTTGTCGTATCCGTTGTTGCAGCAGGCGGCACATAATTGGCTAATGATTTTATATAAACATCGTAAGCAGCACTTGAGTCAACAGAAGCACTTGCTAAAGGTACAACGGCTATATGTGCCACTGCTGAGGCTGTTGTTCCTTGTGCGCCAGCCGAAGTGAACGCCGTTTGGAACGCCGCCATGTAAGGAGACGCATCAGCCAATGCCGTTTGCAAAGAGGCGGGAGGAGCTGTTATCGATGCGCTCGCCGCTTGTCCCATGGTACTGACCGTTGATGCTTGATTTGTCGCCCATGCTAACGCATCTGATAAGGTGGCATTTGGATTAGTGACAATATAGTTAAGCGCATCTGTGGTGGCCTGTTTTGAGAGATACGTTGTCCAGTCGGAGGCAGGAACATTGTCAATGGTTGATGCTATCACGGGCGTTGTGGTGGAGGCTGTTGCGGCGCTGGGATTTTGCTCCGAAAATGGCATGACGTTTGATTTTGTCCCAGAAAAGAGGTATTCGCCATTTGAATTCACGGTGTTCGCCAAGCCCAAAAGTTCTTGATTTGCTTGGTCAAAGGCATCAGCAATCGCATTTCCGCTTGTAGAAGCATCGGGGGCGCTTACACCCTGTAAGCCTAGTGATTGCAGGTTCTGAATAGTCGAAATGATACTCGTCAACGTAGTATCTTCTAAACTAAGTCGCTGATTTGCTGACGCAATATTCGTTTGGTGTTGATTTCCTGTATCAATGGCCTGTTGAAAACTAAGCGCGGAAACCGCTGCGGCTGGATTATCAGCCGCTGTTAAATTTTGCTTTCCTGAAGAAATTTTTAACTGAGTCGTGTTCAACTGGGTTTGCAAATTCAACATATTGGTGGTGTTGTATTGCTGTGGATAAGCTGTAGAGATACGCAACGACATAATAATTCTCCTTAAATTTTAAGCATTAACTGCGGTAAGTAAGCTAGTAAATAAAGTTCGTGCAATTGACACGACTTGAGAGGATGCTTGATAAGCATTTTGAAGTTGAATTAAATTTGCTGCTTCTTCATCAAGATTTACACCAGAAAAGTTTGCTTGCGCTGAAACAGCTTGAGTATTTAATGCTGTTTGTGCAGATAAACTGACATTGGCAGCACTAGCGGCAGTCCCCACTTGTCCTATCATATTTTGGTAGGCTTGGTTAATAGTGTTGTTTCCAGTAAGTAGACTTTGCGTTGATAAATTTGCCATGGCTAGCGCATTGGTATTATCACCATCAGCAGCAGATGTTGATGCTGCAATTTCTTTTGGATCCGTAATGTTAACACTAATATTTGTCGCCGCTTGATACGTTGGGCGAATGATGAAACTGGCTGCCCCTGTCGGTGCAGAAGTTTCTGTAAGCGTTATGCCATCAACAGTTGCAGGAAGTCCGCCAGAAGGCAACATTATTTTTGTGTTATCGTTTAATCGTGTTAAGGAATATGATCCGGCATTGTAGTCCAATCGATAATCACTCGCTTGTAATTGGTTTAACGTCGAGTTATCGAAGCTAGCACCTATACCGCCCCCTTGATTTCCATTACTGGCATAAACAGGGATTTCATTTGGTGAAAATGAAAACATGTTTGTACCGGTTGCGCCATTCAAATCCTGACCTTGCGATTGAACGTTGTTGACCGAAGTCCCTAATCCCACCGCCACTAAACCCAATTGTTTTTGGGCAGGGTCTAATACTTGGTCTCTAAATTTCAAAGAACCCGCTAACGAACCACTCGTAAACTGACTCGTAACAGATATACCATTCATCATGACATCTTTTTGGTTACTATCTGTGGTTGAATTGGCTAATGATAATTTTGAAACGGAATCACCAGAAATCAATGCTTGTCCTTGACCAACAAAAACATCTATCGCACCATCGGCATGTGTAAATGTAGAAACATTGACATTTGCAGACAGTTTTGCTAGCAATTGATCGCGTTGGTCGAGTAGGTCATTGGGTATTTGTGTTCCACCAACCTGAGTAGCTGTTGCGATTTTAACATTTAAATCTGCAATGTTTTGGGCGTAGTTGTTGATGTCATTAACATTTGTCTGCATATAGCCATTATTTTGTTCTCGCAGATTTTCCAGTTGAGATGACACGCTATTAAACTGAGCAGACATGGTACCTGCTTGTGATAGTAACGTTTGTCGTGCTGGA
This sequence comes from uncultured Pseudomonadota bacterium, assembly GCA_903834465.1. Classification (GTDB taxonomy): domain Bacteria; phylum Pseudomonadota; class Gammaproteobacteria; order Methylococcales; family Methylomonadaceae; genus UBA10906. The sequence goes on along the minus strand of CAILJB010000094.1, from coordinate 40,801 downwards.
ATGGATGTTGGATCTGTCGAGACACCATTCACTGCTTTAAAGAAAGATGATATGGCAGTTGAAAGACTTGTATTAGAACCAGATACCAAGTTATCAACTTGCGCTGTCATGGTCTGATACTGATTCGCCTCACCTAACGTCGATGCTGAGGTGCGGACATTATTACTAATAAATTGGTCATAACTGCGTGTTACGTTAGTAACGTCCACGCCATTGCCAAGGTAATGACCATCAGTAAACGTAGATGCCGCATCCGTTAAATTTGTATTTTGACGGTTATATCCAGGAGTATTAACATTGGCGACATTATTACTATTTGTTTGCATGGCGCGTTGAAAAGCCATCAATCCTGTCAACGCTGTTCCTAAAATTCCACTGGGCATGGGAATAACCTATTTTTAGATATTGAAATTATAAGTAAACGATGTCTATTTCATCGCAACCGCTGCATCACTAGCAAATACGTTTAACGTATTGCTTTGGTAAATGTGCATGACTTTGTCCGCGTAGCTGGGATCCGTTGCATAACCTGCTTTTTGTAATTCACGCATATATTGACCAACATTACTGACTTTTTTTAATGCAGATTCATAACGTGGATTGTCTTTAATGAAATTCACATAATCATGGAAACTTTCTTGGAAAGAAGGGTACGCTCTAAAACCAGAATTCATTCTTCTTGCAATCCCTTGATCAAACTCTAGCGTAGAAACTTGCGCTTGTTTACCGCGCCACGATCTATCTGCTTTGATATTAAACAAGTTGTGACTACTCGTGCCATCACTGTTTTTAATCACTGCATTACCCCACCCACTTTCTAAGGCGGCTTGAGCCAATAACGCATTTGGGTCAATGCCCAAACCTTTCGCTGCTTGTTGTGCGAACGGTTGCAACTGTTTCACAAAATCTACCGCCGACTGTATCGGCACTGACCGCCCATTCTTAAATGGAATTTCATCGCTGTCACCATTAAACGAATTACCGTTAAACACTACGCCATCTGGCGTTTTCACCATTGTTACAGGATTATTTAAATAATCTTCTAACGTTTGTGCTTGTGACGTTTCACCTTTGGGGCTGAGTTGTTTCACAATTAAATCGGCAAGCCCCACACCTGGCTTGCCTGCTAAATGTACGGACAGTTGTTGATCGTACATTTCGTTATAGGTTTTACTTTGATCGCTATCAAACGCGCCATCTGCTAATTGTGCTGAACGCATCCCTTTTAAAATATTATTTAAAAATAAGGCTTCAAACTGTTTAGCTACTTTTTGCAAGGCAGCAGGCGAATCTGTTTTGGACTGGACTTTTAATTTTGAGAATTCACTAAAATCGTTATATACAGAGGTATTATTAGCTGGCGTGCTTAACATTATCTTCTCCGTCAAATATTTAGCTTTAAATAATAATCAATTCAGCGTGCAACGCACCGGCTGTTTTCAACGCTTCTAAAATCGCCACTAAATCACTCGGTGCTGCGCCGACTTGATTGACGGCATTAACTAAATCATCCAGTGCAACGCCTGGTCTAAACGCAAACATTCGATTTTTCTCTTCTTTGGCTTTTACGCTAGATTGAGGCGTTGTCGTCGTGGTGCCGTTAGATAATGGATTTGGCTGACTGACATTTACATTTTCATCAATCGTAACGACCAAACTACCGTGCGAAACAGCGGCAGGGGAGACGCGAACTTTATTACTTACGACAACGGTTCCTGTGCGCGAATTTACAATGACCCGAGCAGGGGCTTCATCCATATCCAGGGTGACATTTTCAATAACAGATGCAAACATTACTTTTTGCCCTAAATCGCTGGGTGCATTGACTCTGACGGATGTGGCATCGATAGGTTTTGCAGTATTAGCCCCCAGTAATTTGTTAATGGCTTCTGCCATCCGGTTAGCGGTCGTAAAATCTGCTCTGTTGAGATTGAAAACTAAGGTATCGCTATCAGAAAAAGAGGTCGGAACAGTTCGTTCCACTAATGCGCCATTTGAAATTCGCCCCGCACTCGGATTATTAACGGTAACGCTTGAACCATCTTTGCCCGATGCAGTCATGCCACCAACCACTAAATTACCTTGAGCAATTGCGTAAACTTCACCGTCCGCACCTTTTAGTGGTGTCATAAGCAGTGAACCGCCGCGTAAACTTTTTGCATCACCAATTGATGACACGGTGACATCAATTGCCATACCGGGTTTTGCAAAAGCCGGAAGTTCAGCTTGAACGGCTACGGTGGCAATATTTTTTGCTTTAAGTTGTTGCAAATCGGTGGGTGATAGCGTGAGACCAAAACGTTTTAACATACTGCTTAAACTTTGTTTTGAGGTTGGTGAGCTGGTACTACTATCGCCCGATTTATCCAAACCAACAACTAAGCCATAACCCACTAATTGATTCGCACGAACACCTTCAATGGATGCGATATCTTTAATGCGTTCTGCTTGTGCTAGAGGTGTATAAATAATCCCCAATAGCAGTATCAAAAATAAGGCGTTGTGTCGCAGATTCATGTTATTTGCTCGTTAATTAAAATGGAAACCAAGGACTATTCCATGCACGCGAAATCCAACCGTGTGCATTTGCATCTGCCATTGAACCTTCACCGGTGTATGTGAACGTCGCGTCGGCAATTTTGCTCGAATCAACAATATTTGAAGGCGTAATATCAACCGGACGAACAATGCCAGATAAACGAACAAATTCGTCACCCTGATTGAGTGTGACACGTTTTTCACCACGAATTTTTAAATACCCATTTGGTAATAATTCAACGACTGTCACCGATATTGAACCATTCAGCTCATTGCTCTGATCAGTTTTCCCTTTGCCAGTAAAAGCTCTTGTAGAATCTAAGGTGGTGCTGACACTTTTTCCTGCGCCTAAAATCGCGCCTAAACCACCAAAGATTCCAGTTAAATAGCTCGGCAATGTCATTGAAAAATTATCGGCTTTAGAATCTTGGTTATTTGCCGCTTTTTGAGATTGCGTTTTTTCGTTCAATGTAACGGTTAAAACATCACCAACTCGCCGAGCGGTATGATCTTCAAATAATCGCATATCGTAGCCAGACTGGTAAATACTGCCAGAACTTTGTGGCGGTGGACGTAAATCAGCTGGCGCGACGGGCGAAAATGACGGTTCACGCTTGGGTAAAGGAGAACTACACGCCGTTAATAATAACGGCAGTAGCACAATAAAACTGAGGCTGCGAGTCATCTCATTCACTCGTTACAGATTTTGTGTCACATAAGACAACATTTGATCGGTCGTTGAAATCGCTTTAGAGTTCATCTCGTAAGCGCGTTGTGTTTCAATCATTCCGACTAATTCTTCAACCACGTTGACGTTAGAGGTTTCTAACGAATTTTGTACAATATTACCAAATTCGCCTTGTCCAGGTGTACCAACAATCGGTGGGCCACTTGCGCCTGATTCACGGTATAAGTTTTCACCAACGGGTTCTAAACCTGCGAGATTCACAAAGTTTGCAATTTGTATTTGTCCCAAGTTTGCTGGTTGAGCATTACCAGGTTGCAACACGGAAACGGTACCATCTATACCAATAGTGATACTTTGAGCGTCTTGTGGAATCGTAATTGTGGGGTTTAATGGCAAACCATTTGACGTAACAATTTGACCGTTTTGATCTAATTTTAACGAACCGTCACGACTATAAGTTGTTGTACCATCAGGCATTGTCACTTGCAAAAAACCGCGTCCGTTAATGGCTAAATCTAAACTATTGCCTGTTTGTTCAACGTTGCCTTGAATATGTAGTTTTTCTGTCGCCATTACTTTGACACCGGTGCCAAGTTGTAAACCGGTAGGTAATTGACTCGTTTGAGAGGTTTGTGCGCCAACTTGACGCATATTTTGATACATCAAATCTTGAAACACGGCACGGTCTTTCTTAAAACCCGTGGTGTTGACGTTTGCTAAGTTGTTAGAAATGACCGCCATGCGAGTTTGTTGAGCATCAAGCCCAGTTTTTGCGACCCATAATGCACGTTCTGTCATGATAATTCTCCTAAGTAAATCGTTGTTGTGTACTTAATCAGTTGCAGTATCTATGCCAGTATTAGGCTTGTAGCAATTTGGCACTAGCCGCTGCATTTTCTTTGGCATTTTTCATAACGTTGGTTTGCATTTCAAAATTACGCGCCAATTCAATCATATCGACCATTGCACCAATTGCACTCACGTTACTGCCTTCGATAACGCCTTGAGCAATTCGAACTGTCGGATCATCTGCCTGTGGTTTTCCATCTTTCATGTAAGCCAAACTATCGGCACGTTTTTCAACGTTTTTCAAATCGGGCTTAATCAATTTCATTTGATCGACGGGAACCATTGCCCCTGTTTCTGAGCCAAATGGAATGATGCTAATCGTGCCATCGCTGCTAATTGATAATTTTTCTGACGGAGGAATGTTAATGGGTTGACCATTTTGATTTAACAACGGCAAACCAGAACCGGTCTGTAATTGCCCATCAGGTGTCATTTTTAAATCGCCCGCGCGAGTGTAGGCTTCCTTGCCCTTACTGTCTTGTACGGCAAAAAAACCTTCGCCGTTAATGGCAACATCTAAATCATTACCCGTCGTTTGCAAAGGTCCCGATGAAAAATCCGTTCCAGGCTTTTCAGTTTGTGCATAAACCCGCGTCGGATAACCATCACCAAACACAGGCATACTGCGAAATTGTTCCAAATCTGATTTAAAACCAGTAGTTTGGGTATTTGCCAAATTGTTGGCATTTGCCGTTTGAGCCAGCAACGTCTGCGTGGCTCCGCTCATGGCAATAAAAAGACTACGATCCATAAAAGGCTCCTAAAACTAAACGTAACTGACTCAAAGGTGAGGGAAAACTAAATTCTTAAAATAGTATCCATCATTGTTTTTTGTGTGGTAATTGTTTGTGAATTTGCTTGATAGGCTTGTTGTGCCACAATCAATTTAACCAACTCTGATGATAAATCGACATTTGAATCTTCAAGTGCGGAGGATTTAATCGACCCAAAGTTATTATCACCTGCAGCACCATAAATTGGTGCGCCAGAATCCGATGTTGCCTGCCACGTTGTACCGCCCACTTTTGATAAAGATTGGGAGTCTGAGAAACGAGCTAACGCGACCTGACCAATTGGATCTGAAGCACCATTGCTGTATTTTGCGAAAATAACCCCCGTCGCATCCACATCAACGCCTGTTAAATTACCAACTGGTAAACCATCTTGCTTTAAATTATTAACAGTAAAAGGCGTAGCAAATTGTGTTGAACTAGCAAAATCAATACTGATAGTTTGCGCGGCAACCTGTTTATTTGACGGAACTACCGCACCTGTTGCATCAGTCGTGTTTAAAAGTGTGTTGAATGTTGCTGCATCAAAGCCAAAATCGACTTTTGTTGATGTGGGCATATTAGGATTAAGCGGTGCGCCTGTACTATCTGTAATCGGTGAGGCAGTACCATTCGCTCCAGATAATAATGCGCCAGACGCATCAAATGTCATCGTTATGCCATCAGGTACAAGACCCGGATCTAAAATTGTTGCGCTCGATGCAGGCGTAATAGGATTGGTTGTGGTATCTTCTTGTTGCCCTGGATTTACGCCATGACCATCGATGAACGTATAGGCTTTCCACTCGTTTGGAGTAGCCGTTTTAGAAAAATATGTTGAAACAATGTGTGGATTACCTAATGAGTCATACGTCGTAATCGATGTGGTGCTATTGTAAGTTGTTGGATCTGGAATAAAAGGCGGATTTGTTGATGTAAATGCAAGTGGCGTAATCACTTGTGGTGCTGAACCATTCACATTCACGTCCATGGTAACATTTTTCGTCGCAGTAGGCGCACCTTGATCAGTTTTAATTTGTACAGGTGTTTTAACACCCACGTTGAAACCTTCGGCAACAGTTGTACCAACGGGTTTGAATGCTAATAAATAATTGCCATTGGCATCAACAACATCACCTGCATTATTGACACTAAATGCACCGCTACGAGTAAAAGCGGTGGCTTCTAATGGTTTTGTCAAATTAGTTGGATCGACTAAATTCGGGGTCGCCATAGAGAAAAAACCTTGACCACTAAGTGCTAAATCTAGTGAATTTCCAGTTGTTTCAATGTTACCTTGTGTAAATTGTTGCGCGACGGTAGCAACATTAACGCCTGCACCAATAGCGGTATTAAGTGGTGAGCCTAAACTGTTTGCATAAACGTCACCAAATTGAGCGCGAGATTCTTTAAACCCCATCGTTTGTGAGTTTGCAATGTTGTTGCCCATGACAGATAACGATGAAGATGCGGCATTCAAGCCACTTAATGCTGTTGAAAAACTCATAATATGTACCTCAAAATAAAATTAAAGAATTTGTTGAACTTGTGAAAAATCAACACTATTTCCGCCAACGAGATTTACTTGCATATTCGTTGTGCCATTTGGCATCGTGACACTTTGAACGGTTGAGTTAATATTTGTCGTTTGCGCCGCGCTTGTACCATTCACCATGGCAGCAGCTTGAATTTTGTATGTTCCTGGACTTAGCATTGTGCCAGCTGTATTTGTTCCATCCCAAGTAAAGGGAATTTTCCCCGCACTTTGAGCGCCTAAATCAAGTGTTTTAACTAATGCACCCGTTGAATCTGTGACAGCAACTGTCACATCGGTTGCACTGCTGGCGAGATTAACGTTCCCCGTAACATTGCCGCCTGCCGCCAAAATCCCTTGAGTACCTGTTACTGAAACCTCGTGTCCAATCAAACCTGTTGCTTGTGATGCTTGCTCTGATTGAATAGAAGACGCAAAGGTTGCAAACGATGATTGCAAACCTTGAATACCCGAAACCGTACCGAATTGCGCCATTTGCGACAAAAAATCGCCATTCGTCATGGGATTATTTGGATCTTGGTGCGTCATTTGTGTGGTCATCAGTTTTAAAAAATCTGCCTGACCCAGCGACATCGCGCTACTCGCTGCTGCAATCGATGCTGCCGATGATGCCGCATTGCCTGTCGTTGTGCTTGTGTTGTTATTTAGAAATGCGTACGGATTATTTTGAGTTGTACTCGTTGTACTGGTTGTACTTGTCGTCATAAAATACCCCTTTAAATTATTGCCCCATTTTCAGTGTTTGTAACATCATCTGTTTTGCGGTGTTTAACACTTCAATATTATTTTGATACGAACGTGATGCAGACATCATGTTCGCCATTTCCTCAACGGTATTTACATTTGGCTTAAAAATATAGCCATCTTTGTCTGCCATTGGATGATTTGGCGCGTATTCCATTATGGCGGGTGCCTTACTTTCAACCACACCACGGACTTCAACTTTACTCGCCGCATTTTCTGCGTCAATGACATTTTTCAATTCTGCACCAAATACTGGTTGACGAGATTTGTAAACACTGCCCTGACTGCTGCTGACGCTGTTGGCGTTAGCTATATTACTTGCTACTAAATTTAAACGCAGTGACTGTGCGTTCATACCGCTACCGGCAATATCAAAAATGTTTAATGCTGACATTAGACTTGTCCTGTAAATGCGGAAGTTAAATCTTTAAATTCACCACCTAACCATTGCAAAGTGGTTTGGTATTGCATTGAATTTTCAGCGTATTTTGCCTGCTCGATATGCTCTTCAACGGTATTACCATCCAGCGATACCTGATTAGGATTACGGTATTTCAACTGCGCCCCTAAAAATGGCTGCTCTGGCGCAAAATGTCCGGGTTGCGTATGTGCAAGCAACGTCGGCTGAGGCATAGATTTTTTTAAGACACGCGAAAAATCTAAATCTCGTGCCTTAAAATTTGGCGTATCGGCATTGGCAAGATTTGCCGCTAAAATCTCACTGCGTTTTTCGCGCAACGCTAAGAGCTTTGGGCTGTTGCCAAGAGCGGCATCAAAACTAATTGCCATGATAATAACTCCTAAAATGTTTTTGTACTCAATATAAAAGCACTTTTAATGCCATTAAAAGTTAACCAATAAAAATCATTTAGTTACTTATTTTGGCACTTTTCGTCCAGTAGGTTATCGTCAAAAAGTATTTAAAGTTAAGTCTTTTTTAACCTTTATTTTGATTTAATGTATTGTTTTTTGACGCAGTATTTACAATGTTTGCCGTCAAAAAATTGTCAGAAAAAGTTGTAAGCGTAATACAGGGGCAATATTTGTTATTTGGGGAATTGAGAATAATGTGTTTGACTAACTTGGCATTAAATATGCTATCGATGTTGCAAAGCGATTACATTAACGATTAACCGATATTCTTAAAATAACCTATGTTTAGATTGATGCTAGTTTTTGCCAGCGCATTTATGACAATGAATGCACCTCATGCCGAGCCACAATGGCAAACGCATGAATCGATTTATGAGGTCGTTAAGAGTTATGTTGCCCACAATATCAATACCACTGCCGAGTATGACATCAATGTGGCACCGTTAATTGATCGCTTAAATTTACCTTTATGCCCACAGCCTATAGAGGCTTTTGCACCGAATTTACCTAAAGCAGGACGTATGTCAATTAACGTGCGTTGTAATGGTGACAAAAAATGGTCAATTTTTGTATCGATAACCATTACGCCTTTTGAAAATGTCATTATTTTGACGCAATCGATGCAACGCGGTGGAACTGTAACAGAACATCATGTTACTTTAGCACGCAAAGATGTATCGCAACTGCGTGATGCGTATTTAACGCAGCTAGACCATGTTATAAATAAACAAGTGGCACGAAATTTATCAGCGGGAACAATTGTGACGGCAAAAGATTTTGTCGAACTTAAATTGGTTAAACGTGGTGAGCGGGTGTTGATTACTTCTGATAGTGCGGGGCTTGCAATTAAAATGAATGGCATTGCACAAACTGACGGCAGCAAAGGACAAGTGATTCGTGTTAAAAATCAAAATTCAGAAAGGATTATCAATGCGACGGTGACTGATGTTGGGCAGGTAAGTGTGTCGCAATAACAACGTCATACACGATAAATATATAAATTTGGTTAAAGAATTTCTTTGCCTTGCCGATACGAGTGTCTATCATACAGACACTTTAAGGAGCTCGGCATGGCTATTGAATTGATAAAAAATGGAGGGGCAGTTTCTCCCCCTTTTAAAACGTCACAAAAACAAAGTGACACCATCGAAAATATTGAAATTTCGGTGACTGATACTAAAATTGCAGTAAGAAGTGACAGCGTAATGATTACTAACACGGTGACACAAATTAAAAAAAGTTTTGAATCATCTACGGAATCGAGTGGAAATGTCGAACGATTGGCGCGAATTAAGCAGGCAATCGAGAACGGCACTTACGAAATCAATCCTGATCGGATTGCGGCAAAGATGCTTCAGTTTGATTTTTTAGGTCAAGGCAACAGTACATAATTTATGATTGAACATACATTTCCAATTGCAGAACAGTTAATTAGTAATGCGTTGCAACTCTCGCAACGGCTTTATCAGCAACTGACCCAAGAAGCAGATAGTTTAGTTCGCTCCCCGCAATCAGGTTTTATTAGCGTCGTAGCGAACAATAAACGAGATTTGGTGACGCAATTGGATTTGTTTAACAAACAGTTAGAACAAATTTTAGCCGCAGAGCAATTACCGCATTCGCAAGATGGTATTAACACTTATTTTCAAATGGCAGTAATTGCTAATTTATCAACCGATACGCTAAAAGCGAATTGGGAACAGTTGATGCGATTATGTGCCGACTGTAAACATCTAAATGAACAGAATGGCGCGAGTATTGAAATTTTAGCGCGTCACAATAAGCGTACGTTACATATTCTCAAAGGTAAATCAGAAGTCGTGACCAGTTATGGTCGAGACGGTGGGGTTATCAGTGAATTTCAAAACAGCACATTGATTTCGGTTTAACACGCCAATCTCTTTCTAATTTATGCTAAACTTACTGCCATACCGCCTCGGTAGCTCAGTAGGATAGAGCGGTCTCCTCCTAAGAGACAGGTCAGTGGTTCAATTCCGCTTCGGGGCGCAAGTCCAGTTTTTTCTGCAATAAACTCAAATACCGCATTTCACAGTTAAAAATCCCAAAACAGTGTGCTATAGTCACGTCTAATGAGAATGATTATTGATAAGTAATCATTTTATCTTGGTTCATTTACATTGAGGCGCATCTTATGTCCACCAGTTTAAAAGATTTGGCTGTCGGTGATACTGGAAAAATTACGGGGTTTGATGTCACCGGAAAAGCGTATCGAAAACGTTTACTGGCTATGGGATTAACACGCGGTACGGAATTCAAAATTACACGATTCGCACCGCTTGGCGATCCGATTGAAATTAAATTACGCGGTTTTTCACTTACATTGCGTAAAGACGAAGCGGCTTTTGTGTTGGCGGAATTAGTGCCATGAAAATGGATTTTATCGTCGGTATTGTCGGCAATCCGAATTGTGGCAAAACCACGTTATTTAACGTTTTAACCGGTTCAAAACAATACGTTGGTAATTGGGCGGGCGTGACGGTTGAGAAAAAAACTGGTGAGTATACTTTTTCAGATAAACATATTCAATGTGTCGATTTACCTGGCACTTATTCGCTCGAATCGTCTGATGATAACGTGTCACTCGACGAAAAGATTGCGCGTGATTATGTCGCTTCTCGTGAAGCAGATTTGATTATTAACATCGTTGATGCCTCAAACATCGAACGTAATTTATATCTCACTGCCCAACTTATTGAAATGCGTGTGCCGATGTTAGTCGTACTCAATATGATGGATGCTGTGAAACGGCGCGGCATTAAAATTGACCTCGATGCACTTTCAGAGCAATTAGGCTGTCCAGTTTTAGCAATTTCAGCGGCAACCAAACAAGGCATTCCGGCGTTAAAAACAGCTATCAATCACGCCGCACATCAACACCCCATCCCACATACGCCAATTCATTACACGCCCGCGCTTGAAAATGCTATCAATGTTTTAATGCCGCACTTGGTTGAAACTGCTAACAATTATCCCTGTGATTGTCGATGGTTGGCGATGCGTTTATTAGAAAGCGATACGCTTGCTCAATCTATCGCAGGTACGAAATTATTACCTTTTGTAACAAAATTGCAGCAACAAGTTGAAACCGAAACTGATGATGAAATTGATATTTTAGCCGCCGATGCGCGGTATGAATTTGTTAATCAACTGACAAAACAAACGGTTTGCAAACTTAGCGAAGTGAGCCGGCATACCAGTGAAAAAATTGACCGAATTGTGTTAAATCGCTTTTTAGGCATTCCGATTTTTTTGCTGGTGATGTATACAATGTTTTTATTCACCATCAATATCGGCAGCGCATTTGTTGATTTCTTTGAACAGGTGGTTGGCGCATTTTTAATTGATGGTTTTGGTATTTTATTGACCAGTTATCATTGCCCGGATTGGCTCAACGTTTTATTAACGCAAGGTGTTGGCGGCGGTATTCAAGTCGTAGCAACGTTTATTCCGATTGTGGGATTTCTATTCTTATTTTTATCGGTATTAGAAGATTCTGGTTACATGGCACGCGCGGCGTTTGTCATGGATCGATTTATGCGTTTTTTAGGTCTTCCTGGAAAAGCCTTTGTGCCAATGATTGTGGGTTTTGGTTGTAACGTTCCGGCGATTATGGCGACGCGAACGCTCGAAAATCCGCGTGACCGAATTTTAACCAATCTTATGAATCCGTTTATGTCATGCGGCGCACGTTTACCGGTTTACGCGCTTTTTGCGGCGGCATTTTTTCCGATTAACGGACAAAATGTGGTGTTTAGTTTGTATTTACTGGGCATTGGTATTGCTATTTTGACGGGCTTAATTATGCGAAATACGCTGTTCAAAGGTGAAGCGACACCGTTCATTATGGAATTACCAACATACCATTTACCCACGTTGCAAGGTGTATTCATTCGTACAGGCGACCGATTGAAATCATTTATTTTGAATGCTGGCAAAATCATTGTGCCGATGGTTTTGGTGTTGAATTTTCTAAACGCATTGGGAACAGATGGCAGTTTTGGGCGTGAAAATACCAATCAATCGGTGTTAAGTGAAATTGGACGTAAATTAACGTTTGCGTTTGAACCGATGGGAATTTCTGAAAATAATTGGGTGGCAACGGTTGGGATTTTTACCGGTGTACTTGCAAAAGAAGCCGTTGTCGGAACATTGGACGCGCTTTATGGGCAATTAGAAACATCAAATACGGCACTTGAAAAGCCCGAATTTGATTTACAAAACGCATTGCTCGAAGCCTGTTTAACAGTACCTAAAAATTTAAGTGATGTAGCAAATCGTTTGCTCGATCCATTGGGTTTAAATGTTGGTGAATTGGGTGATGTCGAAGCGGCAGCCAGCGCACAAAATGTAAAAACGGCAACCTTTGCAGCCATGCAACACAGTTTTGACGGACAAGCGGGCGCGTTTGCTTATTTGTTATTTATTTTACTTTACACACCTTGCGTGGCAGCAACAGCGGCGATTTATCGCGAAACTTCCGCAGGGTGGGCGGCATTTACTGTTGCTTGGACGACGGGAATTGCTTATTTAACCGCTACACTTTTTTACCAAACCGCCACGTTTTCAGCGCATCCAGAAAGCTCTTTGACATGGATTTTAGGTTTAATAGGTTTGTTATTCGCGGTGATTTTTGAATTTTGGTTGCGCGGTCAACGCGAGGCGAAAATAGTATGATTTTATCCGATTTACGGCACTATCTAAAAGCGTGTAAAAGCGTGGCGTTACGCGATTTGATGCTTCATTTTGACATCGATGCCGAAGCATTGCGTGGGATGTTGCAAATTTTGGTTACGAAAAGTTATGTCCGAAAAATAAATGCTAACGAAGCATGCGGCACAAGTTGTTGTAAATGTGATAACACGCTGACTGAAATTTACGAATGGATAGAACGATAAATTCCCATCAAGAAAATTGGTGGTTAATGATAAGATTAGCACCATAATTTTCATGCGCCGCTGCTTTTTATAATGAGCCAATTCATATTTTTTCGCCCCACTTTATCACGCTACATTTTCGTAGCTTATCTGTTGTTGCAAACTTTCGCTTACGCCGAAGATTTTTCGGCGCTATCCGTTGCATCAAATACCACGATTCCTCAAGAAATTAACAAAATTATTAGTTCAAAGCAGGATGTGTTGCTTGCTCGCGCTAATTTTGAAAATCGTGCCGAGGACGTTGACGCGCTTTATAAAGCCAATAATTACGCGCCACTTTGGTTAGGAAATTTGCAATCTGAAAAAAATATCGCCGATGTGTTAGCGTTGCTTTCGAATGCCGCCGCGCAAGGGTTAAATGCCGAAGATTATTCAGCCAGCGCATTGCAGCAAAAATTACCGTTTATTTTACTTTTAAAACCAGATTCAGCGACGGATTTAGCGTTGTATGAAACAGCATTAACCGTTTCTTTGACACGTTTTTTACACGACATTCATTATGGTCGTGTTAATCCGCACAGTTTGAATTTCAACGTCAAATTACGCACTCAAAAAAGTGTTGATTTATCGCAGCTTATCAAAACAGCTATCGCAGAAGGTAGTGTGTCGCAATTAGCCTTAAAAGTTGAACCCAATTTACAGCAGTATCGACAATTACGTTTAGCGTTGGCGACGTATCACGAATTAGCAAATGTGCCTGCCACTGAAAAATCGCGCAAAGGAAAAGTTAAAAAAATAGTTAATTCGTCTGAACGCATTACAAAAATTATATTAGCGATGGAGCGTTTGCGTTGGTTGCCTGAAATGACAGCGGGGCAATCGATTATTGTCAATATCCCAGCATTTCAATTATGGGCAATTGATGCCACCGAGCAAAGCAACACGCCGGTTTTAAACTTAAATGTTATCGTCGGTAAAGCGGTTAAAAATCAAACGCCGATTCTGATGGCAGAGATGCGTTATGTCGAATTTATGCCGTATTGGAACGTGCCGCCGAGTATTTTGAAAAAGGAAATCATGCCTAAATTAGCGGCAAATCCAAGTTATTTAGCGGGACAAAATATGGAAGTGGTGTCGTTAAAAAATGGGGGCATGCGAGTTCGTCAACGTCCAGGTGGTAAAAATGCGTTAGGGCGCATTAAATTTATTTTCCCAAATCCCGAAGGTGTTTATTTACATGACACCCCGTCGAAATCGCTCTTTGGTCGTCCACGACGTGATTTTAGTCACGGTTGCGTGCGGGTTCAAAATCCAAGTGAACTTGCACAATTTGTATTGAAAAATCAAGAAGGTTGGACGCAAGACCGGATTGCAAATACGCTCAAAACGAATGAACATCATCAAGTCAGTTTAAAAACATCCATCCCTGTTTTATTCTTTTACACTACTGCTTTTTATGAACAGAATGATAAGTTGACGTTTTACAACGATATTTATGGACATGACGCGACATTACTTGCCGCATTGACCAAAGTGGGCGATGTGCCAGATAGTGCGTTAATTGGTCGTGAACCCGAATCGCCTAGCGAGCCTTCGAACACACCCACACTTGAACCCGATGACAACCAGATGTTTTTAGTGCCGCCGCAAGCTCATGAACCGTTGACCCCGTAGTCATTACGTCATCGACGAGCGCGACGTGTTTGGCTTTAAATTTTGGCGAAACGGAAAACGCATTTTTGATATTTTCATTGCGTTGCTGGGCATTTAAGCCAACTTGATGGGCGGTATCTCGATGGCGCGTGCAACTGTGAACATCTAACGGCAATTGCAAGCGTTTAGAGAGAATGCGAGCAATTTCAATCGATTGGTTAAAGCCGCGTTCTCGATAACGATTTTTATGCAACGGCACGGGAATAATGCAATCGGGTAATTCAGCGGTGTGTTGCAGATAATCCGCCAGTAAATTGCCAAGTAATCGCGCACTGGGTTGATGATTGTGAAATTTGAGTTGAATAATTAAATGGCGAATGGCGCGAAGATGCACAAATGGCGCAAGCGTTTCGTCAAATGCCGGTGGATTTAATAAACAATCTGGACACAATATTGTTGAAGTGTGTGGCGCGTTAAAATCACTCGCACAACGATAACAGCGTGGCGAATTGCGTGGTAAATCCGCATAACACGCCGCGCATAAATCCCGATTTTCAACGCCCTTATCACCGCACAAAATACAACGCGGTGGAAAAAGGACGTTTTGTATAATTTTAATCATATTTTTCGCGCTCTGCGCTTAACAGGAGTTTTAGTTTAATGTCCGATTCAACCGCTACAAAAATTCGCCACGATTGGCAAGCTGACGAAGTTTTAGCGTTATACGCGCTGCCGTTTAATGATTTGTTATTTAAAGCGCAAATCATTCACCGAGAAAATTTTAATCCTAATGAAGTGCAAATCAGCAGTTTATTGAGTATTAAAACCGGTTCGTGTTCGGAAGATTGTGGTTATTGTCCACAAAGTGCGCGGTATGATTCGGGCGTAAAATCTGAACCATTGATGCCCATTGATGAAGTGTTGCAGGCGGCGCAATTGGCAAAATCACAAGGGGCATCGCGTTTTTGCATGGGCGCGGCGTGGCGTAAACCCAAAGATAAAGACATTGAGCGCGTGGTTGAAATGGTGCAAGGCGTGAAAGCGTTAGGGATGGAAACTTGCGTCACGTTAGGAATGCTTACCGATGAACAAACAGCGCGTTTAAAAGAAGGTGGATTGGATTATTACAATCATAATTTGGATACGTCCGAAGATTATTATTCTGAAGTTATTACCACCCGCACTTATCAAGACCGTTTGGACACGTTAGAACGGGTGCGTGATGCAGGCATTAACGTATGTTGTGGCGGAATTGTTGGCATGGGCGAAAGTGATTTAGACCGCGCCCAATTATTGATGCAACTGGCGAATTTGCCGCAACATCCTGAAAGCGTGCCAGTAAATATGTTGGTACAAGTTGAAGGCACACCACTCATGGGAACAGAACAACTCGACCCGCTCATGTTTGTTCGCACAATTGCGGTAGCAAAAATTATGATGCCAAAATCGCGTATTCGTTTGTCAGCAGGACGCAATGAAATGAGCGATGAAATGCAGGCGTTATGTTTTTTTGCTGGTGCGAATTCGATTTTTTACGGCGATAAATTGTTGACCACGGATAATCCTATGACTAATCGTGATTTAGCCTTATTTGAGCGTTTAGGTCTGAAATCGGCGGGTTCGAGTTACGCATAAATTTAAGCAATTTATGACTTTTTCAAAATTCGTCACTCATCTCGAAACGTTAAAATCACAAGGTTTATACCGTTCGCGCAGAATTATTGATAATAAAGCGGTGGTAAATTTTTGTAGCAACGATTATTTAGGGTTAGCAAATGATGCCAGAGTTATCACCGCTTTCAAAAAGGCGACGGATGATTACGGTGTTGGTAGCGGCTCGGCGCATTTAATTTGTGGTCATTCCTCCGCACATCATGCCTTAGAAGAAGAACTCGCTGAATTCACAGGATGTGAACGAGCATTATTATTCTCAACGGGTTATATGGCGAATTTAGGGACGATTACGGCACTCGTTGGACGTGGGGACTGTATTTTTGAAGACAAGTTAAATCATGCTTCGTTACTCGATGGTGGCTTGTCCTCTGGCGCACTATTCAAACGTTATCCGCACGCTGATTTGGAACAACTTGAGAAATTGTTATTCAAAGCAAGTGGGCAAAAATTGGTTGTCACAGATGGTGTATTCAGTATGGATGGCGATGTTGCGCCATTGCGTGAATTAGCGGATTTAGCCAAACAAAACGCGGCATGGCTGATGGTTGATGATGCACATGGTTTTGGTGTTTTAGGCAAAAACGGGGGCGGATTAGTCGAACAATTGAATTTAACATCCGATGACGTGCCGATTTTAATGGGGACATTAGGCAAAGCGTTTGGCACATTTGGCGCGTTTGTCGCCGGTTCGGAAATGTTGATTGAAACCTTAATTCAATCTGCACATACTTACATTTACACCACCGCATTACCGCCAGCAATCGCTGAAGCGACGCGAGAAAGTTTGAAAATAGTGATTGCAGAAACATGGCGCAGAGAAAAATTGCAGGCGTTAATAACGCAATTCAAAACAGGTGCGGCGCAATTGGGTTTACCGTTAATGCCGTCTGATTCACCGATTCAACCGTTATTAGTTGGCGATAGTTCCCGCGCTACGCGAATGAGTGAGCAGCTTTTAGATGCCGGATTTTTAGTCAGTGCCATTCGTCCACCAACTGTACCTAAAGGCAAAGCACGGTTGCGAATTACATTGTCGGCATTGCATGAATTTGAAGAGGTGGCGCGATTACTGGAAACGTTGCACCTTTTACAGAAATTGGAGAATTGAAAAATGGTGGAATTTACGTTACCTAAAAATTCTGTAGTGACAAAAGCACATCCCCCCCGCCCCCCTTCAAAGGGAGGAGATTTTTATCGTGTCGAAATTTATCGCTGGTCGCCTGATTCGGGCAAAAATCCACGCATTGATACGTTTGATATTTTGCGTGATGAATCTGGTTCGATGGTTTTGGATGTGTTGCTCAAAATTAAAAATGAGTTAGATGGTTCGCTAACCTTTCGCCGTTCGTGTCGTGAAGGCGTTTGTGGTTCGTGTGCGATGAATGTGAACGGCAAAAATACCTTGGCTTGCACAAAAGCATTGGAAAGTTTTGAGGGCGATACCTTACGCATTTACCCGTTGCCACACATGAACGTGGTAAAAGATTTAGTCGTCGATATGACACATTTTTACAATCAATATGCCTCTATTAAACCGTGGCTCGACAATAAAAATCCTGCGCCAGAACGTGAACGCCTGCAAAGTGAAAATGAACGCGCGGCGTTAAATGAACTTTATGATTGTGTGTTATGTGCCTGTTGCTCGACGAGCTGTCCAAGTTATTGGTGGAATAGCGAGCGTTATTTAGGTCCTGCGATTTTATTGCAAGCGTATCGCTGGCTTGTAGATAGTCGAGATGAAAATTCGCCAGAACGGTTAGCCGAGTTAGATGATGCGTTTAAACTCTATCGCTGTCACACCATTATGAACTGCGTTGATACTTGTCCGAAAGGTTTAAACCCCGCAAAAGCCATTGCTGAAATTAAAAAATTAGTCTTGCAACGCGCGTGAAATCATCCAAACTCTATTGGCAATGCCGACGTGGTAGTTTAGAGTTAGACCTGTTGCTGAAAAATTATCTCGAAAATGAATATTCGAGAGCCTCAGAACAAAAACGTCAGCAATTTGCAGAGCTGTTAAAACTTGACGACGATGACTTGTTGCCAGCTTTACTGGATTTTTTAACTTAACCCTTGAAGGATTTACTCATGAAAAAAACATTATTAGCGTTAGCATTAACCATTTTCTTTGCCTCGCCTTTATTTGCAGAACCACAAACATTAAAAGAAAACGAAATCGAAGAAATTGCCCTCAAAATTCATCACGAAGCCGATCAAGGTGGTTACGAATTATTGTCAGTTGGTGAATTGAAACAAATGCTCGATGAAAAAGAACATTTGGTTCTCATCGACGCACATCCACAAAATCAATTTAACGAAGCGTATATCGCAGGCGCAAATAATTTTGAATTCCAAAACAAATTTACCCGCAATTGGAAAGATGATGCCGTTGGCGGCAGTGAAGAGGCTTACAAAGCTCTTTTAGGGCATGATTTGAATAAAAAAATCGTGGTGTATTGTGGCGGAAACAAATGCGGTCGTTCCAACACGGCGGCGTTATGGACAAAAGAATTAGGTTATCATCACGTTTATCGTGTAACAAGCGGCATTAAAGGTTGGCAAGACGCAGGTTTCCCTGTGCAAACCGCGAAAAAATAAATTGCATTTTGTCGGGGCGAATACATTTCGCCCCACGTTAGATTTAACTTCCACCGAAATTCTAAAGTCATGACCCAAACAGACATCGAAAATCTTTTAAAAACGTTCATCGAGCCGCATTATGGCACGGATTTAATTTTAGCAAACGCTATAAAAAAAATTGAAATTGATGACGCGAATGTGCGCGTGGATGTGGAATTAGGGTATGCCGCCCAAAGTTATTTAGATACGCTCAAAACCGAACTTACTCAACTATTGAAAACCTTGCCAGAAATTGGCGATGTGACCGTTTTCGTGCGGGTAAAAATTGTGGCGCATGCGGTGCAGCAAACCTTAAAACCATTACCTAATATTAAAAATATTATCGCAGTGGCATCAGGAAAAGGCGGTGTGGGTAAATCGACCACAGCGGTAAATTTAGCGTTAGCTCTTGCGGCAGAAGGCGCAAGTGTTGGGATTTTGGATGCCGATATTTATGGTCCAAGTATTCCGATGATGCTCGGACTTTCTGGCGCACCCGAAAGCCAAGACAAAAAAACTATGCAGCCCAAAATTGCTTTTGGTGTGCAAACCATGTCGATTGGTTATTTGGTGTCAGAAAATCAGGCAATGATTTGGCGCGGCCCGATGGTGACAAATGCGTTGTTACAGTTACTCAGAGAAACGCGCTGGAATGATTTGGATTATTTGATTATCGATTTGCCACCTGGCACAGGCGATATTCAACTCACGCTCGCACAAACTATTCCTGTCAGTGGCGCGATTATCGTCACCACACCACAAGATATTGCGTTGCTCGACGCACAACGTGGTTTTAGTATGTTTGAAAAAGTGAATGTGCCGGTTTTGGGTTTGGTTGAAAATATGAGCGTGCATATTTGCAGCAATTGTGGGCATGAAGAAGCCATTTTCGGGACAGGCGGTGGTGTGGCGATGGCTGAAATTAACAAAATTGAGTGTTTAGGCAAATTACCACTCGATATTCACATTCGTGAACAAGCCGATGTCGGTGCGCCGATTGTGATTGCTCAACCTGAAAGCCGCATCGCGCAAATTTATCGAGAAATCGCCAGAAAAATGGGCGCGAAACTGGCGTTAAAACCTAAAGATTTCAGTAGCAAATTTCCAAACATTGTGGTGCAAAATACCGCGCCCTGCCAGCAATAACAAACTATGCGATAATGCGCCATTGTTAAACATTCACCTCAACTTCAGGAACAGTAAATGTGGTTTAAAAATTTGAACGTATTTCGCGTAACCGAAACGTTCGCTTTCGATGCGGAAACGCTCGCTGAAAAACTTGAAACAATGGCATTTCATCCTTGCGCGGGGCAACAAGCCTTTAGTTTTGGTTGGACTGCACCGTTAGGGAAGGGCGCAGAACAATTGGTGCATAGTTCAAACGGTTTTTTGATGATTTGCGCGAAAAAAGAAGAGCGCGTGTTGCCGACATCGGTCGTCAACGAAATGTTGCAAGACAAAATCGACGAAATCGAAGAGCAAGAAGGGCGAAAACTGTCTAAAAAAGCGAAAACTGAGCTTAAAGATAATTTGATTTTTGAATTATTGCCGCGAGCTTTTACGTTTTCACATAAAACTTATGCGTATATCGACACGCAAAATGGTTTTGTTGTGGTCGATAGTGCGTCAACAAAAAAAGCGGAAGATTTACTCAGTGCGTTGCGTAAAACATTAGGTTCATTGCCTGCGATTCCGTTAAATACGGTCGAAAAACCGGTTTTGACCATGACACAATGGTTGTTAAATCAAAATCCACCGGCTGAAATTGTGATTGAAGATGAATGCGAATTACGAGCCCCTGAAGAAGATGGCGGGATTATTCGTTGTAAACGTCATGATTTGAGTTTGCCCGAAATTAAAAATCATTTAGACATCGGCAAACAAGTCATCAAATTAGCGTTGAATTGGGAAGACCGTTTGTCGTTTATTTTGGATGAGAATTTAGCCGTGAAACGCTTGAAATTTCTGGATTTAATTCAAGAACAAGTCGGCGAATCCGAAGCGTCAACGTTTGAAGAAAAATTTGATGTCGATTTTGCCATTATGACCGCAGAATTAGCACAGTTTTTACCGCGATTACTGGCGATTTTTGGTGGCGAAAATCGCGCTTAATATTTAATTTATATATTTAATAAAGTTGGAGATTTAAAAAATGACTATGACTATGGATGACCGCGACGGTTTTATTTGGTTGGACGGAAATTGGGTGGATTGGCGCGATGCAAAAGTTCACGTTTTAACTCACACGTTGCATTACGGTTTAGGCGTATTTGAAGGTATTCGTGCTTATCATGCAGACAAAGGCACAGCGATTTTCCGTTTGCAAGAACATACGGACAGATTGTTTCGTTCGGCGCACATCATGAATATGAGAATGCCGTTTAGCAAAGATGAATTAAATGAAGTGCAATGTGACGCGCTAAGAAAAAATAATTTAGACAGTGCGTACATTCGTAGTATGTGCTTTTTGGGTTCGGAAGGCATGGGCTTACGCGCGGATAATTTGAAAGTTCACGTTATGGTTGCCGCGTGGTCATGGGGGGCGTATTTGGGTGCAGAAAGTATTGAACACGGCATTCGTATTCGCACGTCATCTTATACGCGAAATCATCACAACAGCACTATGTGCAAAGCAAAAGCTAACGGCAACTACATCAATTCCATTTTGGCATTACAAGAAGCGCGTGCAAATGGTTATGATGAAGCGTTAATGCTCGACCACGAAGGTTTTGCCGCCGAAGGTAGCGCGGAAAATTTATTTATTGTGCGTAATGGAAAACTTTATACACCTGAAACGACATCCGCATTAGAAGGTATTACCCGTGATTCTGTGATGACCATTGCGCGTGATTTAGGTTATGAAGTGATTGAAAAACGCATTACCCGTGACGAAATTTATGTGGCAGATGAAGCGTTTTTCACTGGTTCAGCGGCAGAAGTCACGCCAATTCGTGAACTCGATAATCGTCAAATTGGTAACGGCAGCCGTGGTTTTGTCACGGAAAGATTGCAATCGTTGTATTTCGATGCTGTTCACGGACGCGGCGACAAATACGCAGATTGGTTGACTTACGTTTAATGTATCGTCGGGGCAGGTTTTTTTGTGCCTGCCCTCATGCAGTGCTGTAACTGTGTCGGAGAAAAACCATGATTCCCATTCGAGATACTGCGCCATGTAACCATCGTCCCATCATGACATGGGCAATTATTGCAATTTGCACTGTCATTTTCGTTGTAATGCAATGGGTGTTGCCAGACAACGTCAGTTATAAGGCAATCAATCAGTTTGGCATGATTCCAATTCGTTATTCCAATCCAAAATGGGCGCACGATTTTGGGCTGTCACCAGATTATGGTTTTTCGTTTATCAGCAATTTATTTTTACATGCTGATTGGATGCACTTATTGGCGAATATGTGGTTTTTGTGGATTTTTGGCGATAACGTCGAAGACCGAATGGGACGCTGGCGATTTTTGTTGTATTACCTGTGCTGTGGCGCGTTGGCGACATTTTTACAATGGTATTTTGATCCTGAATTAGTGATTCCTGTTGTGGGTGCATCGGGGGCAATTGCCGGTGTTTTAGCCGCTTATTTCTTTTTATATCCGCTCGAAAAAGTCATCCTCTGGATTCCCTTTATTTTCCCTGTTTTAGTTCCGATTCCTGCGATTGCATTTTTGGGAATATGGGTGATGGTGCAATTACACGATGCCACAACCGCTATGTTTTTCACGCATCAAATGGCAAGCGTTGCATGGTGGGCGCATTTAGGCGGATTTATTGCGGGATATATTTGTCATCCTTGGTTTTTACTCGATGAGCCTGTCGAAAAAAGTGAGCAACTTTAAAATTTTTAAATTATGAATATAACGGTTTTTGGTAGTGGTTACGTTGGTTTAGTGACGGCGGCGTGTTTAGCCGAAGTGGGCAACGATGTGGTTTGCATGGACATTGATGCCGACAAAATTGCAAAACTCAAGCAAGGTATCATTTCAATTTATGAACACGGCTTAGAGGAAATGGTTAAAGAAAATCAAGCGATGGAACGCTTGCGTTTTACCACTGATGTGAAAGAGGCGGTTGCACACGGTTTATTTCAATTTATCGCCGTCGGAACACCGCCGGATGAAGATGGCTCGGCAGATTTGCAATATGTGTTAGCCGTTGCGAAAAGTATTGCTGAAAACATGGATGATTATCGCGTCATTATCGATAAATCCACTGTTCCTGTTGGCACAGCAGATAAAGTGAAAGACACGGTGCAAACCATTCTAAATGAACGAGGCTGTAATTTAGAATTTGACGTAGTATCGAATCCGGAGTTTTTGAAAGAAGGTGCGGCAGTGTGTGATTTTATGAAACCTGACCGAATTATTGTTGGTACAGATAATCCGCGCACGGCGGAATTATTAAAAGCCTTATACGCGCCATTTAATCGCCGTGAAGAACGCATTATTGTGATGGATGTGCGTTCTGCGGAACTGACGAAATATGCGGCAAATGCGATGCTGGCAACGAAAATCAGTTTTATGAATGAATTGGCGAATTTAGCCGAATATTTAGGCGCAGACATCGAACACGTCCGGCACGGCATCGGTTCAGACAGTCGGATTGGTTATAGCTTTATTTATGCCGGTTGTGGTTATGGTGGTTCATGTTTTCCCAAAGACGTGAAAGCTCTTGCTCGAACGGCACAAGAAATGGGGTATCACCCAGAATTATTAACAGCGGTTGAAAATGTAAACGACCGTCAAAAACAACGCTTATTTGAAAAAATTACCGCGCATTATCAGGGTGAATTGAAAGGCAAAGTGTTTGCATTTTGGGGTTTAGCATTCAAACCCGATACCGACGATATGCGCGAAGCACCTAGCCGCGTGCTAATTGAGGCATTGTTAAACGCAGGCGCGACGATTCAAGCCTACGACCCTGAAGCGATGACAGAAGCGCAACGTTTATACCGTGAAAATGCGGCGATTCGTTTTTGTAGTTCGGCAAAAGAAGCCTTAATCGATGCAAATGCGTTAGCAATTGTCACTGAATGGAAGCAATTTGCCAGTCCAAATTTTCAACGCATGAGTGAATTATTAGCCGACAAAGTGATTTTCGATGGGCGTAATTTGTATGAACCCGCGACCGTCAAACGGTATGGATTAAGTTATTACGCGATTGGACGTTAAGTTTTTAGTTTTTATGAATGATAAAACTTTTAAAACGATTACTGAACATATCAGTAACGCCACGCACATTCCTTTTGAAATCAAAGTGACTAAACCACTTTCGGGTGGCGATATTAACCGCGCGTTTTTGTTGCAAAGTGATACACAACGTTATTTCGTCAAACTCAATCGCGCGGATTTAGTTGACATGTTTATAGCTGAATTTGCAGGTTTAAATGAATTAGCTCAAACCAAAACGGTAAAAATTCCACGTCCAATTACGTTCGGGCAAACGGAAGAAGCCAGTTTTTTGGTTTTAGAATATGTCGAATTAAAACGTGCTACGTCGCAATCGGAAAAAGTATTCGGGCAACAACTCGCGCAATTGCATCAGCAAAAACAATCGTATTTTGGTTGGCAAATCGATAATACGATTGGTTCGACGCGCCAACCGAATGCACGTTCACAAGATTGGGTAAAATTTTGGCGCGAACAACGCTTAGGTTTTCAATTACAACTTGCCGCGAAAAAAGGTTATGGCGGACAGTTGCAAATGTTGGGTGAAAAACTTTGTGAACGTTTGGATGATTTTTTCACCGATTATTCACCACAACCATCGTTATTGCATGGCGATTTATGGGGTGGAAATGCGGCGATGGATATTGAAAACAATCCCGTAATGTTTGACCCCGCGTGTTATTACGGCGATAGGGAAACAGATTTGGCGATGACCGAATTATTCGGTGGTTTTGGGCGTGACTTTTACAGCGCGTATAACGAAGTTTGGCAACTCGACGCAGGATATAAAACCCGTAAAACGCTTTACAATCTGTATCATATTTTGAATCATGTAAATTTGTTTGGCGGTGGCTATGCCTCGCAAGCTGAACAGATGATGCAGAAATTATTAGCCGCGTAACTGCGCTTTCCAAATCATAAATTTATTATTTTGAGCGATGAGCGCAACGTTTTGTTTACCAAAATAACGTGCTAACGAAACGCCATAATTCAAATGCCGATTACCAATCACCCACAATTCACCGCCGTTTCGTAAGACGACATGTGCTTGTTTAAACATCGTTTGCGCGATGTGGTCGCCGATGACGTGTTGTTGATGAAATGGCGGATTACATAAAATCAAATCCGCTGAATCTTCGGCAAAATCCGTTAAACAATCACCTGCGTAAAACTGTGCTGTTCGAGTTTTAAATGCCCGTTCATAATTTTCCCGTGCTGAAGCAATTGCCATCAAGGATTCATCAACAAAATGAATTTGCGTTGTGGGATTTCTTTCTGCGGCAATCAATCCCACAATTCCATTTCCACAACCTAAATCGATAATATCGTGATAATTTTCAGATTTCGGCAAATATTCCAAAAAAAAGCGTGTGCCAATATCCAACTTTTCACGCGAAAAAACATTCGCGTGATTGGTAATTAAATAATCTGTATTTTCTAAAACATAGCGAATGGGATAGGGATTTTTCGGTTCTGGCAAATTTGAATCGAACGTTGTAAAAATCAAACGCGCTTTTTTTTGCGCCAACGATGTTTGGGTTTTACCAATGATGCGTTCCAATAAATTCCAAACGCTTGGCGTGAGAATTTTCACCATGCCTGCGACAATGATTTGTGTATTCGCAGAAATAATCGAACGCAATTGCAACAATTGAAATTCCAGCAATGCCAGCGTTTTCGGTACTTTCAAAATCACTAAATCAAAATTCTGCGGCAAGGGTTCTAAACTATTTAGCAATGTCACGGCATTTTCAGGCAAATTATTTGCCGCTAAATTCAAACGTGTTGCTTGTTGCGAAAGATACGAATCCGACTGCGCGTGTGGCTGAAAACGATGTAAACCAACGACTAACGCACCAAAAGTGTCGTTGATAATTAAAATTTTGGCATCGTTTAGCAAATTCAAATTCGCAATGTATTCCAAAACATATTCGTCCGCCGCATCCCAGGCGCGTAACGATTCATGAGTTTCTTTTGGCAAACGTTGCAGTTCAAATTCACCTTGTGGAATGTGGCGTTTTTCAGTCATGTCGTTTTCCAATATCTATTCCAGCGCATATCACGGTATTACGCCCTTGTTCTTTTGCTCGATACAGTGCCATGTCTGCATTTTTTATTAAAGTCTCAGGAGACAGACCCTTGTCTGGAATTATCGTTGCTACGCCAATACTAACCGTGACATAACCAAACATAGATGCTTCATGCGCCAATGCCAGTTTTTTAAAGGTTTCACAGATTTTTTGTGCAACATGAAGCACTCTCGCATCATCGGCAGCCGGTATAATAAACACAAATTCTTCACCACCATAACGTGCTACTAAATCACTTGCACGGCAAACGTGTGTCGTCAAAACTTTTGCCACATTTTGCAAGCATTCATCCCCCATTTGATGACCATAATAATCGTTGTATTTTTTGAACCAATCTACATCAAGCATTCCCAGTGCGAGCGGTTGATTTTGCCGTTCTGCTCGAAACCATTCACTTTTTAATACCTCGTCGAAACAACGGCGATTAGCAATACCGGTTAAACCATCGGTCATGCTCAATGCTTCAAGTTTACAGTTCGCTATTTGTAATTCAGCTGTGCGTTCTGCAACGCGCATTTCTAAAAGTTGTTCAGAGGATTTGAGTGTTTCAACCAAAAGTTGTTGGGCATGTTCTTTTTCTTGACGAATTGTCTTATAACGGTCTGCTAATGCAAAAGCTAAAAGTAACATTTCGAGTGCGGAACCAAATTGTATTGCTATCTCGGTATCAGAAATATCTAGCTGTAATGTAGATAATGTGCTTAAAGCAGAGAGCGTTATTGCCAAAAATAAGAATGAAAAAGCCGCCATAAAGAAATAAGCACTGCGTTGACGTTTTAGCGCACAGATTAAACTCACGACTAAAATCAACAGTGATGATATTAAAACAATAATGCTTCTATATTTGATGACTTGTTCAAACAGCAAAACAAGAAAAAAAGGAAGTGCGATATTTATACCTATGAACAGTTTGAGCAGATAATCAAGTTTTGGTACGATAATCGAAGTGCTTAGCATTCGACGCATAAATAACAAAAAAATAACAAATAACCATGCCGCTGTGGTGCTTGCTCCAATTTTTGTTCCCAAAGTCGAATCACTCCACGGCAACAACTCACTGGATAATCCTGAATAAAAAATCATTGATAATGCGGATAGACATGAAAAAATGACGTACAACAAATAGTTAACGTCTCGTAGAATGGTAAATATCAACAGGTTGTATAAAACCATCGCGATGACCATACCAAAATATAACGCTTGGATGATGTAATCGGTACGTTCATGTTCATAAAACGCATTTTGTTGCCACAATTTTGCGGGAATAATCATGGCGTTTGGCGTTTCAATTCGTAAATAAACGAGCTGATTCGCATAAGCAGGTATTGAAATAGGTAAAACAAAAAATCGATTTCTGTAAGGACGTTGAGCAAAAGGAACTGAGTAGCCAGAATGAATCGTTTGATAACCTTGTCCGCTAGGTTGGTAAAACGCAATATTTGCTAACGGTGGATAAGGAATTTCTAACATCCACACACTCGGTTTGTCGCTACTATTTTTGAGGTGCAAACGTAGCCAATAAGCCGATGAGGTGTAGTGAAAATTCAAGTAATTTCCCAACGTTTCATTCAATTGGAAACGTTCAGATATTTCGGACGTTTGTATATTGGCTAACGTAAGTGTCTTGTCCGAATCTTCAAGAATAGAAAAATATTCGGAGAGTGAAACGGTTGGTTGATTCAATTGGCTTACGTCTAGCATCTTATCCGCCGCAAACACTGAATTTGATAGTAGACACCAAAGAATAAAGAAAAAAATTAAACGAATTTGAGTTGCTCCGTTCAAGGATTGCAGAAAAAACATCGCAAATGTACATTTGCGATGTTTATTTTCAGGCATTAAGCACGCGACATGAATTTGCCAGTTTCAGTATTCACTTTAATCAATTCGCCGGTTTCTAAATATTCAGGAACTTGAATTTCTGCGCCGGTACTTAAACGTGCAGGTTTGGAGCGACTGCTTGCCGTTGCACCTTTAATTGCTGGCGGTGTTTCTAAAACTTCTAAAACGACGGCAGCAGGTAATTCAATACCTAATACTTCATCATCAACAAGTAACGCGATAATACCTTCCAAACCTTCGGATAAATAATTAACTTGATCGTCTAATTCTTCTTTGCTCAACGTGTATTGCGAAAAATCGTCGGTATTCATGAAAATATAATTTTCGCCATCGATATATGAAAATTGCACTTTAGCGCGAACTAAATCGACATCTTTAAAAGAATCATCGCCTTTCAATGATTCATCGTGTTTTTGTCCGGTTTGAACGTTGTTAAAACGAATTTTATAAAGTGTCGATGCGCCGCGCGATGAGGGGCTTTTGACATCTACATTTTTAACAACGTGCGGTACGCCGTTAATTTCAACCACCATACCGCGTTTTAAATCACCTGCTTTTGCCATGTTAATTACGCCTCAGCCGCATTTGCCGCCACTAACAGTTGCGCTAATTCACCTTTCTTGTATAAATCAATCATGATGTCGCAACCGCCAATCAATTCACCGTTAATGTAAAGTTGTGGATATGTTGGCCAGTTAGAATAACTTTTTAAGGCTTCGCGCAATTCCGCATCTTCAAAAATATTGAAATGTTGGAAATCGACTTCACAGGCTTCTAACACTTGTACGGCTTGCCCTGAAAAGCCACATTGTGGAAAATCAGGCGTACCTTTCATAAATAAAAGTATAGGTTGGCTTTGTAATAATTGTTCGATACGAACGGTAATGCTCATCAGAAAATAACTCCAGTTAAAATAAAAGACGGGGAAATTCTATCAACTTTACGGTACAGAACGAAATCTGTGTATTCATAGACTTGCTTGCAATGACATTGAAACCTATAATCCGACCTTTTTTGTTGACAGGCAAAACTCATGAGCAGTCATATTATGCCCACTTATGCGCGGCTTTCCGTTACGTTTGAACATGGTGAAGGTGCATGGTTGTGGGACGAAAAAGAGCAGCGTTATTTAGATGCGTTGTCGGGCATTGCGGTATGTAATTTGGGACACGCGCATCCGGCTGTCCATGAGGCGATTTGTCAACAGAGTGCGAAATTGCTACACACGTCTAATCTCTATCAAGTCGCTTCGCAAGAAAAACTCGCCGATAAACTCACTGAAATGAGTGGCATGACAAATGTGTTTTTCAGTAATTCTGGCGCAGAAGCCAACGAAGCTGCGATTAAATTAGCGCGTAAGTTCGGACATACAAAAGGCATTGCAACACCTGCAATTATCGTGATGGAAAAAAGTTTTCACGGACGTACCCTTGCGACATTAAGTGCGACCGGAAATGCCAAAATTCAACAAGGTTTTGAACCTCTCGTTGAAGGTTTTGTGCGTGTGCCGTATAACGATATTGAAGCAATTAAAACGGTGCTTTCTGAAAATACCTCGATTGTGGCAATTCTAGTTGAGCCAATTCAAGGTGAAGGCGGTGTGAATATTCCCGCTTCTAATTATTTGAATCAGATTCGCGCGTTGTGTGACGAATACGATATTTTGATGACGCTTGACGAAATTCAAACTGGCATCGGACGTACTGGCAAATTCTTAGCATTTCAACACAATGGCATTGTTCCCGATGTTTGTACATTGGCAAAAGCATTAGGTAATGGCGTTCCAATCGGCGCGTGTTTAGCACATGGCAAAGCGGCGAATTTATTTACCGCAGGTAATCACGGTTCGACGTTTGGCGGCAATCCATTAGCATGTAGCGCGGCATTAGCGGTTTTAAATACGTTAAGCGATAGCGATTTAATTGCTCAAGCGACAGAAAAAGGCGATGCAATTTGCAGCGCGTTTCAAGAAAAATTACAAACCAATCCGCATATTGTAAATATTCGCCATTTAGGTTTAATGATTGGTATCGAATTAGACACGCCTTGCACTAAATTAGTGGCTCTTGCTTTGCAAAAAGGCTTGCTCATTAACGTGACACAAGACAAAGTAATACGTTTATTGCCGCCGTTAATTATCGACGCATCCCAAATTTCCCAACTCGTTGAAACTGTATCAACGTTGATTCAAGAGTATACAAACCAATGAAACCAAGACATTTTATAAGTTTACTGGATTTAACCGGCGACGAATTGCGGCAGTTAATTGATCGCGCCTCGACGTTAAAACACGTTAGAGATCATGATTATCAGCCGTTGAAAGGGCAGGTGTTAGGAATGATTTTTGAAAAATCATCCACTCGCACGCGCGTTTCCTTTGAAACGGGCATGGCGCATTTTGGTGGTCACGCGCTGTTTTTGTCGCCCCGCGATACGCAACTTGGACGCGGTGAACCAATTGCCGATAGCGCGAAAGTGATTTCACGCATGGTTGATTGCGTAATGTTACGCACGCATGAACATGAAACCGTGACAAAATTTGCGGAAAATTCGCGAGTTCCTGTGATTAACGGTTTAACGGATAAAGAACATCCGTGCCAATTACTTGCTGATATGCAAACCTATTTTGAACATCGTGGCGATATTCGTGGCAAAACGGTGACGTGGGTTGGTGACGGTAACAATATGTGTCACTCTTATATTCATGCCGCGATGGTGTTAGATTTCAGGTTGCATATTGCTGCGCCAAAAGGTTATTTGCCTGACCCCGAAATTGTGGCATTAGCCGGAGAGCGGGTTCACTTTTTTGATAATACGGTGGATGCCGCAAAAAATGCAGATTTAGTTGTGACCGATGTTTGGGCGAGCATGGGGCAAGAAGAAGAATCAATTGTGCGCGAAATTGCCTTTAAAGATTATCAAGTCAATGCACAAGTGATGGCAGTAGCGAAATCTGATGCGTTATTTATGCACTGTTTGCCCGCGCATCGTGGCGAAGAAGTCAGTGCTGACGTTATCGATGGCACGCAAAGCGTTGTTTTTGATGAAGCTGAAAAT
The DNA here is from genome assembly GCA_903834465.1 of uncultured Pseudomonadota bacterium. Classification (GTDB taxonomy): domain Bacteria; phylum Pseudomonadota; class Gammaproteobacteria; order Methylococcales; family Methylomonadaceae; genus UBA10906. Next base: position 9,776 of record CAILJB010000094.1, on the reverse strand, counting down.
CGTTTGCACGCGCAAAAAGCTCTATTAGAATTGCTGTTGTGTGGTAGCGTGAAAATTTCTTTACTCAACGATTAACCGCGAGAACTTTATGAAAAAGCGATTGTTTGCTGTGTTAATGCTTGTGAGTGCGGCAGTCAGTGGCGCACAAAATGATATTGTTTATGTTGCCGATGATTACAATTTAACGCTGTGGAGTTCGCCAAGTTATAGTGGCAAAGTTAAATCGTTGCCGACCGGAACGCCGCTGACATTGATTGGTGAGCCGTCATCTCATACGGGTTTTGTCAAAGTGCGAACTATCGACGGTGCTGAAGGTTTTATTAAAACCAAATACACTAAAAAAGAAGCTCCCGAACACGACAGAAATGATATTGCGGCAAAAAATATCGCCGCGTTGCAGGGACAAGTTTCAGCATTAGAAAGTGAATTAAAAGCCGCAAAAGAAGTGATTACGCCCGGAACGACATTAGAACAATCGCTGGCAACCGAACGCGATAAACTTAGCCGTGAATTGAACGAATTGAAAAAAATATCCGGCAGTGCCGTGCAGTTAAAAACGGAACGTGATGAGTTGCAAGAACGATTTGTAAATGTTGAACGTGATTTGCAACAAGTCAAATTGGAAAATCAAGCGTTGCAAGATACGGCAAATCAAGATTGGTTTTTGTACGGTGGTATTTTAGCGTTAGTAGGTGTGTTGCTAGGATTCATTTTGCCTAAATTGAGCTGGCGGCGACGCAGTAACAACTGGGATTCGTACTAAACTCTTTTTCAAATCAAACAAAATAAAAAATTTATGACAGACAATAAAAATAGCCGTACCTTTTCCTCTCAAGTCGTTGACGGTATGGAACGTGCGCCAAGTCGCGCTATGTTACACGCGGTAGGTTTTACGAACGAAGATTTCAAAAAACCGCAAATCGGCGTTGCATCAACGTGGAGCATGGTCACACCGTGCAATATGCACATTAACAAACTCGCTGATGAAGTGGCAAAAGGTGTAAATGGCGCGAATGGTAAAGCCATTATTTTCAATACGATTACCATTTCTGATGGTATTTCGATGGGAACGGAAGGGATGAAATACTCGCTCGTTTCGCGAGAAGTGATTGCCGATTCGATTGAAACGGTGGTTGGTTGCCAAGGCTTTGATGGCGTTGTGGCGATTGGTGGTTGTGATAAAAATATGCCTGGCTGCATGATTGCGATTGCCCGTTTGAATCGTCCAGCGATTTTCGTTTATGGCGGCACGATTTTGCCTGGTTGCCACAAAGACAAAAAACTCGATGTTGTGTCAGTTTTTGAAGCGGTTGGCGCACGCGCAAATAACAAAATCGATGATGCAGAACTTGCCGAAATCGAAGCGAAAGCCATTCCCGGAGCGGGTTCGTGTGGCGGCATGTACACCGCAAATACCATGGCTTCGGCAATCGAAGCGTTAGGTATGAGTTTGCCAAACAGTTCAGCGCAAGCGGCGGTTTCAGAAGATAAAAAACTCGATTGTGAACGTGCCGGCGCGGCAGTTTTGAATTTGCTTGAAAAAGGTATTTTGCCAAGCGACATCATGACGAAAGAAGCCTTTGAAAATGCGATTACCGTTGTGATTGCGTTAGGCGGTTCGACAAACGCGGTGCTACATATTTTAGCGATGGCGAATGCGTCGAAAGTTGATATTACCCTCGACGATTTCACTCGCATTGGGAAACGTGTACCAATGCTTGCGGATTTAAAACCTAGCGGTCGTTATCAAATGGCAGAATTGATTGAAATTGGCGGCATTCAACCGTTAATGAAAATTTTGCTCGACAAAGGTTTGTTGCATGGCGACTGTTTGACTGTGACAGGCAAAACGCTTGCTGAAAATTTAGCCGATGTTCAGCCTTATCCAATCGGTCAGGATATGATTCACGATTTAGAACACCCGATTAAAAAAGACAGCCATTTAGTTGTTTTATACGGAAACTTAGCCGCCGAAGGTTCGGTTGCAAAAATCACAGGCAAAGAAGGCTTATGTTTCACAGGTAACGCGAAAGTCTTTGATGCCGAAGAGCAAGCATTGCAAGCTATTTTGAATGGCGATATTGTCAAAGGTGACGTGATTGTCATTCGTTACGAAGGCCCAAAAGGTGGTCCTGGCATGCGTGAAATGTTATCGCCAACCTCAGCAATTATGGGCAAAGGGTTAGGCAAAGACGTGGCGTTAATTACTGATGGTCGTTTCTCCGGTGGCACACACGGTTTTGTGGTTGGACATATCACGCCTGAAGCGTATGTCGGTGGCACGTTAGCAATTGTTGAAAATGGTGATTCGATTACCATTGATGCTGAAAATAATGCGTTAACTTTGCATGTTAATGAACACGAAATCGCGCGGCGTTTAGAAAAATGGCAACAACCTGCACCACGTTACACACGCGGTGTGCTTGCAAAATATGCCAAATTGGTAAATTCTGCCTCGCTTGGTGCTGTGACCGATAATTAAAAAGTAAGCGGAGGATTTTAAAAAAATCCTCCGTAAATCTTCCCTCGTCAAGCTATTTAGGAGTTTTTCGCCATGCTACCCATTATTAAAGTTAAAGCGGACACAATCATTTTTAGAGAGGGGGCTTACGACAAGACAATGTTTATTGTTTTGGAAGGTAGCGTCAAAATTTACGTCGAACGTAATGGCGAAGAGGTCGAGATTGCTGTTATTCACAAAAATGATTTCTTCGGTGAAATGGCCATTTACAGAAATAGACCGCGTAGCGCATCGGCAAAAGTTATCGAGGATTCGAGAATAGTTGTTATTAAAAGTCGGATGCAGCTAGAACAATTCATCTCTGAAAATCCTTCGTTTGCCGGCAAGATGATGGGCGTTATGGGAAATCGTTTGGCCAGTACAAATGATTTATTATTGGAAAAAATCGGCGAACTTACGACTAAAAGCAAAAGCATCGAATTTAGCGTTGAAGAAGATGAGAACGGTATTCCTACTGTAAAACCGCTCAAATGATGTCAAACGTACTATGTTGAAAATCGGCTTAACGGGCGGAATTGGTTGCGGAAAATCGACTGTTTCACGTTTGTTTGCAGACTTGGGTATGCCTATTATTGATGCAGATGAAATTTCACATCGGCTAGTTGCTCGTGGTCAGCCTGCATTACAACGCATTGCACAGGTTTTTGGTTCAGAAATTTTACTTGAAAATGGCGAATTAAATCGCGCCGCGTTGAAAGCGCGTATTTTTGATAATTCGCAGGCTAAACAACAATTAGAAGCCATTTTACATCCGCTCGTTTTTTCAAGTTGTGCCGAGCAATTAAGGTCGCTCACAGGAGCTTATTGCATTTTAAGTATTCCATTGTTATTTGAAACACATGCCGAATCCTTTGTTGACCGTATTTTGGTTGTTGATTGCGATGAGACAACACAAATTGCGCGGGTGCAAAGGCGTGATAATTTGTCGCTAGAACGTATTCAAGCAATTATTGCAACACAAGTCTCGTCTACTTTTCGAAAGGCACACGCACACGACATTGTTGATAATTCAAAAAACGATACTACGCTTGCAGAACAGGTTAAAAAACTGCACAATTTCTACCTTTCATTAAGCCATTGCTAGGATACGCCGAAGTTGTGAACACCCCGATTAGTTATGAATTTCCCCTCAATGAACGCATGCGCGTTTTTATTCGTCTCGAACAACTTTTCCATCAGTTTTATCACCATCTACATGGTACAGCATCGGCTGATAAACGTGCCGCAATCAGTCTATTACTTGATATTGTCGCAATTTTTAAACGCAACGATTTAAAATCGGAAATTCTCAAAGAATTAGATCGGCAAGCTAATGTTTTAAATAAAATTGCGGTCAATCAAAATCAAGGGGTGGATACGCAAAAGTTGCAAGAATTGTTAACGCAGTTGAATGGAATTAGTCAAAAATTGTATGCGATGACCGGGAAAATCGGTAATCACATTATGGAAAGTGATTTATTTCAAAGTGTCGCGCAACGCAGTGCAATTCCAGGTGGAACGTGTTCGTTTGATTTGCCTGAATTTCATTATTGGTTAAATCAGGATGATGCAACGTGCGTTCACGATTTAAGTCAATGGAGTCGCCCATTCGCCGATATTGGAGAGGCAATTGCGCTAATTTTGAGTTTTATTCGTAATAGTCATACTGTTACCGAGGAAATTGCGCCGGCGGGATTTTTTCAAATTACTTTAGATACGAATTTACCGAATCAGTTGGTTTGCGTTAGTTTAGACAAATCGCAACCTTATTTTGTTGAAATTAGTGGTGGCAAACACCGTTGCACGATTCGATTTATGTACCCTTCGCGTGATAGTCAACGTCCCACACAAAGTAGCGAAAACATCCCCTTCACTTTAACTTGTTGTATTTTTTAATTATGTTGACCGTAAAATGCCCAAATTGCCAAAAATCTGTTGAATGGACTGCCGAGCAACGTTTTAAACCTTTTTGTTGCGAACGTTGTAAATTGATTGATTTAGGCGAATGGGTGATGGAAGAAAAACGCATTGTCGGTGAATCGATTGAAACCGAAAATATGTTTGAAATCGCTACTGAAGGTTACGAATATCATTGATAAACATCGTAACGCTGTGAAATGTCTAAAGCACTGTGGTACAATTTCACCATTGTCGGGGCGTAGCGCAGCTTGGTAGCGCACTTGTCTGGGGGACAAGGGGTCGTAGGTTCAAATCCTATCGTTCCGACCAATTAAAACAACGGGTTACAGCTATTTAACCCGTCTCATTTTTTGCTGGTGTGACAAATGTGGGACATTCGTTGCCACTTTCCGAGCCGAATTAGTGGCATATTCTGCAAGATGCTCACTAGACAAATGTGCATAACGCATCACCATCGATAAGTCAGCCCAGCCACCTAATTCCTTCAACACATTTAAAGGTGTCCCATTTTGGACGTGCCAACTCGCCCATGTGTGACGCAAATCATGCCATCTAAAATCCTCAATTCCAGCTCTGACTAACGCTTTACGCCACGCTTTGGAATTAGCCGTTTCTATTGGATTACCTTGATACACAAATACGTTGGTTTCGTGTTTGCCACGCTGTTCGCGTAAAACAGCCAATGCGTCAGTATTCAGTGGCACGGCGATAGCCTTCTTTGATTTAGACTGTTCGGCAGTAATCCACGCACATCGTCTATCCATATCTATTTGTGACCATTCCAGATGCGTCACGTTCCGTTCTCTCAGTCCAGTTGCCAATGAAAATCTAACCATGACATTGATATGCTGAGGTAATTCAACCAACAGCCTATCGACTTCAGCGTGTGTCAGCCACCGAACCCGCGATTGCGGCTCTGTTAACATCTTAACGACGGGAGGTGCATCGCACCATTCCCATTCGTTAGCCGCTTCGTTGACAATCTTTCTCACCGTCGCAAGCATTCTGTTAACTGTGGCATTTGAAACCCCTGTCTTTAATTTTTCGTATTTCAATTTATCAAAGACTTGCTTGTTGATTTCATTTAAAGACTTGCCACGCAAAAAGGTATCAACCCAGCGTAAATGAAATTTATCGGTTTCTAAACTGCGTTTTTCTGATTGTTCCGATAAGTAGCGAACCACTGCATCTTCCCATGTGTAAGTTGGCTTTTCGCCTACATTTTTGATACGCCATGATTCAGCTTTTAAACGGTCGTGAAGTTCTTGCGCTGCTTGTTTGTCTTCGGTGCAAGCAGAGCGTCGTATTCGCTCGCCGTTTGCGCCGATGAAGTCGATATACCAGTAGTTCGTTCTGTCGTTTTTTCTTTTGTAGATTGCCACTTGGTTTGCTCCTGTGCATTATTAACCACAAGACGCAAGCCGCCTTGTTTAGGATAATCGCCTGTAAGTAATTGAACAAGATGCTCTTGAAGGAAAACCCACCGTCGCCCAATTTTTGTACCACGCACTTTTTTTGCTAATGCCATTTGCCGCATAGTTTCAGGATGAATTTTTAAAAATGCCGCCGCTTCTTTTAAATCTAGCGTAGTCATAATTCAGTTGTCTCCATCTGATAACGTCTATTCACCTTTGATTTAGCAACCGCTATTCGTTTAAAACGAGCTGCTTCTACGAATTCAATATCAGTTTTCTTTTTTGGAATTACAAATCCCTTGCCCCAGTTAGTTTTGCGACGCGGTTTGAGTCGTAATCTGTCCAATTTTTGATTGATGGTGGCGCGTTGTTCTTCGTTCATGCGTTCCCCCAGTTGTTGAAGGTATCTACACCAAAATCGTCGTTGGTATCTGCGGACAATAAATTTCCGTTGATAACCACACTGCCAACGCCGCGATTACAAAATAGACTGAGTTGGTTTGCTAATTCAGCCATGGCAAGGCTTAACGCATTCCATGCTTGGATAAGTTCAACAGGCGTGTTACCGCTTTCGTCAGCAAGATAGAGCGCACTTTTGATGGTTTGAATCGCACTGTTAATGTCTTTGATGCTTTCTTGGTGTTGTTTGATAGTGCCATTTTCTGTATCGAGTAAATCCCGCGCAGCGCGTAATTCGGCAGCCTGTTTTTGCAAGGATTCCACTTGGTAATCTAGCTGGCGAATTTCAGTTTCACGTTTGTTTATTTCAAGACTGATGCCGTCTTTGATGGCTTTGTCTTTTTCTTTTTTGAAACGTTCAAGCTGTTCAGCGGACTCTTGTTGCAGCCGTTCGATGGTGTCTTGCGCGTCATCAATCAATTTTTGGGCATTCTGTAACGCATTGGAATTTTCAAGAATTAAGGTGGCGCGTTCGATAGCTAATTTTTCGTCAACTTTTGAATCGACTTGATACGCTAAGGCATTTCGCAATTCATCATTTTGTTTGGTGGTAGCTTCTTTATCGAGTTCAAGAAAATCAATGCGTTTTTGCATTTGTGAACTTTTAGCTAGGTGTTCAGCAACGACTTCTTCCATCATTTTTGCACCGAGTTTTTTGCCTTCAGCTAAGGCACGTTCAACGGCTTCTTCGTACAATGCTTTTTTATCGGCATCGTCTACTTTTGAAAGTGGACGCAAGGTACTTTCAGGGATTTCATTTTCGCCAATTGGCGAAATTATTTTTTGAACTTCTGCGGCTTTTGCTAATCGGTACAAATAAGCCTGTGAAAATCCCCACTCAGTTTCACCGTATTCTGAAAAACTGGCATATCCCAACACCAACCATCCTTTGCGGTCTCGCATTTCAAGCAAACTTGAACGCATGACGCTTTCAAGTGATTTTAATTGTGCGTGTTTGGCTTGAGCTTCTTCGAGCGTCATGTCTGGTAATTGTTGTAATTCGTTCATTTTGAATCTCCGTTGATAATGTCGTATTGCTGTTTGTTGAGCTTGATAACATCGAAAATGCGCTGGCGAATTTCGACACGCGGCAGATTAGCTTTCATACCGTTTTCGATAATTTGAATCGCGCTGTTTTCGAGCATGATGAGTTGGTTTAATTGCCACTCATTCATTTCTGCCACTGCCACACCAAACGAATCTTTGATGGCACGAGCGATTGAAATTGCCATGCCTGCGGGTGATGTTGAACCTTTGCCGTCGCTGCCAACGTAACTATCAAACTCACGGATTTTGTTGCGTCGCTCAACATTCGCTTGGCGCGACAGATAACGTGTAATGCCCTCTTTTTGAATCAATTTGAGAACCTTGCTCTCGGTATTCGATAAATTTTTACTCATCATTTTTCTCCGAAAGTGCTGCTCGCCTTGATAAGCGAGCAGCCTTGAAACGGGTTATTGCACGGCTTCTTGTTGAGTTTGTGCTTTGATGTCATCCTGCCGTTTAGCCACCAACTCTTTCAAATCGGTTTTCACGTTGGCAGGCATTTCGTTGAGCAATTTGGCAATGTCGCCGACTGTTTGGCAGGTTTCAATTTTGCCAATCCATTCGCCATAAGGGTCAGGTGGCAGTTCAGCGTTGCTCATGGGCAACTGTTCTTCCACCAGTTCAGGTTCTCTTGGCAGCTCGACTTCAATCAAACTCTCCACGCTGCGCGATTTAGTGACAGGTTTTTCAAACCACTCGTCGGCGGTACTCATGCCGTCACGAATACTGGCGTAGATTTTTCGTAAATTCGCCACCTGTGCAGGCTGAACGGCATCAAGCCTGCGTTGAATTCGCAGTTCAATTTGTTCTTTGCTCACACCGAAGGCTTCAAAGGCTTCCACTAAGCGTTTAATTGCTTCAGGCGTGACATCAGCGGTCGTGACTAACGTGCGTTCACATTGCGCTACCGCTGCTTCCGTCACGTCACTGGGGATAATCGCCAAGATGCAGCCGCGCAACCGCCGTGCGCCTTGGTTTGCTACCATCTCGTAAATATCACGCGGGTCGGTAAGTTTTTTCACGCCTTTTCGCGTGTGCAATTCGTGAGCAACATGAAACGTCACTTCGCGGCGGGTGTTTGTTTCAACATCCCATGCAAAGGCTTGAACCGTGCTTTCGCCCGTGCGCTGTTCGAGTTCTCGGATTCCAAATTGAATGTTGCCCCACTGTTGAGCAATCGCTTCGGCAAGTCGAATCGATGCGCCTGAGACGTTTGCGCCACCTCTAGCGAATTGATAAACCGCGCTTTCTGCCAGAGATTGCCGTGTGCAGGCGTTTAGAATCCTGTCCATTGCGCCGCGTTGATTACGCGGATTCATGCTGGCAATCATCATCGCCGCTTGGACTTCCGCCACCGCACGGTTTTGGTCAGTTTGTGCCATCGGACTTAAATTTGATGGCGTGGTTTGAGTTGGAAATTGATTTAAGCTCATAATTTTTTCTCCGTGCTTACGCGGCTTGTTTAAATGCCCATGTAGGCAACGTTAAGGTTTCGATGTTGGTGGAGTAGCCATGCCACACGCCCGTTTCAAGGCAGCGTTGATACATCGCTAATGCCCGTCGATAATCGTTTCGTCCGCGTTCCAACGTCTCGTCGTCGAGCGTGTAAATTCCGATGCAATACGGGGCTGATTTTTCCACCGCGATAAAAATGAACTCTCGCGCCTGCATTCCTTGAGCATTGGCACAATCCAAATACCAAGCCGCCTGCATCGCATAGCGGTATTTGGCACACGCTCTGGCAAATCCTGCGGGACTTGAGTCGTCGGTGGTTTTCAAATCTGCGATGATGCCTTTGCGATACCAGTCCATTTTGGCTTTGGCGGGTACGCCTTGGATTTGGGTGTAAATTTCCAATTCAGCAAATCCGAATTCCAGAATCTTTTCTGCCGTTGGGTGCGTTTTAACCGCTTCACTGATATTTTTGATTTGTTCAAATTCATCGCGGGTGAGCAGAATTTTGTTTTGCGCTTCTAACGCCGCCCACGCTTCTTTGCCCGCTTTGGTGCGCTTGTCGATGTCATCGAGCAGCACGGTGTAATCTTGTGCGAATTTCACGGGTTCAAGCGTTAAGGCGTGAACCGCTGTGCCGATTTGCATCGCTTTGGTTTCCACTCGTGGCGAAGTCTGCGCGTGTTTGAAATGCGCGGGAGATTGCAAAATCAGTTTCAGCCCTGAGCAGTTGATTTCAGGTCGCTCGAAATAACCCACCGTGGCAGGTTTGGTTTGTGGTTGTTCAATTACTGCGGTATTCATCGGTTTGCTCCCATTGCACGCCATGTTTTTTTAATCAATTTTTCACGGCGATTGTTGTTACCTTGTTGTTTGTGGATTAGCACTAGCATGACGGCGATAATCGCCAGTTCGATTGCTATAACTGTCATTGGTTTCACCCTTAAAAAATGCGCTACCTTGCAGCAGCGCGAGGTCAGGAG